>DUMB01000080.1 GCA_012840085.1 Clostridiaceae bacterium
GAGCAAAAGTTGTTTACGAATATCTCTATAGGCAAATCAACGATAAAGGCGTAAGGGATACAATCGACTTTTTACTAAACCGTGAAGAAGCCCATAATACTATGTTTAGAGAAGCGTTTAATAGAATCCAGGATACCGGTTCATTAAAAGATTGGGGAATTACAAAAGACTCTAAGCTGTATTTCAATCTTTCTACACCGGGTGGCCAGTTCTTTAATGCTGATAACCCACAGCCAGCAAGCTTTAATAATCCAAATCAAAGTAATCACTAAATGTAAGACTTTACAGATAAATGAGGAAGGCTCGTGACCCAAACGAGTCTTTTTTTGTCTAATAGCTTGCCACTCCCAGATAAAACAAAAAACCCTTGGAACACAGTGTTCTCAAGGGTTTTCACTTGGTGAGCCATCGGCGACTCGAACGCCGGACACCTTGATTAAAAGTCAAGTGCTCTGCCTGCTGAGCTAATGGCTCATAACTTTTAAGCATTTCGCCTTTTTGTCTCACAGGAATATATAATACATTAGAAAACATAACTTTGTCAACCAAGGAATTAAAAAAATTTTTTCCATGGCATAAAAACAGCATTTTTAATAAAGTTTTTAACAAAATTTTTAGATAAATAGCCAAAATAAAATCCGCTACACATAAAGCGTAACGGATTCCATTCATTTATTAGTTAGCCTTCCTTCTTTTCAAAGAATTCATTCAGCTCTCTGACAAGCTTATCAGCATCAAGTCCATGTATAGCACATGCATCTTCTATGCTTTCTCCTGATGAAGAAGGACATCCAAGACAGTGTAGTCCATTGTTCAAGAAAATCGGTACTGTACCTCTATCCATCCTTAAAACATCAGCAATAATCATATCGCGTGTAACTTTTGGCATAAATTCCCCTCCTCTTATTCTCAGGACGCATTTACTTTTGTAAACGTCCATTTGCTACGCCATTATAATTTAGAAATCTGCCTCGGGTACAGGTCATTAATTATCGCAGTTTTCTGTAACTAATGCCATATACCAAAGTTTTTTCACATTATTTGCTTTCTTTATTATAATATATTCCTTTTATAAAATATACCCCTGAAAACGTATTTTAAAACTAACATCATTAGCCTAATTTAATAGTTTTACTCGAAAGCTCCGCTTGATTAATATTTTCCAATAATCCTCCATTTAATAAATTGCAATCAAATCTTGTATTTTGCTTTTCCAATTTCGTAAAGATTTTTGCCAGAACTGTCGATTATAACAATAGCAGGAAAATCTTTCACAGTAAGCTTTCTAAGAGCCTCAGGGCCTAGCTCCGGAAAAGCAATTATTTCCTCTGAAACAATACTTTTTGCAATCAATGCACCTGCTCCGCCAGTCGCTCCGAAATATACAGCCCCGTACTTAATCATTGCATTTATTACATCAGCATTTCGGGCTCCCTTGCCAATCATACCTGTAAGCCCAATTTCAATTAGTTTTGGAGCATATGCATCCATTCTCCCGCTTGTAGTCGGCCCTGCCGAACCAATTATTTCTCCTGGCTTTGCAGGGCATGGCCCAACATAATATATTACCTGGCCTTCTATATCAAATGGAAGCCTTTCACCATTTTCCAACAGCTCTGTCATGCGCTTGTGTGCTGCGTCCCTTGCAGCATATACAATTCCGTTTATGCTCACTATATCGCCGGCTTTAAGTTCCTTTGCCATTTCTCTGGTTATCGGAGTATTGACCTTTATTACATTGCTCATGTGAACCTCCATATTAAATTACTATTTCTGCATGCCTGGTTACATGGCAGCCTATATTGACCGCGACAGGCAATCCTGCAATATGTGTCGGGAATACCTCCACATTAACTGCAAGAGCTGTTATACGCCCACCCAGACCCGCAGGACCTATACCAAGTTTATTAATACTGTTCAGCAGTTCCTCTTCAAGCTTGCTTATATAATCTAAACTGTTCCTTTCTCCTACCGGCCTCAACAGAGCCGTTTTTGCCAGAAGCGCCGCCTTCTCCATTGTTCCGCCAATTCCTACTCCGACAATAATAGGTGGACATGGATTTGGTCCGGCACTTTCAACTGTTTCTATTACAAATTTTTTTACTCCTTCAACGCCGTCAGACGGTTTAAGCATCTTAACGGAACTCATATTTTCACTTCCGAAACCTTTTGGCGCAACGGTTATTTTCAGCGAATCGCCTTCTACAATATTGTAATGAATAATTGCCGGGCTGTTATCTCCGCTGTTTACCCTGTTTAAAGGATCAATAACAACTGATTTGCGCAGATAGCCTTTCTTATAGCCTCTTCTTACTCCCTCATTTATTGCTTCTGTAAGTCCCCCGCCTTTTATACAAACATCCTGGCCTATATCAATAAATACCACAGCCATTCCGGTGTCCTGGCAGACAGGAAGGCTCTGTGCTCTTGCTATTTCGGCATTATCCACAATTTGCTTCATTACATTTTTGCCAATCTCTGATTCTTCATTTTCATAAGCACATTTCAATGCTTTCATAAGGTCGCTGCTAAGGTAGTAATTTGAGTCAATACAAAGCTTTTCAACCGCCTCAGTCACTTTTTCAGCACTTATCTCCCTCATAAAATCCTCCACTTAATAGCAATTTACATTACTGCACAATTACCAAATAATCATAAATATATAAAAAATCCATACATTTTTTATCACTGCACATCATATATTGCTTTATACCTGACACAAAAATTTTATTATAAAGCATTTCAAAAAGCAACATGAGCTTAATTAGGGGATTATCATTAAAAAATTAACAATCCTTTAACAGACAAGATTGAAACAATTTGATATAATAACAGTGTAAGTTTACAAAGGAGGTCGTATTACATTTGGGCCAATATAAAAATATTCTTGTATGTGTAACACAGCAAAAAACCTGCGAAAGATTAATTAGAAAAGCTGCAGATATTGGTGGTGAGACACATGCAAACTTATTCGTAATTCATGTTGCAAAGAACGAATGGAATTTTCTTGATAATAAAAAAGAAGGTGAAGCGCTGGAATACTTGTTTAATATATCAAAATCAGTAGGAGCCAACTTATCCGTATTAAAATCGGACGAAATTGCCAAGACAATTTCTAATTTTGCAAAGGACAATAACATTGATTGTATAATTATGGGAGAATCTCCTGACGACCACAAGGAAAACAATTTTTATAATGAACTGAAAGCATTGCTGAATGATGTCGAAATAAAAGTGATACCAAACAACTAAATCCGACAGTAAATACGATTTATTTTATCCATAAATTAGTAGTCACTAAGGCACTTTACCCTCAAAAAAAATAGGTCTTGATGACTATTTTATCGCCAAAAGCTTGACTTCATGCTACTTTCAGTATAAAATAATGTCGAATTCCAAAATTAGGAGGTTTGTATATGAATAAAACTGATTTAATTAATTCGATTGCTTCCAAATCTGGTTTGAACAAGAAAAACAGTGAAGCTGCTCTCAACGCTTTTATAGCATCCGTTGAAGAAGCTCTTCAGGCTGGAGACAAAGTTGTTCTTGTTGGTTTCGGTACTTTCGAAGTAAGACAAAGAGCTGAAAGAAAAGGCAGAAATCCTCAAACTAAACAAGAAATCACCATCCCGGCTTCATATGCACCAGTATTCAAAGCAGGTAAAGGTTTAAAAGATAAAGTTAACAAGAAATAAATCAAAAATGTCAAAATATAAAGCCCTAGTTTTTAGGGCTTTATATTTTGCTTATTATTATTTTATTTATTAATTATTTTAATTATTAACTTGCTTATTATGACCTATCTTTCTTCTTAATTATCTATTAATCCGTAACACTTTTATCAAACTTTTCAATTGACTTTTTCATTCAACATTCTTTATTCCCATTATTCTTAACCTGTCAGATACCATAGCAATAAACTGGGAATTAGTGGGCTTACCCCGTCTGAAACTCATCTGACAGCCGTACACTTCCTCTAATCCTTGTGGATTTCCTCTATTCCACGCACATTCAATAGCATTCCTTATTGCGCGTTCCACCTTCTGAGGTGTCGTACTGAACTTTTCGGCTACTGCCGGATAGATTACTTTAGTAACAGAATTCCTGGCCTTTCCTGAGTCCTTTAGTGACAGTTTTACTGCTTCTTTCAGATACTTGTATCCTGTCATGTGCGGAGATATACCCAGTGTTTTTAGAAGTTTAGCTATATCTATCTCAAGTTTCTTGGCAACAGTCATCTGTTCATTGTTATCTTGAGAAAAACCTTCACTGACAATGCCGCTGTAGACAGGAAATATCTTTCTCTTCTCACTATAAATTTGCCGTATCCTTGAAATCAACACATTCAGGTCAAAAGGTTTTACAATATAGTAATCTGCACCAAGTGATATGGTTTTTTGTATCAAGCCATCCTGATTTAAAGCTGAGAGAACAATAAATATTGGTTTTGGTTTTAGTTGCATTTCAGATACATTTTCCAGTACGCCTATTCCATCCAGATTGGGCATAATTATATCAAGTATTACTACGTCAGGTGTAAAAGCTTTTATCATTTCAATGGCTTGAAGGCCATCAAGTGCAACTCCCACAACCTTTATGTCCTTTTGCTGATTCATATATTCATGCATCAAATTTCCAAACTCAACGTTGTCATCTACTATCAATACAGAGATCATATCCGTCATTACAAACTTACATCTCCCATTATAATAATAGGGTTGATTACTTGAAAGTAATTGTCAAAACAAAAAAATAATATTAATCTACTATTTTAGTTTTATTTATCAATATTTTAGTTTATTAAACGTTCAAAGTAACATGAAATTAGCCTATCATAGCCCAAGTTACCAAATAAAGCTTTAGTAATATTATTCTATAAAAAAATACACAAATCCTTTTTTATATACGTTTTCATATATATTATTTTACCAAAAATAATATAATGTTCAATTGCTGCCTTCATTTATAAAGATTTCTTGAAATACACTGCGAACCCATAAAAAAAGGATATATTTTACACATAAACAGGGACAGTCTCCTGGACACGAAGTAGCACTTCCTGCCTAAAACTGTCCCCTTATGTTCCTGTTAATAAATCATTGGTGACATTCCCCTAAGTATTTATAGCCTATCCCACTTATCAGATATATTTGCAAGTGCGCGATATCCCTTAGCCATAAAGAGAGCATCTACTATAGCAATTCTTACCATAGCCTCACATACGGGATAAATTCTTGGCAAGAGAGTCGGATCTCTGCGGGTTATTGGCTCAAGCACAACATTTTCAATTTTTTCCATATCAACTGTTTCCTGAGGAACAGATACTGTAGGTGTAGCTTTTACAGCCACTCTTATTCTTATATCCTCCCCGTTTGAAATGCCTCCCAGCATTCCACCTGCTTTGTTGGTCCTAAACCTTACTCTTCCTGTGGATTCATCCAGGTATGGCCTGTCGTTGGATTCAGAACCTCTCATTCTGGCATGCTCAAATCCATCCCCAAACTCCAATCCTTTTATTGCTCCTATTGACATCAATCCATGGGCAATGGTAGCGCTTAATTTATCGAACACCGGCTCACCAAGTCCCGCCGGAACACCTCTGGCAATAATTTCTACAACGCCCCCGCAGGTATCGCCTTCTTCCTTTACTTTCAAAATGTCTTCTATCATTTCGCGGGCTTTTTCAAGATCGGGGCAGTTTAATTCATTTTTTCTGTAGTTAGCTTTCGCCATCTCATAAGTTATCGGACCGGCTTTTATACCGTTTGATTCTGTTACGAAACCAATAACATCGATTCCCAGGGGATCCAATATAGCTTTTGCAACAGCTCCTGCGGCAACCCTGGCAGCAGTTTCTCTTCCCGAAGCACGCCCTGCTCCTACCCAGTCGGCATACTCTCCGTATTTTTTAAAGAATGTATATTCTGCATGTCCTGGCCTTACTATATCTTTATAACTTCTGTACTGTTCAATGTGTATATCTTCTATATCCACGTTAGGTATGACCATTCCTACAGGAGCGCCTGTAGTCAAATCACCTTCCATTACTCCTGAAAAAATATACACTCTGTCTATCTCTTTTCTCGGGGAGTCCAGCTCTGACTGACCGGGCTTGCGTTTATCAAGTTCCTGCTGTATCATATCCGCAGTTAATTTTATTCCTGGCGGAACTCCGTCAACTATTGTTATTAGTCCTCCGTACAGTTCTTTTGGTATATTGAGATGCTTGCGAAAGCCTCCTGCATATGATTCACCACAGGTAGTAACCCTGAACATTCTTCCAAAAGTGTTTCCCATCATCTTTCATCATCTCCTTTTAAATATATTTTTCCACCGCATTGATATATTAAATCCACAAATTCCGGGAATGTAACGTTTACTGCCTCTGCAGTATCAATAGTCGTCTCGCCTTCAGCATTTAGTCCGGCTATCGCAAGAGCCATAACAACCCTATGGTCGTAATGCCCACTGACGTGGCAGCCCTTTAGCTTGCTCTGCTTTATAACCAGGCCGTCAGGCAGTTCTTCAATGCATGCCCCCATCTTTTTCAGTTCCTGACACATTGTATGTATCCTGTCTGTCTCCTTGAGTCTTGCCTGAGGTACATTTACCAACCTTGTTTCCCCTTCTGCAAAGCATCCTGCTACAGCAATGGCCGGAAGTGCATCGGGTATGGAATTCATATCAATCTCCATACCTTTCAGCTTATCTCCTTTTATCACTATTGAGTCATTTTGTATTGATACCTTTGCCCCCATGTTTTCAAGAATGTCAAAGACTTTCTTGTCACCTTGCGGGTCTGACATATCGAGATTTTCCAGGATAAATTCCTCGCCTGATATGGCTGCAAGTACAGCAAAAAATGTGGCAGAAGAAAAATCAGCGGGAATGACAATACTGAAAGGATTGTATTTTTGTCCCCCCGATATGTGAAATGATTTGAAGTTGTTATTGAAATATTTAATATTTTGCTTATCAAGCCACCACAATGTCATCTCGACATAGGGAACTTCATTCAGCCTGACTATGTTAATTTCTGAATCATTTGCTACAAGAGGCAGGCTCAAGAGTAATGCTGAAAGATATTGAGACGTAACACTGTCCAAATCTGTCCGACCACCGTTAACCGGCCCTTTCACAACTACTGGAGCCGCACCGTTGTTGCGGGTCGAAAATACGTGGGCACCAAGATTGTTCAATGCATCTATGAGCGAGCCAAGAGGCCTTTTTCTTATCTGGTGGTCACCTGTAAAAACAGTGTAGCCATGGCCTAGAGCCGCACATGCAACACCAAATCTCAGGGTCGTCCCTGAGTTCCCTACATTTACTACATCTTCAGGAGTTTTTATATTTCCTCCTGTTCCTGTTACAATAAACCTGTCAGTTTCCACGCAGATATTTGCCCCTAATGCCCTGCATGCCTCCACGGCAGATAATGTGTCAGATGATGACAGGGGTCTGATAATTTCTGACTGTCCATCAGCCAAACTGGCAATGAATAATGCTCTGATTGTATGCGATTTAGAGCCCGGGATAACAACTCTTCCCCGGGGTTTTGATTTGTTCACTTTTAAAACCATTTTGACCTACCTTCCTACCATGCTACATTACAATATTTTTAATATGATATAATAATAGTTACCACATTTCAAGCCCTTCTTACAATTTAATTTTTAATTCAACTGTGCTGGTATGGCAAAAACCTTAAATATCACTCTTTTTTGGTGGCGGAGGCCCGAAAAACTGATAATAATTACACAAAATTCTTCCGTTGTACAGTTTCCTCTTTTTATCGGCCTTTCGCCCAAAAAGCCTTTCAAATTCAGGGTGCGAAGTAATTATATAAAATGACCAGGTATCAAATTTCTTAAAAACATTACCCATAAGCCTGTATAGTTTCTCAACCTCACGGTTTTCACCAATGCGTTCACCATATGGAGGGTTACATATTATAAATCCGTATTTATGTTTGGAGCTTATATCTGCCACGTCACGTCTTTGAAGATGAATAAACTTGTCCACACCTGCCTGCTTTGCATGATACCTCGCAAGGCTTATAGCCTCCTCATCTATATCCGAGCCCTGTATATTAAGCTCGATATCATTTCTTACTGCATCTTTTGCTTCCTCTCTGGCTCTGCTCCACAGTTCTTTGGGAATTATGCCCCATTCTTCGGCTGCAAAACTACGGTTAAGCCCAGGTGCAATGTTTTTGGCAATAAGTGCAGCCTCTATGGGAATTGTCCCGGAACCACAAAAAGGGTCCAACAATACTCTGCTGTCCTTCCACCTGCTTATGAGGAGCATGGCGCTGGCTAAAGTCTCTTTAAGCGGTGCATTACCCACTAGCTTTCTGTAACCTCTCTTATGCAATCCCGCTCCACTGGTATCAATAGTCAGGGTAGCCATATCCTTTAATAAAGATACTTCTATTCTGTAAAGAGGTCCCTTTTCCTCAAACCAATCCCGCTTATATTTCTTTTTCATACTCTCAACAATTGCCTTCTTGACAATTGCCTGGCAGTCAGGAACACTTGCCAGTTGTGAATCTACCGATTTGCCTTCAACAGGGAATTCAGCATTTTCAGGTATCCATTCAGCCCAGGGAAGTGCCTTTGTCTTCTCAAAAAGTTCTTCAAAAGTTACAGCTTTGAATTCACCCATCTTCAAAAGCACTCTGTCAGCTGTCCTCAGCCATAGATTTGTACGGCATATAGCCAGTTCATCTCCCGCAAAAGTTACCTTCCCGTTTTCAACAAACTGATCATCATAGCCCAGCCACTTCAATTCCCTCCCAACGACAGCTTCTATACCGAATGCTGAAGTCGCTATCAGTTGTATTTTTGACATATGTTCCTCCTATGAAATCCTCTTATAATATCCTCCCAAAAGTAAAATCCTCCTGAAAGCAGATATCCTTTACCAGAAATTGACACTCCCCATGACTGAAGTCAGAGGATTCTTTGGTGGTAGTCGGAAGTCCATTTCTGGTATCCGTAGTTCCCCAAAGTTTAGGGTGTGCCATCACCCCTCCTAAGACAGTGCATATAGCATCTTAGGCTGGCAGACTATCGCTTACGCTACACCATCTGCCACAGGTATATTCATTATATTTATTGCACCTATTCTATCTCTATGTGTACTAAATCCACATTCTTTACATACATATTTCCTATCTTTTGCTTTGTTTGAACTTCCACAATGCGGACATCTTTGGCTTGTATATTCAGGATTTACATGTTCTACTTATATTTCCGAATGCCTCAAAAACTTATCCTGAAACAATTTATATTGAATCCTTCCACATAATCAGTGCGTCTTCATTGTTATCGGCATAGTAGGACTTGCGTATACCACAAGTAATAAAACCATATTTTTCATATAGATTCTGGGCTATTATATTGCTCTTTCTCACCTCAAGGGTCAATCTTGTTATTCCTGCCTTTCTCGCCTCTTCAATTAGGCCTTCCAGCAAAAGACTTCCGATTCCGTTTCCCCTGAATTCAGGATGTACCGCTATATTGGTAATATGCCCTTCCCCGCATACATTCCACATGCCCGCGTATCCTACAATAACATTATTAAGAGATGCAGACAGGTAAATCGCAAATTTGTTTTTTGTAATCTCTTCTATAAATGATTGCCTTGACCAGGGAATAGCAAAACTTAAATTTTCTATAACCATAATATCATCAACATGATCAATGCTTGTTTTTATTATTTCAACTTTATCCACCTCTTAACACCCTCACAACAAATCATTCCACATTACAGCTTATGCAATGATTTTTTTCATATTCCCTTTCAGCCTGCGACTTTCTTAGATAGAAAGGAACCAGGTCAAAGCAGTTCTCCGTTTTTCCGTCTGAAAGCCTTACAGTTGCAAGCTGTGCCACCGATGAAGCCCTTTGAAGCAGCAGGCTCTCCTGTGCGAATTCACACATTTCGCCAAGTTCCTCTTTTAAGAAGTCTCTATGAATCCCAACTGCATCTCCTGTAAAAATTACTCTGCTGTTTTTCCCCTTAATAAGCTGTACCAGTTCTGATACATGTACACCCATATATTCTGTAATATTCACCTGAACATTTTTTTCCCACTTGTAAACAGCTGTATAAACCTGGTTATTCCGGGCATCCATTATTGGACATATGAGCGAATCTGTAGGGGATACATTGAACGCAAGAGCATCCAGCGTAGGTATACCCATAACAGGCTTATTTGCAGCATATGCAAGTGCTTTAACGGTTGTGACGCCTATTCTCAATCCGGTAAATGACCCAGGCCCGCTTGAAACAGCATATATATCTATGTCAGCAGGCTTAAGCTCCAGGTTGTCCATTAGTCCTTTTATCAAAGGCATTAACTTTTGGGAATGGGTCTTTTTATGGTTTAAAATGTATTCTCCCAGCAACCTGCCATTTTCCATTATCGCAACGGCTGCCACTCCGGCAGATGTATCAACTGCTAATACTCTCATAATATCTCTCCCTGTCCTCATATCTTTTACCTGAAAACTCTATTGTTATAATCCTTGCATCCTGACCCTTTTCCCGGTCCTTACATATATCAACCCGGATGTATTCTTCAGGTAAAATATCTTTTATCATATTTGCCCATTCTATTACAACCACTCCATTACCATACAGGTATTCTTCAAAACCCACTTCAAACATTTCAGATGAATCAGATATTCTGTATACGTCAAAATGGTAAAGAGGGAGCTTTCCTTTGTACTCATTAACGATAGTAAATGTCGGGCTTTTGATGTATCCGTCTATTCCCAGAGCCTTTGCTATTCCGCTGGTAAATGCTGTCTTGCCTGTTCCCAGGGCTCCTTCAAGACAGATTACGTCACCTTTTTGCAATATGCTGCCCAACAGTCTCCCTGCTTCAATTGTCTGGTCCACCGAATAAGTTTCAATCCTTTTCATTTTCTACCTCTCATCTCTGTGCCCTATATACAATATTTCCGTTTATAACAGTCATCATAACCTTTGTCCTTAATTCAAAGGGATGACCGTTAAATATGACTATATCGGCATCCTTACCTTTTTCAAGGCTACCAACCCTGTCGCTTATACCGGTTATTTCAGCCGCATTTATGGTAATAGCCTTCATTGCTTCGTATTCGTCCATGCCCTCTCTTACAGCCATTGCTGCACAAAGGCTCAGGTATTGTATCGGTATACATGGATGGTCGGTCATTATAGCCACTTTGACCCCTGAATCAGACAATATTCCAGGCGTTTTAAGACTCTGATTGCGAAGTTCCGGCTTTGACCTGTCTGTAAGCGATGGCCCGACAATAACTGCTACTCCTTCTTCTGCAAGTATGTCTTTGATAAGATGCCCTTCTGTGCAGTGTTCAATTGTAATCTTTAAATTGAATTCCTTTGCAATCCTTATAGCAGTCAATATGTCGTCTGCCCTGTGTGCATGGGCTTTAAGCGGAATTTCGCGGTTAATAACCTTCAGCAGGGCTTCCATTTTCATATCAAAATCAGGTTTACTGTTGTTTTCCTTATCATTATCGTAATCTTCCAGTTGCTGCTTATACTCTGCAGCCTTCATTAAGTTTTCCCGCAAAAGTGCAGCTGTGGCCATGCGTGTCATGGGCATCTGCCTTTTTTCATAGTAGACGGTTTTTGGATTTTCCCCAAAGGCCACCTTCATAGCTACAGGCTCCTTAACTATCATTTCCTCAATCCGCCTGCCATAGGTTTTCAATGCTGCAAACTGTCCTCCGATGACATTTGCACTTCCAGGGCCGGTAACCACCGTCGTAACTCCGTTTTCCCTGGCTTCAACAAATGACCTGTCTGCATGATACACCCCATCTATTGCTCTCAACTGTGGTGTAACAGGATCAGTCGCTTCATTTCCGTCATCGCCCTCAAATCCTATTGAATCTTCCCACATTCCTACATGGCAATGTGCATCTATAAATCCGGGCAGTACATAACCACCCTCCGCATCAACTACTTCAACTTTTTTTTCGCCTGTTGCACTGATTGCCGGCATGTCTTCCATATTCCCCAGTTCAATTATTTTTCCCTCATCTGCTAAAATATATCCTTTTTCGAAAGTTTGACCTGTCATGGTTATTATTTTTCCGTTTGTAATTAAAAGCATATTGTCCCCCAACTCAAAAGTATATGTCTATAAAAGTATATACCTATAAAAGTATATATCTATCAAAGCATATGTTTACTAAAAAATTCTTTAGCAAAGCACATGTTTTATCAAAGAACTATTGGTGTAAATATAACATAAAAAATACCGTTTATACAGTAAAGAATGTACAACTGTTTCGTATATAAAATATATTACTGTTATATACGGTACAATTTCGATTGAAATATATATATTATAATAAATGCTATTAGCAAACACAACATTATAAACTGTCCATTCAATGATTATCATTTTAGCGGGCAGACAATTATTTTTTTCCTTAGAATTCAATAACAGCTCCCCTGATGAATTTTATGTCCTTATAGTGCTTCAAATCATCCATTAGCTTCAAAAGAGCTACATCCTTGTTTTTTGCTTCCAGCATGACATCAAAGTTCTTGTCCAGCTTTTTAGCTTTGAGAAGAAACTGATAAAAAGCCTCACTGTCAACATAGTCGGCGTGGCTTCTTATGCTGGATTGAGATTTGGGAGTAGAATAGTGAATTTTAGGCGGCAGGCTTTGATTTTCCCATGTATTAAATACAGGGCCCAGAAGCTCTTCTACCGTCAGGCCATCGGGATTGCACAGATGATGATGCACATCGAAAACCATTGGAATATGCAGCTCCTGACATAATTTAAGTGTCTCGGAAGCAGTATATGATTTATCATCGTTTTCAAGGATAATGCGTTCCTTTATGTTCTGAGGCAGAGCAGAAAAGTTGCTTTTAAAAATGTCTATTGCCTTTTCCTTGTCCTTATAAACGCCTCCTATATGCAATACCAGTTTCCCTTCGGAGCCTTTGCCCATAGCACTTAGTATCCGGTCATGGTATATAAGATCACGTATGGACGCTTCAATCACTTCTTCCCTCTGACTGGTAAGCACGGTAAAATGATCAGGATGAGCACTGATTCGAATACCTGTTTCTTCAAGATATTGTTTTATTTTTTGAAACTGTTGAGATAACTCACCTGTGTAGTCCCAGTCAATTACATCCTTGTGTGTAGACAAGGGAACCAGTTTTGATGTAATTCTGTATACTTCTATGCCGTTTGCATGGGCATTAATCAAAATTCTGAGAGTATTGTTAAGGTTTTCCTCTGTCAGCTTTTTTAATCGAAACAGCCTGGATCTGTCATCAGTCAACTTGGCATAATTTGTGTATGATATTGTTTTAGAAGGAGATGCATTATATAATTCCAAAGACATTGCCACAAAGCCAAACCTTACAATCATTCGTATAATCCTTTCTGCAATTCTGCGCATTTATTATGCGCAGAATTACAGGACTTTATGACTTGATTCCAGGTGACTTGATTATAGCTGAATTATGAGTGAATTATGGTTCCTACATCACCTGGCTTACTTTTATGGAAACAACATTACCGTTCCGTACTGTTACAAAGAATAAATCATAGCCGCTTGCTGAAGAATAAACCGTATTTACTTGCAAGTTCCTCATCGTACGGCGCCCTTCTTCCGGGGCAGTTTTCCCTCTTGCACAACCGGCAATTTTCATAATTACTTTCGGTTGGAAACTTTATACCGGATACAGATTTTATCGGAACCATCAAAAAACTGTCAGTCAGCACAACCCCTGTCTTTTCCCTGGCATCGCCCAGGACCCGGAACAGTTTTTCCTGTTCACTGATTGGCCAGTCTTCCAGTGACCCCGGATTCATACTTGCTGTTTTTCCGATCTTAAAGCAGTTTTCAAGATGAATGTCAATGGCTTTGGATGCGTGTTGCAAAGCCTGTATTTTAATTACATCAGCCCAATATTGCTCCAGTACATCTTCTATTGAGTTGGACCAGTTTTCAAGCTCAACTCCGCAGGTAGCTACATAAGGAAACACTCTATGGGCATCTTTCAGGTTTACACTCATCACGTGGCTCACGAACTTTACACCATCAATTACTACATAGTCATCGCCTTTCTCATCTATGTAGGAAACCATGTAAAGAGCTTTAGGCCTGGCTATGGCCTCAGCCTCCCTGGCCATTTTTATTACAGTTTCTGCATCATCATCTGTCTTGTCCATCCTTATTGCCTCGAAAAGCGCATCAAGGTCAACTTTGAATTCCAGATTGTCGAGCAAAAATTTTTCCATTATGTAATTCCCCCTACTAATCATTAGCTTTTTTGCTATTTTTCATAAGTTTTTTTGACTCTTCCTATTAAGCTTCTGTTGTTCTACATAAGCCTTTTTTACTATTTCTAATTAGACTCTTATTATTATTCCTCATAAGCTTTTTTTACTCCGCTTATCTTATGGAGGTCATTGATAAATGTGCTTGTCTTCAGCTTGCCGGGAAGCTTTACAACCAGTTTCATCAACATTTCTGCATCCTCTTCACCGTTTACGAAATCAATCTTTTTTATCACTATACTGTACTTGTCAAGCACACTGCTAATCTTGGCAATCTGTCCGGGTATGTTGTCCGCCTCGATATAGAGAATTGAATGCCTGTTTCTTTTTGAAATATTCCATTCAATCCTTTTTAATAATATCAAAGTTGCAAATATCAGGGCGGTAGCCATTATTGCACCTTCATAAAAACCTATGCCCACTGCTATTCCAACAGCTGATACTGCCCAAAGACTTGCTGCGGTAGTTAATCCTCTGACATTAAAGCCATCGCGGATTATTGTGCCGGCACCCAGAAAGCCTATGCCGCTGATAATCTGTGCTCCTAACCGGGCAGGATCGATATTTGCTCTATCTGCATACATTTCAAAAATGTATTGTGAAGTCACCATAATAAGCGCAGAGCCTACACAAACGACTATATGAGTTCTAAAACCGGCAGGTCTGTTCATATGCTCCCGCTCAAACCCAATAACACCGCCTAAAAAACAGGCGAGTATCAACTTCAGTAAAATTTCTAAATGAAACATATATTTACCTCCGCATTTAATTATGGTAAACATATTTAGTTATGATAAACATATCTAGTTATGGCAAACATATTTAATTATTATAAACGTATTTTTTATCAGCAATTCCTTCTTTCCATTGCTGATAGCTTTCCACAAATTTTAAATTAGTATTTATAACCTCCCATACTTCCTGTATGCCGAAATTTTTGCTCCACGATGCAGCTCCTGCAAGCTTATACTTGTGAACAAGCCCAAGGCGCAAGTTTATTGAGTTCTTATCTTCCAGCCACATTTTATATACAACATTCTCATCCATGGCTTCTACATAAAACTGCCCGCTCTCCTCATCCCATTGCACATTGGCAACATTTTTCTCAATAAAATCTTTTGCCTGTTCCATGGATAATGCTTCACTTGACAAGCTAATTCCTCCGTCCTCTCCCGTTTCTTCCTTCCACAAACGAGTGTAAAGCGGCATTCCCAGCACCATCTTCTCATTAGGAATAGTTTCAAGGTATTTCTGAACCATTTTTTCCACCCAGCTTACTTGCGCAACCGAGCCTGCTTTAGGGCTTCCCTTCCAGTGCTGGTCATAAGTCATTACTATAACATAATCCACTACCTTAGCCAGTTCTTCACGATCATAGCAGGCAGATGAATTAATGTCTATCGATACCGTTAATCCCTGCTCCCTAAGAAGGGGAGTTATCTCTCTGACAAACTGGGTTAGTGCATCCTTATCCTGAGCTGTCAAATTCTCAATATCTATATTGATACCATCCAGCTTGTAAAGTGCCGAATAAGCAAGTATTTTCCTTATCAGATTATCTCTTGAATCAGTATTGTTAAGAAACTCTCTGGTTGCTTCCATATCATTAAAACTGTTTGATAAAAGAGCCCACACTTTATAACCGTTATTGTGGGCCCATTCAACATATCTAATATCCGCTCTGTTTATAAGGTCTCCTTCCTTATTGCTGAGTTGAAACCAGGTAGGTGAAATAACATCAAGCCCATCTATTGCCTCAACTTTTGACATGTCCGTCTTAGTCCATATCTGATCCCATACAAGGTTTATCTTTCCTTTTATTGGAGTCCATGTGGGGCTGTCGGAATCTCTTTCAGGTAATTGCCCTACCGTCATATGTTTTACAACCACAAATTTCTTTTCTATATATCCAATCACACCGTCAGATAACCTTACCTTGTACCATTTTTCATATTCCTCAAATACTCTCATGGTATTGTCTTCTTCACTGTTTATGTCTATCCTTTTTATTATGGGATTGCGAATTGACCTGCCATTTCTCACAACCGCATTTTCATCTATAGGTTCTGCAAGTTGCTTTATGCTGTGTTTAAAGTCTATTATGACCACGTTGTTATTTTCAGGCCTTTGAATCTCAATATTATAAAAATCACTTAAAAACTCGATGGGAACATATACAGTGCCATTTTCTTCTTCAACAGGTATATCAAGTGTCATTGGTTCGTTATTAACCATAGCATCCAGGCTTTCAGTTTTCATCCTAATAACCCTGTCTTTTGTAGTGACCGTAACTTTACCCAGTTTTTCATCCCAGTGGATATAAGGATCAATGTACTCCTTGATAGTCTCAAACGCCAGAAGAATTTCCTCTTCAACAATTCTGATTTTGTCTCCGGATGCGGCAAGCTCTCCTTCAACCACAAGATGTGGTCCCGCTTCACTGAAAGCAGGCACTACATTATTATTAGGTTTATAAAAAAAATAATAAACTGAGGATGATGCTAAAGCAAGCAATATTACAAAAGTATAAAACACAGGAAACTTCCTGGTACGCTTCCTCAAATTTTGTCCCCCATTCATTTTATCAGTATGAACTATGGTTTAATAACTTTCAACTTTTCTAGGTATAAAAGTCTTGAATGCCTTAAGTATTCTCTCGTCTGGCTCAAAAAACACTGCAGTTCTTTCACCATTATAATTCAGTGTAATGAAATAAACACCTTTGGACTCCATTGAACTGACAGCTTTTATCTGCTTTGTCGCATTTGCAAGCCTGCTGTCGTGGCTTTGACTCTTATATGGAGCTACAACATCAAATTCCTTGCAGTTTGCACTGAATATTCTTTTTCTTTTCCTTTGTGCAATGATCATGTCAATATCAAGATCACCATCTGTGACAATATATTCATATTCGATATTTCTTGAAGTTATGAACCTATATATTCCATATATTACACCTGCAGCTATCAACAGCCAAATACTTCCAAGGAAAGGCACAAGCTGGCTCAAAAATGGAGATGCCAATATAACAATAGCCCCGGCAAAGCATATTGCTAATGTAAATAAATAGTCTTTTGCATCTTTCTTTTTTGTTATAAGTTTCTCGATAAATATATTATCCATTGAGTTTACCCCCTAAGTCTGGAATTAATTCTTTAACAGCAATATCGTAAGAAATGCAAAGTTTCAAAATTCTCTCATTAAATTTTAACATTAACCTATCAATAAAACAACTGACAATAAATAAAAATGGGAAACGCCTCACCCGCAGGAAAGGGTTTCCCATCTTAGCATCCATAAAATTCTCTTACTTGTTGTCTATAAGCTGCTTCTCCATTGATTCTGTTTCCTGTTTTTCCGGCTCACCTTCCGGTTAATGCCCTTTACCTTTAGTTATGGGCTATATCTTAGTACATTCCTCCTGGAGGTCCTCCTGCAGGAGCAGTTTCTTTTTCAGGAATATCAGCAACTACAGATTCAGTAGTCAGAAGCATTGAAGCAACTGATGCAGCATTCTGCAGAGCTGACCTTGTAACCTTTGCCGGGTCAACAATACCTGCTTCTATCATATCAACATATTCTTCTTTTAATGCATCAAAACCTATACCAGGCTTGCTTCCCATAACTTTTTCAACTATAACTGATCCCTCAAGTCCTGCATTTTCAGCAATCTGTCTTACAGGCTCTTCCAGAGCTTTAACAATTATCTGAACACCTGTTTTTTCATCTCCGGTTGTGCTGTCGAGTAATTTCTTAACTTTTGGAATAACATTGATGTAAGCAGTTCCGCCGCCTGCTACTATACCTTCCTCTACTGCAGCTTTTGTTGCAGCAAGAGCGTCTTCAATTCTCAGTTTCTTTTCTTTCATTTCGGTTTCAGTTGCAGCACCAACCTGGATAACAGCAACTCCGCCGGAGAGTTTTGCAAGTCTTTCCTGCAGTTTTTCTCTGTCGAAATCAGAAGTAGTTTCTTCTATCTGAGCCTTAATGGATGCAATTCTCTTCTTGATTTCATCAGGAGAACCTGCACCGTCAACGATAATTGTGTTTTCTTTCTGAACCTTAACCTGTCTTGCCCTTCCAAGCTGGTTAAGTCTTGTATCTTTGAGCTCAAGACCGAGTTCGTCGGAAATAACCTCTCCACCTGTAAGTATTGCGATATCACCGAGCATTGCTTTTCTTCTGTCACCAAAACCAGGAGCTTTAACTGCAACGCAGGTGAATGTTCCTCTCAGTTTGTTAACAACGAGAGTAGCAAGAGCTTCGCCTTCAACATCTTCTGCGATAATTACAAGTTTTCTGCCCTGCTGAACAATTTGCTCGAGGATAGGAAGAATGTCCTGAACATTGCTGATTTTCTTGTCAGTAATAAGTATATATGGATCATCAAGAACAGCTTCCATCTTTTCTGTATCTGTTACCATGTAAGGAGATACATAACCTCTGTCAAACTGCATTCCTTCAACTACTTCGAGGTTAGTTCCCATTGTTTTTGATTCTTCAACAGTTATTACACCGTCATTAGTTACCTTTTCCATAGCATCTGCGATGAGGTTTCCTATAACGTCATCGTTTGCAGATATGGAAGCAACTCTTGCAATATCTTCTTTACCTTTAACTTTCTGGCTTATTTCCTTGATGCCTTCAACTGCAGCATCTACAGCCTTTGCAATACCTTTCTTGAGTATCATCGGGTTAGCTCCTGCTGCAAGGTTCTTTAAACCTTCCCTGATAATAGCCTGAGCGAGAAGAGTTGCAGTAGTTGTACCGTCACCTGCTACATCGTTAGTCTTGGTAGCAACTTCTTTCAGAAGCTGAGCACCCATATTTTCAAATTTGTCTTCCAGTTCGATTTCCTTAGCTATTGTAACACCGTCGTTTGTAATAAGGGGGGAACCAAATTTTTTATCAAGAACAACGTTTCTTCCTTTTGGTCCAAGAGTAACTTTAACTGTATCAGCCAGATGATTAACTCCTCTTTCCAGCGCTTTTCTGGCCTCTTCGCCGTATCTTATATCCTTTGCCATTTCACTGCCTCCTTGTTGAAATTATTGAATTAGAACACCTATTAATTTAGAACACGAATAAGTAAGTATAATAAGTAATATTTTATAAAAACTATGAATATAATTATAGTGTAATAATATATTATTCAACGATCGCCAGAATATCACTCTGTCTCAGAATAGTGTATTCCTGATTGTCAAGTTTTACTTCTGTTCCGGCATATTTGCTGATAAGTACTTTGTCGCCAACTTTTACTTCCATTTTTACTTCTTTTCCGTCAACCATACCGCCGGGTCCTACAGCAACAATCTCAGCAATCTGAGGTTTTTCTTTTGCTGACCCTGGAAGTACTATACCGCTTTTGGTAGTTTCTTCGATTTCCAACATCTTTATAACTACTCTGTCACCTAAGGGTTTTATGTTCATAACATTACCTCCTGTTTGTTAAATTTTTTTGCAATCTTTTTTTTGCAATTTATTAGCACTCATTGTCAATGAGTGCTAATTACACCTATAATATAATATATTATCTAAATTTTTATCAAATATTTGTTTTTTCTATTTAATCTCAATTTCGGAGAATAAAGCCGAATTTTCTTACCAAACTTAAGAATTTCATTGTTTTGCTTCATTTACCGAAAATTATCTCTTTGGGTCAAGTAATTGAATTTGTTTCAACTGCAATACATTAACAATTTTCATCTTGAAACATTCCTCAACATCTGTATCTCTTAAAACAGTTTTAAGGAATTGTTTCATATCCGCAGAAAAATCCTTCTCTGAATTAATATCAAGCTCTTTCAGTATCTTAATCTGTTTTGAATATGATTTGAAATCATATTTACAGGCATAAAATAATGCAAGATTGCAAATTGCCTGAATATTCTGACTGTCGAGCATTAAAACGCTTTTGGCTATACTGATTGCCCTGTCAATTTGCCCGCAATGAAAGCACGCAATTGAAAGACCGTTTCTTGCCGCTATAAACCTCGGCTCAGCATCCACTGCTTTTTCTAATTTCGTGCGGGCTTTGCGATAGTCTCCCTTATCAATCAGTTCTTCACCTTCAGCAGTTAACACTGATGCACTTTTACTGTTTCTTTTGCTTATACCAAGTACTTCATCAAAATAATAGATTATTTCTTTGGCTTCTTCAAAGAATTCCCCTTCACAGCCAAACTGAAGATACTTATCCAGATATTCCTTGGTTTTTGTCAAGTTGTCCATTTCATAATAATTGCAGGCTATGGCAAAGTAACACTCTGAAATGGTGGGGTCAATGTTTCTCAATATCCACTTAAATATATTATTGGACTTTTTTATTTCTCTGAGCTCTGCAAGAATGCAGGCATAGTTGAACTGATACTCTGCATTGAACGGCTCTTTCCTTGCAGCTGTACCCAGAAACTTGATAGCATCCTCATATTGATGCTTCCTTGCGTACTTTATTCCAACTTTATAATTTATTTCAGCATCACGCCTATAAGCTAAAACTTTCCCCAATGTGAAACACCACTACCTTCTTTTTCTCAACTCATCATATATATCGTCAGGTTTTAGCCCTCTCTCCACCATAAGTACAAAAAGATGATATAACAGATCGGCAATCTCATACCTGATTTCTTCAAAGGATTTGTTCTTTGCTGCAATAATAACCTCTGCCGATTCCTCTCCTACTTTTTTAAGTATCTTGTCCAGGCCTTTTTCAAAAAGATAATTTGTATAGGAACCCTCCTTGGGGTGTTTTTTCCTGTCCACTATAACGTCATAGAGTTCCCGGAGAATGGCTGACTTGTCCTTGCTCTCAACAAGCTCACCGGAAATGTTATCTTCAACCTCTTTAATACCTTCCCCGTCAAGTTCTCTGTAAAAGCAGGAATAATGCCCTGTATGGCACGCAACCCCTTTCTGCTCCACCATTATCAGCAGCGCATCCCCGTCACAGTCAACTCTAATGGATTTTACAAGCTGATAATTTCCGGACGTCTCACCTTTTAGCCATAGCTTGTTCCTGCTCCTGCTCCAATAATGCACTCTCCCCGTCTCTAGAGTCTTTTTAAGAGCTTCCCTGTTCATATATGCAAGCATTAATACTTCGCCACTGTTAACATCTTTAGTAACAACAGGTATCAAACCTTTCTCATCAAACTTAACTTCCATTAAAATACTGTTCATAAAGACAACTCCTCATTCATTAGTTCTTTATTGCAACCTTGCGGAATTCATTCAGTGAGTCCCGGCATTGCAGTTAACTTACTACTATATTCTGATTTCAAGGCCTTTATCTTTCAGATACCTTTTAAGGTCTGCTATTTCAATTTCCCTGAAATGAAACAGAGAAGCAGCAAGTACCGCATCTGCCTTGCCATCTGTAAGAGCCTGATAAAAATGCTCCATTGTCCCTGCTCCGCCTGAGGCAATAACAGGTATTCTCAAGCTTTCAGATACAGCCCGTGTCAGCTCTATGTCATATCCGTTTTTAGTCCCGTCACAGTCCATACTGGTGAGCAGAATCTCGCCGGCGCCAAGCTTTTCAACCTCTATGGCCCATTCCACAACATCTTTGTTGGTGTTTATCCTTCCACCGTTTATATAGACATCCCAGCCCTTTTCGCCCGCTCTTTTTTTGGCATCAATGGCTACAACAACACACTGGCTGCCAAACTGGTCTGCCGCCTCGCTGATAAGCTCAGGTCTCCTTATTGCCGCAGAATTAATGGAAATCTTATCCGCTCCTGCTTTCAGTATCTGCCGGATGTCATCAACAGTTCGTATTCCGCCGCCAACTGTAAAGGGTATAAACACCTGCTCAGCAACACGCTTAACCATATCCAGCATTATTTCTCTTCCATCTGAAGTAGCTGTAATATCAAGAAATGTAAGCTCGTCAGCCCCGGCTTTATCGTAATACGCTGCTGCTTCGACAGGGTCCCCTGCATCTTTCAGGTTGACGAAATTTACACCTTTTACCACTCTTCCCCCGTTTATATCCAGGCAAGGGATTATTCTCTTTGTAAGCATAATAATTCCTCCACAGCAAATTTTGTAGTCTCCCGGATTTTTTCTTTCAAGCTTTCACCTTAAACCGTCACCGGAAAAATAACCTCAATCACCGAAATTTAAATTCAAACTGACGATATGGCCTGTGCAAGATCAATATTTCCGGTATAAAGTGCCTTTCCGACAATAACTCCTGCTACTCCTGTACTTTTCAAATTAATAATATCCTGCAGGCTGCCAACGCCACCTGAAGCTATAACGTCAATGCCGACAGCCCCGGCCATTTCCTCCATTGCTTTCAAATTTGGTCCTGCCAGCATGCCGTCTCTGGAGATATCTGTATAAATTATAGTTTTAGCGCCCATATCTTCCATCTTTTTTGCAAAATCTATGGCTGAATAATTGCTGGTTTTTTCCCATCCTTCAACAGCAACCATTCCATCTTTGGCATCAATGGCTATTGCAATGTTGTTTTCAAAATTTCTCAGAGCATTTTTAACAAGTTCAGGATTGTTTACTGCCGATGTGCCGAGAATCACTCTTTGTATTCCTTCATTTATTATATACTCAATGGACTCTATTGTTCTTATTCCTCCGCCCATTTGTACAGGTATGCCAAGCCTTGCGGCAATGTCCCTTATTATATCGAAATTTTGAAGTTCGCCGGTTCTGGCTCCGTCGAGGTCAACGATATGGAGGTATGCAGCCCCCTCACGCTCCCACTTAAGAGCCATTTCCACAGGGTTATCTGAGTAAACCGTCACATCATCAAACTTTCCCTGAATAAGTCTTACACATTTTCCTTCCTTTATATCAATTGCCGGATATATTATCATGGGCAGTTTTCCTCCTTGAACTACATCTGCTTGAAGTACATTTGTCTATTAAATGTACCTTTTGCTTAAGTGATTCTTTTACCTTTTGTTTAAGTGGTTATTTCAGGGCTGCCGTTTTGTTTATTTATCATGTCTGTATACCAGTTCCGCCCAGTTCCTCAATATCTTAAGTCCTACGTCGCCGCTTTTCTCAGGGTGAAACTGTGTAGCAAAAACGTTCCCGCTCCATACTGCCGCATTGAACTCTATGCCGTAATCTGCAGTTGCAGCAACAATATTCCTGTCACATGTGTTGTTCAGGTAATACGAATGTACAAAATAGACATAAGGACGTTCAGGCAAACCTTCAAACAATGGACATTTGCTTTTAATATTCAGCGAATTCCATCCCATATGCGGGATCTTCAGGTAATCACCAAAGGGAAGCTGCTCAATTGAGCCCTTGAATATGCCAAGTCCTTCAGCCCTTTGTCCCCCTTCTTCGCTGTATTCAAATAACAGCTGCATTCCAAGGCAAATTCCCAGAAAAATTTTGCCTTTTTTTATTACATCCTTTATAACCGCAGTCAGACCGGCATTGTCAAGACTCCTTACTGCACCTGCAAACGCGCCTACACCAGGCAATACTACGGCATCAGCGGCGAAAATTTTCTCCGGACTGGAAGTGGCAGCTGCGTTTACTCCTATAAAACGGAATGCGTTTTCCACACTTCCCAGATTTCCTACTCCATAGTCAACTATAGCTATCAATATGGTACCACTCCAATCATAAACCAATATTTTCCTGCTGCATCCCGACTCCTGCTACTTCCTGCATGCGTTTTTAAGCTTAATGCTTAAACTTCCAGCTTCCTGCCGGTAATACGCTCATAAGCTTCCAAATACTTTGCTTCTGTCTTCTTTACAACCTCTTCCGGAAGCTCGGGTGCCGGTGGCTTTTTGTCCCAATCCAATGTTTCAAGGTAATCCCTCAGATATTGTTTGTCAAAGCTCTTCTGTGGCCTTCCAGGCTCGTATTCATTCATATCCCAGTATCTTGAAGAATCCGGCGTAAATATTTCATCTGCAAGTACAAGCCCGTCATCGGTCATTCCAAATTCAAACTTTGTATCTGCCAGAATTAGCCCTCTGCTTTCTGCATAGCTTGAAGCAATATTATAGAGTTTGATACTTATATCCCTCAGTTGCTGAGCCAGGTCGCTTCCTATCTTGTTTGCCAGCTGTTCAAACGTTACATTCTCATCATGCCCCTCACTGGCTTTTGTACTCGGAGTAAATATAGGCTCCGGGAGCTTATCAGCTTGCCTAAGTCCTGCAGGAAGCTTGACTCCGCATATACTTCCCGTCTTTCTGTATTCTTTCAGACCTGAACCTTCAAGATAGCCTCTGACTATACACTCAGCTTCTACCATCTTTATCTTTTTTACGAGCATTGATCTTCCCTGCAGTTCTTCCTTAAAGCTGGAAAGCCCTTCAGGATAGCTTTCAACGTTTGTGGTCAGCATATGGTTGGGTATCACATCGGAAGTCTTATTAAACCAGAATTCAGAAATGCTGTTAAGAACTTTTCCCTTATTGGGAATAAGGTTAGGGAACACAACATCAAAAGCTGAAATTCTGTCAGTTGCTATAATCAACAATTTATCCCCAAGATCATATACATTCCTTACTTTACCCTTAATATAAAGAGGTAGTTTAATAAAATCGGTATCATTTATTAATTTTGCCATTTTCATTCCCTCCAAAAAATCAATCTTGTCATTTTTATTTCGCCTTAATTTGCTTTAGTTCTGTCTTAATTTCATCTTATAAATTCGTCTTATAAAATACCCTTTGTCGACATTACACCTTCTATGCGGCCATCTATGTTTGTAGCTTCATCAAGTGCCCTTCCGAACGCCTTGAATATAGCTTCGGCAATATGGTGATTATTGCTGCCGTAAAATACCTTTATGTGCAGGGTTATGCCTGCATTATAAGCCAGAGCCCTGAAAAACTCCTCCACAAGCTCTGTATCCATCTCTCCAATGCGGTCAGCTGTAAACTTTGCATCAAACACTAAAAACGGCCTTCCGCTCAGGTCTACAACTACCATTGCAAGAGTTTCATCCATTGGAACGAAAGATGTGCCATAGCGTTTTATATTACTTTTACTACCCAGGGCTTCTTTAAGCGTTTGTCCCAATGTAATTCCCACGTCCTCCACGGTGTGGTGGGCATCAACACATAGGTCTCCAGTTGCTCTTATATTTACATCAAAAAGTCCATGTCGGGCAAAAAGCGATAGCATGTGATTAAAAAAACCTATGCCGGTATCAACTTCACATTTGCCACTTCCGTCTATATCCAATTTCACCCACACATCAGTTTCGTTTGTCTTTCTGCTGACTTGAGCACTTCTTTCCATAATAATAAGACCTCCAAAAAATATTACAGCTTTCCTTTTTTTAGGTCAAGCTTAATTATATCAATACGACATGTAAAATTCCATATTTTTTATCCAAGTTATAGGGACCCGTGACAGGGGCCCGTGACAGGGGACGGTTCCTTGTCACACTGCCACACATGACAGGGAACCGTCCCCTGTCATATGTCATATTACGATTTCCCTTATAGCTTTCAAAAAGGAATCCATTTCCTCATCGGTTCCGATACTGACTCTCAGGTAGTTGTCGATTCTTGCCTCATTAAAATACCTCACCAGTATGCCCCTGTCTCTCAATCTTTTAAAAATATCACGGGCATGCATGGTTTCGTGGCTTATAAATATGAAGTTGGCCCTGGAATCGATAACCTTAAACCCAATTTGGACAAGTTCCTTTGAGACACGTTCTCTCGTATTAATTATCTTTCTTATGGTTTCTTCAAAATGTTTCTCATCTTTAATCGCTTGAACAGCGGCAGCAAGAGCAATCCTGTCAAGGGTGTATGAATTTATGGAATTTTTCACCCTGTCCAGCCCTTCAATCAAATCATTGTTGCCTAAAGCCATACCTATGCGCAGACCTGCAAGCGACCGCGATTTCGAAAAAGTTTGAATTATAAGCAGGTTAGGATACTTTTCTATAAGGGCTACCGCAGACTCACCGCCAAAGTCGACATAGGCTTCATCTATAATAACAACACTGTTTTCGTTTCTCTCAAGTATGCTTTCTATATCCCTTAAAGGCAAAAACTTTCCGGTAGGTGCATTGGGATTAGGTATAATTATGCCTCCGTTTGTTTCAAAAAAAGCTTCCACCGGTATTGAAAAATCGTCGTTGAGAGGAACTTCCCTGTAATCTGTCCGGAAAAGGGAAGCATAAACCCTGTAAAAACTATATGTAATGTCAGGAAAAAGCACCGGACTGTCTGAATCAAAAAAAGCAAGAAATGAGAATGCAAGCAATTCATCTGAACCGTTTCCCACAAAAACCTGCTGCTTTTCCAATTTATAATAGTCCGCTATTGCGCATCTTAGTTCTTCACATGTGGGATCAGGATATAGCCTTAGATTTTCCCCTGCTTCTCCGGCAGCTTTGGCAATCGCCTCCATAGCTTTCGGAGAAGGAGGATAGGGATTCTCATTGGTGTTAAGCTTTATATATTTCATGTCCTTTGGCTGTTCTCCCGGTGTATATGGCTTAATGTTTCGTATAGCCTTGCTCCAGTATTTGCTCATCTGTCAGCCCACCTCACCCGAATTGCATTTGCATGAGCCGTCAGACCATCTCACCTGAATTGCGTTAGCGTGAGCTGTCAGTCCTTCTGCCTCTGCAAATCTGATTATGTCGTCCTTTACCTTTTCAAGGGCTTCCCTGGAATATGAAATCACGCTTGATTTCTTCAGGAAGTCACCTGTATTAAGGGGTGAAAAAAATCTGGCAGTACCTCCTGTCGGCAGCACATGATTTGGTCCTGCGAAATAATCTCCAAGGGGTTCTGAAGAATATAAGCCTAAGAATATAGCTCCCGCATTTTTTATTTCTCCCAAGAGGCTAAAAGGCTCCCTTACGCAGAGTTCAAGATGTTCAGGTGCTATATTGTTTACAATATCCACCGCTTCTTTTACACTTCCTGCAATTATAATTGCACCATAGCTGTCCAGTGACTTTCTTATAATATCCTTTCTCGAAAGATATCCGCACTGTCTGCCAATCTCTTTAACGACTTCTTCAGCCAGCCTTTCGCATGTTGTTACCAGAATTGATGAAGCAAGAACATCATGCTCTGCCTGGGACAGGAGGTCTGCTGCCACATAAGCAGGATTTGCAGAATCATCAGCTACTACCGCAATCTCACTTGGCCCTGCCACCATATCTATATCACAATATCCGTAAACCATTCTCTTTGCTGTAGCGACATATATATTGCCCGGTCCCACTATTTTGTCCACCCTTGGTATGATACCGGTGCCGAAAGCCATGGCCGCTATCGCCTGGGCGCCTCCTACTCTGTAAATTTCATCAACTCCCGCTTCTCTTGCCGCAGCAAGTATTACGGGGTTTAAAGATTTATCCTTCCCCGGTGGTGTCACCATTATTATTTTCGCTACATCGGCCACTTTTGCAGGAATTACATTCATAAGCACCGAGGAGGGGTAGGCTGCAGTTCCGCCTGGAACATATACGCCTACTTTTTCAAGAGGCCTGTACAACTGTCCAAGTATTACTCCGTCTTTTTCCGTGCTGAACCAGGAATTCTCTTTTTGTTTCATATGGAATTCTCTTATATTATCAGCAGCCTTTTTTATTGTCGCCAACAGTGCTTCGTCAACCTCACGGCATGCAGCGTCAATTTCTCTTTGTGACACTTTTATTTCATCTTCAGTAAGTGCCACGCCATCAAACATTTCTGTATATTGCAAAACAGCTTTATCCCCATTTTGATTTACATTCTCAAGTATTTCGCTTACCATGCGTGTTATTTCCGGGGATTCTTTCACATTCCTGCCTGAAAGCATTTTATAAAACTCATCCCCAGCGCCATTCCTTACATCATATACCTTTATCATTTCGAAACCACCCCCTTTTCCAGCTGCTTTCTCAAGGAGCTTATTATCTTATTAATCCTCTCACTTTCCATCTTCATGCTAACCCTGTTAACAATAAGCCTTGCGCTTATTTCCGCAATCTCATCAAGTACAACAAGTCCGTTTTCCTTAAGTGTCCTCCCTGACTCCACTATATCAACAATAACCTCTGCAAGCCCTATAAGGGGGGCAAGTTCTACCGAACCGTGCAGCTTTATTACCTCAATGGACTCACGTCTCTTGTGTTCAAAATACTCCCTTGCTATTCTGGGATACTTTGTTGCCACTCTTTTATCCTTTAAGCTGTCAAGCTTTCCCGCAAGCTCGGCAGGACCGGCCAGAACCATCCTGCATGCGGCAAAGCCCAGGTTCAGCACCTCATAGAGGTTCCTTCCTTCTTCAAGCAGAGTATCTTTTCCCACGATACCCATGTCTGCGGCTCCATATTCTACGTAAGTTGGAACATCCGCAGGTTTTACAAGGAAAAACTTAATTTTGTTTTTTTCATCACTCATTATAAGCTTGCGTGATGAGCTCTTCAGTTCAGAACAATCTATACCGATAGCTTCAAACATCTCTATCGAGTAATCTGTCAACCTTCCCTTTGACAGGGCTATAGTTAAATACCTCATGTTAACCTCCACATATTTTCAGTCTCTGTGTTAACCCTATATCTCTGTGCTAATCTATTGTTCTGTGCTAACCTGTTGCTCTAAGTTAAACCATTGCTTTGCTTTAACTTATTGTTCCGCTCTACCCTGTTGTAATCCGGGCTATTTATTCTCAGGTTTATCATTTGTTCTCAAGTTCTTCAATGCTTGTAACTGTTGTCTTCCCTGTATTTACATCATAAAGCTCAATTTCTCCGCCGTTTCTCACAAACATGATTCCGCCTGTTTTTCTGTTTTTTGCATATTTCTTTATTTCTTCAAGGTTTTTACCGGAAACATCCATTTCCACGCTCATTCCCTGATTCCTCAATTCTTCACACAGCTTAAATGCTATTTTTCTGCTGTCTTTATCATAACAAACCAATGTCTGCACACCGGGTTTCTTTACTTCAATTTTTTGCTTCTCCAGTGCTATCATAAGCAGGTTAACCCCCATTGAAAATCCCGTAGCACTGCACCTTTTCCCAAACTTCTCCACAAGATTGTCATACCTGCCTCCGCTGATTACAGGAAAACCTACACCATAAGTAAAACCTCTAAAAACTATTCCCGTATAGTAATTGAGGCTCTGAACCATTCCGAGGTCAATAGATATATATTCACTAAGTTCATAATCATCAAGTATCTGCAGCACCTTCCTCAGATTTTGCAGTGCAGCTATAGAGCGGGCATTGTCTGTCCTCTTTTCTACACTGTCAATTATACCAACCGGACCAAATAATCGTGGGAGATCCAGTATCAGATTCTTCAAATCAGCAGAAATATTGTACTTCTCAACAAGTTCCTCGATTCCTATAAAATCTTTTTTGTCAATAAGTACCCTCATCTGCTCCGTGTCCTCATCAGAAAGCCCTGTCTGCTCCATAATTCCTTTAAAAAAATCCACCTGGCCTATATCAATCTGGAAATTCTCAATCCCAACAGCTTTCATAGCTGCAGCAGCAGTGGCAATAACTTCTGCATCAGCTTCAGCAGTGTTAACCCCAAGAATTTCTATTCCTGCCTGTGTAAATTCCTTTTGCCTGCCTCCCCCAAGCTCATTGTACCTGAAGGTATTTCCGATATATGATACTTTTAAAGGGTACTCCACATCCTTTAATTTAGTGGCTGCAACCCTTGCCACAGGAATAGTGGCATCCGGCCTTAAAACAAGGATGCGCCCCTGAGGATCAAAAAATTTAAACATGGTTTCCTGCGGCGTAAGATCCCCATCAGCAGAAAAAGTATCATAGAATTCCAGTGTCGGAGTTTCAATTTCATAAAATCCGGATGACCTGAAAAGATTTCTTAGTTTGTACTCCAGATCTCTCTTAAGAAAACAATCTTCAAAAAGTATATCTTGCACACCCTCTGGGGTATATATTTTCCACTTCGGCATATTTGACACTTCCATTCACTTTAATACTTTAACACACTAAAGCTCTAAATTGATAAAATCATTATAATTCACAATCTAAAATTTGTCAATACGACACAAATCTATAATTTGTCAATATGGCACAAATATTCACGCTATGCTTGAATATCAAATACATAAGTGTAAAATTGTTATAGAAAAATGAAGGAGAAAGCTCTCAGCAACTTCCTTGTGAAACAGAAAATTATATTGTAAAATGTAAAAAGCAAGTCGGCCGAAAGCTTTATAGGGCTTTTAGTTTCAATCTCAGTGCAATGTGTTTGCAGAAGTAATTGCTGAACATATAAGAGCTGAAAGTGTATTTGTTGAAAGTGTATTAGCTGGAGGTGCATTAGTTTAAATGTATTAGCTGGAGGTGCATTAGTTTAAGGTGCATTAGTTGAAAGCTTATTAGCTGAAGGTGTTTAAGCTGAAGGTTCATCATCTGAAGGTGCATTAGCTAAAGGTGTTTTAGCTGAACTATAGAAAAGTTGAAAAAAGCTGAATACGCTGAACACATTATTAAAAAGCTGAACACATTATATAGATTAATTTGCTGAATACATGCTGAATACATTACGTAGATAAATCTGACGGATACACGATATAGATAAACTTGATAGAAAGGACAGTTGGTCATGAAATATAAAGCAGTAATTTTTGATCTTGATGGGACATTACTTAATACTATAGATGATATAGCCAATTCCGTAAACTCAGTATTGGAAAAGTCCGGTTTTCCTGTCCACAGCACAGAAGAAATCAAGCTTTTTATTGGAACAGGCTTTTATAATTTGATCCGGCTCGCACTTCCGGAAGAAAACCGTGATGACAGTACCATAAAAAAACTTGTTGAGATGCTGAGAGAAGAATACAACACACGATGGAACCAGTATACCCGTCCATATGAAGGAATACCTGAATTATTGGATGAACTGACAAAAAGGAATATTAAGAAAGCAGTTTTATCAAATAAAGCAGACAATTTTACAAAAATAATAATAGCCCAATTACTTCCGAAATGGCAATTTGAAGTAGTTTGGGGCGAGCGTCCGGATGTTCCGAAAAAACCTGATCCAACAGCCGCCCTTGAAATAGCTGATATGTTGAATATTTCGCCGGATGAGATTATTCTCCTTGGCGATTCCTCATATGATATTCAAACAGCGGTTTCTGCAGGTATGTTTGCCGCAGGAGCATTATGGGGGTTCAGGTCTGCAGATGAACTTAAATCTGCGGGTGCAGACATTCTTATTGAGAAACCGTTGGATTTACTTAAATTGTTTTAGCCTAATATCTTGTTTTAGCCAAATATCAATAATTCCTGTTTTGACAAAATGCCAAAACTGTTTAAGCAATAATATTTATAATAATATTTATAGTATTATTTTTTACGGTAATAATATTTAGCAATGATATTTATTAATTATGTTCAGCAATGATATTTAACAATCACATTTGGCAACTTTTAATTGGACAATTATGTTTGAAAATTATATTTTTCAATTATAATTGACAATTACATTTAGCATTCAATTACATTTAGCATTTATAATTAAACAGTTTAGTTAGAATTTATAAATTAACAGGTATATTTATCATTTATTTATATTTAGCATTTATAATTGACAGTCATATTTAACGTTTTGGTTGTTTAAAACTTTAATTGAGATTATTTAAAAATTTGATATTGATACCCTCACCCACTGATTTTGAATTCCACATCTCGCGGAAGGGCAAGCCCGCATGCAATTTCTATTCCCTTTATTATCGCAGATGGTACGGGACATGCGGCATGCTTGCAGTATTTGCGTGCAAGCTTGTAAACCTCTCCAACTCCGATTTGCGCAAAGCATTCCTGATATCCGTCAACCTTATTAAGCTCACTTGCCATTGCCTTAATGTATGAACAATCAGTTTCAATATTTACCGCAACTTCCTGCATGTCTTCCGATTCAGTATTTATCGTGGTTATAAAACCACAAACGCCTGCACATACTTTGACTGTAGCCATAACAGTACCTCCGTTTATTTTCTCATGGCATAAATATACCCCTATCCATGACTGGTAAAACACAAAGCAAGTGCAGGCAATAATTACCAACAGCATAATCACTATCCGTAAGCTTCTATCTCAAATTACTAACCTTCAAAGCTATCAAATACACTATCGTATGAATCTGTCAAGCAATTGGAACCATCCCAATACCTGCAGATGTCACAGGATAATTCTCCATCTTCATTACTAAACCTGTTGTTTCTCGGTCTTCCCGGTATAAATCTTTTACAGGTCTGGGCCCTTGCAGTAACTCTGTAATCATTATCATAGTCCTGCACAGTGACACCTCCTTTTAAGAGAGTTCGGTATTATGCAAACTATTATTTGCTTATACAATTAAAATTATTCCAGACCTCATTACAAAAGATATCAATACAGGGTTTATCATGTTTTATATTACGCTTTATGCTGCGCTTTATATTGTGCTTAGTATTGTATTTAATATGACACTTAAAATTATCCTTCTACTAATATTTTGTTATTTTATTTATTTTTTTATCAGCATTTTTTGTTATTATTTTAAAAATTATAAATATCAATTGCATAATATTTGGCACTTCCCATGACTAAAGCCATGGACCTTCTGCTAAACTTTTGTCAGATTCGCATATGCAGCCATAAGTCTTTTCATTCCGGCATTTTTAAATTTTATTTCCAGTTTAAGGTTTTCTCCTTCTCCTTCAGCAGCAGTAACCGTACCTATTCCGAACTTTTTGTGGACAACTGTGTCTCCGACATTGAACTGCTCTGTACTTCTACCGGTGGTTGCCGTATTTTGCACTTTCGGTTTGGAATTAGATACAGAAAAATAGTTGTTGTAATTACTGAAACTGTTGCTGTAATTACTGTAATTATTGTAATCATTGAAATACTGTCCTGACATGTAAGATGCTGCAGGTTCTTCCATGCCAAATACATCCTTCCCGTCCAGCAAGTCATCAGGAATTTCATCTACAAACCTCGACGGCCTGTTGTAGGAAGTATTTCCAAACAGTGTCCTGCATTTGGTATTGGTGAGATACAGAAGTTCTTGTGCCCTGGTGATTCCAACATAGCACAATCTTCTTTCCTCTTCCAGTTCACTTTCACTAGACATTGACCTGTAGCCTGGGAAAATTCCTTCTTCCATTCCCGGAATAAAAACAACAGGAAATTCCAGCCCCTTTGCACTGTGAAGTGTCATCATGGAAACACAGTCACTCTCTTCTTCGAAATTATCAATGTCCGAAACAAGAGATATCTGCGACAGGAAAGCCTCCAGGCCGCGTTCCTCACTCTGTTCCTCAAACTCCAATGCAATAGTCCTGAACTCTTTTATATTTTCAATACGGGAATTTGCTTCTTCCGTACCTTCCTGTTTCAATTCCCCAAGTAATCCCGATTTCTCTATTACTTCATCAATCAGCTCAGGTACACTTACTGTTTCAGCAAGTATTTTAAATTTATTTATCATAGAAACAAAATCCTGAAGCCTTCTAGATGCTCTCTGGAGTTCAGGTATTTCTTCCGATGCGGAAATTACGCTAAATATGCTGCAGCCACGCTCAGAAGCTATTCTTCCCGCAGTCTCAATCGTGGTGTCGCCAATTCCTCTTCGCGGCGTATTTATTATTCTTTTTAAAGCCATGTCATCTGAAGAGTTCTGAATAAGCCTCAAATACCCAATTACATCCTTAATTTCCTTTCTGTCATAAAACCTCAGACCGCCATAAATTTTGTAGGGTATTCCTTCTGTCATAAAAATATCTTCAAGCACGCGAGATTGTGCGTTCATGCGGTATAGTACAGCAATATCCCTGTATTTTTTGCCTCCTCCTTCTACAAGCCGCTTAATCTCATTTGCAACATACATAGCTTCCTCGTGCTCATTTCCGGCTTGAAAGTACTGCAGTTTGGAACCCTTTTCATTTTCAGTCCAGAGTCTCTTGCTCTTTCTGCCGCCATTATTTCTTATAACATGGTTTGCAGCTTCAAGTATATTTTGTGTTGATCTGTAGTTTTGTTCCAACTTAATTACTTTGCATTCATTAAACTCTCTCTCAAAATCCAAAATATTCCTTATATTTGCTCCGCGCCACATATAAATACACTGGTCATCATCGCCCACAACGCACAGGTTCCGGCTTCCCTGTGCCAAAAGGCTTACGAGTGCGTATTGTGCAGTATTTGTATCCTGGTATTCATCCACAAGTATATACCTGAACTTGCGATGATAATAGTCCAGTACCGGAGGATTATCCAGTAAAAGCCTGATGGTATGCAGTATTATATCATCGAAATCAACAGCATTATTTGACTTAAGCTTCTTCTGATAGAGTTCATATATCCTCGCCACCTTGCCCAGACGATAGTCAGAAGCATTTATTTTGCTGTAAGTTTCGGGCTCAATCATCTCATCCTTGGCTTTTCCTATTATTTCTAATACCATTTTGGGCGGAAAGTTCTTTTCATTAAGGTTAAGTTCTTTGAGGCAATCTTTTATTAATTTTTGCTGGTCGTCTGTATCAAATATTACAAAATTGTTGTTAAAACCGATCTTTTCAATATCTCTTCTGAGTATCCTCAGGCAAGTATAGTGAAACGTGCCCACCCAGATGCCTTCAGCCATATCCCCAAGAAGCGCCTCTGTTCTTTCCTTCATTTCCCTTGCAGCCTTGTTTGTAAAAGTAATGGCGAGAATATTGCCTGGATGCACACCTTTCTCTTTTATTAGGTATGCAATTCTGTGTGTCAGTACACGGGTTTTTCCACTTCCCGCACCTGCAAGAATAAGAAGTGGTCCATCAGTATGTAGTACAGCTTCTCTTTGCTGTTTATTCAGTCCTTCTAAAATATTCATAAATGTCTCCCTCTGTAAAGTGAATATGTTAGCTCTAAAGCTATCCGCAATGCTGTCTCATTATCCGGCACAGCCAGTTATATTAACATTACACTATATTAATATTTCACTATGGCTGTATCACAATGTGCCATAAATCAGAAAGGGACATTCCCCTTATCGGGTTATGTCCCTTAACATTATACTTTATTTAATATTGTATAGCAAATTAATGCTATTTCATAAATTAGTACTCAGGCTCAATAAGCCCGTAATTTCCATCTTTTCTCTTATAAACTACATTAGTATCTTTTGTCTCGGCATTAAAGAAAACAAAAAATTCATGCCCCAAAAGATTCATCTGCAGTATTGCTTCCTCAACAGTCATTGGTTTTGGTGAGAACTTCTTTGAGCGAACAACCTTGAATTCCTTTTCTTCCTCTATTTCCTCCTGTATAGCATAGTTCTCGATCCTTAAAGAGCCTTCACGAAGTTTCTTGGCAAGACGTGTCTTATATCTCCTTATTTGTCTTTCAAGAATATCAACGGATTTATCGATAGCAGCATACATATCATCATTTTCTACTTCTGCTCTTAATAGCACACCATTGAATAAAATAGTAACTTCAAAAATATGCCTGTTCTTTTCCACACTCATCGTGACATTTGCTTCAGTATCTGCATCGAAGAACTTATTCAACTTGCTCAGTTTCTTGACTGCTCTTTCCTTCAAAGCATCTGTAACTTCCATGTTCTTTCCGCTTACTTTAATTTTCATGCTTCAACAACTCCTTTCGTAATACTGTTAAAGCTTATAATTAATATATTCTATAATTAAAAAATAAATCCTTCACAAAAAATTTTTTATTTGTCATTTTTAGAAAAAAAAGGACATTTCAATCTATAAACTGACAAATAATTTACAATTAGATTCTCAATGCACATTTTATTTTCACAATTATTACAATTACCTGTAATAATTTTTACCACCTTTAGACAAGTTTTAATCACAAAACGGGTGTTTTGTGTATATAATTACTGTGGATAATGTGGATAAGACTGTGAATAAGTCAATACCAAATATCTGAGCTGTGGATAACCTTGTTACTTCTTTTTAACAGCATTGTTCTTATGTAGACTTTTTTATTATCCCAGTGCCTTTGCCGTTTCTTTCAACTGCTTGCGGATTTCAATCTTCTGAGGACATTTCTTTTCGCACAATCCGCATTCTACGCACTCTTCAGCTTTCTTTTCCTTGTTGTTTTCACCTGTTCCTATTTTGCTGTATTCATTTCTGGCATAGTCAGTAAGACCATATACCTTGTGATAATTCATCAACAGGAAATTGTGAGGAATATTTATTCCCTGCGGACAAGGCATACAATAATTACATCCTGTACAGTAAAGTTCTGCAAGGCGTTTTTTCTCTTCTATTGCCGCATTTACCGCTTCAAGCTCCTCAGCGCTCAGGCAGTCCTCGTTGGAAGCTATAAGTGCATTATCTTCCACCATTTTGATATTCTCCATACCAGAGAGGGCACAACTCACGTTTCTGTTGGCAATAACAAATCTGAGAGCTATTTCTGCACTGCTTTTAACTTTCCCGGGAAGAAGGTTTCTTATGACTTCCGAAGGAGCTCCAAGCCTTCCTCCTCCAACAGGTCCCATAACCACAACGCCGAGGCCTTTATCATGAGCATACGCAATAGCCTGCTCATTACTGCTATCAAGAAGATTGTACTGACACAAAACAGTTTCAAAATACCCTGTATCGATAAGTTTTATCATATTTTCCGGCTTATCGTGAAATGAAAACGATATGTGTTTTATCAGCCCTTCCTCTTTTGCTTTGATGGCCTCAGACATAGGACCGTTTTTTACATTTATTTTCTCTTCGAAAAGAGCCCAGTTTATTCCCCACATGTGATAGAAATCTATATATTCTACATCCAACTCTTTAAGGGAACTTTCAAGCCTCTTTCTGTAATTTCTTCCCGAGCTGTCCTCAATAGGATTTTTCGTGGACACATATACCTTGTCCCTCCAGCCTTTAAGCGCCTTTCCTACAATAGACTCACTCTTTCTTTCACAATAGCCGGGAGCGGTATCTATATAATTTACCCCAAGTTCAAAAGCCCTGTGGATAATTTTTATGCTTTCATCTTCATCATAAACATTCTTTCCGTTTATTACCTTATATGGAAGTCTCATAGCTCCAAAACCAAGGGTCGAAATCTTTATACCTGTATTGCCGAAATCGCGGTACTGCATAATATGCCACCTCTCCTTGTAATTTTATACTTGTAACTTTTTACATATGTATATCTTTTTATCATGTATTTATTCTATCAAAACTTATTCAAAAATCCAAATGCAATAAGGATCGGTCGCGCTAACCGCTCCCTTTCAAAATCCGGCCGTCCTTCTTACTTGATCCTTCTCCGCTCCCCATCTCTTAAACCTTCTCCAATTTTCGTCTGCTGAGCTGCATTTGTGAGGAACTGTTTTTTGAGAAAGGTGTAATTCTGAAACTGAACACTGTTTCTTCTGCTTTAAGCCTGTATTCCTCAAGCACATCCGGACCACAGCTTGCACTGCCCAGTCCTCCCTGTTTGTAATCTATATTTATCACTGTTTCCTCGATCCTGTTAAGCTCGTGCAAGTGCTTTGCCCTGGTCAACTCCTCGGCAGTATAATGGTGAGCACTGAAATTTATAAGCGGCATACCTACAAACACCAGTCCGAGACCATTTACATCCGTTATGGAAGCCCACCTTACATCCGATTTATTTCCATTCTCCTGCGGGAAAATATATGGTTCAAACTGCTCATCAACAGTGCCCCCATACACTCCCACCAAAGCACTTTCCTTTTTATCTTCATAACTCTCATGAGGACCTCTTCCATACCAATCCACATAATCATATCCCGGAGGCATGTGCATTCTAAAGCCAAGCCTCGGCAAAGGAGGAAGTTCTCTTCTTGGCATGAATGCTGCCTTTACAGCAACATCTCCTGTTCCATAAACCGTATACAGCGTCTCAACATCAAACACCGGCTTTGCATTATGTGCTGCTATGACAGTCTTTACAACAATTTTAACTGCTTGTTCTTCAACACGCTTGATTTCCATGCCTGATATGCGTCTGACTGTTCTGTCAAAACCTTCCTTTATCCACTTTTGTGCCAAACCGCAAATATCATTATCAGTAGGAGCTCTCCAGAAGTTTTCAACAAGCCCCTTTGATATTAACTCCGCTCCATTGTATTTGTAGTGTGTTATCATACCACGTACTTTATCAAAAGTAATTTCAAAGTTGTTGCCTTTTATTATGGCAGAATGTTTATTTTCCTCCAGTCTGACCTTTGGCATGCTGCCTGTCTTTATGGTTTCTCCGGCTTTTTGCTGTATGGGCAGCTTAAATTGCGAAACTGCAACAAGGTGTCCTTTGTCTGCCCATGGTAATGTTCTGCTTAGTCTAAACTGAATATTGAGAAAATATTCCACACCTTCATCTACATATTCCGGCAGCGAATACCCCAGTTCGAATTCCTTTTCAGATTTAGGCCCTATATCCAGCAATGGAAGCACTCCCTGGCAGACAATTTCACTATCCGCCATGATTTCCCACGAGCCCTCTAAATGTTCAATGGAAATGAAATCATACAGGTTGATAACTTTGATTTTTCCTCTGAGCAAATCAATTTCTTCAACTCTGACCGGCTCCAGCACCTTTTTCAACTCCAATAGTCCAGTATGAGGCCTTCTGTCAGGGTAGTTCAGGCCGTCAATGCAGAAATTGCCGCTATTCGGGTAATCATTAAAATCTCCTCCGTAGGGGAACCACTCTCTTCCACTGCCATCCTTCATAAGTACGCTATGGTCTGCCCATTCCCAGACACATCCGCCAATAAGCCTTGGATATCTATATATTGCATCCCAGTATTCCTTGAGGTTACCCGGGCCATTGCCCATGGAGTGAGCATATTCGCACATGAAGAAAGGCCTCGGATCATCCTTTTTTTCACCTTCCTCAATTATTGCACTTACTTCAGGGTACATCACGCTTACAACATCAACAATATCCTCCGTGGTCCTTTCAAAGTGAATCGGACGGGTATCATCCCTCTTCTTTATCCATTCCGCCATCGCACGATGGTTTTTTCCATAGCGTGATTCGTTTCCGAGAGACCACATAACAATGCTCGGGTGATTCTTGTCTCTCTCAACCATTCTTCTTGCCCTGTCTACAAAAGTTTCTCTCCATTCTTCCCTATCTGACAAATCGTATTCCGGGTCTTCATAACCAAAGCCGTGAGTTTCAATATCTGCCTCGTCAATAACATAAAGCCCGTACTTATCGCACAAATCAAGCCAATATGGATCATTTGGATAATGGGATGTTCTAACGGCATTTATATTATTCCGTTTCATCAGCAATATATCTTTCAGCATGGAATCCCTTGACACAGCATGGCCTGAATAGCAATTCATATCATGCCTGTTTACACCCTTAAACTTTATAGGTACACCGTTTACGAGAAATTGTCCCTCCTTTATGCTGATTTCCCTGAATCCGGTGTTCAGGCTCTGCACCTCAAGAATTTCCCCATTGCCATCCCTTAATTCAATAAGGGTTTTATAGAGATAGGGAGTTTCTGCAGTCCATTTCTTGGGTGAAAACACCTTTTCTTCAAAATATAAAGTTTCAATCTGGCCAGGCTGCAATTCAGCCATACTTCCAACATCTTTTTCAAAGACGGTATTCAGCTTTTCATCCATCAGCCTGACCATAACAGAACAAGTCCCCGGAATGTCAGAAGAATAGTTTCTTACAGTGCATTGAAAACTGTATAAGGCATTATTGAAATCATCGTCAAACTTTGTCTTCACAAATACGTCGCTGATATGAATGAAAGGCACTGAGTAAATGTAAACCTCTCTGAATATACCGCTGAGCCTCCAAAAATCCTGATCTTCGAGATAACTTGTGGCACACCATTTGTTTACCCTTACTGCAAGCAAATTTGAACCAGGTTTAACAAAACCGGTTATTTCGAATTCAAAAGGCATATGACTGCATTGGCCATAACCTATTCTTTGTCCGTTTATCCAAACAGTAAAGGACGAGTTTACGCCTCCAAAGGAAATAAGTACCCTTCGCCCGTCCCATGCATCAGGAATTTCAAACCAGTGCCTGTACAACCCTGTAGGGTTCTCATCAGGAACAAAGGGCGGGTCGAGAGGATACGGATACTCTATATTTGTATAATTGAGTTTATCATATCCATGTAATTGCCAGTTTGAAGGTACAGGAATGCTGTCCCAGCTATTGTCATCATAATCCTCACAATAAAATCCATGGGGTATATAAGCAGGATGCTCAAGATATTTGAATTTGTATCTGCCATTCAGCAGCAAAAAGTACGGGGACATACCTCTCTCCCCTGCCATAGCTGACCTGGCATCATTATATGGAATAAGAGCTGTTGACGGCTTTTCAGCTTTGTCAGGCAGAAGTCTCATATAATCTTTTTCATGATCTTTATGATTTTGTTGATAATCTTTTAAACAGTTGATGCACTCTTCTGAATGATTGATGCGTTCTTCGGACATTATTAATACCTCCGTTATATTAGCATGTGTAATTTCTGTAAATTGGCAGAAGTGATTCCTTTACATTAGCAGGAATGATTCCTGGTGGTAAATTTCTCCTGCACACTGTTATTTGCCTGTCTGATTGTATTGAAAACCATATTGCAAATTGAAGACCAGCATAAACAACAGCAGTAAACATTATGTCTGTAATTTTGTCATATAATTATGATATAATTTTATTGATATTTTATATTATGCCAAAATCGCTTTCAATCTAAATATATTTGCATTACTATAAATATATTGATATAGGGAGTTCATTATGGAAACTATATACCCGGTTATAACTACGATGGATATGCAATTGCCTTTCTATGTTACAGGAGTAGGTTGTCAGAAAAATCAGGAAAATGTAAACAGGCCTTCCGGCTTTATGCACTACCAGTGGGCGTGCTCCCGGAAGGGAGAAGGCTGCCTTGAGATAGGCGGAAATGTCTATTCCATACCGGCGAAAACAGCTTTCTTTTTCAGGCCTGGAATTCCGCATAAATATTATGCAGTTAAACAACCTTGGGAAGTGCAATGGCTTACATTTGACGGGCATACCCTGCCTTCGCTTCTGGACTATCTTGGCATTGGGGATTGGGAAGTTGCACCGGATTTTAATACCGAATATTTTTATAACATAGCTATGAAAATTACTGCTCATTTGAAAAGCCAAAAAAGCAATTCCGTTTCAGAATGTTCAGCACTTTTATATACTTTTCTCACACGTACCGGGGCATTTGCCGGCAAAAAAGGAAACGATGAATATAATGACAGATTTGCTGCACTTAAGCCTGTTATCAGTTTCATGGAGAAAAATCTTTCTTCAGATATTTCTCTTTCAGAAATAGCACAAGTTATAGGTGTTACGCCCTCGCACCTCTGCAGGATGTTCAAGAAATGTTACAACATGTCAGTGTTCCAGTTTCTCACAAATATGAGAATACAAAAGAGCAAGCAGCTTCTTACACAGCATCCTGAGATGAAAATTAAGGAAATCTCCAAAAAAGCCGGCTATAATGATGCCAGCTATTTCAGCATGGTTTTTAAAAAGCTCGAGGGCATAACACCTCAGGAATTCAGAGGGACATACTGATTTGAATATATCTTGAACTTTTGCTAATAAATATGATCAGAAAAGGGCGTGTACTGGAAAACAAGAAAAAACCGGAATAAGTGTTATGGAATTTTACAGAAATCTTATAATAGAAAAAGCAAAAAAAATGATAAGAGAAGGGTATCATAACTTTACGGAGATATCGGATATACTCGGCTATACTTCAATCCACTACTTCTCCAGGGCTTTCAAGAAAGCTACCGGTATGACACCCTCTGAATATGCCATATCTGTTAAAATGAAAATTTAATTTTATAGAAGAAAATATAATTACACTTAACCCTTGTTTTCTATTTCAAATCTTTTTCCTTCCCAGTTGCGTAAAACTGCTTTTTCCTTTCCTATCCACATTAAATAGTTGGGCAGAATAGGCGTCTTACCCAATCCTCCGGGACCGTTAACAATATATGTCGGTATAGCCAATCCCGAAGTATGCCCTCTCAGAGATTCCATGATCTCCAGGCCTTCTTCAAGCTTTACCCAGAAATGCGACGTGCCTTTAACCGTCTTTGGATGAAAAATGTAGTATGGTTTAACTCTTATCTTAAGAAGGCTTTGATTTAGTTTTCTTACCACATACTTGTTATTGTTGACGCCATTTAGCAGTACCATCTGATTACCCAGAGGAATACCTGCATCAGCCAGCATTTCACACGCCCTTTTTGACTCCTCTGTAATCTCCATGGGACTGTTAAAATGTACATTCACATAAACGGGATGGTATTTTTTCAGTATACTCACCAATTCAGGAGTTATACGCTGAGGGAGTGTTACAGGTGCTCTTGTTCCAAAGCGTATAATCTCTACGTGCTTAATGCTTCTCAGCTCAGAAAGAATCCATTCTATAGTTAAATCACTGAGCATAAATGCATCTCCGCCCGTTACCAGAACATCCCTTATTTCCTTGTTCTCCCTGACATAGTTTATGGCTTTGACCAATTTATCCTTTGAAGAGTGGGTATCGCATTCTCCTATTAACCTTCTCCTCTGGCAGAACCTGCAATACATGCCGCACATGTTTGTAACTTTAATAATAAGCCTGTCGGGATATCTCCTTGTTATCAGCTCTTCAGGTGTCGACCCGCTTTCATCCATAGGATCAAGCTCTCCCCTTGGATCAAGCTCACTTATGGAAGGTATGGCTTGCCGTCTTATGGGGCATGATGGATTATCAGGGTCAACAAGCGACAGATAATACGGAGATACAGCATATCTGTATAATTCTCCGACCTTCGCAATACTTTCCTTATCCTCAGCGGAAAGATTAATTATGTCACTGATATCCTCTACACTGCTAAATCTGTTTTGAAGCTGCCATTTGTAGTCGCTCCATTGCTCTTCTGTGGCATTGAGCTTTTCAAGAATCTTTCTCTTCTGATATTTAATTCTTTCATCATCTTCTATACCTGTTTTGATTTTGTGCTTAACAGCTTCATAATCATCGATGCTATGTTTTAATCTTAAAAACCTCTCCTGATTTGTATTTAATTCCTTACACAAATTATTATTTAACATACAACCTACCCCCCTGATTTTAGTAAATCCATTAATACCATTGCCACCTTATTTTTTATGCGAATTCATATAATCAGCGCAAACTTAGCATAATCAGCACGAATTTCGTATAATCAACACAATTACAGAAACTTTATTGGTATAAAACCACATTAATCCCATTATGCCCCAAAATGTTTACATGTAGCTAATAAAGGCGGCTTACCAGGTATGTAAAAATTTTACGGTCACTTTTTTATAAGTCCACTTTATTTGCTATAAAGCTTTTATATTTATGAAATATTGCATTAGTAACAAGTCTATTTATTATGCATGGGAAAACGTATTTCTTTTGCCTGAAAAAATCCGTTTACTTTGCCTGGGAAAACACACTTCCCTTAGGCGATAAAAAAAGCAGTTCATCACCTAACCTAAGTGAAAACTGCTTTATAGGCAAAATTAGAAACAATCTTCCCTTCAAAGCTTTCGAGGTTAGCTGACGGATTCGGACTGAAAGGAAATTAGCCCTACCGGAAAATATTCCGGATTCACCCCATAATTGGTTCCCCCGTATCCTGTTATTTCAGAAAAACAGGAATTCAGCAATTAACATATTGACTTTTTGATAAACATTAGTATTAATTTACTTAATTGTTATAATCATTATAATATATATGCGGCAAATTAGTCAAATTGTTTAAAATAAAATACAACTTTTTTGGTATATACTTAAACAAGAAATAATATATGATATAATGCTTTCGGCCCCCATATTATGATTTACCCCCTGAGCTGTCAGGCCGTCAAAGCAGCCGCCGGTTTCATTTTCAATCAGACATAAGCCTTTGGAGTTGCTTCCCTCGTACCATGCGTGACAGTCTTTTGCCTTTTTTAGGTATTTCCCGTTCCCCGTAGCTTCATAGGCCTCCATATATGCCAGCACAGCTTCGCAGGCTTCCACAGGCTGCTCATCGAACTCTGCCGCTTTTCCGCCTTTTGTAAGCCACCCGTTGCAACCAACAGGTTTGAAATACCCTTCCTTAAACAATATATTTTCAAGAAAGCTCATACTTTCCTCTGCTGTTTCAAGAAACTTATTATTTCCCATAACCCTGTATGCGGCAAAAAGAGACCATGGCAAAACACTGTTGCAATATGTAACGGTATTTTCGAACCATTTCCAGTCATTATCAGCATGTTTGTCGTATAAGCAGCAAAGAGACTGTGCCATATCATAAATAAGGTTTTTTATTTCAATATTGTCAAGAAAAGAAAGGCCTATAACAGAATAAGCTTTAGCTCTGGGATAACTGAGTGATTTTATATTGGGCAAAGCTTTTTTGAACACATATGTAAGTGCCTGTTTTACCCCCTTGGGTGTATATTCACTGGAAAGCGCATATCCCAATGCCCAGATACATCTGCCGAAACAATCCTCTGACCCCTCGTCTTCAAGCCATTTCCTGTCATAACTCATAAAATTCTTAAATTTTCCCTGTTCATTTTGTGCATTCAATAAAAAGGATGAATATCGGTATATAAGGTCAACATACTTTTTCTCTCCATATGTCTTATATAGCATAATCGACATGATGAGAGCTCTTGCGTTGTCGTCGGTGGTATACCCGTGGCGGGGATCAGGAACCCAGCACTTTGAGTGCTGGAGCATTCCCGTATCATCAGTAAGCCTGAAAATGTGATCATCTTTCACAATATTGTTATCATATAATCTGCTTATCATATAGCCATAATGCCCCCAAATCTATCTTTCTCAAGTATATCAGTAAAGAGCTTCGAGTATTGTATTGCAATATTCTCCCACATCATGCCTCTTCCAATTCTAAGAGTTCTCTTTTCCATTTCCTTTTTTGCTTCAGGATTATTTAATACATATTTAATCTGCTTTGCCAGCGAAGCTGCATCTTTAAACTCTGCCAGAAGTCCCCTTCCGTCGGCAAGCATTTCTTTTGCATAACTGTATGGGGTGGATACTATCACTTTTCCATATCCTACAGCATAGGCAAGGGTGCCGCTAACCGCCTGATCCCTGCCGATGTATGGCGTCATATAAATATCTGACATCTGAATATATAAGATTATTTCTTCTTTGGAAAGATACTTGTTAATAAACCACACATGCTCTTTTATCCCCAGCTTGTTGACCATTTCCATAAGCATTTCCCTGTATGCCTCTCCGGACTTTCTTACTATGCACGGATGTGTTTGTCCAAGTATAAGGTAAACAACGTCTTTATGCTCTTTCACAACCTCTGCTATGGCCTCAATGCCATATTCAAGCCCTTTTCCCGGACTGAGAAGGCCAAAAGTGCTGATTACATTGCGATTTGAAAGTCCATGCTTCTTCTTAAGTTTATCCCTGGGTTCAACGGCTATGCAAGGTACTCCGTGATGTATGACCTCTATTTTTGAACGGTCTATGCCATAAACTTTTTCAAGCACAGGTAAGGTATTCTTTGCCATTGTAGTAACTTTAGCGCTTTTCCCGCAGAGTATCTTCAATATGTCCCTCTGTTTATCAGAAGGATTATGAAGAACGGTGTGCAGCGTTACTACAAAGGGTATATGGAGATTATCAACAAGATCTAAAATATATTCGCCGTCTTCTCCGCCAAAAATGCCATATTCATGTTCAATTACAAGCAGGTCTGTATCTGAGTTGTTAATGGCATGAGCTGTCTTGATGTAACTCTCCCTGTCGTGCTGTTGAAGTTCCATAATTACTCTGTCACTGTAATTATAGTGTCCGTCACTTATAGCTATAACCCTTGGTTTATTTAAATAATCTGACCTGTCCAGTTCCCTTACAAGGTCCTGGGTAAAGGTAGCGATTCCACACTCCCTTGAAGGATAAGTACTTAAAAAAGCAACGTTCTGTTTTCTGTTTATAAACATTTAAATCCCTCCTCTTCTATACCTCTTCAAATCTCTTCTAATTTCTTCTAAATCTCTGCTATGCCTCTTCTTATATCTTCTATGCCTCTTCTCATCTCTTCTATACCGCAATCGGATAACTGGATTCTTTGGTAAGAATGCTGTTGTATTCCTCACTGTATCTGTCAACCCTGCAGTTGGACATAATTACGGAGTTAGTCACAGTAGCTCCTTTTTCTACCGTCACATTATCCCACACTACACTTTCAAGAACCTTTGCCCCTGTACCTATGCATGAGTTATCACACAAAACAGTATTAGGGCCGACAACAGCATTGGAATTAATCTGCACATTGCTGCCTATATAAACAGGAGCTATAATTCTTGCACTTTGAGCTATTTTTGCAGTTTTGCTGATGTACTGCATCTCTTTTTTGAAATTATGAGTACCGATTTCCACTGCGCCCTTCAGTATGTCCTTGTGCACTTTGAGATATTTCCCGGGTGTTCCCAGATCAAGCCAATAAGAGCACCGGTTGTAAAGTGCAATTTTAAATCCTTTCTCAAGCAGTAATGGATAGGTCTCCCGTTCAATGGATACAGGCCTTCCGGATGGAATTTCATCAAAAAGCTCCGGTTCAAATATATAGATACCTGCATTAATCAGGTTTGAACGGCTCTCATGTGGTTGCGGTTTCTCAATAAATGCTGTTATATAATCCTTCTCATCATGTTCAATAACACCATAGGCCGACGGATTGTCTACATGTGTTGCGGCAATGGTGGCAAGAGCCCCCTTTTTCTTATGAAAGCGTATCATGTCGGAAATATTAATATCACTTAATATATCTGCATTAAATACCAAAAATGTATCATTGAAAAAGTCCTGAGCATTTTTAATTGCACCGGCAGTACCCAGGGGCATATCCTCAGATATATAGCTGATTTTTACCCCGAACTTTTTTCCGTCTTCAAAATAATTTTTAATTTTATGAGGTTTATAACAGGTGCTTAATACTATTTCATCTATGCCATGCTTTTTCAGATTTTTAATATTTAATTCAAGAAGCGGCTTGCCCATAATGGGCACCATAGGTTTGGGCAATTCATTTGTGATAGGTTTCAGGCGTGTTCCAAAACCTCCGGCTAAGAATAAAGCTTTCATATGTAATTCCCCCTAACTATGTTGTTTTTTAGTACATAAATAAAAAGCGTTCTAACCCCTCTAATTTCAAGACAATACATCAATAACGAGTAACCGTTATCAATATAAACATTCTTAAAATAAAGGAAGATTATAACGCTTTGTTAGCACTCGTTAGTACTGAGTGCTGATAATATTATAGTAAACATTAACTTTTTTGTCAAATTTCCAATTGATACAGGGGAAATATTGATATATTATTGCCCGGTGAATATGCTAAACAGCAGTCATAAAATTGTTGCTGATTTCCCTTCTCCTTGCCGGGTATCCGTTTACCCTGATTTCCTTATCAAATAATTACGTTATAAACTGCAATATAACACTCTTATTAACAGGCAATTTCGTATACCCTACGTTTATTCTAAAAAATCTGCGTCTTTCTTTGCAGGGGTTCATTGCATCACACTTAGCCATAAGCTGGTATTATTAATTTAAAGTTATTCGTTGACTATATTTGCGTATGTTTTATACAACCTTTGCCGTTACAAATGCTACGTTTTCATATTATGTTGATTTACTTATTTATTGTAAAATTTTAACAATAAGGATTGTTTCTTTTTGGCACAACATATTATACTCAATTGAAACAGGTATATTTATTAAAATGGATGCATTTATTGAAATAAATGTATTGAGGTGGGAAATAAGCAACATTGCTGCATAATAAAAAAATCCATTAAAAAATGGCGAACCGTACTGCATGCCACTTAAGCTCTGGCAGTTCTGATTCACCATTCTAATGGATGTTGTCCGAATTAATAGAAGACTATATCCGAAACCATATCCAGAGAAAATTAAAGTTTTCTCTTGGGCATTTTGGTTATCATCTCACGAATTGTCTCCACACTCTTCATTCCGTCAGTCGCATTTGCTTCTGAGAGACAGCACACTGCCGCTGCACTTGCAAATTCCAGGCTGTAATTATAATCCCATCCTTTGTAAATCGAATACATGATACCTGCGCAAAATGCATCTCCCGCCCCTACTTTACCTTTAATATAACCCGGTGGAAGCTCTATAGAAGGCTGCATGTAGAAATTTCCGCTTTTGTCCATGGCAAAACCGGCTTCCGGACAATGGATGACAACTAAATCATTGACTCCCATTTCAAAGAGCTTTGTACATATATCTTTTATATTCTCACAATTAATATCTTCTTCGTCCCTGGCAGGTATTCCTGATATCATGGATGCTTCTACTTCATTGATTACGCAGTAGTTTGTGTATTTAAGGCTTGGAGGCACTATTTTGGAAAATCTTTGACTATTTTCGCTTACGACATCTATCAAAGTTTTTAAATTATGGCTTTGCGCTTCTGCCAGAACTCTTGCCATAACAGTGCCATATTCCTTGTCTTCACTGTCTAATGTGTCCAGTAATAATATGTACCCTATGTAAAGTATATCAGCATTAATTTTTGAAAAATCAAAATGCTGAGGTCCCAAAACAGCATTTGCCCCTCTGTAATGAAAAAAGGTGCGTTCACCTGTCTGTTCATTCATAACGTCCGTAAAGGATGTGTTTTTAGAATCATCCTTGCAGATCATACCGGTGTCAATATTGTATTTTTTCAGATAATCAATTATGTACTCGCCATCACTGTCATTTCCCACCACTCCTATGGCCTGAAGAGGTATTTGGGAATCCATTTGGGCCAGATCTACAAGACAGTTGACAGGTCCTCCTCCTACGGATTTCTCAATTGATAGTACGGTAGAAAGGTTTCCTTTTTTAGGATAGGTATCTACTGTCTTAACGTAGTCAATAATCAGGTTTCCTGCAGCAGCAATGCCTTTTCTACTCATATGATGCTCCTCCTGTTTTTTTATTAATTACAAAAAAATTAACAACATTATTGTTTCGTCTTCTGCAAGATACGCACTTCAACTAATATATTAACAGAATGAATTATTCTTTTCAATTGTTTTAAATTTCACACCCAAATCAATTGAGAATTTCCTATTATGAGAGGGCTTGCTTCTGGCAGCTGTTATATACCTCAACGCTTGATATGACGGGCAGAGCCCTTGAACGAGTAATTTCAATTCTAATGTATCTTGCAGACAGCTCTTTGAAACAGCAGATTTTCTTATATCCTATTACCGTACCCCAAAAAAACTCCTTCCAACCGTTTTCATCCCGGTATGCCAATGAGAAATTTTCTACCCTCTGTCCCAATCTTATATCCTCCATCAATACTACCCTGTCAAAAGTCTGAACCCTGTTCAGATCCACTTCAATTTTCAGCTTCGTAGTTGCATCTTCGGCAAGATTGTTTCTGAAAGACTGTCTGATAGCATTTCCAAGTTCCTTTAGCCTCTGTACATCATTTTCATGGATGAGTCCCCTTTTGTCGGGGGGTATGTTAAGAAGAAAAGCCGCATTCCCTCCAACAGAGCGGTAATATATTGTCAGCAGCTCGTCAAGGGATTTTACCATATTATCTTCCGAAGGGTGGTAAAACCATCCGGGTCTTATGGAAGTATTCACTTCTGCAGGATACCAGACCAGCTCCCGGGCATTCTTTATCTTTTCCCTGCTGCCCAGGTCTTCATCTTCGCTGTTTATCCTTTTAGAAAAAGCCCTGTCGTCGGTTTTTTGAGACTTTTCCCGTGTTCTTTCCGCATCAAGCAGCTCGGCAGGCACCACGCTCCACTCTGATTCTCTGCAATGGCCTGCCTCGTTGCCGCACCATCTGACATCCGGACCGCAAACGCTTATAACCGCTTTAGGTTGCAGCTCACGTATCAGTTTGTAATAACCTTCCCAGTCATAAACCTGCCTGCGGCCGTCAGGCCCCTCTCCGCAAGCTCCGTCAAGCCAGACGCAAAATATTTCACCATAAGATGTTAAGAGCTCCCGAAGCTGGTTTTTATAGAAAGTGTTGTATTTTTCAGAGTCTCCATAGGTTTTTTCATGTCTGTCCCAGGGCGACAAGTAAATTCCAAACTTTATACCGGCCTTGCGGCAAGCCTGGGATACCTCCTTCACTACGTCCCCCTTCCCATCTCTCCATGGGCTGTTTTTGACAGAATACTCGGTAAACTTGCTTGGCCACAAACAGAACCCGTCATGATGCTTGCATGTAAGTATCAGTCCTTTCATTCCGGCGGAAACACATGCTTCAACCCATTGTTCAGCATTAAATTCAGTAGGATTAAAAAGTTCGGGGCTTTCATTTCCTAATCCCCACTCCCTGTCGGTAAAAGTGTTTATACCGAAATGTATAAATGCATAAAACTCCAGCTCCTGCCATGCAAGCTGCCTCTCTGACGGCCTGACCATTACAGCTCTTTTAATATAATCATCCATAAGCTTTTTTCTCCACCTCAATATAGATTCATAGTTTCTATTCTATATGCCATCTGTCTGTCATGATATATTACCTGTTTGTCCTGATATGTTATCTATCTGTTCTGACTTTCTTATATACATTGTCATAAATTAAAACATTGGCTTCTTCCACAAGCTTATCGATATATTCAGAATATTTGTCATCTATATACCGTGCCCTCAAATTTTCTTTCACTTCATCAAAGGGCTTATATGACAATACAATACTCTCCAGGCATTTAACAATATAAAAGGCATTGCCTTCCTCTATTACATCACTTATTTCACCTGCATCCATTCCCATGACAATCTCTCTCAATACCGGATTCAACCGGGCATCCACGCTTGCAGTTTTGTTGTCAAATATGCGTTCAGAATCATCATCACTAATATTTAATTCTTCAATAATCTTCTCAAAACTTTCACCGTCATTTATCCTCTTTTTTATTTCATCACACTTGTCTCTTAAATCATCTTTCATTTCTGCTCTGACTTTGCCGTCTTCATCGGCATAGGATAGCTTGATTATTTTGGTTTTTACCCTCTTTCCCTGCGTATAGTAAATGTCTTTTACCTGTTCATAATAGTCCCTGATTTGTTCATCCGATACATTCAGCTTTGCAAGTAACCTGCTTTTCAGCTCTTTTGATAATTCAGCCATTTTATAAAAGAGATAGGTTCGTGGGTCATACTCTTTCAGTCCGAATATTATCTGTTTTTTCTCAATTGCTTCTTTCCTTTTTTTGTTCTCTTTCTCCATCTCCCTTAAAAGTGATTCATAGCTGATGTTTTCGATAATGCCTTCTTTCTGTGCCATTAACAGTTGTACTTTTGTCCTTTTTATTTCATTAATGGCATTTCTCTTTACTACTTCCGACGGATTTTCACCATTGTATGAAGATGACCAGAAATCCGGATCATCCTGAACACCGTATTTATTCCTGAAATACTCAATTACCGCTCCTCTTTCCTCAAGAATGTAATGCCTGAACTCTTTTACGGTCACAGGCTCATTTTCAATTAATGCAACAATATCGGAATCTGCAGGTTTTGCTTGTAAGAGGCAAATTACTATAACGCTGAAAACAATAACGCAGCATATGATTGTTGCAAATAAAACTTTTCTATTCTTTAAGCCATTATTGCAATTCTTTTTCTTAGCATTATAGTTTTCCTTCCCGCTATTTTTATGGTTCTTCATAACGTTCATAGCTTTATAGTTCTGCTTGACGTTCGTAGCTTTATAACTCTTCTTAGTGTTCATAGCTTTATTGCTCTTCTTAACGTCTACGCTTTTCATCTTCATAAAAAACACCTCCCAGGCAAAAAGCACATTTACATCATTTTCTCAAATCTTGCAAGCCCCTTCGAAATATTAATCCGTTAAGTCCACACCGCACATTAAAGTGCAGTGCGGACCTAACTTCATACTGCTATTTCACGAGGCTTATAGCCAATACATGCATATGTGTATTATTGGGCAGACGTATGCTGGTAACGGTCTTTCCGCTGGCAGGTGTCAGATAATATGCATAAATATAGTTTGTCTGCGGCGAGTCAGATGTCTGGCTATGCCTGTGAGCCATTGTCTGGACTATTTTCTGCCCTGAGCTTCCGGTACACCAGTCTCTCATCGTTACACTTACATTGGTGTAGGTACCGTCCGAATAGTTTATTCTGAATGTCCCGGTTTTATCCCCGGCAGTAGCCGATCCTAAAATCCTTATTGAGATGTAACTATCCGGGGTTAAGGCAATAGTCTGGTTGCTGCAGTTGACAACATTGTTCTGTCCGTTTGCAAAAGGCCCCATTTGGTATTCAACATTTTCGAATACAGGTGCCGGATTTACCAGATCAGCTGAATAGGTATAACCACTGTCGTCATAGTTACCGTCATTTCTTTTGGTATCGTAGCTAAATCCATCAGCGTTAAAGTATGAGCTAAGATCTACTTTTGTAAATGCAGGCTGCTGAACAGTTCCCTCATACTCATGGGCGCCTCTGTCAGGTGAACCGTTATACAAAGGATTACCCCAGTAGTCTTTACCTCCGTTGTTTGAAATGATCATACCCGTATTGATACATGGTGAATTTGGCTTAAGTTTATACCCATCTACCGTCGTTCGTCCGTTTCCGCCGCTTCCCGGGTTTACAAGCATAGGATCTGATGTTATCTTGTTTGCATCATTTGGAGTTGTTGCAAAGTTTCCATAAAATACGTTGTTACTCCATGTGAAATTACCATAGGGATTATATCCTGTGCCCATGCTTCCACCCATGTTGTAGAATATATTGTTGTAGAAAGCAGCAGTACCTTTCTTCGAATCAGTATCAGGTCTAAACATTGGCACCGTCAGTCCTGATTTAATATATATAGTGTTGTTGTAAATCTTGGTGTTATAGCTGGCAGCCCTGTGGTCGAACAGTCCTGTTCTGTCATTCTGGCTGATGTTGTACCTGCAAACTGAGTCAAAGACCTTGCAGGAGCTGAGGCTGCACACCAGGAAAAACCCGCCGTTATTGTCGTGACTGTAATTGTACTGGAATATGCATCTGCGGCAAGCCCCATCGTTGTCGAAAGATTGGCCGTCAGCCGTTCCATTCGTGTTCATGACTTCATTATACTGGTATATACAGTCTTGTGATGACCAGGTTGAGCAGGCTACACCAGCTACATTGGCAGGTACATTGCACTGGGTATTGTCAAGTATGTTGTATTCCACGATTGCTCCATCACATGAACACAGGCATGTTCCTGTCCCGGGAATGTCAACAGCATAATTGTTGCGCACCACTACATTTGTGGAATTGAACATTGCTCCTGCTCCGCCGGACATGCCCAGTTCAGAATCATTATACCAGGGCGAATCGAAGAAATAGAACATATTCCTGTCTGTATTTCTGAAGGTGCAGTTTTCTATCCTTACATCATTGAACCTGGTAGGCACTGTGTTTCCGAATATGCGTCCCACAATAGCTCCTGTAAAGGACCCTGCGCTTTCATGGGAACCGGGCGAATAGTTGGGAGCCTTGCTCCTGATATCATGAAAATACACGTTTTGCACATAAATATGGTTCAGTGTACCTGCATCAGTTGCAGTAATATAGAGCCCTATTCTCAATGCATCAGTGCTGGCAGTATTCATTATTTCTATATTCCGGATTTCCCAATATTGCTGGTTATGAAGTCTCATTGTGTAACTTGCTCCTGCGCCGTCTATAATCGGGTCAGCCCCGGTTCCGTATTTCGTTATAACAATTGGATTGCCGCTGCTTCCGGACCCTTTGGGCAACAACTGTCCTGTCCATGAGCCTCCTGCTTTGAACTTAATCTGGTCCCCAGGTTGGAAAGTCATGCTGTTCACCTTTGATAGTGTCTTCCAGGGCGTGCTTTCACTTGTTCCATTGTTATTGTCGTTGCCGTTTACTGAGTCGACATAGTAAACCGTGCCAGCTGCATGAACTTTAACAGGAGTAAACACGCTTACACTCAGAAACGTCGTTAGAATGACAACTATGGTTGCAAGTGTCCTCATGTGACTTTTCATCTATACCGCCTCCTTTTTATTTGCTTTTGTATGTTAATCTTATTAATTCTGAGAATATGAAACAAAAAGTGCCGGATAAAACTACCCTCCTTTCTTTGACAGATTGCGGCAAGAACCCGAAAGCATTTTGCATTCCAGGTTCCTGCCTTAACATCTCAACATCTTCCGGAGTCCCTGTTGTTCCATATATCCCAAAAATAATAAGTTATTTTTAAGCTTGTACATTTATGGCTTATGTCTCATCAGCATTAGCCTGACCTGATACATTGAACCTTTTTCCGACAGTGTGAAATAAATTTTCAGACGGTATAATGTAATTTTTTCAGACGGTTTAGTGTAAACTATCCCAGACAGTATTAAGTCTCTTGAACTTTTGCACTATCACCTTAAACTTTCGGTTTTAACCTTCAACTTTAGACTTTTAACCTATGACTTTAGTCCTCTAGACTTTGGCTTTATACTTTCAGCTTTTATGCTATAGCCCTTCAGTTATTTAATTACTCCCGCAATGCAAATTATATCTCCAGCCACTTATATCCCATAGGCTGCAAATCCAATTCAATTATCTTCTCCCCATACCTTATAACGCTTGTTCTCTGGGGTTCCAACGTGTTGTTTATCACCACAAAACGCCCGGCCTCAGGATAGACAGCACATTCAGTGTTTGAATTGTCGCAGTACCAATCGAACATCTCCGATTCCTTTGAAGCAGCCCAATATATAGCCCTCATCAATAACCGTGCATTTTCAATGTTGTAAGGCAAACCTGCCAAATATACCGCTCTTCCTTTTACAAAATTGTTGGCAGAAAGAGCAATGCTGTTGTTTTGAATATTTAGCACCTTTAAATTGTCAGAATACTTGTAGATGGAATCAATTCCCTCGCCATGGTCAATATTGCCTTTAACATCATCTATTATAAAGTGCTTCTTCTCCGGCACAACTTTCGGCTTGTTATGGCTCATGGTAAAGCCAGTCTCTTTTTGCACTCCAAGGATGTCAGCTAACTGGAAAAATGAACCGTTATATTCAAACGCCGTTGGCTCACCAACACCTATAAAACCTCCGCCATTGGCGACCCATTCCCGTATGGTTGTCTGAATCTTTACGTCACTCCAGTACTCCCCTCCGGACCACGAGGTTCCTGCATCGCCCACACTGATAATTACTCCTGTTTCCTTCGGTATTCCACTTTCTTTTATATCATTAAAGCTAATGAACTCTACTTCAAAGGGAAGTCCTGCAAGTGCTTCGAATACACCCAGATAGGAATAGCATTTCTGATTCCAGAGAGAATGAGCAATCTGATGTGTCATCCAGGATCTGATTTTTCCCCACGTATTCAGGACAGCAACTTTGAAAGATGCGCTGTAAGGCTTTGTCCCCCGGGACATGGTATGGATATCTCTAAATTCCTGACATATTTGCGCAACACGTTCAATAAAATCAGGAAAACGCCAGGCAAGGCTCAAATAGCCACCGTATCCCATTCTATCTGCAGGTTTTCTCAGCAGTGCCCGCCTTGACTTAAGCCACACCTTAAGAAGTTCTCCCACCGGGTCTCCTCCATCGCAAAAAATATCCGGGAAGAAATAAGGATAAAACCTTACCTCCGTAGCTTTAACAGGTATATCCGTAATCATCCTGGTTGTAACTCCGTCGCCGGCGGCTCCTACTACTGCATCAAGGCCAATTCTGTTAAAATATTTTCCGTATGGCTCCGTACCTGCCCAGTGGTCCCCGAGAAACATTACAGCTTTCTTTCCGGCTCTATGAACTCTTTCCACACATTCCGCTGCAAGCTCTGCTATAAACCGCTGGTTAAAGTCCATCCAGTCAAGATATTTTTTTGTAGGGTTCCTGAAAGGTGTATTATAATAACCCATGTCAACAAAATCTTCAGGCCTTAACCTGTATCCGTATTCTTTCTCAAACTGTTCTATCGCATAGGGACTGACACAGCTCAAATAACCAAACCAGTCAACCTGTCTTTCCTTTCCCTCATTATCATATATCAGGTCAAAGTTGTAAAAAAACGTCGTAAACCTCACAATACTTGTGTTTGGGTGTTCCTGCAGCCATCTGTCAAGTGTTTCAAGCAAATGTGCCCTTGCCTTAGGATGCCTGGGATCAACCGGCAGCCTGTGTTCCGTCTGCCAGTTGTTCGTTTTATGATTATACATTGATACAGGTTCCCAAATTTGATATGCCAGGAAGGATACAGTATATCTGTGCCATTTTTTTGCTTTCCTTATGATTACAACTTTCTTTTCCCTGTCAAAACTCCAATGTTCCGGATCAACAACTTCTCCCGTAGTCCTGTCAATTACTTCCCACCATTTTTTCGGGTCATGGAAAGTATCCAATTCAAACTGTTCCGAATAATAATGTTCTATTGGATTTATTTCCAGAACATCACTTACAGCCGTACAGCAGTCAGACATCAGATAAATCTGCTGAAGGCAGTCTCTGTTTGCTTTAGCCCACTCGTTGTCCTCCCTGATCAGACAAAGGGTGGAATATACTTCAAAGCCCATCTTCATTATTTCCTCGGACATTTCGGTTCCATCACTGTCGCGTACAGCATCTATTCCCCATTTTGATGCAAGTTCCAGCACCTCTTTCTCCATGCCCTTCTCCACAGGAAGAGTAACTCTTCCGGAAGATATAGGAGTTCCTGATGTCACCCCTTAATCCCTCCCATCTGCATACCGCTGGTCAGTTTTCTCTGTGTCAGAGAATATATAACAACAGTTGGAACAAGCACAATTACAAGCCCTGCAAACAGTGCACCCCAATCGGTGGCATAACGTTGAATTTCCATCAGGTTCGCAAGACCTATGGGCAGAGTCTTTTTCTCTTCACTGGAAAGAAGTGTTAAAGCCAGCGGGAACTCATTCCAGAATGAAAAGAAACCGAATATTGTTATGGTAATTATCCCTGGCTTTGCCAGAGGGACAATAATTTTTATCAATGTCCCCAAATGTCCGCACCCGTCTATCATTGCCGAATCCTCATACTCTCTTGGTATCGTCTTCATATAGCTGGTTAACAGGTATATTGAGAATGGCAGCTGCAAAACAGCATATACCACAGAAATCCAAAACCTGTTATCATCCATATTCAGACTGCTCATCATGAGGTAAAGAGGTATGACGATAAATATTGATTGAATAAAAATACCGCACATATATATATTGTTAATCAGGTTGTTGAGCCTGAATTTATATCTTCCCAGAACATAGGAGGAGCTTACTGACAGAAACAGCAATATTATAATAGACAGAACTGTGACTAAAACGGAATTGACTGAGTAGTAACCTATTTTTGCTTTGGTAAATGCATTTATATAATTTATCAGATTAAGCCCTTTCGGAAGATACCATGGATTTTCAAGAATTTCAGTGTTTGTCTTAAAGGAGGTAAACACATTCCATAAGAGCGGATATACTACTACAATAGTGTTTATGATTAATATTAAATAAATAATTATGCTTACAACTATATCTGTGCCCCTTATTTTGCTCCTCATAGTTATCACCTCTTAAATTTCTACTGTCTGCTCACCTGTCAGCCGGTTGCTGATCACTGAGAGGATTATTGAGATAATAAACACCACTACTACTACTGCCATGGCATAACCCATGTTCGCATTAACAGCATGATTGTACATGAAAGTTAACAGCACCTCTGAATCCCTGTCGGGTCCTCCGTTTGTCATTACTTTCACTATTGTGAAACTGTTTGTTATGACTCCATTTATTATAAATATTATCGTAGTTCTGATAATCCCCCACAGCAGCGGTACGGTTATCCGCCAAAATTGCTGGAAGCTGCTCGCCCCGTCTATTTCTGCCGCTTCGTATATATCTCTTGATATACTATCAATTCCTGCCATATACATAACCATATAATATCCTGCCGCCTGCCATATCATTGTAATTGCCAAAGCCCACATTACCGTATATTTGTTGCCTAACAGAGGCAATTCAAGTTCCATTCCGAATATACCTAAAAATGAGTCCACAATTCCCATTGTCGGATGGTATATAAAGGACCAGAGAATAGAGATTACAACAAAGGACAAGATACTGGGAAAGAAAAATACAGTTCTGAAAAAATTACTGTACTTAATCTTTCCTGAAGTCAGCAGAGCCGCAAAAAACAGTGCTATTAAAAGTGTAGGAGCAATTGTTGTTGCTGCAAGAAAACCTGTATTTTTTAGTGCTATATAAAAAACTTCATCATTGATCATTGTCTTAAAGTTCTCCAGCCCTATAAATACTGCCTTATTTCCCAAGCCTGAATCCTGGTATAAAGAAGTCTTAAAAACATTTATAGCCGGATAAACGATAAATAATGAAAACAACAACAGCGAAGGCAGGATACAAAAGGCAATAAATACATTTCTTCTTATACTTTTTTTCATTTTGCGCTCACATCCAGTCTGATAGAAGAGTGATGGCCACCGGAGAAGCTCAGGGCCTCTCCGGTACAATTCATATCCCTGAATCAGTTACCCTGTGCTGCCAATTCTTCTCTTACCTGTTTATATATTTTTTCCATTTTTTCTGCATATTCTTCTACAGTCATCTGCCTGTTCATTATACTGGAGAACGGCTTGTAAACCTCATCGCTTATGTTAATCTTGCTGCCGCTTGCTACCGGTTTGAAAGATCCTACAACAGGCTGCATTCCGCTTTCAACTGCCTTGTAGCAGTTGTATGCTGAAGGTGTGATGTAATCTTTTACAGCATCAACAGCACCCTTTACAGCCAACACAGCTTTTGCCTTCTCACCATTTAACCTGATTCCTTCATCGGTGTAAACAAATTTCAGGAATTCCTTTGCCAGTTCAGGATTTTTGGCTTTAGCCGGAATGTACATCTGTTCAATACCTACCAGTGCAACTACAGGATCTCCTTCTTTAAAAGCAGGAACACCTGCAAATCCAAACTCAAAGCCTTCTTCTCTCGGAGCATCCTTCATTTCACCTTCGAACCAGCTGCCGTTTACGCAGAACATCGCCTTGCCCTGCATGAATTCCGTCTGGGCCTGAGTATGGTTAAGTGCTACGGTTCCTTTCATAAGCGCATTATCCGTTGTTGCAATCTTTTTGAATATTTCCAGGGTCATCTTTGCGGCCTCTGAACTCCAGAAACCTTCCCCATATCCAAGGAATGCATCAACTGCATCCTGTCCGCCTGCGGAATACAACGCAGGTATCATAATTTCTTCAAGATAACCCGGATAAATTCCCTGGTATGTAAACAGGGCTCTTCCGTCTTTTTTCGCCGCCTCATTCAGTGCAAAGAATTCATCCCATGTCTTTGGAGGTTTATAGCCCTTTTCATCGAAATAGTTTTTGTTGTACCATAAGCCCATTACACCATAGTTGTAAGGAGCACCGTATATCTTTCCGTCACCGTACGGAGTACAGAACACAGTCTCCAAAAATCCCGGAAGTATCAGGTCCTTAATAGGTACATCCTTATCAAGCGCCTTGCTGTTAAATACATCTGTGAGTTCCATCAGAGCATTATCTTTAATTAGCCCTTTAATAACACCTGACGGGTCGTCAACGTTGAGATAAATGAAGTCAGGCAGATTTCCTGCCACCACTTTGGGCTTTATCATATCACCCAATTTGGGATTGGCAGTAATGTTTATCTTAGTACCAGGATACTTTTCCATAAATTTTTCTGCCAGGGCATCCCAGAATTCCCTTCCATATGCGCCCTGGAAAATTGCAATATCCAGTTCTTTATTTTCAAATTCTTTTGCGTCAGATTCCTTTTCAGGCTGCACATCAGTTTTTTGCTCTTCAACTTGTTTCGTGTCTTCTGCTGTGTTCGTATCTTCAGAAGAAGGCTGTTCCTTCTTGCCGGCGCATCCTGCGAACAGAGAAACTGCCAATGTCAACATGCACATAAGTGCAATAATTCGTATGATTTTTGACTTCATTTTTTGATTCCCCCTCAAATTGAATTTTCGTTCTGCTTTAATTCTAGTTTTGAACTCCGTCTTTTGGAATTAACAATACTTTGATAAATATAGATAATTTTTGTTGTTTTTTCGTGCAAAAAATATAGCAAAAAAAACAGAACATGGATTATTTTATCAATTTCAAAAATAAATCCATGTTTCTCAGCATCTACGTTCATTATCATATTTTTCTGACTTCCTTTGGTGTAATACCAAAATACTTTTTAAATAACCGGTTAAAGTAAAACTGGTCATCTATACCTACTGCAGCTGCAGCCTCCTTCACCAATATATCCCCGCTGGCCAGAAGTTCATATGCTTTAGTCATTTTTACTTCGTTTATGTATGAAACTATGCTTTTTCCGGTATTCTCCCTGAAGATTTTACAAAGATATGTTTCATTCAGGTTAACTATAGCCGCAATGTCACTCAAGGATATTTTTTCGCATGCATGTTTTTCAATAAACCTTACAGCATCGCGAATTTCCTTCCTCTGGTACTTGGCTGAAGCATCAATCCTGGCTGCAGCCTTTTTCACAATATCATCAATTATATTCAGCAGTTCACCATCTGAAGACGCTTTAAGAATTACGTCTTCATCGTCTATATATTCATCAAACACTTCATCTACGGCAAAACCGTCATTGATCAATTTCCTTTCTACTTCCCTCAGAGCTTTTTTAACACATTTTTTTAACCTATACTGGTTTAAACCTTTCTCTGCCGCCAGCAGAAAAACATTTTCCAAATCCTCGATGACCGCTGTCAGCCTTAATTCCTTCAAATTAGCATATATCTTTTGCACTAACGATTTAAAAGCTTCCGAAACAACTTCCTCATTTTCAGAAATTCTAAAATCCGCTTTCAGGGTTTGGCCTAAAAATTTGCTGTAAAAAAATATTGAAGAAACCTTAATGCATTTTAGCGATTCTTCCAGAAATGCCTTATAGTCTTCTGCGGTATCAGAGTAAATAACGCCTATCCTTAGATTATAGTAAACAGCGGCAAGTTCAAGCATTCTTTTTGCCAGCTTTTCAGACATATCACCATTAACCTTTTCAGATATGCCGCCATTATCCCTGTTATTATATGCTGCAGCTACATAAACCGTATTTGCGTCAATTTCTATAACTGAATACCAAATACTTGAAACCAGTACTTCTCCGGCAATATTTTTCACAACATCCGCTGTATAATTTGAATCTTCCGCAAGAATATTCTGTCCTTTCTCCTTCACGATTGCAAAAGCAGTGAGAAAATCATCCTTTTCAGACAACTGTAAACTTGCAAGTTTTGCTACAGCAGTGTCCAGATTGGTATTCTCATATAACAAAACATCTTTTAATACGGCATTCCTGATTGTGTCCGGGCTTAGTTCCCTGGAATTTGCATACTCGCTTTGTCCCCGCTTTTCTCTCAGTTTTGCCGTCATTTCTCCCAGTAGTCTTGAGAAATCTTCTGTTTTTACCGTTACCTTCAGTACATAATCATAAGCCCCAAGCCGCAAAGCATCTCTGACCAGATCGAAGTCGTTATAATTGCTCAGCACCAGAATCTCGCCGTCATATCCTTTTTCTTTCAGCCTTCTGATTAACTCGACACCGTCCATGGCCTGCATTTTAATATCTGTTATGATTATATCGGGGTTGAATTTTTCAACAATCTTTAGCGCCGCAATTCCATTACTGGCGGTACCACAGAGTTCCAACCCGTGCTCTTCCCAGTTTATCATGGATTTTATTGCCAGCCTGACAATTTTTTCATCATCCACAATCAAGACCTTATACATTTTGACTCCCTTCTCTCAATAAAAGGCAGCGTTATTCTTACATTAGTGCCCTTACCTGGTTTACTTTGCACCTTAATCCCATATTCATTGCCGTAATTGATTTTGATTCTCTCATCAACATTGGATAAACCAATGCCCGAAAGTTTTTTATTTTTTCCTCTATGCTCTATGCTATGAATATCAAAGCCTTTTCCATTGTCCTTAATATCAATCAGCAGTTTATCATTCATTCTGTATATGTCAATTTTTATTTCAATTTCTGATTGCTCATCATCACTTATTCCATGGATAATTGAATTTTCAACAATAGGCTGCAGAATAAATTTTAAAATCGGAACATTTTTCAGATTTTCCTCAATATCATATACCAGGGAAAATGCATTACCATAGCGAATGCGCTGTATAGTAGCGTAATTGTTCAAATTGTTAATCTCATTTTCAATTGTTACCATTTCATTTTTATTGATTATGGTATCCTTAAGGAGGCCTGAAAGAGCTTCGAGACCTTCGCACAATGTGTTGTTCTTGCTCAGCATTGCGGTCCATTTCAGAGAATTCAGAGTATTAAAAAGAAAATGCGGATTTATTTGAGCCTGAAGCATTTTCAACTCGGCTTCGCGCTTCGCTGTCTGCTCTTTTTTTACATTCTCAAGCAATCCTTTTAACTTTTCAACCATAATTCTTATTCCTTTTGCCAAAAAGCCCACTTCATCATTGTTACTGTCATCTATAGATGTATCAAGCTTGCCAAAGCTGATTTCCATTGCAGCTTCAACAATTCTTTTCATTGGGATATTTACGCTCAGGTATATAAGCATGCATAAAACAACTGAAATAGTTGCAACTATAATGCTGACCAGTACAACGCCATTTCTTACTTCAACCGATTCAGAGTTTATATAACTAAATGGTATCTGAGCGACAAGATACCATTTAGCAGGACTGATTTCCGCAATTGCTATCAGATTTTTATTTTTGCCGTCATAATCAATATATGTAAAATTATTTTTTTTGTAGTTTTCCATAAGCCTGTCAAAAAAACCATTTTTATTATACGTACTTCCTTTTTGTATTTCAGCGGAAACTGATGACACTACGACACCATTGCTGTCGCAAATAAAAATTTTGCTGCCTTTTCCCATGTTTACGTTTTTGTATATCTGATTTGCAAAAACTTTTTCATCAACTACAATCATCAGATGTCCCAATTTCTGATCAGGGTCTTCTTTTAAATTAATCCACCTGCTTATAACAATACAATCCGAGCCACTCACCGATCTGGTATATGTAAAATACAGATTGCTCTTTGATTCATCGGTACCTTTTAGAATTCTTGCTGTCTCACTGTCCCTGTAAATCTCATAGCCAAGATCATATAATACCCTTCCGTCAAGAAGTCTGATGTGTATATTTTTTAAATTGTTGAAACCATATATTCTTCGATTCAGTTTTTGAGTGCTGAGTTTGTCCAGATACTCAAATTTATCAAGATCACTCATTTTATCATAATTCTTAAGCCCATCCTGGATATCCTCATCAATTATTATTTCTTCAGTCAGGGATTCATACCTGAACAAAACATTGTTAATATTCTTGGATATTTCCGTAAGTACCTGTTCTGAATATAGTGAAAGCTTTGACTGGAGAGATTTTTCATAACTGTAAATAGAGTATATTCCGACAATTATTATCGGAAATATGGAGATTGAGGTAAAAGCAAGCAGTAATCTTTTCCTTATGGAAATTTTTCTTAATATAAATACAATGCGCTCAATGAGTGACCTCATTTTTTTTGCCATTTTTGATTTACTCAGAAATGCATTAAACAAGCATTTCATATTTTGCGCTTCCTTTATATGATATTATATAAATATTTTACCAATAAGTTTTTTACAAAACAATAGTGTAGTTATAGCGGAGTTAATCCGTTAAACCAACACTATCGCATTTCCTCGTATTATTTCCGCATTATTTATACATATTATTTTATTTATACATATTATTTAAACATATTATTTGTACATATAAAGTGTGAAGAATTGTTTTTACATATAAAATATTTGAACTGTTTTTACATATACAGCATAAAAGCCAGTTACAGCACGTAACTGCTTAAAATTTTATTGAATGAAACAATATCAAATCCGTTGGCAAATTCAAATCTGACCTTTCCAAGTCCGCTAAAATATAATTCCAGTTCACAGTCTAAATCAAACGTGCCTGCAGTTTCAACAGAAAAGGCCTGAATCCTGCTATAAGGTAATGATGTAAAGTCTTTCTTTTTTCCGGTTATCCCCTGCACATTGACAGAAATGATTCTTTTTGTTGTAAATATCACACAATCCCTTAATCCCTGAAAAGAAGCAAAGACACTTTCACCTTCGACCAGCATAGGAGCAACCAATGGCATTACGTCACTTACATCGCCCTGTCTTAGTTTGAAAATCCTTGCGTTTTGAAAATCTATCATACCCAAACCTCCTGCGCTTTTTCCAACATTATATACCAAATGCCACATTTATACAATAATGCGCTTGCCGGAGTTGAAGTATTCTACGACTAATAGATTGCATACTTGGATTAACAGATAACATACTTGGATTAATAGCTGATTTATCAGCATAAGAGAAAAGACCTTTGTTATATCACAGTAAGCTTTTAAAAAACCGATACTACGCAAGAAATTTATCAACGTATAAGCTGTTAGTTACATCTTTAAATAATTCCAATACAAATTTTCTGTCCTGAATTGATATGGGTATTGCGGTCATCATATAAACTTTTTCGCTGTCATATTCTATCTTAATGATTGTATCATTCTCATTGCATGCCCTTATGGCAATGCAGTTTTCACAAATTTTTTGACTTTTCCATAGCATATAACATTCAGATTTTTCTTTGCACACTGTGCCTTCCCTGATCTCCACAACTGTTTTCCTTATCGGGTCGACGATTCTCATGGAATCATATATTTTTTGAATTGGTTGAATTTTATCAATAATAGCATCTAATTCACTCTTAAGTTTATCACCTAAAAAATCTCTAATATAATCACTTTCTTTTATTGCTTGTAAAATCAACTTGTCCATTTCCTGGCTTTTCTTTAACAATTTACTCTGGTCGCAATCATCTAAAGATATCATCCTGTTGATGACCTCTCTTAATTGTTCCATTTTTTCCTTATTCATTCGCGGCCCCCCTTTGCCTAAACATTGATTCACTGATTTAATCTGTTTTCATGGTACACTGGTAGTAAACTGATGCTATCTTAAGCCCTTTCCCCCTTTTTCTTGTAAAGTACATATTCTACAGCTATTCACAATGAATAAATTAATGTAAGCAAAGGATTAAAAGTCAATAATAACAGTTCAAAATTCTGACATGTCAATTATGACGCCAAGATATTTTTCAACAAACCATATGTCTTAGCTTTTTTGACTTTTTTGACATTATTTATTATTTATTTATGACGTTATTTATAAAAATACCAAACAACTGTACAATATATATTTTGTTTATATATATACCCTTTTACATAAACCCTTAACAAAAATTTTATATTTCTTTACATTACATTCTGCTTAATAAATCTGCTTTCTTGTTTTCAAATTCTTCCTGAGTAAGTATGCCCTGTTCCTTAAGCTCTGCCAGTTTCTTAATCTGTTCGGGAATAACCTGGGCTGTAGAACCGTCTGCAGCACTGTCCGACACCTGTGCCTGTGGATTTTCTTTTGCATATAACTGTCTTGCTTTTATAATTGCACTTGCAACAGCCGATGCGTTCTTGGATTCAAATATGATTGTATTTTCAATCCCGTCTTCATTGTAGGCCACTACCAGGTAAGTGAGTACTTCTTTTCTTTTTTTCTTAAGTCCAAATGCAAATATCCCAAATGCCAGCAATCTTGTCAGTGTAACATCTTTAGAAATCTGCTCTTCATTTTTAAACTCGCTTTTTATTATATTTTGAATTGGAATGTGAATGTACCCTGTTGACAGAGGGACATCAAAGAAAATTCCTTTTTTATTTACATATATATTGCCGATTGTTCTTTGAGCGATGTCAGGATGTCCTCCCAGGTATTCACATATAGCTGTGGCTAATAACTTCGCATCAGACATAAACTCTTCTTTTGCAAGTTTCTTTGCATTTTTGGCCTCTTTTTTGCTTTCTGAGCTTCCAAACAATCCCATAAAGGCACCTCCGTGATAAAATGCTGTTAACAATCCTTACAATAACGATGACATAAAAACTGTTGCAATAGTCATCATATATTGTATAATGTACACTTTTATAATGTTTATTACTGCCAACTTCTACATGGGATGCAACAGTGGAGGTGCTGTCTGTCGAACGCCCAGCCCCAGCCTCTTGGAGCTTTAAAGCCCATATTGTGACGCATATACCTTTTTACACTTGTTCTGGCTGCAATACTCTTTCTGATACTTGGTTTTCTTATGCCAAACTTCATTAGCATCACTCTCCGGATTATTTTGATACTAATATTATTTTTCATCTTTTTTTAATTACTTCTTTTAGTAAAAGTCTCTTTTTAAAAGCTCCTCTCTCATTCACTTTAGCAATTCTTATTCTCTCGAATTCTTCAAGTGACACACCTTTGCAGTCAAGCAAGGCATATATTACTTCAACCATGTCTGCCAGTTCTTCAACACTGCCATCTTCCAGATATTCTTCCATCTCTTCTCTAAGTTTTATGTCAAGATATTTCTGGAAGTTGTCTTTGTCCAAAGTTTCAACTATGGCTTCACTGCCTGCAGCCTCTATTATCTCAGGAATCCTGTCACGAATAAGCTTGTCATACTTTATTGTATTGCTCGTTTTCAAACTTAACACTCCCTCTCTATTGCTGGAAATAAATATGTATCTCTCACCTAAGTTCATTTGTTGTTCTTAATATCTCTATCAAATTATTTTTCATTATGCTAAACTCATTTTCTTGTATAACAGGATAATCAATCTCAACATTAACCTCTTCACTTAGTCGGAACAGGTAATTCCGACCTTTACGGCCTTTTTCAAGCAAGCTCTCTTGGACAGCCTTATTAAGTTTAAATATCCGAAATACCACAAGATACCCCTCTTCACATCCTTCGAAATACTTTAGTGGTGCCTCTGGTGACCAAATAGTGAAGAGACCCTCTTCGTATAGTCTTTTAAATAATTCAGGTATAATTCTCACTTTAAATTGTTGGTCGATTCTTGCAACAAACTCAAGAATATAATTATTTTCCTTATAATCAGTTAATCTGGAGTAATATTTCTTACCTTCGACTGAAAGATCATAGATAGAGGAAGATTTCTTTGCATCTAAGAGGAATAGTCCATTTTCATTTGGTATTGGATTCTTTTTGCAAATAAGAATTTGATAAGGGTACTTTGCATCTACTCCGCCCTTAGTCATTGCCATTATGTTTATATATTCATCTCTTAACACAAATCTAACTTTGTTTTCATCTTCCACTATAGCAGTTCTCTCAATTTCTGTATATTTACTCTCCAGCCTCTCTCTATAAAATCTTCTTGTCCTGTAGTCAATAATATCCTTGTAATGCTTTATAAACGCCGGATTATGAATAAATTCCTCTAGTTCAGGAGCAAGGCAGAACCTGCTGTTATTATCTTCGTAGAAAAATTCCCCGGAAGATTGCATTAGAAACTTCATTGGGTTTCTTTTTGCCAGGCTTACAAATTCCTTTTTGCCCCAGCTCTTATAATTCATCGAGCTTTTATCTCTCAACATATCAATTGCATTAGAAGGATTCGAATAAAACTCTTTAAAGCTTTCATAAATATCATCTTCATCAATTTTTAACTTCATTTGTCCGTTATTATAAAAAGCGAGAAGAATTGGTATTTTATACATTTTTGTCATACTTGTATTTTCAATTTCTTTAAGAAATTCGTGCGCCTTTGTACGCAATAATGCCTGTTCATCCTCTGAAAGTTCACCAATCTTTTCAAGGAATGAAATGTAGTCTTTGAATATATTTAAATCCTTTTTGGTACGGATTGCAATGTATATGCCCTCATCCATATAAGTATACATTTGCAGCCTCTGTGGCCTGTCTCCGAGATACTCCTTAATTCTGAAGTATTCATCCTTTACTCTTTCAAATAATTCTTTCTGCTCATCTGCCATCCGTTTAAAAAGATCTATTAACCTAAAGTCGAAATCAACAAAACAGCCTTCCGGATATTCTTCTTCATCCGGTATATGAATTTTTCTGCTCCCTTTTTCGAAATCTTTTACATCTCCCGTAAGAAAAAATGGAATAAGATTTGCCCTTTTATAATTTCCTATAAAATCCAGAACATTTACATATTTTTTCCCACCTTTTTTACGCAGTCCTCTGCCCAGCTGCTGTAAAAAAACCGTTGGTGACTCTGTTGGCCTCAAAAACATAACCATATCTACTTCCGGAATATCAAGGCCCTCATTAAACATGTCTACAGAGAAAATTACTTTAATTTCAGCTCTTTTCAGTTTATCAACCGCTTCTTTCCGATCTGCAACATTACATGATTCTCTTTCATTTCTTAAATTGGAACTATCTTTTGATATATTCCCGCTTATCACAGCACAAGCTTCAACTCCGTGTTCTGTAAAATAGTCTGCCATAAAAACTGCATGTTTTCTGCTTGAGCAAAATCCTAAAGCCCTACTGCTGTTAAACTTACGATAATGTTGCAATATTAAATCTGCTCGTTTGTTTATACTTAAAGCTTCTTCCAGTTGCTTCTCATTATATTTTCCGTATTTATAGTCGATCCTGCTGTAATCTGTTTCATCATAAATGCCATAGTATCTGAAAGGTACAAGCCAACCCTTGTTTATGGCTTCCTTCAATCTGACTTCATACACAAGGTTATAATCACATAAAGCAAAAACATCCTGGTTGTCAAGCCTTTCCGGCGTTGCTGTAAGTCCAAGCAGGAACTTTGGCCGAAAATATCCAATAACATTCACATAGCTGTCTGCCACTGCATGGTGGAATTCATCAATGATAATATAATCAAATTCATCTCTTTCAAAATAATTATTGTTCAGATATTCTTTGCGTCCCATAGTTTGAACTGTAGCAAATAATATTTCACAATCTTTGTCTTTCCGCTCTCCGCTAAAAAATCCGGTGGTAGCTTCAGGCCTTACGCATTTGAAAGATCTTTCCGCCTGAAGGAGAATTTCTTCTCTATGAGCTATGAAAAGTATTCTTTTAAAACCCTTTGAATCAAAGGCTGCCAGAAATGTCTTTCCCGTCCCGGTGGCAGCAACCACTATACCTTTGTCCCATCCTTCAAGCCTGGACTTCTTCAATTCATACAGAGCTTCTATCTGAGGACCTATTGGACACGGATACTCTATAATTTTGCATTTGTCCTGATCATCTGTATCAATTGCATATTCCGGCTCAGGTTCTGCTGCTGCATATCCTGTCACAGGTACATCAGCATTTTTTTCTTTTCCCGATTCGATAGCAGCTGAGGTTCCGTTTTCAAGCCTTTCCAAATCCTCAAAAAGTTTCGGCCTTCTCCAGGTTTTCGAATACTTTCTCATTTCATTATCATCAACTATAATTGAATGATTGAAAAATAGATCCTCAAAAGCTCGCTTAAAATGTAAATAATCTTCCGGACTTTTTATAGAGCAGATTCTATAGTTCCACTCAATGCCGTCGGTCAAAGCTGAGCGGGACATATTTGAAGAACCTATAAAGATCTCGCCGCTATCTTCAAATTCAAAAATATATGCTTTTGGATGAAATGATTTATTAGGAACGTTGTAAAAACGCAAATCAACCCCGTCTCCAAAAGAATCCTTAAGAAGATAAAGAGCTTGAGGCTGAGTTATATTGAGATAATTCCCACAAAGAATCCTAATAGCCGCCCCCCTGTTAACAGCTTGCTTGAAGTCCTCCTCTAAGAGCCTTACACCGGACTCCATCAGAAATGCAACTATTATATCTATTCTTTTTGCCCTGGAACTTGACTCTTTAAGGCGATCATATAAATGATCTCTATCACCTGTGACACAATTTCTATTTGAGAAACTGTGATTATATAAAGATGAATACTCTGCCATTTACATATCTCCCTTTATCCCTTATTAACCGTCATACTCCACAAGGGGCTTTTTGAAGTTCCTTATGCCGCCTCTGGGATTATCAACATCTCCGAAATATCTGGGAATAACATGTATATGAAGGTGGAAAACAGTTTGCCCGGCAGCTTCTCCGACATTGATTCCTATGTTGTATCCGTCAGGCCTAAGCTCGCTGTCAAGCAACTCTTTCACTTTATTAATCAATTCATTTAATGCCAGAATTTCATCCGGTGTCGAATCAAAGAAGCTGGCATAATGCCTTTTGGGCATCACAAGCACATGTCCGCTGTTTACAGGGTAACTATCATATATTGCAAAAGCAAGTTCGTTTTCCATTATAAAGTTTTTGCTGTTCATATATTCACAAAAAATGCAGGACATTAGAACCTCCAAAATTATCATAACATATTGAATTTATCACAAAATATGGCAAGCCTGTATCTATAATATCAATAATTTTAAACATTATCAAAAATAATTTTCTATTCTTAAAACCCCAATTATAAAAGGACTGCCGTCCAACAAACTGAACAGCAGTCCTTCAGTATAAATTGCCAAAGTATAGATATTATTCAGAATCTAAAACCGCAAGCAGGGAGTCCATATCGTGAGGTACCTCAATGTACTTGAAGTGTTACTTCCAATTATGAGGCTTTTATGCTCTTGTTAACACTCCCAACCGAACCAATTCATCACAAAATGTCAATACTTCAGAATTAGCTCTCTCATCAGATAACTTAAATAATGTTGCGATGATGCTCGATATTTCCTGTATGCTCTTTCCGCTAGCAATTTCTTCTAATATTATTGCTCCCGTTTTATTTAATCCATACGGAGTTCCTTTTATTGCCACAACAGCAATCGTATCCTCCAGGAACAATTCACTAGCCGGATTAGCATTTTTGAAATACTCCGCAATAGATACTTTTTCGTCAATACGATAGTCTTTTTGGAATACAATGCCTTTATTTAATTTATACATATTTCTCCCTTTCTTAGCAAATCCCATGCAAGAATAATGTGAACGAAGATAAATTAATGACTCAGAGTTGCACCAAACATCGTGAATATCATCTTTTACCGCATTCCCTATTTTATAAGTATTGTAAACACATGGTGAAATATCTCCATTACACATAATTGCGAGTGATGTCTTTCCGCACGGACATCCATTATCTATTCCCTCAATGTATTCTGAACCATAACTGAGATTTATCGTTATTGGATATAGTTTTTTCCATGTAACAATATTACTGTACAACTGCTCTTTCTGTGATTCACTTAACTCCAAATCCTGTCTAAAATACGCATTACCCATTGTTTTTAAACGTTTGAAATCTATGCCGTTTACACCCAATGAAACTCCTAATTTTATTATTTCTTCCAGATTTCCATAATTCTGAGTTGTAATAGTAGTTGAAATAGAAACGTGAAATCCGGCCTCAACATACAATCTAATACTTCTACAAGCCTCTGCCCAGCTATTTGGCTGATTTCGGTTTTCATCGTGGAGTTTGCTATCAGAATTATCAATACTAACAGATACCCCGCGAAGGCCTGACCGCTGTAGTTGACTCACAACTTCTTTCGTCAGCTTCCAGCCATTTGTACTTAGATTCACTTGAATATTATGTTCTGACAAAAACCGGATAACCTCAAAACAATCATTACACAATAGAGGTTCTCCTCCTCCAAGATTGACATTAAACACCTTGTTTTTTGCAATATTTTTAGCTACAATCATTTTGTCTTCAAAATCCAGCTCGTTTAAATCCATCCGGGTTCTGCTATAACAGTGAGTGCAATTAAAATTACATTTATAAGTATAATTCCAATTGACATGCATTGGTGCGCCTAACAAAATATATTCCATAATATACGCCTCTTTATATATTCTTTTCTGCCTCAGCAATTTCTGATTGATCCGTTTATTTCACAACTATATAATCCTAATTAAAAGCTTCTTGCCTTTTGCTTTAGCAAAACTAAAATCTGCTATTCATATTCTTCTCGATTCAGGCCGTAGTACAAGAGCTTCCAAAACTTAACCGTGAAATCTTGGGCGGTTCATATGTCAGCGGAGTTTCTTTGAAATCCAACACCTTATCCAAAGTATCCTTCATATCCTGCTGATTGAGTTCATTAGCCGAATGCTCCATACCATCTTGGAATTCTTTCAACTCATTTCTGTTAGTAATCTCACTTGACATAATTTAGTCCTCCTCGATAATAATATTATTTTGCAGTAAAAAATTAAGTGTATTCTCGAAATCGCTCATAACTCTTACGGATTCGATTTGGAATAATGAGGCAATCTGTGTAACCGTGTCTGTTTTCTCAGTGTTTGATAAAATATACTCTAATATCATTGCAGATACAGCATTGAAACCGTATGTATTGTGATCAACGGTTACAACTATTACTCGATCGCTTGTAAGTAGATCTGGATAGTACAGTCCTTCCCTTACATACCGTTCCACAGTGTAGTCTGGCGGAATTCGAAAACCTCTCTGCATTTCAGCTTGCGGATTCAACTTATACATATAATACAGCCTCCTTATTAAATATTATTTATTTGATATTTTTATTTCTGCGATATGAGATATTGTATTTTTTATTGTCTGAATTGTATAAATTGAACCATTTATACCAAAATACCCTAATACAGTCATGCCGCTTCCTACTTCGAAGTGCGGCTGTCCGTATTCATGCACAAATTCAGAATAACTACGGTTTTCCCACTTTTGGAGTTCTGCAAATGGTAGGTTGAGTACATTTACAGACGCAATTTGTATTTCTCCAAAATTGTTGTACAATGCATAAGCTGTTGATTTCCCAAAAACAAATGAAATTGCGATGTAGCCTCCATTGGATTTAAAAACCGCCAAGGAAGGATATTCTATAACTGGCATTCCATAATAAGATGCGATCTGTTTTTTGGTGCAACCAAGAATATCACTCATAGACATGCTAATACTGTCATTATTCATGCTCTACCTCCAATCCACTTAGTTTTTTTACTGCATAGTACCCTAGAAAATGCTTATATTCTCCTCTGTCACATTCGGATGGATCAAAAATCAGGTTTCCTCTTGCATTTGTATTTTCCACTTGAGAAGTTCCCGGTTTATGATACCAGTTACCTTCCTCACCTTTTCTGTAAAAGTGGAAGTCAGTAAAAGATCCAGGGTTATTTATTAGATTATCCGTTACTGCTAATGCTATCATCCATTCTCCATCTCCAGGCTGATAATCTTTTTCGACTTCTTTAATATCCATTCCAAGTACACTCGCATCATCTTTCATCATCTTATAGAAAAAGTTTTTTTGTTGTTGCGGGGTTCCGAAATTCAGTACTTCCAATGATTGCCTGGCTATTTCAGGATCAAATCCATGTGACAAATCACCAGGAGTCGGGCGACATTCAAATGGTAATCCAGTCAAAGGATTAAGAGGCAACTTCATAGCGAAAGCATAACAGTTCGGCCCCTCCATTGTAAACGTTTCATCAGAAAAATGATATAATGACAGATCTCCATATTTTTCAAACTCTAAGGTATACTCTGTTTCTTGTTTCTCTAAAAAATCATGGTAATAGTATTCTGTCATTTTTCTTCTGAATTCTGCCGGATCCCATCCAAATGCAGCAAAAATATTCTTCTCTCGTGCATCCTGAATTTCATGTTTCGATTCAGGTATACTCTCCACATTAGATGAATGTTCCAGTATCTCAGACATGAGCCGATTTATCTCCTTTCATATTATATTACCGATTGTCCTTATCGATGGACCGAAAGGAACGCATATGCTATAAGTAGATTAATGATATTTCAAGAATCAGTAAGTACTCTGCATATATTTTTGAAAAGCAACCGCTATCTTTTCAAATCGTTCATCCTGCAAATAGTATTCATTGACTAAAATAAAAATAAAATAATCCAACTCTCGATTGCTCATAGAATCTATTGTATCTGGCAGTGCTCTTTCGACAATACCACGAATTCTTGCTGGACTAGCAGCATTTATTGCTTTTTCGAATGTGCTGCGAAGATCGAAATACGCACAAACAATTCGCGGATAAACAGATTGCCGATCTTTCATATTTTTAGACGAATACTCTGTAAGCAGTTTCTTGATTTCGCCACTAATAGGGAGCTTAAAAAACGCTTCCGTATTGTCTGGGAAATACTTAGAAAGCCACTGATCCAAACGACGGTGAGCAATTGCATTCCCAAGTGAAATATCAACCAAGGAATCATCTATTGAATCCTCTGGACATTCATAAATCTCTTCATCTACCTGCCAATATGGAATTTTGACAAGAGATGCACCAAACCAGTCATTTTGATAAACTGCGGCAATTCCCGTAGGAAGTTTTGCCAGCTCATCTATTTGCTCGGCGTTCAGACCGATTGAATGCCCTATAAGCTCCCGATCTGATGATTCTGGTAATCTCAAAACAATTTTTGTATTTGTGTTTCGAATCACAGATAAATCCAAAAGCCCAGGTGCTTGATCAACAATAATAAATCCTTCACCAGTAGAACGCATTTCTGCCAAAGAATTTGAAAGCATTTCAACAGACTTTCCTGTAATATTTGCAGTACCTATAGATTGCTCTGTTGATATTCGTTTTAAAATGTTATGTGCTTCTTCAAGAACTGTTATGTGCCGTAATCCTGAACTAATTGTTTTTGTTGTACACTGGCGATACTCCTTCAATCTGATAACAAGCAATCCCATAATCAACGCTTTCGTTTCTGACGATCCCAATCGACTTAAATCTATAATTACGTTGTTGTCAAACAGATCTTCGTCTGATAAATCATTCGAACAGAACAGAGTACTATTAGTGCCGGTAGTCAATTCCCTTAAGCGGGTAGCTAATGCACCTTTATAATTCCCTTTAATTTCAGCTGAGTAATCTGACTCATCCATAATCTGGTTGATACACTTAAAAACATCTTGAAATGTTGGGAATATATCCTGAGAAATTTTATTATTTGATTCTCTCAGGTTCCATCCGGAAATCTCATAGGCTCTCTCGACTGCCTGCTTCAAAACCGATGGCATTGCGGCTTCCATTGGCCAGCATACATTGAATACACTAATTAAGTAATCTATGTGTTCTAGCACATGTACGCCCCTTCTAAATCTAAACGGATTTATTCGAAGCAACTTACTAATCTCCTTATTTGTACCATAAACTTCAACATCATCGCGGTGTCCAAAAACAGTTTTATACTCGCCCTTTGCCGGTTCTATCACCATAAAATGTAATCCTGGTCGTGCAATTAGTGCATTGTTAAGCAAACTATATATTGTATTGCTCTTTCCAGACCCTGTCGTCCCGGTTACAAAGGTATGCATGGTTAAACTATCCAAGTTCAATGTTACATCTGTTTTTTCTTCGCAACCCAAATGATAAATCTTCCCGAGATTAAAACTATCCTTTGGAGTATATTTACCCGTTCGAATAATGTTACATTCAAAGCCCACACTTTCCCGTACCGATATTCCATTTATATTGTTCCTTGGTAGTCCCATAAAAATCGATAGTTCCTCCGACGTATTCATAACGGCGGGTGTAGCAGTTATATATGTTCCATCTTGCTCTCGAATCAAAAAAACAGGATGCTGATAACATCTCAAATAACTTACTATTTTTTTATACTCGGCTCCATACCAAATGTTTACAGCAGAATTTTCAAGCTCAGTTTCAGTTCCGTATACGATTGCTTTAAATGAAGATGCCGCAATTCTGGCATCAGATAATGTCGGTGTAAGAATATACGCCGCAGCAGAAAACATTCCCAAACCCTTACCGTGGCTAATACGCTTCAATTTTTCATCGATTCTTTTAAGAAGATCTGAAACAGATTTATTCTCTACGGTCAGTTGAATTGTTTCACCTATCGTATTTGTCTTAGTGTCACCATCTGTCTTTCCAGCTGATTTTCCCGCCGACCTAGATATTGCATCAGATACAGCTTTACCAAAAGACATGGATTCGCTCTGCCCTTGATTGTAACTTACACCATCTGAATTGCCTATAGACAATCCATAAGCATTTACACCTAAAGAAGAACTCGACCAATTGCTTACTCCTTGATTGTATGAATTACTTCTACCAACATTCAATGAGGCAGATTTGGTTTTATTAATATTGTCCGTGATTGTTTCAGTATATGACTTTGAAATACTCTGAGCAGCAGACCAATTCGAAGATACCTGAATTTTTGAATATACAGATAAATTGGTGTATAGCATTTCCAGTTCTGTTCGAACCGAGTCAATTTCTTCGGGCTGAACTGGTCTGGCAAGAATAATTATCGTGTATTTCTTTCCTGACATAGTTTCAATCACTTTTTCCAAGCCTTGATAAAAACCACTATTTTGCTTTCCGTTATTATCTCTTGCTGATGCAATACATGAAACACTGGATACTGCTGTATATTCCAGGTCAAAGCATTTGTTCTGCAAGATTCGAATATCTTGTCTATTTAAAAGAGCAGTTTCATTGTCTCTGCATCCCGGAAAATTACCAATAAAACTATCAAAGAGCCCTTTTGCTTTGGGGTAAGCTCCATTTATTCGACTGTTCTCACAACACACACCCAAATATAACTCTGTTTCACCAGATTCATAGCCTCTGATAATCATTGCAAGATTTGCTCCCATGCTTCCTGCACTCGCATAAACACTTGTCAATTTCTGCAAGCTGTTTTCATGCTTATCTAACACTATTCTATGAATAGGGAAAAAGCATGCTGACTCGGCAATGTCGAAATCAGTTTCCTTATTTTCTACAATCTCCGATTTTTCGATATTCTGCAAGTATGATTTGTTAACAATTAGTTCAATATTTTTCAATATCGCGGGAGTTCTAAATAATGAATCATCATTTGTATAAACTTGAACATCTGTTTTTTCTTTTTTCAAAGAGTCTGCTGATCTTCCCATGGCTCTTTCCTCTCTCTATTAATTAGATATTTCATCTTTCAATTCTACATCTAACAAAGTTTCAATTTTATCAAGAAGATCAATTACCCAGTCATAGACTTTTTTAACATCTGCATCGCTGACATTCGGAGTTTTCTCCCGGAGCTTCTCTTCAATTCGACGATAAAGTTTTCCACCTTTAACAAGGCCATATTCTTCGAACATTCCAACTAATACATCGTGCATTTTTCGTAAACGATATTGCTGTGCATAGCGGTTTGTAAATAGCATTATTGTCTGTTGAATCTTTTGAAGTTGAGGAGATGCATCAAAACCTTCAATATCTTCAATGTGCAGATACTCATCGTTACTAATGAATAGAAATGGGATATCCTGTATTCCATTCTCTAGCAAAATACGGCTCACCTCTCTATAATAATCATTGCACATATGGGCGTCACAATCATCGTACTTACATAGCAAAAGAAACCGTTCTCTTTCAAAGCCCCGATCTTGTATTTTCATAAACTCCTTTGCAAGCGAACTGAACAGCTCTTTTGTTCTGCACTCATACAAAGACTTTATATCAAAAGATAAGCAAATCAGTTTCCATGAATCCGGTGAAAATAATTCATCCCTCTTTTTTTCCCATTCATCGATTGGAATCATCATACCTGCTGATGATTCCAATCCTACACAAGCATTCAAATAATCCCAGACATTAGTAGGCAAGAACTGTTTAACACCATTATTTTTCGCATTTTGAATTAGTTTGGATAAATATTTGATTTTTTGCTGGCTACTATTCTGTTCCGTATACATACTTTTATGGACATTTATAGTTACGTTACTATTACATCGCACATAATTGCCGGCTGCTTCCTGAAAATCAAAAAAGTCTTCTGTTGTTCCACAAAACAAGATATCAAGGGAATTATCCCCAGTCACTTCAATCAATTCATCGAAGATACATTTGTTATTTACGTCACTCTGAGATTGGAAGAGCCTTCTTTGTAATCTTTTTTTTGAAAATAAAGTTAACCCGGAATTTTCGTCAATCGGAATCCAATTATTATTTTTTTCAACCCATAATGACATTTCGACTCTAAACGGATTGTATGACAATCTTAGTTTTTCCATATAATAATCTCCTTAAATAAGTCCAAAACTTTATGAACTAATTGCACAACCAACGAAGAAAAAGAATCATCAACAATTCCATTGTCATTGGAAAAACAGGAACTATAAACCGATAAAACACTCTTTAGTCCGCTTCCAAATATTCCTCAAGAACCAATTTACCCAAGATTTTTTTACTTGCACTTTCATAAGATTTAGTAAGTCGATATGACCTTCAAGTTGGAACAACTGCATAAAAGTACAAGAATAATCATCTGTAACATCGAATTCCAGTTCAAAAAAGACCTTTTTACATAACTCGACTGTTTCGTCTGTCGATTTGCCAATCCATTTGTTTAATTCGTCTACTATCGCATTATAAAAATCAAGACGCTTGTTTGAAAATAAGCCTTTATTATCATTGGGGAAAACACTCCAATTTAATTGTTTATAATATGAAACGATTTCAGATACAATTGCTTCAAACATCTCAGGCAAAAGGCGTCTGCAATCAGAAAGGAAAACCTCGTCTTCTTTTTTTAGCAATTCAAATTCATTCAACCCAAAGTCTGATGCAGTCTTCTTAAACTCTCTGTTTATCTCTGATTTCAAACTCTCAATTTGTTTTGCAATGTCACTAATAAAAGAAGGTATACCTGTATTTTTACTCCAATTTCTTAAATGCCATTCGATTTTATCACTAATTGAAGTATTACTGCACTTATATTCTCTCCATTGGTCTAAACCGTATTTTACTGCTTTGAATTCTTCTCCTGTAATATCTTGTACAAAGTTTTTTACGCATTCAAAGTATGCTTTTGCAAGACTCTGGTTTATATAATTTACAGAATCCCCATCTTCATCAATAACTTCTCTATCCGTAAATGCTTCAAAAGCTTTTTCAAACTCAAGTGCAGAAATCTTATCAGGTCCCCAATACGCCATTCCTTTTCCAATAGCAGATATAGCGTCTTGATCACAATACACCGATGCGGCAGGATAATGTGCTCTGATTGCTTCCGGAATACAATTCATCAATGATCCACCACCAGTAACCATAATAACCGTATTTTTACCATCACCAATGCTGGGATACTTTTCATCCAGCTGATATAAAAAGTTATGGAAAGCCTGCATCCAAGTATTATCACCTATGCTTTTCTGCACTTCCGGTGCTAGTCTATCAAACTCCAAACCAAGAATCTCTTTGATGGAATACTTTTCAAGTATGTTTTCCATCATCACAGAGTTTGTAAAAATTGTCAGTGGGACATCCTCATCATTATAATCCAGTGTTTCCATAAGATCAGCGTTCTTGATAAGAGTATTTTTTGCCTGAGCAGTAAAGTATCTTTCTTTGAGCCTTCTGCACTGTAGCAATAAGTATGTGTAAAACTTTCCATCATATCCCTCTTTTTCGACCAACTCGCGTGCCAGCTGAACCGTCCCAGGATAATTAATACTCATTTTTTTCCTTAGCCGGATTTTCTCTTCATCAAAGTATAAAATTATGTGAGCCATCATTCGCTCAATAAGGCCTGCTCCTAAATATCCTCCATAAGATGTAACATTCCCGTTGTCATAATAGGTTACATCAAGAGAATACGCGCCTTGATCAAAAAGGAGAAATTTTGTTCCTTGCTTATATTCATCTAGAATGCGATTTGTTTTTTGATAGTAAGCTAATGCAGCGTTAGATTCTGGAACAATAAAAACATTCTCAAATCCAGCTTCTTCAAAGATGCTTTTGAACAATTCTCGAGCTTTTTTTTCTTTCCATTCATCGCCTGTTGGACAACCAATAAACCAATACGGCTCATCGACATCTTTAAATTCCTCAGGATGCTCCAATTTCATTTTTCGAAGCCAATTCTTGAAATACTGCACTAGTTCTGCTCTATGGCTTTCATCTGGCCTCGCTTTGATATTTATATGAAAACTATCAATCTCCTCTAATTGATGGAACGTCAAACCATATAATCCCAAACCAAGATATAGTCCTTTTTTAGAAATAGCATATCCAGAGGGTTCTCCACCAGGTGTATTTAGTGCGTTGGCTTCATGAACACCGTTTGGATTCAGCCAATAGATACATGTATTACCAGCTCCAAAATCAGCAGCATAAACTCTTTTCATATGTTATACCCCTTTCAAATTACTTTATTTCTCCACGGGCAAGAATTGACTTATCAGAATAAACAGCTGGTCTAGTAACTTGCGTATATTCATCACCTTCTCGACCATCAAACAGAAAATCTTGAATAGGGACATCAGGAAGCCCATCATCATTTAGATAAACCTCATCATATACATGAATGTGCATATTTGCCAGATGGTTAATTAAATCGTCTCGCAAATTTTGTAGTTTTCGATCTTCTTGATGGCATTTTGCATACATCAGAAAATTCTGAACCCATCTTCCAAATGCTTTATCTAAAGCCACGTCGTGTATATCTTCCAACCTATGTTCAAGTTCAGCAATCTCAATACACAAGGAATCGATTTTCTTTTGTACTTGCTCGGAAAGTTCCTGTTTTTTTTGGCTATTTACAGATACTTCGAAATCTATATCTTGGCTAGTAAGCATCTGCAAGTTTAGTTTTTCAAGATTCAAATCACTAAACGAAAGTTGATCTGCTTTTCTTGTATTCTGAATAAATCCCGCGGCTACACCGCCAGCTCCTGACAATAAAACAACAACCGCCGCCGGTGCATGAAATGTAATTGCTAAAGTAGCCAAACCTGCAGGAAGAGCGCCTGATAGAATACTGTCAATAGCCGTCTCTTTTATTTCATTAAGCCTTAAATCATTTTGGGGTTGTTCATTTGGAATTTCAACATATCCATCAGGAACAGTGCAGCGAACATCAATAATAGAATCAGCTTGTTCTATTAGCTGGTTTTTAATTTGTGTAATTCTTTCAGCCAAATCACGAGCAAATGGTCCTATTTTCATATTATCGTTACCCATTGTTTTTCTCCTTATTAATTCCATTCTCAGGCATTTTACTGATAACTGATTTCAGCCAAAACGATGATGCTATTCCACCTACAATTCCAAGAAGGGAAATTAGTCCAATTCCGGCACCAACAGCAATAGTCCCGGCAATTCCAGAAAAGAGTGTTGAAATACAGAAAAGAGTGTTGAAAGTATCGTCTCGTCTGCTCAACCAGATGCCTCAGCAGCTACTGCATCAATGGCTTGTTTTATCTTTAAATACTCCTCTTCTGAGAAGTTTGTTTCTTCATCAATCAGAAGATGAGCAACTTTTGGTAATACTTCATTCTCAGGATGCCCTTGTGCCTCATAATCAAGGACTACCCGGATGGTAATGTACAGTGTCAAACTCATCCTTGTTTTAGCATTTTCAATATTACTAATGGTTTGCTATCTTCAATCGTCCAGCCAGCAATTTTTCGAATAGTCTACAGGTTCTCCTGGAGAAATATAGTTTAGAATTGACTTTAGATATTTACCGGTAATATCCAATATATAATGCTTACAGCTTTACTATCTTAATATCAGGAGTATATAAAGGAAAAGCCGATCTTATGAGCAGAAGAAAAGTTGAAATAAATAAAGCCAATCCGATAAGAGTTATTATTATCTATAACCATTTTTCTCCTTTCCCCTTTACTTGATATAAGTATATATCTTTCTTATATCCTTGTCAATTATCCGGACTTCCGATTTTTTTTACAAATTCCATTTTCGTTACTTCAATCAGGTATGAAGCTATCCATTAATTGGGTAGCCAACCTCCCACATCACCTTAAGACATCGTCCAACAATCATATTCACCTTATACTTTTCTCCTCAAGGGGTATGATTTCGATGATTTTTGGATTACCTTCAAAATTTTTATATTCATGTAAGCATTTTTATTCCGCTAAGGCCTTCTCCAGCAGTGCTTGAAATCTAATATTGCTTTCTCTGTCTTTGATTGCAATCCTGAAGAACTTGTCATTTAAGAATTTGAAGTTGTTTGCATCCCTTATCAATATGCCCTTTTTGCCCATAGTTTCTTTAAGTGTAGCAACATTCAGCGAAGGTAACAAGATTCTTATCAGAATAAAGTTTGTTTATAAATTGCAATATTAAATGCCGTGTAAAATTATGGTAATCCATTGCTTGTAATCCAGTTCTGTGGATGGCGCAGTACAGAACCGCGAGCCTTTTTCCCTATTACAGTATCCATCTCCCAATGATCATATTCTTCTCTGTTTTCTATCTCTTTTGGCCTTTCATCTATACTGCTCCCCTTAAGATTCTTTAACGTCACTTTAACCCGCTGATATATGCGTTTTCTCTCATTTCTCTTAATGGGTAAATCTTTATTCGTTAACTGTGTAAAGACATCCTCACGGTCAATGTAATTGTATAGTGTCTTTGTACATATACTTGTATTAAATTTAAGCCCCTTTGCCTTTATTTGGCCTATAACCGCATTGGGTGAATATTTCTCATTGATTATCTTTTTTTCAATATACTTTGCTAGTTTATGGTCGTTACCGATTTTTAACTGTGGCCCTTTATTCATTCCATTTTCTATATATTTCCTTTGAGCAACATCTGCACAATATTCTTTTCTATACGTTAAATCGCTGTTTTGAAGATAAACAGTGCCTCTTGCTATCTCCCTTTCTAATGTTCTTATATGCCGGCCTCATCTTTTTGCAATTTGCGATTTTGAGTAGTTTTCTTTAAGTAAGATTTCTATGGTATATCTTTCTTTCTCGTTTAGGTATTTGTTTTTTCGTGATTCTGTGGTATTATTCATAGTGACTCATGGTTACTCCTTATTAAATAGATTTTTTCATGTCCGTCTGGTTCCTTATTCCGTTCATTGTTCCTGTCCATAAAGATATTAATGATATAGTATACTCATAAGCCTGAGCATTTCGCTTTTTACTTCTTCCGGCATAGCTTTTGGCAAAAGCGTTTGTGTACTTATCCCGCCATAGAAAGTGATCTTATCTACAGAAAGTCTTTTCATCTTGAACTGGGTTTGATATATCCACACTTATCTCAATCAAATCAGGAATAATTTTCTGGTGCATAAAAGCAACAGTAATAAAAACCCTTTCTTTTATAGAATTCAGGAGCATGAAGAATATGTCATTACGAGAGCAGGGCTTTTTATGCGGCATTTCAGTTCAATAAGCCCTTCCCCGTGAAATGCCGCTGATTGCTGTCCTTTCGGTATTTTAGTCGCCTGAATTTTAGTTGCCCGAACAACTATATCTTCTGCCCTTCCTGCCTACCTGTAATGGACCCTATACCTTAAAACAGTTTTTAATTTGGATTTTTCAGTTTTTCTTGCATCTGAAATGTAAATTTCCCTATGAACTAAAGTTGCTATTTCAAGATTATTCTCTTTAATGAATTTTTTCATTTGTTCAAAACTTCGCTCTTCCTCATCATATGGGCCGATATGCATCATCTGCACAGACAATCCGTCTTCCATGGTTCCGAAAGTTACGTCATCCAATAAAGGATGTGGCTTTTTCTTTCTAACATTCTCAAGTGCTTTATCAACTACTTCTTGTGTTACAAACTCAGGTTGTCTAATCATAATTGTGTAAATTAACTCATCTTTATTTAGCGTGCTTGATTTTCTCCCTTCCTCTGTTAAATCCCATATTCCTTCAAGTGGATAAACAGTATATTCAAAGTAACCATCCGGTATATATCCTTGTTTTGGCATCATTCTGACAGCATAAGCCAAAGAATACAGCACGCCAACCTTTTCAGAAAACTCTTCACCATTCGGATTTCCTTTTCCGCTTATCATCAAAAATTTCTGTTTCGGTACTGTTATTAAAACCGGTTTCTCGCCTGGCAAATATAAATCCTTTTCTTGCTTTTTCCATTCGTATTTCATGTTTTCTCCGCCTTTCGCCGGATTTGCTTACATATTACATTATCTTTACATAAAACCATGTTTTACACAAAACCATACTTTTTAATATATACCCATTTTATTCTACCTTAATATTATAGACAATGGAATAAAAAATCCGATTAATATTATTCTTTTAGCCCTTTAATTGTTTTTATTATGCTCTCTTACGGTATCGATAAACGCCTGAATGTTTTCCCACGGAACGTCAGGCTCCAGCACATGTGTCGGTGCAAGCAACAGGCCTCCTCCATTTCCTACTTCATTTATCATCTTTATACACACATCCCTGACTTCGTCAGGCGACCCAAAGGGCATAGTAGTCTGAGTTCCCACCGTCCCCCAGAAGGAAAGCTTGTCACCATATAGCTTCTTGATTTCTACAGGGTTCATACACTCAGGCTGGACAGGATTTAAAATGTCAACACCTATCTCAATCAAGTCCGGAATAATCTTCTGCAGGTTTCCGTCACCATGATAAAAAATCATGATCCCGGGGTTTTCACTCCTCGCAGCACATATTACCTTTGCAAGTCTGGGTTTGATATATTCCCTCCACGTGTCCGGATGCATCATCATGTCCAGTTGCGTAGATACATCATCTCCAAGACGCAGTACATCACATCCTGCTCTGGCAAACATACCTGCAGTAGTACATCTTCTATCCGTGATCTGATCCAGGAGATATATTGCACATTCCGAGCCGGTAGCCATATCAATAAGAAAGTTGTCCATTCCTCTCAAATACCAGGCTGTCTCAAATATCGTCACTTCCTCGTATGCAACTGCAATCAGATCCCGTCCTTTTACCTCCTGTACCTTCTGAAAAAAACTTTTCCAATCGTAATCCTTAATGGGATTAGGGTATGGATACTTCTCGTAATCTGAAAGAAGCTCAAAATCTTTCATAGGGTGAATCATTCTGTTAAAATCAACAGTGTCTCCCTGTTTGAATCCAATGCCCCAATCATTGATAAAAATACCTTCTACGCTCTTGTAATATTTATGAAATTTTTCTGATCCGCCGATGTAGTCCACAAACAGGAGTCTGGTCGGGAAGCCGTAATATTCGGCATAATCCTCCATACCTGTCCTTTGCCTGAACTCGGCCAGAAGAGATGGACATAAAATGAACTCAAATGGTATATAAGAACTGCCCTTTCTTCTCATAGCATATAAAAAGTTTTCACGTACCGACATAAATTCCACTCCAATATAAAGCAATCCTATTTTTGATTAAACACTTCATTAAAAATCTCAACATATTTGAGAATTTGCTTATATGAGCATTCGGGTGGAATTCTGTGATCAGGAATCGGCAAAAATCCTCCTTTATCCACTTCGCTTTTCAGTTCCAGCAAATGCCTCCTTAAATCTTCTTCCCCTTTCGAAATCATATGCTTGTCAACCCCACCCATCATTTTCAAATCATCACCAAATTTCATTCTTAATTCACTTGGGCTGCAGCCCCATTTGCCAACTTCAACCGGGAATATGATATCGAAGCCGGATTCCAGCCATAGCGGGATAAACGAGTCAACTCTGCCATCACTGTCAATCAAGGCAAATTCAACCCCGTTACTTTTATAAAAGGATATAAGTTTTTTATAGTACTTGTCAAAAATCTTCCTGTAAATTGATGGTGAAAACAAAGGCCCATCCGCTCCGCAGCAATCCTCAAAAAAATAAACCAGATCGAATTTGACTTTTTTCAACACCGGTTCCATTAGAATAATAAACATATCAACAATATGTGAAACCATTTCCTCTAATAAATTGGGATCATCATACATCAACAATGAAACAGCTTCAATGCCCATCCAGTTGCGGAGCCAGCCATATAAGCTTCCACCCATAAATGCCAGGAGCATATCCTTTTCATTTACCTGCGCAGCTAAACCTATCCAGTCATCAGGGCGTCTTCTCTTATCTTCCGGGTCAAGATACCTCTTAAAATCCAACCATGATTCACGGGTAGGCTTGAGTCCGTATTCCAATGTATGGACTACTGAGCTCCCAAGCTTGCTTTCTTTATATATATCTCCTACAGAATTTCGTCTTATTATATATTGGTCTGTCTCTTCCAGCACACAGGGAGAGATGTCACCAATCAAGTAAGTATTAACCAGTCCGTGGCATCCCCACATATCATACTCCCAATCCGGGTCCATACCCGGTACCTGTGGTCCGGCATCAGCTTTTAAATTAATATATCCGTCAAAGCCTTCATTTTGCCAGCGGAGCTTCGTCTCAGGCCAAGTGCCAAAAAAATAAATTGGAATACGATCTACATGTTCCCCAGTAAATAATGCTTTGAATCTGGATCTGTGGTTCATAACCAGACACCTCTCTTTATATATTTTCTCTAAAAATGAGTGCAGCCCTCCCGCTCTTCACAGGAGGGCTGCAAAATGAGCTTTACATTTTACTTATTTAGCAGTGGTTTCCAGCTGTATTTTTGTCCTAATGCTTTCTTAGCATTTTGGAAGCATTCATTTCTCCACTCAATAAGCTCATCCAGTCCGAGCGATTTATATTCTTCAATCGCTGCATTATAATTTCTTTCAAACTCTTCGTCTGTCTTTGAAATAATTATTTTAGCAATATTTTGTTTTTCAGCATTTTCTATTTTTGTTGCTACTTCCTGCATTGACTCAAAGCGTGGGTCTGTAGGATCGGGCTTACCGCCTGCTGCGTTATAGTCAGCTGAGTATTTAGCCATTGGCTGTTTTACGCATATATCGTTAGTTGCAAGAGTTAACGGGTCTGTTGGCGGAGCATCCCAATGCATACGTCTGCAGTAATTATCCAATTGCATCATACTGCAAATAGCAAACTTTTTGCTTCCATTTGCCATATCTTCGATAGCTTCCGGTGTGCGTGTAATTATAGTTCTATCTTCATTCCATGTATAGGTTAGACCTTCTTTTCCATACTGGGTGTCTAACAGCCCTTCATCTGACAGCAGATATTCAAACAAGCCCAAAATTCTTTCCGGCTTCTTTGCATTTTTGGTTATGGCTGTAGTTAACCATCCAAATCCTCTTATGTCCTGAAGCACCGGTTCATCCCCTGCGCTGTTTCTGAGCTCAACAGGAATATAGACAGCATTGGAATCTGAGTTGTAAAGTGCCTGCATTTGTTGCACAAAGTCCTGCGGAGCTGTAAACTGTGCAAAAACACGACCGCTTTGAATTTTTTCATTAATCTGTTCTCTTGTGTCAGTGAAATTCGCATCATGGATAAGTCCCATTCTGTATGCAGTATTATAGAATTTAAGAGCTTCTTTGTACTGCGGTTGCAATAAATCCATCAAGTAGTTTCCATTTTCATCTTCATATGGCGTTGCGAAATATTGGCACAGCCACAAAATGGAATTCCTAATAGAAAATTCATAAAGCTGCATTGGAATAATTTCCTTGCCGTTATATTCCTTTATCTCATCCTTAACTCTTTTGCAGGCATTAAGGAAGTTCTCAGGAGTAGTCATATCCGGACTTCCTATTGCTTCCCACATATCCTTTCTGATAGTTATACAACCATTAGGAACCAACTGTTCGCCGGAAAGCAAGTCCTCGCTGGAATATGCATAGTTGGGCAGCAGATAGGTTTTTCCATCATCCTCGGCATACCAGTCGAAAACATCCTTACGTATAACTGTATTCATCATTTCGGGTGCATATTTTTCAATAAGGTCATTGTACGCAAGAATCATGCCTTCAGCAGCTAATTTGTTGGTAAGAGCACGGTTTTTGTTTTTCCACCAGCCCTCAATTGTAATTACGTCAGGAAGTGTGTTGGAAGCAATCATAGTGGCAAGTTGCTGGCCGTCATCTGATGCAGGCGTCATAAAATTAATTGTCGCACCTGTTTTCTCCTTGATTATACTTGAAACCAAATCTTCTCCCCATTCCTGTCCGTTCCATTTCCACCAGGACAGGTCAACATACCAGTCAACAGTAAACGGTGATGTATCTTTTTGATAGAAATACTTTGTATCAGCAACATCATTTGTAGAAGATTCATTGGTTTTAGTCTCACCAGTCTCACCTTTTTGGGCTTCATTCGTTGTACTGCTACTCTTTCCGCATGCCACCAATGTCAAAAGCATTATAGCCAGAATTACAATGGCAATACCTTTAACACTTTTCATTATAATTTCCTCCTATCATACTTTGTTTTTATCTTAAAAGCAGTAACCCTTTAGACTTCTTAAGAGTCTGCTTTAAAGAACTATTATTATCCTTTTACAGATCCCAGCATTACACCTTTGACCAGGTATTTCTGAACAAAAGGATAGAGCATAAATATTGGTATTGAACTTACGACAATTGCTGCATATCTCACAGTAGTAATACTTATTGTGCTCATCACATGCGCAGGAACCCTGATGTTAGCCTGTCCCTGTCCCAAAGATGCTTCTTTAATAAGCTTTACAAGAAATAACTGCAGTGTCTGAAGCTTAGGGTCAGTGGTAAAAAGCATGGAATCGAAAAATGAATTCCAATGGAATACTCCCACCCATAAAGCGATAGTTGCCAGGACCGGCTTACTCAACGGCAGATACAGCTTCCAGAAAATTGTAAACTCTCTCGCACCGTCTACTACCGCAGATTCATGTATTTCCTCCGGTATTTCACGGAAATAATTAGCAAATATAATCATATTGAATACACTGTATAAATTCGGTACTATATACACCCAGAAGGAATTATTCAATGACAAGGTTTTAAGTACTAAAAAATATGGTATCAATCCGCCGGAAAAAAACAATGTAAAAAGATTAAACCAATATATCTGCTTTTTAAATTTCAGGTCTTTTCGTGACATACCATAGCTTACCATAGCGGTAAAAAAGACTCCTGCAGGTGTTCCTATCAATGTTCTCGCTATAGTATTCTTAAAGCCGATGTATAAACGGTTGTCATTGAAAATCATTTTATAATTGTCCAGTGAAAACACCCTGGGGAACAAATATACCCCGCCATTCATATAATCGGTACCTTGATTGAAAGAACCAGCCAGAACATAAATGAATGGATAAATGGTAATACAGGAAATTAAAATTAAAAATATATAATTAAAATAATCAAACTTATTCAGTGAGCTTTTTCTTTTAAACATTTTGCTTCCCCCTTAATAAATGCCGCGATTGAGATATTTCTTGGACAGTGTGTTGCTTCCCCACAAAAGCAGGAATGCAATGAACGATTTAAATACGCCGACAGCTGTCGTGAATGAGTATCTCATTTCAGAAATACCAATCTTGTAAACATAGGTGTCTATTACCTCGCTCCTGTCCAAATTTAGCTGATTCTGCAGTACATATATCTGGTCAAAACTTGAGTTTAAGAGATTACTTATTGAAAGCAGAAGCAAAATAACTATTGTGCTAAGTATGCCGGGTAATGTTATATACAGCATTCTTTGAAAACGATTTGCTCCATCAATAATAGCTGCTTCATATTGTTCAACGTCTATTCCTGCTATTGCAGCAAGATATATAACAGCACCCCATCCTAATCCTTTGATAATTCCACTAACAGTTGCAATAGACCAAAAATAATTCGGATTCGCTAAAAAGGAAATTGGCTCTTTAATGAGTCCGAGCTTTTGCAAAACTACATTAATAATTCCATTATCCGATGAAAGCATGCTTATAACTATGCCTCCGAACACAACCCAGGATACGAAGTATGGAAAATATGTGATAGTTTGAACTGTTTTCTTAAATCCCAGGTGGCGGACTTCATTCAGAAGCAATGCAAAAATTATTGGAGCAGGAAAACTCAATACTAACTGAAAAACGTTCAATCCAATTGTATTTATCATAACGTCACGAAAATACTTATCATTCAAAAAATCTATAAAGTTTTGAAAACCCACAAATGGCTTTGTTACGAGAGCTTTAGTTATGTTTATAACCCCGTCCATATCCTTAAAAGCAATAATAATACCGAACATTGGAAGGTAATTGAATATTACCAGAAAAACAACTCCAAGCATCGCCATAAAGAACACGGGAAAATTGAATTTGGTACTTGAAGTTTTGTTCATAAAGTTCTTCATCCTTTCACGTAAGTTTGCATACTAAGTTTTATACTACAAATGCTGATTTGGAAACAATATTTTAGACTGCTTCTTGGATACATTTAAATTATAGATTAATGCTTATGGAAAATAAATGACTCTTTTTTACTACAACGTACTTCTTTTTATTAAAATGTGACAATGATGAGACATGGATAAGACAGGGGGGAGGATAAGACAGGGGACGGTTCCGTGGCTTAAGCCACGGAACCGTCCCCTGTCTCATTAGGCTGTCTCATTAGGGTAGTATCATCAAGTAGTCCAGATCCTTGTTGTAGCCTGTTGATAATTGATTCTTATCATTGCGTATCACAACTTTTATCGTATGATTGCCCGGCGATAAGCCTGTTTTTGACCACAGGAGCACCGACTTTAAAAAAGTGGGACTGTATGTGTCAATAGTAGCCTGATAGACTCCATCTATATATATATCCGCCTTACCATTATCACTGGCCTTACTGCCATAATAGTATATATTCGTGCCTCTGAATGAACACTCAAAATACGCGCCTGGTGATGATGTCCACTTGTCTGTTCCCATATACCATGTATTTAAATTGGAATCAAAGTAGTCATTCCATGCTCCTGAATAAGTTACAGCTTTATTCTGTCCATCAATTTTAGTAACTAAAGACAGATCTGATTTTGGGGACGTAAAAATCCTGTAACTCCAAAGCCAATTTGAACCTGTGTCTGAGCTTGTATAAGCAATGGTATATCCGTTGGCTCCTCCAACCAGACCTCCCCATGTGTCCGTTAGAAGGCATGCATTATGGTTTCTGGCATGACCTGTCTGGTCGCAGCTCAACATGCCCTCAACAGTCCACGTACCTGAGTTGCTCCATATATTGCTGCCGGATGTATATGCCACCTGAATCTCACTGCTTACGAAATCAGGCAGCACATTTTCTTCTATTCCACGATCCCTGACCATATAGAATCTATCTGTTGCACCATCATATGCAAATGCGGCATTATGGAAACAAAAACTATTCGGTGTCTTATCTGTCAATCCATTCTCAAAAACCCTGTACTCCGTACCAATAGAAGGATTGGACATATTTGCTATATTAATTTCCCTTCTGCAAATGTAAGTTTGATTGGGATCTGTCCAACTAGTTCCCTTGGTATAAAAAAGCAGCATGCGTCCTACACCATCAACACAAGTTGCGCTGGCCTGCCCTACTCCCCATGTTGTTCTGTCTGAATAAGGTATAAGGGGATTTCCGGAGTATTTAACCCATGGTCCATCAAGACTGTCTGCAAAAGCTACTCCAATTTGATTATGACAGTTGTCATACTGGTCAGTGCCAAGATAAAACATAACATAAGAGTATGTGTGGCCATTGTATGTAAAACTCCCCTGCTTTACATCGGGATCACATACATGTACACTGTCCCAGCCGCTGCCGCTTGGCGCCAGGGCAATGTTTTGATTCCCCCAATTCCATTTACCACCACTGTAGGTTGCTTTCCTGTAATAAATGTAGTCGACAACACTACCTGAATCTTTGTTTTTACAGTAAAACATGTACCTTTCTGTTGGTGAAGCCTGAATGTATGAAGGACAGTAGTTGTAATAATCTCCCGGGCCATCATTAAATTCCATCTTCGAAACCGCAATACTTGTACTTTCCTGTAAAATCAGGGTAAATGATATCACCAGAAATATACCTAAGATGCGGATCAGCTTGAACTTTTTCATTATTATACCTCCTTATTTTTTTGATAGTGTTTTTTTGGTTTGTCATTCTGATGCGCTTTTTTGTCTGAATCTACTGTCTGAATCTTCTTGAATCTTTTGGAATCTTGTGCCGCTCTTAAGCTTTTGATTAATTATTTGGAAGAGTACCCTTCTTATATGCATAATTGAATTGTATATAAAATACTTTGAAAAATAAATGACGGATTTTTACGATTGTGTATGTGTTTTTATGATAGTATACTTTTTTGCATGACTTACAGTATAACAACTGTATAATAACTGTAATAAAAAAGCAGGCAGCACTGCTCTTAAAATTTTGGTTGTTGCAATGGAAAATAAAACTTGTTAATATAAATATGATTTAAATATAGTTGTCAAAGGAGCCAATCCTAATGAGAATTTCCTCCATAATTAACTTTTTGAGGGATATGAAACTTTCTTATAAGTTAATTATTTCTATTATTTTGGTGGTAATAATCCCGGTATCCGCTCTTGGGAAAATATCTTATGACAATTATATCAATCAGATAAAAGGCCAAATATACAAAGACACTCAAGCACAACTTCTTCAAAGAGCAGGCCAGGTCAGTGAAAAGATATTTCTGGTTGAAAACTTTTCTTCCAACCTTTCTTACAGCTATATAATTATAAACTTTCTGGACGGAACATTTACAACAATATATGAAGATATCGCGAACTATTCTCTCCTGGAAAAATATGTAACATCTTTAAAAGCTGCCAATGACAGTATAATCAGTAGCGTAAGTATATTCTACATCAATCCGAATATTCCTGAGAAATGGCCGCTTTTTTACAACATTGAACGGTTGGACAAAAATTACCTCGAAAAGTATGATATTATTTCGAAGGATTCAAAGTGGCTCTTTAAGGAAAACGCATCATTAAAGGGAATTGTTCACTCGCCGAAAAGGTTCTTTTTTGAAGATAATGAGTTTGTGTTTATTAAGCCAATCCTTCAGCAGTTCTCATCCAGAATTATAGGTTTTATTAAGACAAGTGTAAAAGATGATAAACTTTTCAGTTCTATAGACAGTAATGGAAATGCAGGCACACATTTCTTACTTACAGATGATGAAGGAAATGTTGTATACGATCCAAACCATCTATATGACAAGATTAATCCTGCTTTCTTTACAAACTTTACTGCAGGGAAAACATTCAATGATAAAAATCACATAATTATGTCGGAACCGATAAACTCTTTGAACTTAGTTCTTATTGCAGTAACTTCAATTAAAGAGCCGCTTAGACAAGCTGCCAGTGCAAGTATAAAGTTCCTTTGGATAATTCTTATCTGTGTTGCTTTTAGTTGTATAACCGTTTATCTCATTGTTCAACTACTGTTTAAAAAAGTAAATAAAATAATGAATGCCATGAAAATTATTTCCAGTGGTGACTTATCCGTACGGGTAAATATAAACTCCAAGGATGAAGCCGGTATTCTGGCGGCAAATTTCAATTCTATGATTGAAAACATCCTTGCCCTCAAAGAAATGGTTGTAGAAAGAGAAAGACAGATCAGAATAGCCGAAATCAATGCCCTGCAAGCACAGATCAATCCTCATTTTATATATAATACACTTGAAATTTTTAAATCAAAGCTTGAGTTAAAAAAAGATTATGAAATCGCCAATTCAATTTATTCGCTTGGAAGAATGCTGCGGTACAGTACCCGATGGTCACAGGAAAGCGTATTGAAAGATGAAATAGATCACCTTAATAACTACATCAAGCTGCAGAAAATTAACATGGGAGACAACTTGAACGTATTCATCAACTGCAGTCCTGACCATTATAACTGTAAGACTATAAAGCTTCTTCTTCAGCCCCTGGTAGAAAACTGCATAATTCATGGAGTTCATACTAATGGCAGCATAAATATTGAGGTTAATATATACAGGGATAACAATCTGCTGATTATTGAAGTTTTTGACGATGGTAAAGGAGTGTCAGAGGACAGGCTGTCAATTATTCAAAACATGCTGAAGGCGGATGTGAACTGGAACAGAAACAATAAAAACCAGGAAGCCACACCGGTTATAACGAATCTTTCGGGTATAGGCTTGAAAAATATCAACGACAGAATTAAATTAGGTTATGGGTACGAATATGGTGTCTACATCGAATCTGAAGCAGGTATTTATACCCGTGTTACTGTCGTACTTCCATATATTAGTCTTGATCAACTGCAATGACACCGCAAATTATATATTGACATCGTAAATATACACATAAGGAGTATTTGTATGTATAACATACTGGTAGTAGATGATGAAAAAACTATACGCATGAATATTTGCCAAATTGTCAAGAACTTTATGAAGGATGAAGTTCAGGTTTTCGAAGCAACTGATGGGCTTGATGCCCTTGAAGTAATGAAAGCCGTAAATATTGATATTGTCATCACAGATATACGCATGCAGCCTAAAGACGGTCTTTCAATGATAGAGGAAATGAACAGATTGGGGCACGATGCTGTATTCATAATCATAAGCGGGTTCAGCGAATTTGAATACGCTCGTAAAGCTATTGAATTTAATGTGATTAAATACCTTTTAAAACCCATCAGCAGGAATGAGCTTGAACAAGCCATAACCCTTTCACTGGACGCGGTTAAAAGCCGGGAAGAGCGTGAAAGGCTGGCTCTTGAAAGTGAAAAAGCTTTCGAACTTAAAAAAGACAGGACATTGCAAAAAATTATATCCTCAGCAGATATGGATGCTGCGCAAATCTCAAGAACACTAACAGAACTTGGAATATCTTTTCCAAACAGTGAATATGTTGTCTTATTGGCTGATTTGCAGAGAATGAACCCATATACGGCTGTAGATGCAGTTGACTTCAACAGGAATTTACAGGGACGGGTTAAATCCCTCCTTGGTAAAAGTAATGAACACTTTATCAGTTTTTTCGATAGTTCATCAAGACTGGTTATTATACTTAATCTTATGCCTGGTCATTACCAGGAAAGTTTATGTGAAAAGCTAAAGGAGCTTGTATTTCTTATAGAAAGTTACTGCTATCCAAATCATACTACCATAGGTGTATCCGAGACTGCTGCAGGTGTAGAAAACCTTCATATGCTATACTCCCAGGCGGACTGTGCTCTCAGTTATAAATTGATATTGCCGACAAATAAACTGATTCTGTTCAATTATATTAAAGAGCGAAAAAACAACTTAACGATACCTGTAAACCTTTTCAATTCGCTTATGGAAGCTATTCAGCTCAATAATAAAAAACAGGTAAATTCATCACTGGATAATATATTCAGCACAGATGTACTCAAACTTTACAGCATTGACAATATCCGTATGCTTTATGACAATCTGTTGAACTATATTTTTATACATGTTATCAATCCAAATCCGGATTTACGGACAGATAGAAAAATTACACAATTGTTCAAAATGAAGCTTGATGACTATAACAATATCAATGAAGTTGTTTTAAACATAAAGAAAACAGCCTATGTCATCAGTGATTATCTATCCACAATTATGGAAACGGACAGAGAATCTCAGATCATCCATAAGGCTATTGATTATATACAAAAAAATTACAATTGCAATATCTCAATGTCCACAGTAGCCAACTATGTAGGAATGAGTTACAACTACTTCAGTAAATTGTTCAAAGATAAAGTTGGTGAAAATTTCATTGATTACATCACACGTCTTCGCATCAATAAAGCAAAAGAGATGCTTGCCGACCCTGAAAAGGATATCCGGATAATAAGCGAAACGGTGGGATATACCAGTCCAAGGCATTTTTCCAAGATTTTTTTACAATACACAGGATTGCTTCCCAGTCAGTATCGTAAACAGCTTGGAATTTTATAAAGCAGCATTAGCTTTCAAAACCAGTCTTACAACAATAGCATATTTTCAATATGCTGTTCAATATGGTCCACAGGCATTATATTTGTCATGTACCTATGAAGCCCGTCAGTTTCTTCAGAAAAATGGGACACACCTTCATCATCAATGTAAACTTTGCCTGCAGGTGACAGTCCCCAAAGGCCACAGTCTCCCAGTATTGCATATATGACTGTAATCAGGTCCCAGCTGCTTCTGCCCTCACCGGACGTATATAACTCGTATGCCTTTTTTACCGGATTACTGTCACTACATTCGCTAATAAGTCTTTTACCGGTAATAACAGGTGCTCCAACTTCAAATCCGCAAAATACAACAGGTGTAGGCCAATTGTGTATAACGCCCTGTGCAGACCGCACATCCATAAGAATATTCCATTCTGCCGGAAGGTTTCCATTTTCATCTGTTTCAAATCTTCCTGCCATAGTCACCAGACGCTTTACTTTTCTTGTTACAAGCTCTTTTCCATCCAGAATACTATATTCATCAGGCTTTGAGTTCAGCAGGTCGAAAAGATTTGTCAATGGACCTATTGCAACAATATCAACACTGCTATCCGGCTGTTCCGCCAATATCTTCCTATACAATTTCAACGCATCAGGTGCACTTTTTTCTCTATAAGCATTTTCATAATTCTGAGTAATATAACGGTTGTATTTTTCATACTCAGGCCCAACCAAAAAGCCTTCCTTCTTCAGCGTGCCAACAGGAATATCACAATGGCCGTAAAACCGGTTGATAGCATCAATACATCCTGCCCCATAAACATTTGAAGTACAATGCATAACTCCCAGTATTTCAACCTTGCCTTGAGCCGCCAGAATGTTACAGATTGCCAATGCACCTGTATCATCACAATCCGGCCCGATGTCAGTATCAAGTATTATTGAAACAGGTTTTTCCAAGTTCATGATTTCCTCCTGTATTTTAAGAGTGCTAAATTCCTCTTTTTATTTAATTTTCAACTCATTTAGTTTTCAGCTATTTTACCTGTATAGATCGATATTAAAATTTTTCACCTCATCAATGGTAGGAAGAGAGCTTTGAGCTCCTTTTCTTGTCACCGTAATAGTGCCAACAATATTTGCAAAATCAATAGCGCTGTCGATACTTTTACCATTGGAAAGTGCCACCGCCAGTGCTCCCGAAAAGGAATCCCCGGCAGCCGTTGTATCTACCACCTTTACTTTATGTACGCCCTTTTGTATGATTCTGCTGCCGCTGTTGTACATAACTCCATCTCCACCCATTGTTACAACTACCTGTTTTACCCCTTTGGAAATCAGAAATTCTATTCCTCTGGATACCCCTTCAGATGTATCAGTATTTATCCCCGTGATATGACTGCACTCTTTCTGGTTTGGGGTAATGATATCCACCATGGAAAGCAGTTCGTCAGATAAAACTCTTGCAGGTGCTGGATTTAGCAATACTTTTGTACCGCACTTTTTAGCAATCTTTACTGCAGTCAATACTGTTTCCATCGGAATTTCAAGCTGCAGGACTACGATATCCGAACTTTTAATAATATCTTCTGCTTCAATGATATGCTGAGGTGTTATCAGAGCATTTGCACCCGAATCAAGAATTATGTAGTTATCTCCTTCAACAATTGTTATTACTGCAACTCCCGTTGGCGCATTTTCTACCTGTACAATACGGCTTACGTCAACACAGTTTTTCTTCAAATTGTCAGTAAGCATGCTTCCATGAGCATCTTTTCCAACGCATCCAATCATGCTGACATTTCCACCCAGACGGGCAGCAGCAACTGCCTGATTTGCCCCCTTGCCTCCAGGTGTAGTCATAAATCCGCTTCCCGTTATGGTCTCTCCCATTTCCGGCTTTCTGGGAGCAGTTATTACAAGATCCATGTTTAAACTGCCTATTACTAAAATACGATTCATAGTTAACCTCCAGATTAAACTAATGAACGATGAAATATTAAATTCCATCGTTCATTTATTAATTATATGAAAGGTGCAGAAGAAATTAAATGTATTTTTTTTATGGTTATGTACGTTTTTTCTATTTAGGTATGATAGTATGACGTATGACAGGGGACGGTTCTGTGTACCATGTTATTTTCCACATCTCTCTACAATACCCTTGCTTATACCTGTCAATCTGCTAATTTGCCTTATGGAAAGTCCCTCTTTCCGCAATTTTCTTATATAACTGTTTCTCTCTTTGATCTCCAGCAGTTGAAACTCCGATGCATTTTTGCATTTCGATACTTTTCTAATAACTTCCTTTGCACGTTCGTCCGTCAGTCGAAACGGCCGCTCTGTAATATCTAAATACTTATCTTCATCCGTTTCACTATGATATTTTACTAATTGCTCTTTGCACATCATATTAAGTACGAAATCAACATCAACAAATTGATTGTCTTTTGCCTCAATATAACAGTTATAACTGCTGTATGGATACTCTCCTGCCTCTTTTACTAATCCAGCTTTCACTGGATTCTGGTGAATATATCGCAACGCTCTGAAAAAGTAACCTTGTTCTTCAATTGGTTCACTTTTGAATCTGTCCTGAAACAAGTGTCCCACCCTTTGATATTTTGCATTATACCAATAGACAAATCTTCCGCAAATTCTTTTGAATATTTTCTCTAACGGTTCGTTTTCAACTTTAATTATCAAATGCAGGTGATTTCCCATAAGGCAATATGCATATATCTTATATCCGCATTTCTTCTTACATTCTTTTACTATTTCTATAAATTTTTCGTTATCCTCTCTATCTTCCAAAAACTGCTGTTGGTTTATTCCTCTTAGCATTATGTGATATATTCCTGTTGAACTAAGCAGCCTCGCACGTCTTGGCATAATACACCACCCCTGGTATATTCTACCAGGCTTATACATCTTCGTCAATATATGGCATCATCATCTATCATCTCTTTTATTCACCCTTGTGAAGACAAGGAACCGTCCCCTGTCATGTCTGCCCTGTCACACCTGCTTTACCCTCTTAAAATAATACCAACCCGAAACAACCTGTACAAGTTCCCAGCCTTCCTTGCCATATTCGTTCAGTATCCTGGTGGTTTTCTTAGTCAGCCCCCAAATATGAACACATTTATACTCGTATAATTTCATTCGTATCATCCTTTCGTATTATTTTGTTTACCGTGCAATACCTGGTTTTGCCCGTACCGCACATATCAATAAAAACCTTCTGTAACAACCATCTATTTAAAAATGCTTTTTGCATTTTTAACCGTAACCCTTCCGGTTGCATCTTTACCTGTGATTCGGATATCATATTCATCCGTTTCAGATACTGCTACAGTGAATGCAATTGACTTAAGGTCATTTCCCGAATAAGGTTCACTACCGTTTTTGCCGTTGATCATAAGATCAATTTCTCCGTCTTCATGGACAACTTCAACCTGTAATTCATCACCTTCGTTAAGGGACAATCTACACTTGTCTTTTGAACTCCACTTCTTGAAATCCATCGTGAATCCCGTTCCATTCGGATCCTCAAGAATCACAATGCTACCCTTTGGTGCGGAGCAAGCCGAGAACGCTATAATAATGGCAATCAAAAGAGGCAGAAAAATAATCGGGTGCATATTCTTTATCTTCCTTATTCTTGTGTTTTGTTTTCCAAAAAACATGACAACACCTCCTTTACAAACTTTACCCGCTCGTTAATCCACGGGCTGTGACCGGAATGTTCAAACCATACAATTCTTTTATCTGGCGCATCCAATATTTGCATATATTCCTCGGCCAACACCGTAGGAGCGTTGACATCATGCCGGCCCAGGAAGAAATAGACAGGCACATCAAGTCTAGGGTAATCCGTCCTCATATCGATGCTATAAAGCTGTTGGTACACATGATTATATGTGTTCACGATGCCTCGGAAAAAGTTGATTTTATCAAGCAGTCCATATTCAGAGGCAAGGATGTCCCGTAAGGTGTTGTAGCCAGGATTGTGAATTTGGGGATTTTCAGCCATATAAGTGTTGAGGTAATTCAGGTACAATGCACTTTTCCATACCATGTCCTTTCCGTAATAGGGTGGCTTGCCATTTGCTATAAGCCGTTTTTCAACAGCAGTATCTTTTTTGGATTGCGCAATTTCCAGAGCCTTTTCATAATCCATCCGCTCAGTTTCGGCAAAGGCCACCATTTGCCCCGTACCGATAAATGCGTGATACGACTCCGGGTATTTATCAACAAGGAAAATACCCAATGCACTGCCCCACGATTCGCCCAGCAGATAAATTTTTTCCTGAGAGAAGTTCTCCTTTAGATACTCCGTCAGAGCGTAACCATCCTGAATATAGGTTTCTGCTGTAATGTTTTTCGTTTTGTCTGCATAATAGGACTTTCCGGAACCGGGCTGATCCCAGTTGACAACAACAAAATGTTTCTCCAGCTCTGCCAGCTCATGCCGCACCGCTGCCATCTGAGTGCCACCGGGACCACCTGCCAGAAAAAGCAGGACAGGTGCGTTTTTGTCCCAACCTCTCAGGCTGATCCACTGCTTTCTGCCGTTTAATTCAAGTTCCCTAAGCTCTGCAATGCTGTTTTCAGGTGTGTTCCCCTTTTCATCAACGATATGTGGAGTGGAAGCAGTGAACTGTGAAAGAATAATCAACCCCACATTCAATATCATCGTCGCAGCAAAAAATATGGCTGCTTTCTTTAAACGAATTAGCTGCTTTGGATTCGTCTTTTTCCTTATGGCTGCAATGACACAATAAGCAGCCGTAAACAAAATCCCTGTAAGTGCAATGGACGATAAAACGGTCAAAATTAGAAATATAACTGTATAAATCATGGTAAACCTCCTTTATAGTTTGATGTATATGCTTTCAAGGGCGTTACCCATTATCGGAATATCAGTGATGCGGCTATCCTTGAGGAGTAGCCCGTTTTCCTTCATCAGGCGTTTAATAACGCCTATTTTCTTCGTATCATCCAGCGGTTCACGGAAAACAAGTACACCGCCTAGTTTAAGAGACTTAACTAACGCAGGAATTACTCTTTCCAATTCACTTTCTGAAATATCGTGTAAAACAAAGTGGCAGTACGCTACATCAAAGCTTTCATTTGTAAGTAGCGAAGATTCCCCTTGCAGAAAAATGACATTCCCATAACTGCGCAAAGTTTTTCGGCAGGCATTTAACCATCGCCCTGAAATATCCAGACAGGTCAAATGTCCATGGTTCAGCTTTTTTGCAACGTAGTACGCAACCGTTCCCATACCGCACCCGAAATCAAGCACCTGCTCTCCGCCTTCAAGCGGCAGACGTTCAGCAAAAGCCTGGTAAACAGATTTGCCGTATAGGAGAAAAGCAAGCCTGGTCAAAAATATCTCTAAACCAGCCGGTTCATACCCCATTACTAATCACCTCCAAATAAAAAATCAGCTGTAATTCAGGCTCATCATTATCATAGCAATCGAACCTGTCACACAGCTGACATTAACCTTAAATTTACCTTAAATCGTGAAAACTACCTTAAATAAATTGTAAAAATTACCTTAAATCATGAAATTCACCTTAAGTCGTGGGAACTGTAATCCGGAAGGTGCTGCCCTTATTTCCGTTAAGGCATAGTGTCAAATCCCCTCCGTGTGCCTGGGCAATTTTTTTCGCTATGGAAAGCCCCAATCCACTGCCACCGGTTTTGGAATTGCGGGAGTTGTCCACCCGGACAAAAGGCTTGAATATGTTATCAGCAAGATGAGCTGGAATTCCAATCCCATCGTCTCCGAAATCAATCACCACCTGATTATTTTCTACCATCAGGCTTACGGAAACCAGTGTTCCCTGCGGATTATAGCGCACTGCATTATTCGCAAGATTTTGAATAATCCGGCTAAAGCGGTCAGTATCCATCATCACAGAAACGCTTTCTTCAATAATATCGAATTCATATTTGAACCCTTCGCGCTCCAACTGCGGCACAAGCTCACCGCATATTTGCCGTATGTATTCGCAGATATCTGTTCTTGCCAGCTTTAATGAAAATTCAGGGCTGTCCATCTGAGAAAGTTCAAACAACTCTGTAAGCAGCCGGTTAGCCCTTTTGCAGTTATTTAGAATGACCTCAAGATGTTCTTCACGTTCCTGTTCTACCATGTCTTTCTTCTTAATGAGTAACTCGGCATAGCCCTGTATACTGGACATGGGATTTTTTAGGTCATGGGAGATGTCTAGTATCAACCGCCGCCTATCCTCCTCCGACTTTTCGCGCATGGAAATCTCATGCTCAATCCGGGCAGCCATATCGTTAAAGGTGTTCTGAAGTTCGGCGAACTCATTTTTCAGGCGCAAATCCACCCGTACTGAATAATCACCTTCTCGCAAAAGCCTGGTACCGTCACAGAGCTTTCGCAAAGGTACAGTTATACTTGCTGCTGTAATCCTCGAATAGATAAAGGTGGAAAGTGCAAGTATCAGAAGATAAATAAACATTACGAAAGCAATTGCCCCGCCTGCACGCATAAAATCACCGGCAGCAGCTTCCTTATTATACACCATGGAGAAATCCAGCCGGATAGAGGTGGGAAAAGTAACAATCAGCCAAAACTCGCCTTTGGGATGGTAAAGTATGTCGTAATGGTAGGACTTGCTTTTGCTTTCCGTCAGAAATGTTGTAAATTCCCCGGCAGTCAGCTTGTCTTTCCCGATAGTGTCAAGACCGCTGGAATAAACAACGCGGTATTCCTTGTCCACAACCTGTACGCCGCCACCATTTTGTACGACAGCAGATGCATCTATCTGCTTATAATCCTCTTTGATAATTGCGCTTGCGGGATATCGGTTTTTTGCAAGCGAACCTGAAATCAATCCGCTGGAAAAGGACAGAAGTATAAATGCAAGTACCGTATCCAGTATCGTCAGGAAAAATATCACCAGAAAATTTCTGAGAAATTGATTGGACAGTTTTCTTTTCATAGCTTTTCTCCAGTATAATGTAGCTTATATCCGATACCGCGAATGGTTTTCAGATACTTTGGATTTTGGGGGTCGTCCTCGATCCTGTTCCTTATCCGACTGATATGCACCATCACGGTGTTGTCGTCAAAATAGTATTCATCATCCCATACAGCATGATAAAGCTGCCGTTTTGTAAAAACCCTTTCCGGGTGTTCGATAAAGTGCAGAAGCAGTTTGTATTCCTTTGCACCAAGCTCAATCGGCTCTCCGTTCTTAAAGGCGCAGCACTTTTCTTTGTCTATTGACAAACTTCCGTATGTAATTGTTACATCAGGTTTTCCTTTTGTTGAAAAATACTCATTATTCCGTCTCAGTTGTGCGCCTACGCGAGCCACTAACTCGGCAATAGAAAAGGGTTTAACAATATAGTCATCCGCACCCAGTCCAAGTCCCAGAACCTTGTCCATATCATCCGCTCTGGCGGTCAGAAAGATAACAGGGATGGTACTATGTTCCCGTATTTTGCGGAGAAGGTTGAATCCGTCCATCACCGGCATCATCACGTCAAGGATCGCCAGATGGACGTCCTGTGTCATAAGGATGTCCCATGCTTCCTTTCCGTTTTGCGCCGTAAGGACTGTATATCCGTTTTCCCCAAGACTGATTTTTATTAAGTTTCGGATGTCGCTCTCATCGTCTGCGATTAATATATTCATATGGCTTATCAGCACCTCCAGCCAATAACGTTCCCTTTTATATTTACACAATTCTAAATGTCCTCTATCTCCATTATAAAATTATTTAAACAAATTTGCCACCTTAAAACCAATGTTTTGAAATCACTAATATGAATGATTTACAAACACTTATCCAGATAACTTACAGTCACCATCTAAATATTTTAAACTAACAATTACTGCTGCCACATAATTGGCGTTTTTCGAACAGCTCTACGGTTTCTTCATGGATTCTGCTATCCACTGCACTTTTTCGCATTATTAGCAGACATCATATTAAAATCCTTTGCCATATTAATTAAACTCTCCTCTTTCATGTCTGTTCGATTCTACAGGGGCCAGACCGGATGCTTTTGCAGAAGAGATTCGTCTTGTCAGCATACCGATATCAACGCTGATTCAGATACAGGCAAAAACATTCAGGAAGGTCTATTGTTTCTTAAGACTAACAGAATAAATAACTTAAGCTCGAGTAAGTGCAGGATACCATTGGACGCTTTATAAAAGGTTATTAAGGCTGTTATTAAGTATAATATTGTTAGGTATAATACTTGATAACTTTTAAACGGTTATCCATGATCTCAGGAAAATCATAATCACTTTACATGGATTACCTACAGCAACTACATTAGGTGGTATATCCTTCGTTACAACACTTCCTGCTCCAATCACCGTATTATCTCCTATGGTAACACCAGGAACAACAATAACCCCGGCCCCAGCCAACAGTTTTTTCCTATCCGAACAGGCAAATTAAATTGATAAGCCTTTTCTCGTAATTCAGGCAAAATCGGGTGGCCTGCCGTCGCTATTGTAACATTGGGGCCAAACATCGTGTTATCTCCTACATAGATATGGATATCATCAACTAATGTCAAATTAAAATTTGCGTAAATGTACTTTCCGAAATGTACGTGGCGGCATCCCCAATTCGAATGAAGCGGTGGCTCAATTATTTTTAATTATCTCTATCTGGCATGACTTCATTGTAATTAACGCGGCTTCGTGGGTTTCAGGTGTAACACCTGCGCAGCAGGCAGCATCCACCCGTATTGGCACCTCCGGCAGCATTGCTTTTACTAAAAGAGCATTTGAAATTACGCATATATCGGTACATACACCTACAAATTCTATCTGTTTGACCTTTCCTTCATTATATAAATTTACAATATATTCACCAAGGCTTAGAGAACCAAAAGTGCCTTTTTCAAATATTTTATAATCAAGTCCTCTTTTATTGATAGCTTCCATAACCCTGGAATCAATATCCCATCCGGAAGTGCCTCTAATACAGTGTTCCACAGGTAGTTTCCGGCCTTCCTGGGTGGATAGATAATTTTCCTCATGGGTATCTTTTGTCAATATGACAATTCCGTTAAATGAATTAATTTTGTTTACAAGTGGCTCAATAATTGCCTCCGCTTCCTTTGTCCCCAGCACTCCGCTGATAAAATCGTTCTGAACATCCACTATAACCAATACTTCCTCCATATTGCCGCCTCCTGTTTATATAATAATTAATAATAATTATCTGTTAATTATCTAATTATCTATATAATTAATAGGTACAATTAGCTATATAATAAAAGCAATATAATAAATAAGTATAATTAGCCATATAATTAACAAGTATCAATCTCTCTCTTCTGTCAAGAAAATCCTGCAAAAACAGAAAATAATATTTAACTGAAAATAATATTTTCAACTTTTTATAAGTAATATTATATTAAAAGGATTAGCAGCATGGCAACTATTATGCCAATTTGCCATGGTTTATTGACACTCCCCATGACTGAAGTCAGAGGATTCTTTGGTGGTAGTCGGAAGTCCATTTCTGGTATCCGTAGTTCCCCAAAGTTTAGGGTGTGCCATCACCCCTCCCAAGACAGTGCATATAGCATCTTAGGCTGGCAGACTATCGCTTACGCTA
>DUMB01000081.1 GCA_012840085.1 Clostridiaceae bacterium
AACGTTTGATGGTATAATGGACATGAGACCTAAACGCTCCTTTCTGGGAGGTAATTGTTTGTGGTAATTTCCATTATACCAGAAGCGTTTCAGGTCTCATTTTTATTATTAAGTTAACAGAACAAAATACCATAATTGGAGGTAAAAAAAATGAAGCACCTTATTAGCTTGCACGATATAACATTGGATGACATTAATAAAATACTGGGTCTTTCAGAAACTCTTAAAAAGCAGCAGAAAGAAGGAATTCAGCACCATTTGCTGAAAGGTAAAACTCTTGGCATGATTTTTTCCAAATCATCTACAAGGACCAGGGTTTCCTTTGAAGTCGGAATGTATCAGTTGGGAGGCTACCCACTGTTTTTGAGCTCGGCTGATATACAGCTTGGCCGTGGTGAGACTATATACGACACAGCCAATGTGCTTTCAAGATACCTGGACGGAATAATGATCAGGACCTATAAACAAAGCGACGTTGAAGATTTGGCAAAATACGGAAGCATACCTGTGATAAACGGCCTTACTGATCTTATGCATCCATGCCAGATCCTGGCAGACCTTTTCACTATATATGAAAAGAAAGGCACGCTTAAGGGCTTGAAACTGGCATACGTGGGAGATGGCAATAATGTCGCCCATTCACTGTTGCACGGATGTGCAAAAGTCGGTATGGACATAGCGGTAGCAACTCCTAAGGGCTACGAATGTGACGGGCAGATTGTTAAAGAGGCACAGGAGGATGCTGCAGAGTCCGGCTCTAAAATCCTTCTGACAAACGACCCGGTTGAAGCTGTTGCCGATGCCGATGTAGTATACACGGACACGTGGGTAAGCATGGGGCAGGAAGATGAAAAAGAAGCCCGCATAAAGATATTCACCCCTTATCAGGTAAACGGCGATTTATTCTCCAAAGCAAAGAAAGACGCCATATTCCTGCACTGTCTGCCTGCCTACAGAGGCTTTGAAGTGACTGAAGAAATAATTGACGGACCTCAGTCAGTTATATTTGATGAGGCAGAAAACAGAATGCACGTACAAAAGGCAATCATGGTGCTGTTGATGGGTTAGTTACAACTTTGAGCCATTAATTGACTGATTCTGGCATGTGCATCTTTAAAGTATTAAATATTCAAGTTTTTCTTGAATATTTTGTGCACGTACTTGTTAGAATATTTTTTAGACTTTCTCCTTAATTATTTTGCAATTATTTTGCGCAATGACCTGTTTGAATAATTTACGCAACGGCTTGTTTGATTATTTTTCAGCAACGGGATTCATTCCCGGAAGCCACAACATAGTAACTTACGGAATTTTCTCCGGGAAACTGCAACATGCCAAAGGTAGCAGTAGATACAAAAATATCAAAAAAATAAAATGTGGTGATATATATGGACTATTCCTTTATAATACGGAAAGCTGTTCCGGATGATGCTCAGGCTATACAGAATATAACAAAAGAAGCCTTTGCAAAATACAAAAGTGATACCAACATTGAGGTTCCTATGGAGGCCCTTGAGGAATCCCTGGAAGATATAAAAAAGGATATTGAGACAAAAGAAGTATTTATTGCTCTTGTTGATGGAAATCCGGTAGCTTCCATAAGAGTTGCAATTTCACCGGATAAAACTGCCTACATCAGCAGGTTTGGAGTAAGACTGCAATATCATAATATGGGCATAGGAAAAGCAATAATGAGCCTTGTTGATGAACTGCTGATTTCCAAAGGCGTAAAAAAAGCTTATCTTCACACAGCTTCAAAGTATAAGGCTTTGGTGCGTTTCTACTATGGCAGGGGCTTTTACGTTCATTCCACTACAGAAGAAAAAGGCTATATAAGGGCATTGATGGTAAAGGAGTATTAATTGGAAAAGGAATATTAATGGAAAAATGTAAACATCAAAAAAATTCGTTCCATTGCAAATAAAGTCGTTCCGCTGAAAATAAAAATGTTCCTTCGGAACAGGGTGTGAACAGGGTTAAGGGGCAAGATATAAGGAAATTAAGTTATGCATTCTTTTTATAAATCAATCCTTTGTAATCCACTTATCATGCAGATTACAAAGGATTTTATCTTTCTCTCCTTATCCTTTTTCCCCTACCCCTTTTCACTATAAAATCCCTAACTACGGAACAACTTTATTTACTTTTTTCTCTTCCATTTTTCCCATTTAATTCAACTCAACTACCCATTTCACGGAACATCTTTATTTTCATCCATTTAACCCCATCCATCAACCATGCGGGTTTGCATGGACGGGGAGGAAATGAGTTTATTTATATTCACACAGATATTAATAAAGTTATTGTCGTGTAAAGAATATTCCAGTATTCGATTCTGACTTATACTATCTTTGTAACTAATTTAAAATAGCGCAAAAACTTTTTCCCATGCCTCTTTGTATTGTATAATTTCGTTTGGTCTAAAGTCTATTCCTTTAAAAAAACTATTGCCAGACTTTTGATTAATCCAGCATGGAACATTGTTGTCACCTATTATCAATTTCCTTTTTTCGCTATCATCCAAACTTAATTCTTTAGAATACTTAGATGTAACAAATTCAATCCAATCGTTATCAGTTAAAATATAAAAATCAGGTCTTTCTGTTTCTGTTTTACCACTAAAGTCAACACATATTAAAATAATATTATTGCCTTTAATACCTTTAACATTACCCCAGGTTCCTGATTGCTGGGATTTAACTTCTACTCTGACATATTTTTCATGATTCTCATCAAATATTACTATATCAGTACTTTTATAATTTCCAATAGTTAATTGAGCATAAAGTCCCCTTTTACATAATTCACTTGCAACAGCATACTCTCCCGCTAATGATAGGGTATTTTTTGATATTCTCATACCCCGCATCCCTCCATTTTTACTACAATAATCAATGCTCAGTTAACTAACTTATAGGCTATGATTATACACTTTTCCACAAATCCGTATCATATGCCTTTATTTTACACTATGTTCCCTATAAAAGCACATATTTTCTTAGCCTTTTTCATCTTTTACCTATTACTTCTGAAATCTCCGCCTTATAGGGGTTTATATTGTAAATTCAAATTTTAATATAAAAAAAGAAGGGAATAACCCTTCTTATAAAGTCATCGATGCTAGCGTTATTTAAGATATTCCATTGGTCTATATGAACCAAAATCATAATGCAGTGTATAATTAAGAGGCGAAAATTCCCATCTGTTTCTAAATTCTTCTGGTCCATCAATCCCTATTGACATATCTATTAATATATCTTTTTCATACCACTTACCGACTTCCAAACCTTGTTCTTTTAAAAATGCAGGGTCAGTTGGCGGATAATAGATTATTCTTAATGTTGCTCTACCTCTTTCATTCATACTAAGGTAAATCAGCGATTCATCAGTTATTAATTCTGCCTGTGAAACTACTTTATACTTTTTGTAGTTTTCAATTTCCCGTTTTAACATTTTATCTGGGAAAATCATATCTTCAATTTTTCTATCGTTACCTTTTTCATCAACATATTTGTTAGTAGGTTGAGCAGGATTATAGTAGAAAAGAACTCTTTTTTCATAATTACCTGTTCCACCTTTATTATTATATGTGCTGTAATACTTTGCTTCAGCATCTAAATTCCTGTAGTCAACTGTATATTTAGTATTAAAAAACTGTTCATACATTGGCTTAAATAATTTCAATGTACTAGAACTCATTTCAGCATTATATTTGTTTAATATCGACATACCTGAAGTTTTGTCCAATTTCAATGGATACTCATACAGCCTTTTATTTACATATGGAGAAATTGAACGCCAGATTTCTGCATTGGATGGTTTTTCTACCTCTGGCATAGGCTTTTCTTTTAAATCCCTTATGCCCAAATGTAATTCTTTAAGAGTTTTGTCGATACTATCGGTATTAAGTTTGCTTAATCTACTTATCAACTCTTTACCATCTTCTTTAGTGATAAACCCATAAGGATTTAAATTTCCTTCTTTATCGGTATCAAATATCCCTGCCAAATATAGAAGCACCATTTCTTTCTGGTACGGCTCAGTAATCATGCGAATATCACTAATATTTCCTTTATACTTTTCCCAATGGGTTAATATTATATATTTTCTCCCATAATCATTAACAAGCATATTAACTTGATTCGGCTGAAGTCTTGGAATTTCAGTATATTCTTTAACAAAATGTCCATCTATTCCGCTTGTGAAAAATCCTTTTATTCCTATAAGTTCATCCATTATTTTTGCAACTATCTTTGCCGCTTCTCTTCTTAAAATAGGCTTCTCATAAGATGGGTATTCTGCTGAAGGTCTTACATATCCCATTTTTTGAGCATATTCCATAGTAGCCTCTTTTCCCATAGCATTTAGCAACTGAGTCGTAAATTCCTCCACGCTTAATGTATTACTGAAATCCACAGGTAACTCAGGAATTTTTCTTCGGTCTTTATCCAAAAACCTCATAAGAATAGTGCATGCTTCTGCCCTTGTAGCATTTTTATCAAATCCGAAACTTCCATCGGGGAAACCAGTTATAATCCCTGACACAAACACTTTTAGTGCGATATCTTTAGAATCGCCAGAAAGAGTTGAGTAATCAGTAATAAAATAAGAATAACTTTTATAATTCTCAGGAATATCAAGGCTTATTCCTTTGTTTTTAGCACTTGTTGTTGCTCCCGCCCTGACAATCATCCTTGCCATTTCTCCACGGGTAATATAACGGTTATAGTCCGAGAACTCTCCATTTTTGATAATACCTAATTCTTCCGCCTTAGCAATATATCCTTCTGCCCAATGAGCATTTGGGGAAGATTTAATGTTATTATCAATAGAAGAAATTAGAATCTTTGTAAATTCATTTACCCTGATTTGAGCATTTGGCTTAAATGTCTTATCAGGATACCCTGCTATTAATCCCCTTTTTGTCAGTTCCATGACATCTTTGTAAAACCAATCCCTCTCCTTTACATCTGAAAAATGCAAAGGGGTGCTTGCAAATACCGTTTGTGTCAAAGAAGGGCAAACAGGCAAAATCATGCTTAACACCATGATTAATGCTGTTACTTTAAATAAATATTTTACTCTTTTTCTCATAAAGATCCTCCTTCAACTCTAACTTGTTCTTCCTTATTCCTGCTATTTGTGCAAACTTCAGATTAACTCGTTCTGCAAGTAGAACATATTAATAGTTTTAATTTACAAAAAAAATATTAATTGACAACCGTACCGCCCAATTCTACAACAGTGAAGCCTTGCCGTGAAATATGTCATTGAGAATGAAGTTTACAATTAGCTCAGTCTTTTGTGATTATAATATTTCTATATAGCATAGTAGGAACTAATTACTTTTAACTTGAGTAGCAAATAACATGATTTAAATAGTATTTAATCAAATACCGTAGCAAAATTATCGATGGCGGCAAATCTTCCAATGAAAAAAACCACTTTCTTCAGTTTCTATATTCTTTTCAAATGCTCCATCTATAAGGTCACATAGCACGAAAACCTTATATATTCCATAGGGAGACACAGGATGATTATGCTTTTTTATGTCCAATACCGCTATCAATCTTTTTGGTATTACGTTTAATCCTGCTTCTTCCTTTAATTCCTTTACGATATTCTCTTTTATTGATAAATTGGCTTTTGCCCATCCTTCAGGTAGTGACCAGCAACCATCAATACTTTCATTTTGGTTCCATATGTATTTACCTCCACGATGACTGTATTGTTCCGTCCTGTTTTACTTTTGTAACATAAAATATAAAGAATGCCAAATAACTGCAACCTTTATGATATTAATTTTAGCTTAAATACTTTTTAATTTATTTCCGAACTTTTCAACAAGAAACTCTTTGAATTCGCTAAGATTATCTACATCTTTTTTTCTTATCAATGATGCCTGGTTTACTGTTAAATAAAAAATAAAATAATCTTTGCTTTCCAATAAGGCATAGAATTGACTATACTTTAGCTCGCCTGTTGACTTAAGTTCTTTATTCTCAAAAACTATTCTGTCTTCATAAAATTTTAAAGTATTAATGCTGTCAAACGCTCCTGTTTTATCAGTTTTTATTCGTTGTGCATTTCTTCGTTCAACTTTAAATACAACAACAGCAATTGCTAATGCAAACAATACAATCCAACTTATTATGAGTTTGGTAAAACTTAAATTCTCACCTTCAAAACTAATTATTATGCTTGCAATCAAAGAAATTAACCCCAGCAAAGGAATAATTAACTTGTTTCTTCTGAAGGCTGCAATATATAAAAACTTCCTGTAATCCTCCTTTGACATGGTCGTATTAATGATGACTTTAGGCTGTTGCATATTATTCACTCCTATATAACCCAACTCATATATAACCCATGTTGTTTAATGGGCGGGTATGGAAACCTGCACCTGCTTTTACTGCTGAGATTATTATATCATTGTTTTATATAAATCAGCAAAAACTTACTTTTGTTTCTTTGCTGTATAAGTTATTCTTCGTGCTTTCCGGATCCTGTTTAAGAGAAATTAAAAATGAAAATACATAATATGATAACAGTCTTTTTAACTTCAATATACTTGATTTAATTATTGAATTTCAAGTTATCCCCAACTGAAATGCTTTTCTCTACTAAATTACCATTCTTTGGTTTATATGAAATATAAATTTCTGACTCCTTGTATAAATCTCTCAAGTCTTGTTCGCTCAATCCCCTGATATCGAAAATAATATATGCCATACTCTCTGCTGTGTCTTCAGTCCCAACATTATTCCGTTCATAAGTTGTCCCACCGGTTGTCCTGACCCCGTCAATTTTATCAATGATGAATAGATCAGGTATTGTAATTTTTCTTTCTTCTGCTTTTTTTGAATTAGTTATTTTAACGTTAATGAGCAACTTTCTTAAATCATTTATTGTGACACCCTCAGGTTTGCTTGAGTCATCAATCTTGTCGTATTCTTCCTGTGTAATTTTATCTATTGCAATTGATGTTGTAATTTCAGGATTACTCTGCTTGCATCCCGCTATAGTAAAAGAAAAAGTTATAAGGATTGTTACAAGCAATATTAATCTTTTGGAAAACACCATTATTATCCCCTCTATTCTATTAAGTGTACAGCATTCCACGAATGCGGCTTATAAAGACGATACGAACTACTCTCGTGACTATTTGAAAATTGCATCATCGGGCACATTTGCAAATGAAGGTAAATCTATTACTGTCTTCCAGCAGCACAGTAGGTTTCACAGGCTCTTCTGACTCTTGCATTACATAAGCGCGAACAGGTATATTTTGCTCAGTAGACTTGGCATTATTCGAACATCCTGTTAAAACACATATCAGTATCATCAATAGAAGCTTCATAAAATGCAATTTTCTCATATCATTGGCCTCCATCGTAGAATGAAAATATATAATCACATCGGCAAGTTGTTCATAAAATGTCGTTAAATAACAGATAAAAAAATTGGCCGGAATTGTGTATATACGCTTAAAACATAAAATTATTTGCACTCTCCAACCATAGGCACAAATCTTACATAATGAGTATCCCTTTCGATAAGGCTATCTTGAGTCTTTATTATTAGCTTGAGTATTTGAGTTTGATTTTGCGGCCCTACCGGTATTACCATTCGCCCATTCTTTTTCAACTGCTTCAGCAATTCAGGAGGAATGTGGGGAGGAGCTGCTGTTACCATAATACTGTCAAAGGGGGCGTATTCTTCCCAGCCATCATATCCATTACCCAACTTATATTCCACGTTTTTTATTCCCAGTGTCGCTAAAGTTTGTTTTGATTTTTCATGAAGTTCCTCAACTATTTCTATAGTGTATACTCTATTAGCCAGTCTTGCCAATATGGCTGTCTGATAGCCTGAACCTGTGCCTATCTCCAAAACCTTCTCTTTCCCCGTCAATTCAAGAAGCTGGGTCATATACGCAACCAGTGACGGCTGAGATATGGTCTGGCCAAATCCTATAGGCAGTGCACTATCAAGGTAAGCACTGGCCTTAAGATTATCGGGGACAAAAATCTCTCTGGGTATCGACTTTATTACGTCTATTATTCTCTTGTCTTGTATCCCGTAAAAAACCTCCTGAGAAAAACTTATAGCTCGCCATCTCCTTTCCATAAAACTATTTTTTAACTCCAGCTTTGATATCTTTTCTTCCAACCCAATTATCTTCTTGCAAATCTCACTTTGCTTCTTCTTACATATCTCTTTCCAAACAATACAAACAGATATGGTGCAAGCAGTGAAGGGATTGCATATATCCAGTTTATATTTTCTGCCGTACTAATTCTTGCCAGTGCCCATGTAATTATCGTGAAAATTTCAAAGGGAATATACAACCAATAAAATATCATACTATATGTACCGTAATACTGCGTGATTTGTTCAAGGGCAAATATTACGATTGAATAGATTACTAACAGCGTTGCGGACTTTGCTATAGTTTTTCTGTCATAATTTCTGCGTAGTATAATTCCAATTATAACAAAAAGAATTACACTTAATATCAGTCTGACATAAAATGCTGTTGTTCCCTTTTCAAGAGTCCATTCAGACGTTCCAGCAACCAATATGGCTGAGGTAATGACATCGGCAATTCGCAGAATTGCACTCCCGATTAAAGTCAGTGCAGGCAGTACCAGTAATTTTTTCATCATTATACCCTCCTTTAAGGCTTGGTTTTCTTCCCAATTACAAACAGCATGGCTATTATAGAAAGAACACGAATAATACATCCCATATATAAACAATCTTATTATTTCAAAATCATTATAAATGTGCCAATTGTAATGAATATGCCTCCTAGAATTGTTTTGACAGTAGGTGCTTCATTTAATATCAGAAAAGCCAGTATCATTGTAATGACAACACTAAATTTGTCCACCGGAACCACCTTCGAAGCATCCCCGATTTGCAATGCTTTATAATAACAAAGCCAGGATAATCCTGTAGCAATACCCGACAAAATCAAAAATATCCAACTCTTTTTGCTGAGGCCGGAAATCTGATCCTGGGTTTTTGTAATAAAAACTATAACCCATGCCATCACCAGTACAACCACTGTACGTATTGCAGTGGCTAAATTGGAACTTACCCCCTCAATCCCTATCTTGGCAAGTATGGATGTCAGTGCAGCAAATACCGCTGACAACAATGCATATATAAACCACATGTAAATTCCTCCTTTAGCTTTGGGAGCATATAATATGCAATTTATAAACATTTAGTTATTTTTATCTGCTTAGCAATTTAGCAATAAAATATCATTCGTTCAAAACCCGTTCCGTTGCACTCAAGTCATTCTGACGGAAATAATCATGTTTTTATGAAACAGAGCGTGAACGTGATTAAGGGGTGGAAACTGAATATAAATATAATATTCCGCCATTAAATTCAATGGTAAAGCCATCCTTAATAACATCATAATTTTCAATATCAATTCCAAAAGAAAATTTTGAAACAGGGCCATATCCTCTCTGCCCAACATCTATTATATTGTTATTATTATCATATATATTAAATGCGTTTGCCGGATGATAACTTGTGAAAGTGCCATCCTCATTAATAATATAGTGATACAAGAATTCTCCACTGTCATATTTAATAAATTGTTTTGCATCAAAATTGAAATAAATATCATTTCCTCGATGCATAACTCTCTCTATCAGAACTCTTACTTTACCCATTTTGCCTATTTCTTTATTCAATCGTACTACTTCATTTTTGTTTTTCGGAATCCAGGTTGGTTCTATAAATGCCGTAAATGTAGCCGGTTTTTGTATTTCATAAATTTTATAGCCATCTTTGTTCAGAACATTATTAAATATTCCCTCTTTGCTTATATAATTTTTATAGAATATTGAAGACATTAGAATAATACATAAAATAATGCATATGGAACCTGCAATCAGAATAATTTTATTAGTTGAACTCTTATCCTGCAATGCCAAATCCCCCCTTCCTTATAAATGCTGATTTTAATTCTTGGCGGATAGAACTTTATACATATAATTCTACTAATAATTTAATGAATGTGACATATTTGTTGTTTTACCGAAGAGTTTTTCCACTCCCTTAACTTTGAATGAAATTTTTCAGGCAATATGCCCGCAATAATCAAACATATCTATTTAATTTTACACCATATACCCCGTAAAATCACCTGCTTTTTACATCTTTTCACCTTTTAGCCAATTATTCTGATACCCCCTCAATTTTCCAAACATAGAAGATACCATCCTGTGGGTTAAGTATTCTTTGCAGTTGATTTATATCTTTCCTCGATATAGGTTCTTTTCCCCGATCTATATCTTTGCCTTTATCTTTTCTCGACGTTTATCTTTTCTCGATTTACACCTTTTCCCGATTTACATCTAAACAGCATGCCATCTGCTTATCCGTTAATACGGCATATAATTTCTCCTGTCCTGCAATAGCTGTATGGTGGTAATATAAGGGCAATTTTCAGTATCAATCATAAAAAAATATAAAAAATAAAAAAATTTTTATAAAAAAGAAGGATTTTTTTGAATCACACAGAATATATATTTATTAAAATTTGAACGTTCCAAAAAACGAACAATGAAACGGTGAATGTGAATGCCAACTATAAAAGATGTTGCGAAATTAGCGGGAGTTTCCCATGGTACAGTATCCAATATACTAAATGGCTCTAAAGCTGTAAGTCTGGACAAGGTCAAAAGAGTTGAACATGCCATTAAGGTACTTGGCTATCAGCCGGATGCCACAGCCCGAAGCCTTAAAAAAAGCAAAACCATGAGCGTGGGAGTAGTCCTTCCAAATATAACTGATGCTACTTTTTCACAGTTGTTTACAGGGATTGAAAGAGCCCTTAGTGAGAAGCAGTACGCTGCCAGCCTTTATATAACATCTGAGATAGCAGCCAATGAAAACAAGATTTTTGAACAGATACGCAGACAGCGCATGGACGGTGCGATAATTGCCACCTGCCAGCCACAGAATACAAAAGTTTTCGAGGAGCTTTTAAAGGCAGGAATAAAGCTGGTCTTTGTTGAGAGAAACATCGAGGATAAGGACTACAACTTTGTCGGTTTCAATAATTATAAAATCATTTATGATACTGTTTGCCGATTGATATCAGACGGGTACAAAACAATTGCAATTGTTACCGGTCCCAAAGAATACTCAAGCGAAAAGCTGTGTATTGATTCTTACTTGTCTGCTATAGAAGAACATGGCATCCCCTCAAACAATAAGCTGATTGAAATTACTAATTTTAATAAAGAAAGCGCATTTAAAGCTGCTTTCAGATTGCTCCAGCTGGGGGAGGTACCCGAGGTTATAATTACATCTTCCATGCAATTGGCCGAAGGCATAATGGCGGCAATAAACATATGCGAAGGCACCTTGGTCAGGAAACCTTTTGTTGTGAGCTTGGGCGAAGACTCATGGACAAATATCAGCTATCCCGATATAATCAAACTTCCCAGGCAGTTTATACAAGCCGGTGAGATTGCTGCCGACATATTGATAGATAATATTCAAAACCCTGCTTTTTACGATGCAAAAAGCATTATGCTTGATTGTCTGGATAAAAACGCAGGAAAGATATGCGGCGCACGCCCTCCAAAACAACATGTCACCAGAAATTCATCAGATACCTTGAAAGTATTAATGCTCGACAGCTCAGCCTCTTATGCTACATATTCACTTCTGGCTGATTTCAGAAAAGCAGAGGGAATTAATGTAGATATCGACGTATTAAGCTACAAGGAACTCTATGAAGCCATAAAGCAGGAGTCATTGTCCGGCACATATGATGTCTTTGAAATAGATATACCATGGCTTCCTGAGATGGCTGAAAGAGGATATCTGACTGATTTGACCCGGTACATTGAAGCAAATCCCAAAACAATAGAAGGTTTGATCCCAGGTATACTTGATGAGTATGCAAAATATGATGACAAGTTTTATGTCATGCCCTACATGTTCGGTACCCAACTGCTCTTTTACAGAAAGGATTTGTTTGAGGACATAAAATACCAGAGAATGTTTTATGACCAGTACCGTGCTGAGCTGAACCCACCAAAAACATGGATTGAGTTCAATGCTGTAGCAAAATTCTTCACAAAGGAATATAATCCCGAATCACCTACGCTATACGGCACAACATTGGGAGGAAAATTTTCCAGCGGCGCGGTATGTGAGTTTTTACCGAGAAAATGGGCTTTTGGCGGAAGTTCTTTCGACGAAAAGGGCAACGTAATTCTTGACAGCAAAGAAACGGTAAAGGCCTTAAAAAACTATTGTGAGAGCTTTAATTACGCCTCTCCCACATCCACAGAACACTGGTGGGGAGAACAGGTTGAAGAATTTTGCCAGGGAAAGGCTGCAATGATGGTGCTGTTCATATCCCACGCTACTGATATCAACGACAGATACAAGTCTAAGGTGGCAGGCAAAGTAGGTTTTGACATAATACCGGGACAAAAACCCCTGCTCGGAGGATGGTCTCTTGGAATAAACAGCAACAGCAGCAAAAAAGACAGTGCCTTTAAATTCATAAGCTGGGCATGTTGTAAAGAAATGGCCATACCTTACACTATCCTTGGCGGGTCCACCCCTTGTGTAAATTTATACAAAAACTCCGAACTTGTTCTGGTTTACCCATGGCTTCCTAAATCGCTGGAGAGTTTTAAAATCAGCAAGAAAAGGTCAATGCCAAAAGCCGTAGGGGGAGTTGTCGTATCTGAAAGGCAGTATGAAGAAATATTGGGGGAAGCAGTATACAAATCCATAACAAATCAGATGTCGCCTGAGGAAGCAATAGGTATTGCGGCGTCCAAGCTTCAAAACTTATTGATAAAAAATACAAATTAAGGAGGAATTAAATTTGTTATCAATCAATCAAGCTGAAACAAGCCTGCAAAAGAAGTCAAAAGGCAATTTGCTGTCAAAACTTGCAAAAAGCAAAGAATTCTCGGTGCTGGTTGCCTTATTTGTACTTTGCCTGGTGGTATCATTATTAAGTCCATATTTCCTCAAAATGCAAAACATATTTAATGTTTTGAGGCAGATTTCAGTTATAGGCATACTGGCTGTCGGAGAAGCGCTAATTATCATCACCGGTGGCATAGACCTGTCTGTTGGTTCCGTATTAGGATTTATGGGAGTTATGACAGCATTATTGGCAAAGTTGCACTTGCCCCCTGTAATTATATTCTTTGCAGCTATTATAATAGGAAGCGCAGTTTCAACAATTAGTGGTCTTCTGACAACTAAAATCAAAATAAACCCGTTTATTGTTACATTGGGAATGATGAGCATTGCGAAAGGATTCTCTCTTTTAATCACCGGTGGAATGCCCATTTCTATTGAAAACAATATTACATATCTGGGCAGCGGATATATTGGACCTGTTCCGGTACCTGTAATAATAATGTTTATCGTTGCAGCAATCGGACATATTTTCGCATCAAGAACCCTTCCGGGAAGAAATATATATGCCGTCGGAAACAATGAGCGTGCAGCAAAGTTATCGGGTATAAGGGTTGACAGGGTAAAAATCATGGTGTTTTCAATTATGGGCGCCCTTTGCGCTTTGTCAGGCATGATACTGTCAGGAACATTGAAAACAGCCGAACCTACCGCAGGTTCAGGATACGAAATGGATGTAATCGCAGCAGTTGTAATAGGAGGAGCCAGCCTGTCCGGTGGAGAGGGTTCGATAATTGGAGTTATAATAGGCGCAGCCATTATGGGAGTTTTGAGAAACAGCTTTGTGCTTCTTGGAGTTTCCGCATACTGGCAGGTTGTTGCAATCGGCGTTGTGACAATAGGCGCTGTTGCCCTGGACAGTTTGAAGACCAAAAGGGATTAGAATGGGTGAAACCTCATAAAACAAGAGGTTTTATATACGGGATTCTAATCTGGGCTTGAAAGGAGGTAATGGAGGATTTTCGCCAAAGGGATCCGTTACTTAAAAACAAGCAAACCAATAAACAAACCATTAAAAAACCAATAAGGAGGAAAATGTTTATGAAAAAGTTTTTGGCATTAATAAGCATTATAATGGTTGTAACAATGTTGTTTACGGCTTGCGGTTCAAAGACAGAAACACAACAAACTCAAACACAGCAAAGTGGAAACAGCGGTTCATCAGGAAAAACAAATGAAACAGCATCAGGACAGGAAGTACCCGATGTTGCACTTCCTAAAGGAGCACATGTTGAAGCTGTAAAACAATTGCCAGAAAAACCTTTAAGAATAGCATTTCTTTCCTGGCAGAACAACCCGTTCTGGTTCCCTGTAAGGGATGGTGCTTTGGCAGCAAAAGAATACCTGGCAAACTTTAATACTACCGTCGATTATATAGTAATGGGCGAAGATATGACAGCAGACAGAGTTGTTGCTGCAATGGAAACCGCAATTGCAAAACAATATGATGCTATAGCTGTAGTACCTGTGTTTGACGGAACAGAAAACATCATAAATAAAGCTGTAGAACAAGGAATTCCTGTATTCTCATTTATTGCTGAAGGCTCCAAGCCCAGCAACAGAATAGCTTTCATGGGACAGGACGCTTATGCAGCAGGTCAGCTGGCTGGTCAGACCATTGAGAAAATTACCGGCGGAAATGGAAAAATTGGCGTAATCACAGGTGTATTTGGTGCAACACAGCATGAACAGAGAATGAACGGTGCGTTAGATTATTTGGCAGAAAATGTACCAGGTATCGAGGTAGTAGGTAAATACGAAAATAAAGACAAAGCCGAAACTGCATATTCTTTAACTAAAGATATGCTGACTGCTCATCCTGATCTCAAAGTTGTATATGTAACTGCAGGCGGACCTTTTGGAGCAGCTAAAGCTATCCAGGACATGGGACTTACAGGGAAAGTCGGAGTTGTATGTTATGACCACATTCCTGACAATCTGAAATACGTTAAGAGTGGAGAAATATATGCCGCAATAGCTCAGGACCCGTTCGGACAGGGATTTGACTCCTGCGTATACCTCTACAACTATCTGGTGGCAGGTCAGAAGCCTGACAGTGATTTCATACCTGTTCAGTTGGATGTAGTAACACCTGATAATATCGATGAAATGTATTCTGAAGATGAGTATATGAATGCAGAGTAGGACTTAATAAGCACATATGGATAATCGCCGGCCAAAGCGGATTTTTAAAATGCATATTAAGTCCTACAAAAAGATATTAAAAAATATCATTAATAATATATTATTGCAAATTTAATAATCATTGTCCATATAAATATTATCATTAATAATCAGGAATAGGGTCCTTTCCCTATTCCTGGTTACAGCATATTTTCATTGGGGGTTAGGATATTGAATACTGGAGTTTTGCTTAGAATAGAATCCATTTCTAAAAGTTTTCCCGGAGTCAAAGCACTTGACGGAGTCAGTTTCGACATACTTGAAGGCGAAGTGCATGCAATCGTTGGGGAGAATGGCGCCGGGAAGTCAACTCTTATGAATATTTTATCCGGCGTTTATGCACCAGATACAGGTAAATTGTATTTTGCCGGAAAGGAAGTACAATTTAAGGACCCCAGGCATGCCCAGGAGACAGGTATCGCAATGATCCATCAGGAATTGTCCCTGGCAAACCATCTGAGTGTTATGGAAAATATATATTTGGGCAGATTGACAAGAAACAGGTTCGGTTTTGTTAATTATAAAGAAATGTATAAGAAGTGTAAAAGTGATCTTGAATGCCTGGGAGTTACGGATATAGACCCTGACACACTTATAGCGGATTTAAGCGTCTCCCAGATGCAAATGGTGGAAATAGCCAAAGCACTTTCGTTCAAGTCTAAACTGATTATCATGGATGAACCTTCTTCCTCCCTAACCCGCAAAGAAACGGAAATGCTGTTTGCAACCATAAATAGTTTGAAGCAAAGTGGAGTGTCCGTTTTATACATTTCCCACAGGATGGAAGAAATATTTGAGATTTCAGACAGAGTAACCGTGCTGAGAGACGGGACATACATTAAAACCTTAAATACAAAAGACACAAATGCCAAAGAGCTTGTTTCCCTCATGGTAGGCAGGGAATTCAACAAAACATTTCAGAGAAAAATCAAGAAAATTCAAGATGGAGAAAAGCCTATACTGGAAGTTCAAGGGCTTTCCTATGGAAAAAAGGTTAACAATGTGAGCTTCAAGCTCTATCCCGGTGAAATTCTTGCACTTACCGGACTTGTCGGGGCTGGAAGGACCGAACTGGTACAGACTTTATTTGGGTTATACAGGAAAGAAAGCGGAAAAATTCTACTAAACGGAAAAGAAGTTGAAATAAATTCCCCTACCGAAGCAATCAAGCACGGTTTGGGTCTGGTGCCTGAAGGTAGAAAAACACAGGGACTGTTCTTGGGAATGAAAATCAGAGAAAACATTACAATGGCTAATTTACCTAAGCTATGCAGGTTTTTATTTATAGAATCAAAGAACGAACAGGAAAAAGCAGAATATTATGTGTCCAAACTAAGGGTCAAGGCTACCGATATCGAGCAACAGGTACGTTATTTGAGCGGTGGTAACCAGCAAAAAACGATAATTGCCAGGTGGTTGCTTAACAATCCCAAAGTGTTATTTCTGGATGAACCGACCCACGGGGTAGATGTAGGCGCAAAATCCGAAATATATGAAATTATCAACAATCTTGCATCAGAAGGTGTGGGTATAGTTCTGATATCTTCAGAACTTCCTGAAGTCCTGACGCTCGCCGATAGGATTCTCGTAATGCATAACGGGCGCATTACCGGAGAATTGTCAAGAGAGGAAGCAGATCAGGAAATTATTATGGAATACGCAACAAATCAATTGAACAAGGAGATGGTAAAATGAATGCAAGAGAGAGACTGTTAGCCTCACTTAATCATAAAGAACCTGACAGAGTCCCTTTTGATATAGGCGCTACACCTGTTACCGGGATAGCAAAAACAGCATATGTAAATTTGCTGAAATACCTGGGAATGCCTGAAGAAGAAATCAGCTTTTTTGATGTGGTTCAGCAAATTGCTGCTCCAAGCGAAGCTTTTTTACAAAAGCTTGATGTAGACGTGAGGAATGTTTCGCCAAACGCTCCTTCAAACTGGAAGCTGGAAATTCATGAAGAAGGAGAATACAACGTATTCAGAGACCAGTGGAAAATAAAATGGAGAATGCCCAAAAACGGAGGGTTCTATTTTGATATGGCTGAGCATCCTCTGGCTGATGCTCTTGATGTAGAAGATATTGAAAAATTTGAGTATCCTGATGCTGATGATCCTGTAAGGTATGAAGGTATACGTGAAAAAGCCCTTGAAATACGCAACAGAGGCTATGGCGTTGTAATGTCCAGCATCTCCGCAGGTATATTCGAGCTTGGAGGATGGCTGAGAGGATATGCGAATTTCTACGCTGACCTGGCAGGAGATCCGGAAATGGCCTGCAAAGTTATGGATAAGGCTCTCGAAGTGAAAATGAAATACTGGGAAAAGGTGCTAGATATAGCAGGAGACTTGATTGATGTAGTTCAGGAAGCAGATGACCTTGGAAGCCAGGACAGAATGCTCATATCCCCTGAAATGTACAGAAAGTATGTAAAACCCAGACATAAAGAGTTGTTCAGCTTTATACACAGCAAAACAGATGCCAAAATATTTGTTCATTCCTGCGGAAGCTTCAGAGAAGTTATTCCCGACCTGATAGAAGTAGGTGTAAACATTATTAATCCTGTGCAGTTTAACGTAAACGGCATGGATAGCGCAGGATTAAAAAGGGATTTCGGCAAAGATATTGTGTTCTGGGGCGGCGGTGTGGACACTCAGAGGATACTTCCCAAGGGAACTGTTCAGGAAGTCAAGGATTGCGTAAAAAGGCAAATTGAAATTCTGGCTCCTGGTGGTGGCTTTGTGTTCAACACTGTCCATAACATACAGGCAGATGTACCACCTCAAAATCTTGTTGCCATGTGGGAAGCTCTCCAGGAGTACGGCAAATATTAATGGTTCTTCTAAAGCTTAACAGTTATTTAAATCCAGAATAAAAGGCAAGTCACACATCCATATCAGACCGGCGATGTGACTGCTTGAAAAGGAGTCGTGTCTTGTGAAAAAGAACGGTATTCTTAATAAAGAACTTAGTGAAGCCATAGCGGCTATAGGCCATGGTCAGATAATGATGATAGTTGATGCAGGTTTTCCCATACCTGAAAACGCAAAAAGAATAGATTTGGCCATTGCAAGGGATTTCCCTGATAATGTAACTGTGCTCAAATACATTCTGGACGATTTCATCTATGAAAGATGCATTGTTGCTGAGGAGCAGAAACTGTATAATCCCAGGCTCTTTGAAAAGATTTCAGGGCTTATTGACAGGTGTCCTGTTGAAACCATACCTCATTCTGAAATATTGGAAAACTATCCTGATAAGGTGAGATTTTTCGTTCGTACCGGATCTTTTGAGCCTTGGGGCAATATCATTCTCTACTCCGGCATTGACGCACCTGTATGGTTCAAAAAAGAAGGTGTCATAACACCCGATTACTATAAGGAAAGGGCCAGTTACAAGGAAAAAACAAAATAAACAGAGCAAGTATTAAATAAATTCTTTTTTTGCAAACAAAATCGTTCGTTACAAAAAAACTAATGAAAAAATCCTTTGTAACCTGTATTATAAACGGATTACAAAGGATTTCTTATTACTCAGCCCATAATGCTGATAATATTAATTCAAATAATGTATTTTTATATTTACTGTATTTTGCATTTTATATTATATTTTTTATATTCTATATTTAATGAATTTTGTATTTTATATTTATCCAAATAGCATACTTCAATAATTTTCTTTGACATATTGAGCCCACTGTTCATATATTTCTTCTTCAGATACACCAAATATTTCTTCATATGCTGAAGGATTCTCTACCAATCTCATGGTTTTATCCATACCATAATTCTTATGAAGAAATTCTATATATGTATAAGAAAAAGCATAGAGTCCTTTATTACCGAATTTAATAGGGTTGCTTATTTTTGTATCTTCTATATCGGGTACATTTCTCAGCGGATAATTTGGCTTGGCATTACCTGATAAATAGCCTGCCAGCCCTTCATTTAAAAACTTCGGCGCTTTTTTGTTTATCTGATAGACCACCGTATGTATATATTCATGTACAACAGCTTGGACTACACTGTTATAGTCATGTACTGATCCCGGATTTAACGGCGAAACAATAATCACTTTATCTCCTATATTATCTCCAATATACCACTCAGGACCTAAAATCATCCCTAAATAACCATATTTTTTTGCCTGAAAGGTTTTGTGGTCAGGATAAATATATATTTCCGTTTTTTTCGATGGGCTGAAATTCATAGCTGAGTTGATATTTTTATAAGTTGTCTCCAAAAGTTCAGCCATGTCTTGCGTAGCATTCTCATCTTGTTTTTCATAATAAAAAATAAAATTATCTGTTTCTTTGTTTACCATCTTATTTGTTTTCAGATTAAATGTAGGAATAAACGTAATTATCAACATAAATACCAGTGCCATGATAGTGATTAATAATATTCTTATCTTTTTGGACATAAATATTCTCCTTTTTCATGCTTAGATTTTTTATGTCTGGAAAATTTCACGCTGAAAAAACTATTCCGGCTTTTTAAGTTCTTTTCTCATTTTGTAATTGATTAATTTTTGTCCTCCCCTCTCCACCTTTTGCTTTAGAACAACCTCATAACCTCTCTTTTCAAAAAATGGTTTAGCCGTAATGGATACATCCGATGTTAATTCACTAATGCCATGTAAAACTACTTCTTTTTCAATGACATCGGTTAATGCAGTAGCAATACCCTGCCTTTGATAATCCTTGTGAACATAGAGCAAATCATAATATCCTTTGTATGTCAGTGATGCAAAACCTGTAATAACTCCATCCTGTTCTGCTACAATATTAAAATTTTCTGATAATCTGCGGTCCCATGCTACTTTATCAATATCTTTGGGTGCCCATGCATCAACTTCCGCAGCAGAATAATCTCTTAAGTTAATAGTATGAACTGTATTATAGAACAAGTCAATAATTTCTGATATATCATTTGGTGAATAGCTCCGGATATACATCCTGTACTCCTTTTTTAAAACAAGTATCAATATCTTATAATATTTTTTAGTTTTCGTTTTTCGCTCAATAGTTTTTCCTTGTTATGTCTGGTGTCGTCCAGTAAAAAGCCTGCCCAGTCCTCGCAAAGTTCCAGGCAGATTCCGGGCCTGCGTTCATCAGGATACTTTACTTCAAACTGTTTCAAAGGCGCTTTTGCACAGTCCAGTGCCCACATTACAAGAGTTCGGCGGTTTTACATATGAATTAATTTTTTTAAATCCTGCAATCACTTACTGCCACGTGAAAACAGTACTTTATTTTTTTTATTTGATTTCTACATCTGAAAACATAGCTTTAACTCCTTAAATGTTGTTTCTTGATCTTATATTCTATCATATCAGTCTTCTGATTATTAAATCCACTTTATGTTTCTTGCCGTCTGAAAAAGCAGGTACAATGTTGCCTTCAATCTTTTTGCCGTCAACAGTTATTTACAAACTCCCCTTTCATCAAGCACTTTAATGAACATCGCTACGGCCTGGTCTCTCATTTCAATAGCAGTAGTCAATGCAAGCCTTCATCCTGACGACTAAAGTCATGGGCTTTCAACCAAGTATTTCGCAACATGGTTAATACATAAAAAAACAAGCTGTCAGAATGAACGGTGAAAATTGCATATGAGGATAATTAAGCATGCAAATTACTTCTGCCATACCAATAAATATCTCCAAAAGAGTTTTCGCTTAATTTTTGCTGTTGGTATATGTTTTCTTGCCAATAACCTTATTTCATCCATTGTCATATATGTATCATGTTTACTATGCCTTTCCCAGACTTCCTTTGCATGTTCGTCATCTTTTTGAAGCCTGCCGTTTTTTATCAGGTTCATTATTATGTTAGGTAAAAAGGCACTGCCCCATATAATATAATCACTTAATGATTTTGCTTTTACAAGGTCTAATATTATGAGTTTACCGCTTTTTTTAAGTTTATCCTTTGCAAAATTTAAAAGCCACTCATAAGGCAAATGATGTGCTGTAGCTGTGGTTATAATAACATCAAGGCTGTTATTTTCAAATTCCATATCGAGAATATTTCCGCAAATATACTCAATGTTTTTATTCGGGTGTAACACTTTTGCTTTCTCAATCATTTTATCTGCAAGGTCAACCGCTATTACTCTTTTAGCTTTTTTGGACAGCATAAATGAAAGTTCACCTTTGCCGCAACCGATGTCAAGGCAAGTCTCAATATTGTCCGGTACAAGCTTTATGAGTTGATTGAAATAACAATTATTGTGATTCCATTTCGGCTCATCAAGCTCTGATATTTCATTGAAATCAGTTTTCACAACATTGTAATCTTCCATATTCATTCCCCGTTTATAAAACTTAATACTATATAATCTTTATACAAGACCGGGATTATTTAACGGTATTATTCTGATAAGTTCCCATCGCCATAATCTATAATAATTTTTTTACAATCATCACAGCAGTATGCTTCAACACATGAACCTTTCAGAAAAGAAAATTCAGACAGAACAATAGCTTCTTTATTAAATATGGCAGCTCCAAAAACTTTTGATTTTTTAGGCTTCCAGTTAATCTCTTGTTGACTCTGAATTACTCCATATCTCATATCTTTACCGCAGTAAGGGCATATCATAAAGTTCATCTCCTGAATAAAAATAGTTTTGTTCGCATTATCTCCCATTTTCTCTGCAAGAAATCTTGCCGTTTCTTATAATCATTTCGTTTTATTAAATCTGCTTGTTCTTTACTCTCTGTATTAAATCCTCCCCTTTTTCCTTAATTATATCTCTTGTTTTTCTGAAATCCTCAATTGGTCCGCCTGATGGGTCTCCAAGCCCCCAATCTTCTCTGTGCCGGCATGGTACATAGGGACACTCTACATTGCATCCCATCGTTATCAATATATCTATTTCCGCCGGAATATCACTTAATAGTTTCGGACGGTAGCCGCTCATATCCACTCCTGCTTCTTCCATTACCTGTACTGCAAGTGGTTTCACTTCAGGGTAATTTTCCGTTCCTGCCGAGTATGCATCCAATACCTCGCTTCCCAAATTCTTTGCCCACGCTTCTGCCATTTGGGAACGGCAAGAGTTGTGGACACATACAAATGCAACCTTCTTTTTCATATGACTTTTGTGCTCCTTTTTCATCAACGTGATTAAACCTGTACCTTGAGTTGTTGGCTATGAGCTGGAAAGGATACATCACCTTCACTCACTTGCTTTGAAATTGTATACGGGGGTTATAATATCAACTATTTCCACAGTATCCTGAATGTTGTTAATAATCTCATCCATAGGCTTGTAGGCCAGAGCACATTCATCCAGCGTTGACTTGTTAACAGTGGTGGTATATATTCCTTCCATTGTTTTTTTAAATTCTTCAAGACTGATGGTTTGCTTGGCCTTTCTCCTGCTCATCAGCCTTCCTGCCCCGTGGGGCGCAGAGTAATTCCAGTCTTTATTGCCTTTGCCGATGCAAATAAGGCTTCCGTCCCTCATGTTTATCGGGATCAATACCTTTTCTCCTTTCCGGGCGGAAATAGCGCCTTTCCTTAAAATCATACAGTCCAAATCAATATAGTTGTGTATAGTTGTAAATTGTTCTTCTATTTCAAACCCCATTCTGTTTATAATCTCGTCAACAATAGCTTTGCGGTTATATACAGCATACAGCTGTATTATTTTCATGTCATGCAGGTAGTTATTGTAACTTTCCCCCTGTACATAGGCCAATTGTTTGTTGATTTTGGCCGGGCTGATTTTCTGAATTTCATCCTGGATTTCCTTTTCCCGCCCTTCTGCCTTCAGTTTCTTCACTATTTCAGCCTTTAGCCTGCTTATATCCGTAAGCTCCTTATAAGCCAATTCCTGATAGTATTCTGCAACCTGCTTTCCCAAATGCCTGCTCCCGGTATGGACAACCAGATATAATGTCCCATTTCTGTCTTTGTTGACTTCTATAAAGTGGTTTCCGCCTCCTAAAGTACCAATACTCAATCTTGCTCTTTCAAGATCAACATGTTTTTTGCAGACTAAATTGTCAAAATCTATTCTCTCAACATATTTATGCTCTTTTTTTCTGATATCAAATCCTGAAGGAATGTAATCATAAATAATTTTATCCAGTTTTTCAAAGTCAATCTTTTTCTGCTTCAGTTTTATTGTTTCCATGCCGCAACCTATATCCACACCCACCAGATTGGGTACAATTTTATCAGATACAGTCATTGTCGTACCGATAGTGCAACCTGCACCGGCATGGGTATCAGGCATAATCCTGATAATACTGTCCTTCACAAATTCCTGGTTGCACAATTCCAGTATTTGAGCCATTGCTTCATTTTCTACATTATCAGTGAATACTTTGGCAGTATTATATTTTCCTTTAATTTCCATCATACTTTCACCTGATTCCGTCCATAACCTTTCCTATATAATATCGTAAAAATATATGCGCTTACAACATAAAGAAACGACTGCTTCCTGCTCTATATATTATTTTGGACGTAGAAATCGGGCAGATTATCAATTTGAAGAAATAAAAAAAGCAGTGTGCATGAAAAACGACCACATAATTTGATATGGCCGTTCTTCAACACCCACTTCATTTTTGATATTTAACCTGTCATACATTAACCTGTCTGCCTGACAGGGGCATATCACTCTTTTGCTACCCCGGCATTTATTTTAGTAACTGTTTTATTGCCACATAAAATCAAAATTTGATTTCACATACCTGATTATTGCCAGTATCTTTAATGTTTACTGTAAGGATTTTCTGCTCATCGTTGTATGAGAATGAATGTTCATCACGGCATAAAACTTGTGCGATTGTCCGGTTAATATTGTGAAATCTTAACAGGTAGTTTTTTCTTCCGCTAATATAATTTTTACGTATAGGTTCAATTTTAAAATTAAGAGCATCTTCATGTAATTTAGCTGAAAAATTCGTTATGGAATATTCACCCTGCTTATATTTATTACTGAAACCATCATCTTCATAAAATGAATATGAAAAATCTCCCGTAGCATATATATCAAGAATTAACGTTTCCGCTACCTTTTCTCCTACATAATTTTGCGGTTCAACCGAAGGAATGATTGAGTTCTGTCTTATAAACACCGGAAGTACATCCAATTGGGCATCCACTGTCACATAGTTGTTTCCTTCATATACCTCATCAGTCCAATAGTTGTACCATATTCCGTCAGGCAAATATACACACCTCTTGTAAGTTGACGGCCTGTACACAGGGGCAACCATAATATTTTCGCCAAACAAGAACTGGTCGCATAAATTATGCACATTTTCATCCTGCGGGAATTCCAGTACAAGAGGCCGCATAACCGGAATACCTGTCAGGGAAGCTTTATAAAATTCGTTATATACATATGGAAGCAATGAATATCTGAGTTTTATATATTCTTTACATATTTCCTCAACTTCACTCCCAAAAGCCCATGGTTCATGCGGCTTTGTGCCCATGTTCGAATGGCCCCTGAAAAAAGGCGTAAAACATCCCAACTGCATCCAGCGGGCAAACAGCTCAGGTGTGGCATTATCCTGGAACCCTCCTACATCACCACCCACAAAAGGTACTCCTGACAATCCTATATTAAGAAACATGGGTATAGAAGCTGCCAGGTGTTCCCACCAGCTGTGGTTGTCCCCTGTCCATACAGCAGCATACCTTTGTATTCCTGCATAGGCTGACCTTGTGACTATAAACGGCCTATCCTCCGGTTTTATGGACTTAAATCCTTCATAGGTGGCGCGGCACATGTTCAGGCCATAACTGTTGTGATACCTGGCAAATGTTCCGGGGTACCCGTCATTCCACATCATTACATCATTCGGTACTGTGCATTCCATCCTGTTATGGGAATCCACCGAAAAATCGCTGGGTTCATTCATATCGTTCCATATTCCCGCTACACCTTTATCCAGTAAAACTTTATGCTTTTCGCCCCACCATTTGCGGGTTGATTGTTTTGTAAAGTCAGGAAATGCAGCATCACCCGGCCATACCTTTCCATGATATATCTCACCGCTTGCTTGTTTGCAGAAATGGTCGTTTTTGATTCCCTCCATGTAGACTTCATAATCAGCATCTTTTTTAACACCCGGGTCAATAATGGTTACCACTTTGAAGCCATCATTCTTTAATCTCTTAATCATCTTTTCAGGATCGGGGAACCTGTTCTCGTTCCATGTAAACACACGATATCCGTCCATGTAGTCTATATCAAGATATATTGCATCACATGGTATTTGTTTTTCTCTGAAATTTTGAGCTATTTTTAATACAGTTTCTTCAGGATAATAGCTCCAGCGGCATTGCTGATAACCCAGAGCCCATAACGGAGGCAGTTCCATTTTTCCTGTTAATTCTGAATAATTTCCTACCACACTTTTTATGTCAGGTCCATGCATGAAGTAGTAATCCATTTCATCGTCCTGTACTTCAAAAGTATAATATTCCTCGCTCTCCTCACCAAGATCAAAGGACATCCTGCACGTTTTGTCAACAAATAAACCATATGAATACTCATCATTGAATGCTATAAGCAAGGGGATGGACTTATACAACGGGTCTTTTGTCGGAGTATGCAAAGGGTCATCAGTATTCCACATAACATATTTTCTTCCGCGTTTGTCCAGATACCCTGTCTTTTCCCCAAGCCCATAATAATGAGTGCTGTTGTTTGCTTTCTTCTTGCATTTTACAAATCCCTTGGAAAACAAAAAGCTGTATTCATCATCTTCACATATGCTTCTTCCTTGCATATCAAATATTGCAATTCTTGAATCGCCGGTTTTGACTTTTATATTTAATAACCCCGTACTTATTGATAGTTCATCAGAATCAATTGTAAAATTAAAATCATTACATATTGGCTCATTTATAACTGCAAATGAAGGTATATTCAGAAATTTACCACGGGAATTGAATATTACTCTTATACAACTCTTAGAGAGAATGGAAATTCTCATTATGCCCTTTTCGCATAAAATTACAAATTGGTTGTTATCCTTTTTGACATCCAAAACTTTCCCAGGCTGTTTATATAAAATTTCTTCCTTTGTTATCCAGCTTTCCATTGAACGCCCTCCTAAAGCAAATAATTAATTTATTTAGAGATAATGCAGACTTGATACGGTTTTAGTTCTGCCTGTACAGCACCTTTATAGTTATTTATATCATCATTATAACAGATTTTGTTGTCCTTGCATTCTACTTTATACGCAACACCTGAAATCATATCGTGTAAATATTCAATATCTTTATATGACTCTTTGACAGGAAGTATGATATTTGCACACTCATCACTATTATTTATGACAATGTATATCCTGTCCCCTTCCAGTTCTCTGAAAAAGCTATATACAGAATTGTCAGAGCTGCAATAGTTGCATTTAAAACTTCCGGATCTTAAAGCGGGCTTTGAATTTCTTATTTGTATCAGTTTTTTGTACCATTCCAGCAATTCCATGTTTTGCTTTTGAGACTCCCACTCCATTGCCTTGCGGCATTCAGGGTCATTACCCCCTTCCATCCCAATTTCGTCTCCGTAATAAATTACCGGGATGCCCGGGAAGCAAAACTGGAAAGCTGCTGCAGCTTTCATTTTATCGATATTCCCTTTGCAAAGCGTTAAAAACCTCGGCGTGTCATGGCTCCCTATGAGATTAAACAATGCAAAATGAACCGTTTTCGGATAGACTCCCAAAAATTTATTGAGTCTTGAGTCAAATTCCATACTGCTGATACACTGCTTTGCAAAGAAATCAGTTACTGCGTCCCTGAAGACATAGTTCATGACAGAGTCCATTTGATCACCTCTTAGCATGTCCCTGTTTTCCCTCCATGTCTCAGCCAGAATAAAGCAGTCAGCTTTTATGGATTTGACCACTTTTCTGAATTCATGCCAGAAAGTGTAGTCCACTTCGTCTGCACAATCCAGCCTCCACCCGTCAATTCCCGCTTCCTCAATCCAGTAGCTTGCCACTTTCAATATGTAAGCGCGTACTTCGGGATTGCCGAGCCTTAGTTTAGGCATCATCTTATAGTATCCTATAGTTTCGAAATTCAATTTTTCCCCGTCCACAGGGAAACTCTCTATATAAAACCAACTCTTATAGTTGGACCTGTCACCGTTTTTTATGACATCCTGGAACTCCTTTGAATAGTATCCTATGTGATTAAACACCCCGTCAAGAATTATCCTGATTCCCTTTAAATGACACTTGTTGACCAGCATTTTCAAGTCCTCGAGATTCCCAAAGTGGGGATCTATTTTAAAGTAATCGACAGTGTCATATTTATGATTTGTCGGTGATTCAAAAACAGGATTCAGGTAAATAGCATTCACGCCTAATTGCGCCAGATAATCCAGCCTTTTCTCTATTCCCTTCAGATCACCGCCCATAAAATTATCCCTGGTGGGTTCACTGCCCCAGCCTGCAACATCAAAAGGGTCGTTGCTGGTGTCCCCATTGCAGAACCGCTCAGGAAATATTTGATAAAATATGGAATCCTTTAACCAGTCCGGAACTTTAAAAATGTCCTCCTCATTTGTATACAAATATTCAAAAAAACCGTTGTCAGGAACTGAATTACTTTGGCCATAATAATTAAGCCAGATTGTATTGCCTTCAATTTCAATCTCAAAATAGTAATTTATATACCTTGTGGCTTGCTCTGTTACTATTATGGTTTCATAATAGTCATACATATTGTCCCTGGCGTAACATTCCATCCTGGAGTATGAAGGATAAGTCTCTTCCTTTTTGCACCTGTTCCAATAGACTAAAACACATGTCCCGCCAAAACCTCTTTTTGTCCTCAGCCTGATTGCCAGCTTATTTCTTTCAAGAGGGTAGACATATTCTCTCGTTGGTTCATGAATGATAATCCCGCTAATCATTGCTTTCCCCCTAAACAGATAAATTATTTTCCCCTCAAATTATAAACTTCTTAGTTTTTTATTGCTCCTGACACCAGTCCTTTTATGATGAATTTTTGCATTGAAAAAAAGAACACTACTATAGGAATTGTTGATATTACAAAACCTGCCATGATAAGGTGCCACTGCTGGTTATACTTACCATAGAAATACATCTGTGAAAGTGGTATTGTAAGAGGTTTTGCAAGAATCAGATATGGTAACAGAAAGTCATTCCATATCCATAAAGCATTAATTACGGCTACAGTAGCCGATATCGGCTTCATAAGCGGGAACACAATCCTTAGGGCAAGATTGAAAATATTACATCCGTCAATTATGCCTGATTCCTCAAGTTCTATAGGTATTGATTTGACAAAGCCCCTAAAAAGAAAGATGGATGTGGGACACATCAGCGCGCCATATATGAGGACCAATCCGGGAAAGTTGCCGGTAGCCCCTAAATCCTTTGCGGTCTTGAGCAAAGTTATCATAACAGTATGAAATGGTACAAACATGGCACTTAAAAATATGAGCATAATTACATTGGCAACTTTTCTTCGCCACCTGGCAATGGCATATCCGGCCATAGCACTTATTATTATTATCAATACAATACTTGAAACAGTTAAAGCTATACTGTTGAAAAACACCTTAAAAAAATCCGCCTTTAGAATAACAGTCTTATAATTTTCAAGATACAGGGAGCTTGGCAGGGATACAGCTGATATCAGAATTTCCCTTTTTTCTTTAAAGGAATTCAAAACCGCAATTATTACAGGAAACATGTAACATATTGCAAAGATATATACAACAGCAGCCAAAATTGCTTTATAAAATTTATTCTTCTTACTTTCAGGCATTTTACAGTTTTTCCTCCCTCATCTTAAGAAATTTCATAAGAAATACGGTTATTACAGCAATGATTAAAAACAATATTACCGATATCGCAGTTGCATACCCTGTCCTTTGCATATTAAATCCGAGAGTGTAAATATAAAGCGCCATTGTAGTGGTTGCATAACCCGGTCCTCCGGAAGTCATGGCCAGCGGAAAGTCAAATACCTTCAGGCAGGAAGTTGTTGCCAGTATAACATTCATTACAATTACCGGAGAAATCAACGGCAACTTTATTCTGAAGAATACTTCTCTTGCAGACGCCCCATCAATATATGCCGCCTCAATTATATCAGTAGATATATTTTGCAAACCTGCTATATAGATAATCATCGCATACCCTGCACTTTGCCATATGGCTGTTATGCCTATAGAGTAAATTGCAATTGACGTATTCCCAAGCCAGCTTATCTGCAAATATTCAGGGTTACCCAGGATTTCCATAAAGGACCTGTAAACATCCCCATATATAAATGTCCATACAAAGCCAACAATAATTAAACTCATTACATTAGGCAGGAAGAAAACTGTTCTGAGGACACTCTTTCCCGGTATGTTGGTGTCCAGCAATAATGCCAGTGCCAAGGAGACTATATTTCCTATTATTACAACAAAGAGAGCATACTTTAAAGTAACCGTAAGGGATGTCAAAAAGTTTTCGTCCCTGAAAGCTTCCAAAAAGCTAGATAAACCTATAAAATTTACGTTCCGGTTATATCCGTAGAGGTCTGTAAATGAGTAATATATACTTCTTATAAACGGAACAATAAAGAATAAAAAGAATAATACAAATGCAGGTAAAATAAACAAAATAAAAGCCAGGTCATTTTTCCTTATTTTTGTTGAGTATGCCGACATTGTCCTGTTCCTTTCGCTCCATGTTTTATTTTTAGAGGGAAAGGCATTGTAAACTTCACCTTCCCCCTGCAATGACCCAATAGTTGCTATTCAGATTGAGATATTGATCTTGCCTTATCCCATGCTTCATCAAGGCTTCCAAGTACACTGTTTATATCTTTTTTGCCAAGGAGAAACTCAGGAAGTACTTTTTCGAATTCTGAATGGAAGGGAGTAGGCCAGCCCCTGTCTCCCTGGGTGCAAATCTTACCTTCAGCAATAAGTCTATTTACATCTTCAGCAACAGGGTCAAAACTTAGCGACACGCCTTTTACAGCAGAGAAGAGTTTTGCTTTGTTACTCCATATTTCTGCTATTTCCTTTGTGGTCATGAATTCAAAAAACTTTTTGCATTCATCGATATATTTTGATTTGCTGGATATGCAAAGGCTGAAGTCAGGGAACTGGTGAAGTTTAGCTTCACTGGGATCTTCGGAAACCGGGAAGCCCATAATCCCTATATCAATATCCGGTGCAATATCACGTATTGGCTCCAGTGCCCACAATCCCTGAGCCATCATTGCCGCTTTCCCCTGGGCAAACATCGAACATGCTCCGTTATAATCAGTGTCAAACGCCGTCTTTGTGTTGCCATAGCTATAAATAAGACTTAATAGTTCAAATGAAGTTTTCCACTCTTCTGTGTTTGTGAATGAAGCTTTCCCGGAGTTTTTATCAGCGTCCCAGTTCAGGTTCTTTCCGTATACTGCCGGTGAGAAAGCACTGATTGCAGCCATCTTTATAGTCCATCCATCCTTGAAGCCCAGTGCAAATGCCGGTATATTTTTGCTTTTTAATACCTCGCAGACATTTTTCAGTTCGCTAAGAGTTTGTGGAACGGTCAGCCCGTTATCGGAAAATATCTTTTTGTTATAGAAAACCCCTATACAACTGCCGTCTATAGGCAATGCCCATACCTTTCCGTTTCCATCGGTAAATGAACTGGATTTCAATGTATCTTCTACTATGTTCTTTAAGAACGGTTCATTTGTAAGTTCCACCAGGTATCCGCCTTTTGATATGTCAATGACTTCTACGCCTGCGCTGAATATGTCAGGGACTTCCCCTGTAGCCAGCCTTGCTTTTAGAATTGCTGAAGGATCATTGGTGACTATCTCCTGCTCAATAGTAACATTGGGATATTTTTTATTGAATTCATCGATTATTTCGCTAAAGGTTTCCTGAGCCTCTTGCTTACCATGAAACAGTAAAAGATTAACTTTTTCAGCTTTTGGCTCTTCCGCCTTTTCCTCTTTGGTCTCTTCTTTTGAAACGGCATCTGATTTTTCATTTTCTGCATCTTTGACTGCCGCCTTATTTGAACAACCCATAGAAATAGAAATCAGTAGTATTAAAGCAATGGCCAGACAAAATATCCTTTTCATTTATACTCCACTCCTCTTAGAAATTTAAAATGGATGTGCCATAAGATCTTATGCGCAGTAATAATTATAGAGTAAGCTAAAAGATGAAAAAATGAAAAAATTAAACTTCAAATTAAAAAAAATTAACTAAAAAAATTAGTGTACCTCGGAAGGAGGGTATCCAAAAAACTTCTTGAAACTCTTGGTAAAATAGTAGGGATTGCTGTACCCTACAAGTTCTGACACTACTTTAATCTTAAAGGTTCCCTTTTCTAAAAGCTCTTTTGCCTTAAGCATCCTGATTCTTGTAAGATAGTCGATAAAATTCTCACCCGTCTGGCTTTTAAATAATCTGCTTAAGTAAATATGATTCATATAATACTTTTGAGACAGCTGAATCAGGTTGATGTCTTCATGATAATTGGCTTCAATATAATTTTTAATATCCTGTATTATATCAATACTCTCTTTTTGTCTTCTGTCATTAAGATTATTGAGAATTCTCTGAATTGTATCCAATGTCCACCTCTCAAGCCCGCTTATAGATGAAAGCTTCTCAATGATATCTATATAGTTCTCTTCATCAAACAAATTTGTATTAAAATCTGTGCTTAGCTTACGGCAACTTCTTTCAAATATTAACATTAAATCGATAATTGCTTTTCTGAGACTTGAGATCTTACAATATTGCATTTTATTAACATTTTCAAATAATGATTTAACAAGTCTTACAGCTTCATCTTTTCCGGAATTTTGCAATATACTTGACAGCTGCTTTTCTTCTATATAGTATAAGTCCTCCTTCTGGTCTTTAAAATTCTTTATCCCGCTGTAAAATATTATATCCTTTCCTCCTATTTTCTCGAATTTTAAAGCCTTCTTCGCCTCTTCATATGCGTGTCTAATATTGTTAAAACCTTTCTTCCAATCTCCTATTCCTATTCTAAGGTTTATGCCATGTTTGTTTTGAACGGTATTGATTATTTCATCAGCAAGTTTTATCTGTTCTGCGATTATTTTTTTATAATCCTGTTCATCACCCTTACATAGGATTATAACTTCATATATTGATTGCATGTTTTTAAAAACATTATAATTTTGATACTGCCTTACGATTTGTTTTATATCATTGTATACCTGTAAAAAGCCATCTTCATTTAAATCTACATAACCTCTTCCTAAGTTGTACATGTCTTTTATAAATATTGACATTACAGAAAAGCATTTATAGTTCAGGTCGATATTTATATTTCCGACTTTCTCAAGCAAATCATCATATTTATCAAAAACACCTGAAATTAAGGAATTTAAAACATTCTCCTCAAGTAAGGGCAAACTGGCATCCAATTTTGCTTCAATAAGTTTTTTGTTCTCCTGCTCTTTCCTCTTTGTGTCAATCTTCTTTAAAACTCTTTTTAATACTTCGTTTAAGTCATCTTCATCAATAGGTTTAAGAATATATTCAAAGACTCCCGATGAAATGGCCTGTTTCATATACTCATAGTCAGAATAACCGCTTATTACGATAATTTCGCAATCCGGCCGTACATGCTCCAGCTCTTTCAAAAAATCAATACCACTGTACTTGGGCATCTTCATATCCGTTATAATCAGGTCAGGTTTTTCCAAAGCCATGATATGTAAAGCTTCTTCACCATTTTGGGCCTCACCGATTAACTTCATTCCCAGTTCTTCCCATTTTATGACTTTTATAATTCCTTTCCTTACCCAGCCTTCATCTTCAACAATAAGAGTTTTGATCATTTTACTCCTTCCTCCTTGCAAATTCTTGCAGGAATCTTGATTTTAACACTTGTGCCCACATCTTCTTCACTTTCTATACTTAAGCTTGCTTCATTATTGTAATAAATTTTAAGCCTTACAAATACATTCTTAAGCCCGATGCTTGGCGATTTATCAGAATAGAAACCGCTTTCGGTATTATTTAATTCCTCAATAATCCTGTTAAGCTTATCCGGTGGTATGCCCTTACCGTTATCGGAAATGTCAAAGAATATATAATCTTCGTCTTTCCAGCAGGATATGTAAATAATATCCGTACCCTCTTTATCATTGAATCCATGAATTATTGCGTTTTCTACAACCGGTTGCAGCGTTAACTTTAAAATTGAATATTCTTTTACATAGTGAGGTATATCAATATAATACTGCAGTTTATCTCCAAACCTCATTTTCTGTATTGACAGATAGTTCATCACATGTTCACATTCATCATTGATTGTCACAATATTCTCATTTGTTTTAATACTATACCTTAACATTTTGCCTAACGACTTTGCCATTATATTGATTTCTTCAATATTGTTCAGTATTGCAATACTGCTTATGGACTGCAGCACATTATAAAGAAAATGTGGGTTTATCTGAGCCTGAAGTGCCTTCATTTCTGCGTCTTTCTGTCTTATACTTAACTCATACTCCTTTTGAATGGAATTCTGGAGCTTAGCAAGCAAAGAATTGAAACTTTTGCTTAATATACTGATCTCATCATTTCCCGATTCATCAACTCTTAAATTCATATTTCCTATTTCTATTTTATTCATAGCGTCAGAAAGCTTTTCTATTGGATTCGAAATATGCTTTGAGACAAGGAAAGTGACAATAATTGAAATTAAAACAGCAAAAACACAGATAATCAATACAATTCTGGTAACTAAAGATACATTGGCTGAATATTCGTCAATAGGTATAAAATTGATAACCTTCCAGTCTGAGATTTCACTTGTTGTATATACAGCAATGTATGTGTTATTAAACATATTTACTGTCATATGCCCTCTGGAAAGTTTTAATTCCTTTAAAACATCTTCGCTGAGAGTTTCTGCAGTATGTTTTTCTGAAGAATCATAAACAATTGTGCCGTCAGGGCTTAATATATAGGTAAAAGAATCTTTATAAGGCTTTATATCGGAAGCAATTTTTCTAAGGTTTGAAAGATCCAGATTAATAAAAAGGGTACCTAAAACGCTATAGTCACTTTCGGTATTTATTACATTTCTCGAAATAGTAAATACTTTCTCGTTATAGTCAGTTACTTTGAAACCAAGCGGTATATGAGTATGAGTCGGGATTAACAGCCTTTCATTATTCTTATCATTAAGTTCTTCCAATGCCTGATTAAACCATTCTGGCATGTCTTCTTTTAAAAAGTCTTTTATATATCCTGCCTCTTTCCTTGTAATAAAAATCAAATAATTGCGCTTATCAACATAAATAATGCTAAAGATATCCCGCCTGGAATTTATAAGTGAATGCATTACATTCTTGACATTGGTGTATGTATCAATAAAACTATATTCGTCACTAAAATCCTGAGTTGCAATATACTTTTGAAAATCTTTGTTGATATATAAGGAGCGAAAGATTTTGTCAACTTCTTCAATTGAAGATTCCAAATTGTTTTTCCCGAGTTCGATAAGCTTGTTGTTTAAAATAATAGACTCATTCTTTATTATTTCTATGAAACTTGAATAAGTCGTATAAATCACAATAATAAGTATGCTAACTATTAAAAACAGGAAAACAATAGTCAATTTATATCTGATACGGTGAAAATTTAGTATATTAGGCATTTTAGCAGCTCCAACCATAAAATTTTCTCATTATTTAGTCCTGACATACATCATCAAAACTCAAAGAGTCTGATACGGCTTATCTTACCTACTTCTTCCGGTAGTTTTTCTACTATATTTTCTATGAATTCTTTTGAAAGATTCAGTTCCTCTCTCAGCCTATCATCATATATAAAAGTTGTATGTGTCCCTAATAAATTTTCATAATAATTTGTACTGATAGAATCAGCAAGATGCATTATTTTTACGTTATTACTGGTTTTGCCGTTTATAAACGGGGTATGATGATACCTTATAATTTCAACAATTTCTTCCGGTAATCCCCATTCTTTACATATCCACATTCCAATTTCCGTATGAGTTATTCCATTTAAAATAATTTTTTCTGCTACTATTTGATGTAATCCTTTTTGCAACTGCGTTGAATAAATTTTATCCAATTGCTCCGGCAAACATATATCCAAAACTGTTGTACCGATGTCGTGTATCAATCCGTAGGTAAAGATTTTCTCCTTATCACTAAGGCCGGTTTCGGCTGCAATCATGTAACTTGCAATAGAAGTGCCAATACAATGCTTCCAATATTTAATATGATCGAATGCTTTAGACCTTCCCATCCTGCTTGGCAATAATAATCTGGTAATATATGCTATAGCAATCATTCTTGTATTTTTAGCACCCAAATACAAAACTGCATCTTTTAAGGAAAGAAATTTACGATTTAGTTTTGTGTTATAGTTTAAGGCTTGTATCAATGTTGATTCAAGTTCCGGCAGCGAGGATATTTTTTCGATACACTTATCTATATTAAACTCGTAAGGCTCCAACAGCATGTTCAAAGTATTACCAAATGCCTTTGGAATTTTGGGTAAATAATTTGACTCTTGAATTAATTTTATAATTGGATGGTTCTGCATTTGTGGCCCCCTTATTAATTTCGTATTGCAAACATAAATTAAATTTTTACTTAATTTATAAGGCAAAAGTCCGGGGGATTCAGCTATTTAGTTAATTCAGTTATTTATGTTAATTTCCTTATACTTTAAACTTCCCGGTAATTTCTTATGGATTTTGTGCCAAGCCTCCCGGTCCTTCACTGACTTTTATAATTTCCATCACTTTTTATTTACCCATTTTCTACAGTGAAATATTAAGCTTCTCTATAATTTTTATTGTATCTTTCATTGCTTAATCTATCAACATATATTTTTAACCGTAAAGGTTTGCTGCCTGTGCACAGCCTTTTGTATTGTCATCCGGCTTACGATTCTTTAACTTTCAAATAAATGTTACCACTTCCGGGCATAGATTCCATACTCTTTTAAATTTTTTATTTATTTCCATATTCTGTCATAATCCAGCAGTAACCCATCAGCAGGATTTCCAGCGGGTTTATATAATCCGGATCAGTTTCATTGGCACAGGTCTTCGCCATAATTCAGGAGTCTGAATTTTAATAATTTCTCTATACTTTAAACCTGCTGATGATTAACTGTAGGTTTTGTGCCAGCTTGGACAGTTCTTCGCTGGCATTTGAAACCTGCTCAACGGAAGCAGCCTGTTCTTCCATGGATGCTGCCAATTCCTCGGTTGCGGCAGAATTTTCTTCCGCTATTGCAGAAAGATTTTGCAATGCTGTAAGGATATCATTTTTTGCTTTTTCCATTTCCCGTCCGGAAACATTAAGTTGTTCTACAACTTCAATTGCATCTTTCATTGCCTGCTCTATTAACATATATTTATTCTTACTGCTGACTACACTGTCAGTTTGCTCTTTGGTTATGACAGCCACTCTTTTCATTGTTTCAACTGCATCCTTGGCATTATTTTGCAGTTCATTAACTATTTTATTGATCTCCTTTGTCAATACTGAAGACTGTTCTGCCAGCTTTCTTATCTCATCAGCAACTACAGCAAAACCTTTTCCTGTTTCCCCTGCTCTTGCTGCTTCGATAGCTGCGTTAAGTGCCAACAGATTTGTCTGTTCTGCTATGGATGTAATTACATTGCTTGCTTGTCCAATCTTGGTAGAACTTTCATGGGTTTTTAATATAACTTCATAAATTTCCCTTGCTGCTTTGTTGCTTTCTTCAGTTATTTCAGTCAAAGAGTCAATTTCCTCCAATCCCTCTTTAACAACTTCGGCCACTTTATTTGAAGCAGCGTTTAAATTACTCAAATTCTCCTGGTCTTTTTCAATACTCATACCCAGCAAGGTAGCTTTTGAGAATCCCTCCTGGACATTTTCCGCCTGGTTGGAAGCGCTTCTTGCTATTTCTCCTACTGTTTTTGACACTTCTTCTGCAGAAGAGGCAGATTGCTGCATGGATGCGGTTAATTCCCCGGAAGCAGTTACTATCTGTTCTGAAGAACTTTCTATTTCCCGAATGATATTTCTAAGATTGATTGTTATGGTTTGTATTGATTCTGCCAGCAGGCCGGTTTCGTCATTTTTCTTGAGATATTTTTCCGGAACGTCTTGCGTAATATCCAGAGAAGCTATTTTCTTAGAATGTTTTGCCGTTTCAATAATAGGTTTTGCGATTGAATTGCCAAAGGAATATACCAGAATAATACTCAATAAGAAAGTAATAACACCAACCATGACTATGTATTTTTGCAGCACCGGAATTGCTGATAAAACTTCATTTCTGCTTGCGGTAATAACCACTATCCAGTCAGTTCCTTCTATAGGCGTATATGCGCTATATAAATCATTTCCCCGGAAGGAGTAATTGCTCACTCCGGTTCTTTCTTTCAAAATCTTTTCAGATTGCTGCGCTACTGATTTAAGGGTTTCATCATTTTTTACTTCTTCAATGGGGTTCCATTGATTCAGTACTTTGTCTCTGTCAGGATGGGCAACCACTGTACCTTTGTTATTAATAATATAGCTATACCCTTCATTACCGTAACCAATATCCTGTATAATATCACTCAGAGCATTTCCATCCCTGCGTCCTATCAGTACACCTACGACTTTGCCGTCCCGACTTATGGGAGCAGCATACATTAGCACAACCTCATTGGTTACTCTGCTGACCAGCAGATCGGAGACGTTGCTCTCGCCACCAAATGCTTTTTTTATGTAGTCTCTATCACCTAATTGACCGGTTTCCCCACTTAAATAACGGGCAGTACCGTTAGGCTCAACAACTGCAATATCAATAAAGTTGGTTTTTTCTAATTGCTTTTGCAGAACAGGCTTTTGCATTTCCCAATTCATGCTTTGAATATCTTCATTTATTGCTATCATTTCCAGGGACATTTTTTGAGTTTCAATTCTGCTCTGAATTAATTTTGATGCTCCGACGGATATTGAACTTAGTGCTTTTTCTGCTTCTTGTCTAAGAGAAGTGCTTGCTCTGAGCAGGGAGATAAGACCCAAAGCACTTGACGATAATAGAATTAAGATTGAAAAATTGACTATTAATTTTGTTTTAATACTTTTCATTGTTTACTCCTCTCTTTAGATGCCTATACAGTATCCTGCAATTCATTTGCTGTATCTGTTGTATATTTATTCATACATATCATTGAACTTTTAAAAATAACTTCTGTACAGCGCCTATAAGGTAATTATTTTACGGTTCTATTATACCCTTTGGCAATAAACTCCACAATATTACAAAATTCGATATTTTCAGATAAAATACTCCTGCAATACAAATAAGCACCTTATACGGGTGCTTATCAGTATCATGTTCATATTTGTATTTTTACATTTATTTTTATGATTATGGACCTTCTTTTACTTTATATGGAGTAAGTCATTGCAACGGTACTACCTGGTAGAATAATATCAATCGTGTTGTTTTTTCGTCTGCTTTTTGAAATTCTCCTCCTGTAATTCTTTGCAGCCCTGCTTCTTTATCTAAAAGAGTTATGTTTCTCATATCGGTTCCATCAGGATATTTAATAAATTGCCCCTTAAAAGGTTTTTTGGCTGTAATGCTCAAAATTTCATGGCTTTGAGGTGTCCCTTTATCTGCTTCCTTCAAATTAAATATTGTGTATTGTATATTTAACTCAGATTTCCGAAATATACTGCACCGACAGCCTGAGCGAACTGCGCCACCGTATATTCAGGGTTAGCCTTCAACTGCTTCATAAGGGAAGTGTTTGCCATCCCGGAATCTGCAACATCGAGCACGATACCCTCTCTTATTTCGTTTGCGCCTTCTTTTATCAATTCAAAGCATCTCTTGTTTGCCACAAGTCCACCGAAAAGCACACGCCTTGCTGTTCCTGGATTGAGAATTTCTTCAGTTTCTATCCAGGTTACAGCTAAAAATGCACCTATGTCTTTCCAGATTCTTTTATTGGCTTCATCGTTTTCTCTCTCAACCAAATCCATCATATGCTTAAGAAATGGCTTTCTCATATCCTCAGGTTCAGTAGGTACATAATAACCTGTATGCCCATCCACTTCCTTTTCAATCACGAAACCTTTATTAAACAGCTCCTGGTAAAGATCCGGCCTCTTTCTCGGAAAATACTTCATTGCAAGCCGGAAAATGCCGCTCTGGCTGCAGTATTTCTGCAGTGTTCCCGGAAGTTCGGTATTAAAATTGTTTATGCTTCTTAAATCATCGGAAGGATATTGCTTTTCAACAAAGCTTCCAAGGTCAATGATGAAATTGTACACCTCAAGAGGGATATCCGGAATTATTCCGTCCCCGTTAATCCAGCCGGTTCCCAATTCAGTTCCAAGGGTATGTGCGAATATACCATCAGCAACTAATTCAGAGGAACCTGCCGCAACATTTTCTACTGCTGCAGTAAAGGCAGCCATTGAACCGTCGTTTATAATATTCACGGACCCGTCTTTCTTGATATACTTACGAAGTATGTCATTTAAGTTTGTAAGTTTCAAGAAGTCTTTTTCATAATCGATATTGGGGTTATTTCGTATACCCCTTGTCTTATATACTTCGCCTCCGACAATCTTATTTTTTACAACCACATCAGGAAATGTCAAACCTATCGCATCTATCTCCACATATCTGCCATTAAGAAAAGCTTCTGCTTTTTCTACTGCGTCAAACATATAATCATTACTTGCGTTCTTATCCAGTGCCTTATTTATGTCCCTTATTAATTCATTTTTAGCATCAGAGGCAATATTTAGACTTTCAAGTGATACTTTGGCTCTCATAAGTCTAACTATGAGACAGATTGGTTCTATTAACTGCCTTGTTTCCCTGAATCCGGCAGGAAACCAGTTATATTCCTTACAGCTGTCTATTTTGCCACCTTTTACTAGAACAGTTTTAATAACTGTTCCTCCCACATCAATTCCGCATATGATCTTTCCGCCAAGGTTTTCCGTAGCCTTTTTGAATATGCCTAGATCCCGGTTCTTTTCCCTTCCTTCAGTATCGATTTTATTAATTACCGGCATTTCAGAGATGTCCAGGATATTGAATCTGAAACCTGGTGCATCAGCACATAGGGCACTCAACATTCGGTCTATTACATTAACAGCCCTGCCATATCCCCGCCTGTCGGAACGCTTGCTGTCTACATAAAATACCTGGTTTAATTCTGTTGCCAGTTCAGTAAGTGAAGAATTACTCTTGTCTATATAGATATTCATTTCCTTTCCGCCAAGGCTGGAAAGTATATTATATATTTTAGCCCAAACGTAGCTTTTAACAAAGTTGATTTCTTCGGTGCCAAGGCCATTAAGAATCGGCAGGCATATTTTGAAAAGCCGCTTTTCGTCGTTTTCTAAAAGCGTAAGCACACAATTCATTAGCTGTTTTTCAGTTTCCTCAAGGTTTTCGAAGGCTTCGGAAACAGTGCTTATAAACACCGGTTCTCCCGCTTTGGCGGATTGTAGAAATTTCTTTATCATTGCTTCACCTTTTTTTCTCTTGCTATTTTTACACCTTTATCTGAAATTATCTGGTACAGCGCATCCAGTTCCGGCTCCGGCAGCGGCTTTATACCCTTTAGCAGCTCATTGGCTTTTCCCATGAGCCTGTATTTGTTTTCGCCAAGGGGATTATAATTCATGAGTTCTATAGGTATTTTATTATTTACTTCATAGACAAATGATGCAATTTCACCAATATTCTCTTTTGTTGCAGTAATGCCGGGTACCAGGGGAATCCTCACCAAAATGTTTTCTTTTTTTGAAGCCAAAAACTCAAAATTTGACTTTATAAGTTCGTTTTCCACACCGGTATATTTCTTATGGTTGGCTGAGTTGAAAACTTTTAAATCAACAATGAACAAGTCCACATAGTCAAAAAATTTTTCAAAGATTTCTTTTTTAGCGTACATACAAGTTTCAATTGCTGTGTGTATGCTATGCTTTTTACACTCCATTAAAATTCCTAATGCAAATTCATGCTGAAATAGTGGGTCTCCACCTGAAATGGTTATACCTCCGCCAGACTTATCATAAAATGGCTTATCTTCTAAAAGTACATCTATCACTTCCCTTTGGGAAACTCTTTTCCCATCAAAGCATAGAGCTGCAGTGGGACATGCCTCTACACAGTTGCCCTCATTAATGCATTTTTCCCTGTCAATCACAATATGAGGGCTTGCACTACCTATAGACAATGCACTGTTTTTACAGGCTGCAACGCACCTATGACAACCTATGCATTTTTTTTCGAAATACCACAGATTGATTTTGCTGTCAATACCTTCCGGATTATGGCACCAGATACAACTCAAGGGACAACCCTTCAGAAAAACCGTGCTTCTGATTCCTGGTCCGTCATGAATCGCAAATTTTTTAATATCTATAATATTCCCATACATCAGATATCTCCATAGCTTGTTCTTTCAATGATTTCATCCTGGAGGTCGCTGGCAAGTTCGGTGAAGTATGCCGTATAACCTGCTACTCTGACAGTAAGCCCTCTATATTGTTCTGGCTTCTGTTTTGCCTTGAGCAGGTCTTCCCTCCTCACTACGTTGAATTGGACGTGGTTTATCCTAAGATCCACAAACGTCATAAGCAGGGATGAAAACTTTTTGATCCCTTCTTCAGTCTTGAAAAAGTCAGGAAGGAACTTCATGTTGAGTAAAGTGCCGTTACTGCCGTACATGGAATTTATCCTTGAGACTGATTTCAAAAGTGCTGTCGGCCCGTTCCGATCCCTTCCATACATTGCTGACATGCCGCCATCTGCAAGAGGATCCCTAGATAGCCTTCCGTCCGGAGAAGCCCCAACATTGTGTCCCATGGGTATGTGTGCAGAAACGGTATAAAGCCCTGTATGGTACGGACCACCCCTGGCATTTCTGTAATCTTTCAATTTCTCAGCAAAGTACTCAATCCATTTGGCACCTATATTATCAACCCATGCAACATCATTGCCGTACTTTGGAACTTTATTTATGAGGTATTGCCTCAATTCTTCACTGCCTTCATAGTTTGTCTGAAGTGCCTTTAATAGTTCCTCAGCCTTAAGGGTACCCTCGTCATAAACCAGCTTTTTGATAACAGCCAGACTGTCTGCTATATTTGCCACCTGGATGGCCTGTATTCCTGATAAATTGTAGTGAGCACCGCCAGCAGTGACGTCAATGCCTTTTTCCAGACAATCGTCAATAACGCTGGAAAGGAAAGGTGTCGGCAGGAATTCGGCATGCATCCTGTCAACAGCGTCACAAACTGCAATCATCCTGTCTATAAAGTGGTCAAGCTGTTTTTTATATGCTTCCTCAAGGTCCTCATAAGACTTATAGTCAGTCAGATAACCTGTTTGCAGACCCATCTGGACACCTGTCTGAAGACAGATACCATTGTTAAGGGTCAGCTCCAGCACTTTGACAAGGTTGAACATGGCAGCATCGCTCCAGCCAAGGTTGTTTCCATGGGTGGTAAGCTCGACACATCCAACTATGGCATAATTAGTAGCATCCTCTTTGCTTATACCTTGATTTATTAGAGCCGGAATTATGCTTTCATCATTAAAGATCTGAGGCATCCCGCTACCCATTCCTATAACCCTGCTACACTGGTCGACAAACTCACTGGATGAACCCTTGAACAATCTGGCAGATAGATTTGGCTGAGGAAGCAGCAAGTGTTCCTGCGCTTTTAGGAACAGGAAGGACAACTCATTCGAGGCATCCCTGCCATCTTGAGTTTGGCCGCCGCAGGCAATATTAAATCCTATGGGGAAGCCGGCAAAGTATTTTGCGCTGTTAGAATTTCTTAAATACACTATCTGGTTAAACTTAAGCCATAAAGCTTCAATTATCTCCAACGCACCGGAAAGATCCAACTTTCCGCTTTCAATGTCCCTTTTAAAATATGGGTACAGATACTGATCAGCTCTTCCAGGCGAAAAGGAGGAGGCATTTGATTCCATTTGCAAAATGACAAATAAGAACCATAATGACTGAACTGCCTCCCGGAATGTCTCTGGCGGATTATCGGCAAGCTTTGCGCATATTCTTTCAATTTCTATAAGATTCTCCCTCAGTCTGCCGTCAGAGACTTCCACAAGCATCTTTTTTGCGAGCTTGCTATACCTTCTCATAAAATCCTGCGCAGCAGAAAGCACAATAATTACACTTTCATAGAAAACCTTTTTATCATCTGAGGCCATCTTAAGTTTTTCTTCAGCTTCCTTTTTCAATCCTGCCGGCCCTATTGCCAGCCATTTTTGCGTATTGGGGCAAATATGCCCTTGGGCATGGTCTGTCTGATTGATTTTTACTACTTTGCCAATAGCGGATATTTCTGCCCCTAGCCTGTCTTTTACTGCATCTTCGAGAGACTTTCCTTTCCAATATGGAAGAATAGTTTTCCTAAATTCTTCGATATCTTCTTTTCTGACATTGAACTGATCCTGTGGCCTTTCATGAAGAGTTTCAATCTCACGGTCAATCCATGAAATACCCGCTTCGGGTGAAACCACACCCGCTCTCACGCCAGGTGTACGGTTTCCTACTATCAACTCCAATGGATCAATCCTTATCTCTATCTTGTTAAGTGCCAACGAAAGACTCTTAGCTCTTCGAAGAATGCGAGGAAGATTCTCATTTTCCTTATAACACTGAGTTATAAGTAGTGCCTGTTCCAGGGATAGAAACCTTGGCTCGCTAAGCATTCTTTCCTTTAGCAGGGATATCCTATGGCTTATTTGTAATTTTGAAATCTCTTCGATATAGTTTGCCATACTTTTTCACTCTCCTAGCCTCCAATTGAAATCCGGAGTACAATGGCATTATTAATTTCCAGGAATATCATACAGTTTCACGCTTGCGTTTTCTGCCATAGCAGTCAAGACAGATAATGGCCACAATCACTATACCTTGTATAATCTGCTGAACATAGGCATCAATGCCAAGCATGTTCATAGAATTTTGAAGTACGCCGAACACCAGCAGACCGATGGCTGACTGTGGTGCACTGCCGATACCGCCTGCGAAAGAAGTACCGCCTACCACTACACCGCAGTTGACCACAAGTGCAGTGGTATCACCGTATGTTGAGGATCCTGAATTCAGCATGGATGAAAGCATTACTCCACCCAGCGCAGCAGTAATACCACAGATTACAAAAGTCATCGCTTTTGTGGGAAGGACATTGATACCGGAATACTTAGCTACCTCGTAGTCACCGCCTATAGCATAGCAATTTCTGCCAAATGAAGTATAGCGCAAAATGTAATGGATAATAAAGAACACAGCAATCATGACTATAACAAGATTAGGTATTATATTAAATAATTTGTCGTTGGCAAGTTTCACAAAATTTGGGTTATTACAAGGGATGGGATGTGCATCAGTTAACTGCTGGGCTATACCCGTGAGCATCATACCCATTCCCAATGTAATAATGAAAGGCTCTGTCCCCTGATATACGACTAAATAACCGTTTATAGCGCCCACAATGGCACCGACAAGCAGCGCAGCCAATATGGAAATCCACATGGGAATATTGGCATTCATCAACTTGATTGTTACGATACCCGACACAACCATAATGCCTCCAATGGACAGATCGCATCCTCCGGCCACGAGGACCAGCGTAACACCGAAAGCAAGGATCATAAGTATGGACACCGATTTTATCATATCGAACAGATTGTATGCTGTGTAAAAGTTGGTTTTTGAAAAAACCATAATCACCAAAATCACTATAATGGCCAAAACAGCCTTTTGCTTGGTTGCGATATTAAGAAGCTTTTTGCCAATGTTAATATTTTTCATCCCAGTTTCCTCCTAAAGTTGCTTGCGACTATCAAGCCAGATGGCAAGAACTAAGATAGCACCTTTCATCATGTATTGCATATAGACCGAAACACCCAGCAAATTCAAACAGTTAGACAGGAGTATGACCAGCGTGGTACCTAACACAGTACGCAGTACGCTTCCATTCCCACCTATCAGTGTTGTACCACCGACAACTACCGCAAGAATAGCATTTGTTTCATAACCTTTACCGATAACCGGAGATGCGGCAGTCACACGTGAGAACAGTACAATGGCACCCAAAGCGGTCATCAAACCGGAAATCGTGTAAATTAAAGTTATGCTACGCCTAATATGTATTCCAGCAAGTTCTGCTGCAGTTTTATTACCACCTGTCAAATAAATAGTCCGTCCCATGTATGTTTTGTTTTGGAATATATACAACAACAGGAGGCAAACGAGAAACATGATGAAGGACACAGAAAGGATTCCAACGGTTCCTGTACCTATCGTTTTATAAATGGAAGTATTTGCTTTTACCAAGCTCATTTGCTTCGTTCGCCCTCCGCTGTAAATCAGCGCTAAAGCACCATATACCGTGCTCATACCATAGGTGATAAACAAAGCCTCAGCTTGCTTCATAGCTCCGCTGGCCAGTATCAGTACGCTGTTCAAATATCCGCAAAAGGTTCCCAGGCATATGCCTACTATCAACGCACCTACCTGTCCAAGAGGTTCAATAAGAGAAATGGTTACAACAGCTACAAGGGAAAGTATGCCTGATACTGACAGATCTATGAAACCGCCTATAATTACAAAGGTCATGCCAAGAGCAACCATGATTAAGGGGCCGAACTGACGCATAATATTTGTCATATTACCTGTTGTCAGGAATTTCGGTTCAACTATTGAGGTTATTATTACAAGTAAAGCGATCGCAGCCAAAACCAGATAATCTCTAAATACAGTCTGAATAACGTTTTTGAAATTAATTTGCTCTTTCATGTTCCAGATCCTTTCTGCCAAATTCAAGTGCCTTCTCCATTATCTGATCTGCCGAAGCCGTTTTAGGATCAAATTCGCCCGTTATTCGTCCGTCGCATATGGTAAGCACACGATTACTCATATTTAGAACTTCGGGTAGTTCGGAGGATATCAGTATAATAGATCCACCACTTTCGGCAATCTTCTTCATTAAAAGGTATATCTCGTATTTAGCTCCTACGTCTATACCTCTTGTAGGTTCATCCAGAATAAGAATGCGCGGGTTCGTTTCCATCCAGCGTCCTACTATACACTTCTGCTGGTTGCCTCCTGAAAGGCTCCGAACCTTGGTCTTGACAGACGGGGTTTTAATCCCAAGCGCTTTAACATGTTTTTCGGCCATACCCCTTTCTGCCGAACTATCCAAAAATCCAAACCTCGTTATCTTGTCCAGGTTTGCCATAGAGATATTGGATTCCACCGTGAAGGGAAGCACAAGGCCCTGCAACTTTCGATCCTCCGGCACCAGGGCGATACCTGCCTTCTTTGCGTCTCTAGGATTCTTTATTTTGACGGGCTTTCCGTCTATAAGAATCTCATGGCCCTTTACCTTGTCCGCACCAAATATCGCTCTTACAATCTCAGTCCTTCCTGCTCCGACAAGCCCCACAAAACCAAGAATCTCTCCTTTTCTAAGTTTAAAGGATATATTGTGCAATTTTTTAGTATTGATTGATCGAACTTCCATTAGCGTTTCGCCTACGCAGTCAGGCCGTTCGGGATATTCATTTTCAATTGGACGGCCTACCATCTTCGCAATCATTTCAGCACGCGTAATTTCAGTAATAGGTTTGGTATCGATGACATGCCCGTCGCGCATGACAGTCACCATACTGCAAAACTCAAATATTTCGTCCAATTTATGGCTAATATATATAATGGAAATGCCTTGATCTTTTAGATGATGAATAATCTTGACCAGTTCCTTCATTTCATCAGCAGTCAGGCTGCTGCTTGGCTCATCCATGATAATGAGCTTGGAATCAAATGATAATGCCTTAGCGATCTCCACCATCTGTTTTTCAGAAACACTAAGCTCGGAAACCAGCTTGTAAGTATCGATATTGCTGCCAATGCTTTTAAGCAACTCTTTCGCTTTTGCATGGACTCCGCGCATACCACCCATTTCACCGAAGCGCCCGAGAAAAATATTTTCGCCGACACTCATAGTATTTACAAGGTTTAATTCCTGATAGATGATGCTAAGACCTCTTTTCATAGACTGAATGGGCGTCGTGCTTTTAATGTCCTCACCGTCAAAAATAATAGTGCCTGAATCCTTCTGATACACGCCGGACAATATTTTCATCAGCGTCGATTTACCAGCGCCGTTTTCTCCTACTATACCATGCACAGTGCCACGCCGGACTTCAAGCGAAACTTGATCCAGAGCCTTGACTCCAGGAAAGGATTTGCACACATTTTTTATACTCAGAATAATATCCTGTCCAGTATTTTCCATAGGAGATGACCTCTTTCAAATAGTTTTAGTATTAGAACCCGTTTTGGCAGATGCCACAACGAGCTCTAATACATTTTTATATCTTTATTTATGTTTTTTTATATGTTTTTTATATGTTTTTTATATGTTTTTTATATATCTTTGTTTATGTGTTTTTATAGAAACATTTTTATATTACCATTCTGGGGGAGTGAAACTGTCTATATTATCTATGTTAACTATATCGAGAGGAATAAAGTTCAAAGGTTCAACTTTTTCGCCATCAATAACCTTTCTGGCTAGTTCAAGGGACTTTTTGGTCATGTTTTCAAAGTTCTGCATTATAGTTACACTCTGATCACCTTGCCTTACTTGTTCAAAACCAGCTCTGTTTCCGTCAACTCCTACTATGAACAAGCCTTCCATATTTGCAGCCTTTGCAGCCTGGATAACACCAGTCGCACCATTATCCCAGTGTACAAATACTCCCTGGATCTTATCGCCATGCTTGGTGATCATATCTTCCATAATAGCCATAGCTTGTTCTGTAGACCACTGCTGAGTTGCTTTATAGTCAATGACCTGAATCTTGGAATCCTTGATAGCATTGTTAAAGCCGTCATGACGTTTGATCTGCGCATCATGACCCGATTGTCCGCCTATCTCAACAATAGTTGCTCCATCGGGGAAGAAATCCATGAAAGCCTGCGCTGCAGCTTCACCAGCCTGATTATCATTTACGCCTACAAAGAAATCACGTGCACTCTGTTTATCAGCTGGCAAATCAGAAGAATACAATCCTACAACCACGCCGGCACTTTTTGCCGCCTCAAGAGCAGGAACGATAGCATTGATATCATTCGGGTTTACGAATAGGGCTTTTACACCCTGTGCGACTGCGTTGTTCACTGCCTGAGTTTCAGCCTGAACGTCGCCCTTCGCATCAAGGATTATGACTTCGAAGTTATAATCTTTGCCATACTTTTGGAACATTCTTGACGAAAAAGCTTGGGATTCATTGGCCATATCAGCAACGATAAAAGCAATTTTGTCCAGTCCTTTTCCTGAATCTGAAGATTTATCGGGTTTTTCAGCTGAATCATTTACCGCGGACTTTTCATTACCTTTCTCTTTATTCGGTGCGGTACCGCCACAAGCTGCTAAACTTATAAGCATAAAAACTGCCAACAATATGGCCAAAATTTTCTTATTAGCTAATTTCATTTATAGACTCCTCCCTTTACTTTCTTAAAAATTTATTTTTTATTGTTAACCTGAGTTAAAAAATTGGATTCCGCACCGACAAGCTAAAATACTAAAAGCAATATTAGCATAAGCTTAAAGCTTAAAACATAAAGCTTAAAGCTTAACTTTACAGTTTTTATTACCCTCCTTTCCAGATAATTTACACTTGTTCAGCACAGAAGCCATTTCTATGAAAAAAAATAATTAGCAAGTAAAGGCTTCAAGTTTCTATGTGGTGTTTTCCTTAAAGAGAATGATTATTTACAGTGCTAAATTATCGAACCAGTCCATTTATAAATTAATACATCTTCTTTGCGACAAACTTATTATATACCACACACTTTCATAATTCAATAGTAAATTTATCTTTTTCAAAATTTTCTTCTTTCATTTGAAGGTTATATTCATTCTTATCGGAAGTTCATGTATATCAAACACATTTTGGCTATTTTCAGAGGTTTTTAGCCATATTTTTTGTCTTTTTCGACATTTTTCGACCATATTACAATTCACCACTTTTTAAGTTTCAACAATAAACTAATTTTTTATGAAATCATATTGAATTTCATTCGTAATTGTTGTATCATAAATTATAATACTAAAAGATTTAATAAAATTGAGTTTCCTTTGTGAGAATTGGGTTTCCTATATGAAAATAACAATATATAAAAATAGCAATAAGTCATATTTATGTTTGATTATTTAATAATTTTTGCTAATATATAATATAAGTAACTAACTATTAATAATTTTCAGGAGCTGATTTAATGGGAGTTTTAAATGAAAGACAGTTAGCTATTTTGAATCGCGTGATTAGTTCGTCCAAGATAAATGTAGCTGATCTTTCAAAGGAGTTTTCCGTTTCACAAGTAACTATCCGCCAGGATTTAAAACTTCTTGAGCAAAACGGAATGCTTAAAAGGTTTCATGGCGGTGCAATGCCGGTTTCAGATGATGATATTATGAAGCGGCTATCAATTAACTATGATATCAAATTAAATATTGCTAGAAAAGCTGCTTCATTGGTAAGCAATGGAGAAACAGTCATGATTGAATCCGGCTCCACTAATGCCCTTTTAGCAATGGAACTGGCAAATAAAAGTGATATTACTATCATAACAAATTCCACTTTCATCAGCAGATATGTAAGGGGAATGAGCAATCTTAAAATAATCATCCTGGGTGGTGATTATCAACATGAATCGGAAGTCCTTGTTGGACCTCTTACTAGAATTTGTTTGAAGCAATTCCATGTGGACAAGGTATTCATAGGAGTCGACGGCTTCAGCCCAAATACCGGATTTACATGTATTAATCTTATGAGGGCTGAAGTTGCACGTGCGATGGCTGAGCGTGCCAATAAGGTAATAGTAGTCACAGACTCCACCAAATTTGATAAAGTAGGCGTAGCTTGTCAGTTTAAGCCCACTGAGACGCACATGGTAATAACAGACAAGAATTTACCCGAAAAACATCTGCAGGTTCTTAAAAACTTTGGAATTGAAGTTGTACTGGTTTAATAATGAAAGGGGATAAAATGATGGAAAAATACTTCATAGGGATAGATGTCGGCGGAACAAAGCTGGCATACGGCTTATTCGATAGGGCTTGTAATTTGATAGACAGGTTCAAAGCGAAAACCAATCCCGAACTGGAACCTGATGAAATGCTTGATGAAATGTGTACCCATATTGATACCCTATTGAAAAACAATTCTCTAAAAAGGTCAGACCTTATGGGGGTTGGAGCCGCTTTCCCTTCACATATAGATTATGACAACGGTTTTATCATCACCACCTCCAGCCTCCCCAAATGGGATAACGTTCCTGTTAAAAAACTGTTTTCAGAAAAGCTTGGCGTGACAGTGGAAATTGATAATGACGCAAACGTTGCAGCAATAGCAGAACATCTTTTTGGCGCCGGAAAAGGCAAAAAAGATATGCTTTACATTACTATAAGCACAGGAATCGGCGGAGGCATAATAATTAACAATTCCATATACCGTGGTAGCTATGGTGCCGCCGGGGAATTCGGGCATATGATCATCAGTGATGACGGTTATCTGTGTGGCTGCGGTAACAAAGGCTGCATAATGTCCCTTGCATCCGGTCCGAAGATAATCAGATATACAAGAGAAAAACTTGAAGAAGGCTGCCATAGTATCCTGTCGGCTATGGTTGAGAATTTGGATGACCTGACCTGCAAGCATATTCAGGATGCTGCCAATATCGGAGATCAGCTGGCCATTGACGTTATCAATCGGACCGGTGATCTGCTCGGAATAATGTTTGCAAACCTTTATCAGATTTTCAATATCAATCATTTTGTTGTGGGTGGAGGCGTTTCAAAATTTGGCAAACCTCTCTTTGACAGGTTTAATGAAAAGTTCAGAAAGCTTTCAAAGATATCTTACGCCTATCCTGTAAATATCGTTCCTGCCGTACTGGGTGATGATGTTGGTATCATAGGTGCAGCAGCCCTGATGTTGCAGTAATTAACTTGATGTTGCAGTAATTAAAATGTCTAAAAACCAAGTAATAATGTTCATATCATAAATTCAGTAATCCTAGTAAAAAAACAGAATAGGGGGTTTATAATAATGGCACAATCCTTTCCCGTACTATGCGGGTCAATTGCCGGCAGCATAGGAGGAAACGGGGTCTTGATGCACAACGCAGCATACAAGGCCCTTGGCTTAAATTATTGCTATGTTTCCTTCCAGCCGGATAATCTAGAAGACACTATTAAGGGAGTCAGGGCAATGGGAATAAGAGGCCTCGGTGTCACAATGCCTTTCAAGCAGGAAGTAATTCAGTACCTTGATGAACTGGATGATTCCGCAAAAGCTATTGGCGCCGTAAACACCATCGTGAATAATAACGGTATTCTTAAAGGCTATAATACAGACTGGACAGGAGCTATAAGGTGCCTTGAGGAAACCGGAGATATTTATGGCAAAAAAATTGTTGTTATAGGTGCTGGAGGAGCAGCCAGGGCAATTATCTATGGTTTAAAAAAATATACTGATGATATCCTGGTATATAACATCGAAGAGGATATCGGAAAGGAAGTATGCAATCATTTTGGTGTCAACTATGCAGGTGTTCCCGCTGACTTTAACAGAAGTGTAGATTATGACATATTAATCAATGCTACATCTGTTGGTTTCAAGACTGAGGCCTCTGTTCTGACAGCAGAACAAATGCGGGAAAACAAAATTGTACTTGATGTTGTGTTTATGCCCTTTGAGACAACCTTCGTAAAGATTGCCAAAAGTCTTGGATGTACTGCTATTCCCGGCTATAGAATGTTAATTCATCAGGCCTGCTATCAGTTTGAACTCTACACAGGTGTTAAGGCTCCCTTTGAAGTGATGGAGAAAGCTATGCTCGATAAGGTGAAGGAATCAAAATAGTGATTAATCAAGGAGGGTTATCCGTGATTCGCAGTGTTGCTCACATAGCATTCAATGTAAAGGATATCAAAAAATCTCTTCATTTTTATTGCGACATTCTTGGTTTGCAAATGGCTTTTGAAATGAAAGATAAAAACGGCAATCCGTGGATTTATAATGTCAAAGTGGCAGAGGGCCAGTACCTTGAATTAATAGTGGGAGGAGTTCATGAGTATTCCTATAAGCCTGGCAATGTTGGTTTCTCCCACCTTTCCCTGGAAGTCGAAGATATTAATGAAATTGCAGACAATTTAAGGGAAAACGGGATAACTATAGATGTTGAGCCTAAATTGGGAAGAGACATGAATTATCAGTGCTGGGCCAAAGACCCCGATGGGAACAGGATTGAATTCATGCAATTCTCCCCCTCTTCCCCTCAAGTCAAAGGACATTGGTAAAACCAAAAAACATACATAAAAAGTACCGGTTCCAAATTAGGAAATACAAACCTCTCTTGGAGCCGGTACTTTTTTGTAACAACCTTTATTCTGTTTCGATGTCTATTTATTCACTCTAGAGCGTATGCTCAGTTCTTGCAATAATATCATCCTGAGTGTCCGGAGACAGGTTGGTAAAGAAGGCTGAATATCCTGCTACTCTTACTATGAGATCACGGTACTTTTCAGGTTCTTTTTTAGCTGCAAGGAGAGTTTCTCTTGAAACAATGTTGTATTGCACATGCCAGCCTTTAAGATCTGCAAAAAAGGTTCTAAGCATGGCCATAAGTTTCCTCTTATCTGCTTCTTCCTTAATTACGGCTGGAGATAGCTTCTGATTCAGAAGTACACCACCCATGATTTTATCTGTAGGCAGCTTGGCAATTGATTTAAAAACTGCTGTCGGTCCCAGAATATCAGTGCCTGATGACGGTGAACAGCCTTCCGCCAGCGGAGTATAAGCCTTTCTGCCATCCGGGGTTGCTCCTACCACCGAACCTGAGGGAACGTTTGCCGATATGCTTGAGGTTCCTGCATAATAACCACAGCCAATAGGCCCTCTGCCAAAGCGTGTAGTATGGTATTTATCCATTTCTTCAATAAAATACATATATGCTTCCTTAAGGAGAAGGTCAACATAATCATCATCATTTCCGAATTTTGGAGCATAGTTTAATAATACTTGACGGAGTTTTTCTCCTTCTACTCCTTCAAAGTTATTCTCAAGATTCTTTGCCAATTCCTCTTTACTTATACGTTTTTCTTCGAAGACCAGCTTCTTTATGGCAGCCAGAGAGTTGCCCAGATTTGCGATTCCTACCTGCAGACCGGATATAAAATCGTATTTGCTTCCGCCTTCCTTTATGAATTTACCTTTTTCAATGCAGTCATCGACAAAGGCTGAGCAAAGAATATCAGGTACGTTTTCTTCCAGCACCGTATCAACTACAGTGTCTATGGTTACCGCTGCTTTTGCATAGAACTTGACCTGGTCTTTCCATGCTTCCATCAACTGATCAAAGCTTTCAAAATCTACAAGTTTTCCTTTTCCCGGATGAAATGTTTTTCCGCTCCCGGTATCAAGGCCATCATTCAAGGCAGCTAAAAGAACGCGTCCAAAATTAAGAAAGCTCATTCCGGTGCATCTGTAACCCCATTTACCTGGTACTGCAATCTCAATACAGCCTATGGCTGAATAATTGTATGCGTCCTCTTTTTCAACACCCAGCTTTATCAGCCCGGGAATAACAATCTCGTCATTATTGAAAGCCGGCATTCCAAATCCCATTTCTATAACCTTTATACATTCCATCATGAAATGATCACTCATATTTTTGTGGAAGCGTACTGACAAATTGGGCTGTGTTAGCCTGGTTTTTCCAACAGACCATAATATTAAATAGCTCAACTCATTGACTGCATCTCTGCCATCAACAGTCTGACCTCCGATAGTGACATTCTGATACAGAGGGCCACCGGCTGAAAAACGTGTATGGGACCAGGAACGTACCTTCTTGACACCTAAAATTTTGATCCAGGTACACTCAAGAAGCTCCATAGCAAACTCCGGTGTGATGATCCCGGCTTTCAGATCTCTTTCATAAAAAGGATACAGATACTGGTCCATACGCCCAAAGGATAATGAATGTCCGTTACTTTCTATCTGCAGCACCAGTTGGAGGAACAGAGTCATCTGCAGCGCTTGATAGAAAGTTTCAGGCGGTTTTTCAGCTATGTGCCCACAGTTTTTACTGATAAGCAATAATTCCTGCCTGCGTGTTTCATCATTTTCCTTTTCAGCCAATTCCAGCGCTAATGCTTCATACCTGCGTATATATGTCTGAAGCGCCTTAATGCCTATTTCAACAGATTTATAAAACTGTTCCTTTTTCAAGTCAGCCCAATCCCATAGCTTTAATTTGCTCCTGTAGAATTGGATTTCATCGAGATAAGCATTTAAGCCCACCGTCAGGATTTTTTGATGGTTTACCGCAATGTGTCCGTCTCCAGAAGTTAGGTTTCCTTCAGCTTTAATAATTCCGGCGTCCAGAATTTCTTTTAATTCCTTGGGCATAAGGGCGTAGCCTTTGTCTATCGTAGTCTTTCCTATCCAATAAGGAGAAATTGCCCTTATTTCCGCTTTAATCTCTTCAGATGGGTAAAAGGCATCTCCAGGACGCTTGTCTAACTCATCCAGTTCATCTAACATCCACGTCACTGAGTACTCCGGAAAAAAAGGTGCTGCATTTATTCTTGAAGACAGATTCCCAACAACCAATTCTCCGCGGTCAATATATATAGTCATCCTCTCCAGAGTTTCTTTTAGCGCAATAGCACGTTTTACTGGTACAGGGAAAGCCTCATACTTCTGGTAAACCTCAGTATATATCTTCGCTCTTTCAACACAAATGGTAGGTTTAGTAGACAATACCTTCTCCCTCAAATAATGGACTCTTTCAGATAAGCCAAGTTCATTTTTCATTTAACTATCCTCCTATTACAGTTTTTAACCCCTTATTATTTGCATACACTAAAAATGGCTCCAATTCACTTTTATCCAATGCTTCTGTCCTGAGTTTATAGTCCCGCCCCAACTGCTGATATTTTCCTTTGCCAAAAGAATGGTACGGCAGCAGATGAAGTTCACTTATGTTATTAAAAGAATCAAGATAGTCAATTATAGCGTGCATATCATCAGCGTTATGGTTAAATCCAGGTATGACGGGTATTCTAATTGTTACAGGAACCTTTTCTGCTTCCAGCTTTCTCAGATTATATTCAATCTGTGCAAAATTCCCACATGTCACTTCATTTAGTTTTTTGCCATTAACATGTTTTAAATCTATGAGAAATTCATCTACATATTTAATGGCAACTTCAATATTTTCCCAGGGAACATCCAGGCAGGTTTCCACCGCTATTGAAATCCCCTTCTTCTTCAACTCTTTTGCCAGCATAATCAGCTGTTCAGGCTGTGCAAAAGGTTCTCCTCCGGAAAATGTAACGCCCCCACCGCTGTTATCATAAAATACCCTTTCTTTTTCAAGCTCCTTTACCAGCTTTTCAACATCAATTTCTTCCCCTATAACCTGAATTGCTTTTGCAGGACATATATCCTTAAAAAGTAAAGGATCCGTAATATTATCACGGTTTATCGATATGCCTTCATCAGTCCTAATAAACTCTTTATTTCTTGATACCTTTACACATTCCATACAACCTATGCATTTTTGTTTATCAAAAAAAATGTCATAGTCAAAGCTTTGACTCTCCGGATTACTGCACCACGGGCATCTTAGAGGGCAACCCTTGAAAAAAACAATTGTCCTGATACCATTACCATCATGAGTAGAAAATCTTTGCACATTAAATATCATATTATATTCCTCACATTTCTTGCTTTAATATTATTTTAAGTCAGTTTCGAACGAAAGTCAATATTCTTTCGATTAGAATTATATTAACATTTGTTTATCACATGATATTAACTATTTGTACTTGGTACTGCTCATGCTCCATTTACGAATACAAGTAATTGACTTTTCCTTCGAATTTTATCAGTGAACATTCTAAATTGATAATGCTCTTTAGTCATATCACTCTTTTGGTGCAAGACCTACGTCAGAAATTCAGATTTTAATACAAAAAAAGAAGGGTTAGAGCGAAGTGCACCCTTCTTTTTTAAACTTGTTAATATGCATTCTATTCAAGATATTCTATAGGACCATAGGGACCAAAATCATAATGTCTTGAATGATAGCTGTTTTTTAACATAACTTATTTGTCTGTGTCTAATTTATAATAATGTTACCTTATTAAACTATTACCTTTTAAACTACAACCTCTTCAATTTCTCCAGTATCTCCTTATACTCCCGGTCCAGCTCCTCCACATTGTCGCCCTTTGAAGGCATACTCAGCCTGCCAAGAATTTCTGCCAGGCGGGTCTGAAGAAGCATTTTGTCATATGGCTTATCAGACTGCTGCGTCAGGGCCTCTTTCTTTCTTTTTTGCTCTTTATACTCTTCCAGTGCTCCATCAAAGCATACCGTCCTGCAGTTTTCGATGGATATAATGTGGTCCGCCACATTGCTTACAAATCTCCTGTCATGAGAAATAAATATTACAGTGCCTGTATAATTTAAAAGTGCTTCTTCCACCGCTTCCATGGAATATATATCAAGATAGTTGGTCGGCTCATCCAGAACCAGCACATTAAAATCACTGACAATTATTTTTGCCAGAGCTGCTTTTACTTTTTCACCCCCGCTCAACAGCGAAACATCTTTCATGAGATCTTCCCGCTTGAAAAGAAGTCTTGCCAGCAGAGTTCTTACAAATGCCTCATCATACAAGCTATCTTTCATGACATTTTGAAGCAGAGTCATATTGTCCTCCAGAATACTTATGTCCTGGCTGAAATATCCTATCTTTACCCCTATAGCCCTTTGTATAGCCGGGTCGCCGTTTACAATCATTCTGACAAGCGTGGTCTTTCCGCTTCCATTAGGGCCAATTATAGCCGTCTTGCTGTTGTTATAAATCTTAAACTTCGCATCCTCGAAAATGATCTTGTCTCCGAAGCTTTTATTAAGTTTGTCTGAACTGAATACCACCTTGCAGTGGAGCTGCCCCATTTTCTGTAAATCGACATTTACCTGAGGCAATTCTCTCGGTTTTTCCTTTACTTCAAGTTTTTCAATCCTGGTCCTTATAGCGTTTATCTGCCTGTCTAATTTAGCTTTTTCACTTTGCCCGCCCATTTTATGCAGCCTTGCTTCGGAGTTGCCCATTCTTTTGGGAGGCCTTTTTATGCTCGCCACCTTGTGCTTTTTCTCTTCTATTACCATTTCCAGCCTGCTCTTTTCTGCTTTGTACTGTTCGTATTCAAATAAAGCTCTTTTTCTTTCCTGCTCCTTTAACTCTTTGTATTTCGAATAATTGCCTTTATAAAGGCGTATTTCTCCATTCTCAATCTCAAGTATTGAATTGCAGACTTCATCTAAAAACTCCCTGTCATGAGATACCACAAGTATAGCTCCGTTGAAGTTTTTCATCTCATTTTGCAGCAGCTCTATTCCTTCACTGTCAAGATTGCTTGTGGGTTCATCCGCTATAATCAGCGCATTGTCCTTGCTTAAAGCCCTGGCTATCTTCAGCCTTGTGATTTCCCCGCCGCTTAAACCTTCACTGCCCAGATTATTTACCCCCAGCCTGCTGGCAGCATATCCGTCTATGTCTCCTTTTTCTATATAATCAAAATATGTTCCAAGCTGCGTTATATAGGAATAGGTCCCGAAAATCTTCGCTGTTCCCTCATCAGGCATGGTTTTGTTTGTAAGAATATTAAGGAATGTGGTTTTACCTGATCCATTAACTCCGACAATACCGATCCTGTCATTTTTGTATAGTTTGAAATCATCAACTTTCAATATCAGCCTGTCACCATAATATTTTCTTATCATATTCATTTGGGCCAATAACATAAAAAATCCCTCCAAACCTGCAGCTGGAGAGAATTTTCCAAGTAATCCCTGTTAAATATAACTTTCTATTATATCAAATATAATTTTCTATTAAATAAATCTTTAAATTATTTCTCTTAATCATCTTCTATGATAATAAACAGTTAACACGCTCTATTAATTATGATCTTTATAATCTTCGTTCCTTTGCCCGTAAATTCGGCTGACATGGCATTGGTACATATGTGCCGGACAATACCGGACGAAATTTCAGTTCTAAAGATCTCAACAATGCTATCTCATTTCCTGGCACAACAAGTTAACTTATAATACTAATTTAATAAATAGAAATTTTATAATAGAAAGTACCTCATTAAAGGATTAAAGGAACTAACTATCCACTCCAGCATAAAACATAAAAATTAAAGCATTGAATTAAATTATTCTGTTTTAACCGGATAAAAATGGATTAGTTCTTCATTGCTCCTTTAATACCTTCCTTTCATGATTTTAACGTGTCAGCCTTTACATTTCATCAGTTTATCATTTTCTTTATTAGTTTACCATTGTACACCATCTTTGTAAAGGGGGCCGGATCATGTCCAGTCGTGTTCTGCTTTTTCCATTAAATACAGAGCTTCCTGTTCTTCCATTTCCGGGTGTCCATTGCAATGCATTAAGTTCTTCTGTCTCCATCAGTGCATCAACGTGCCTCATTACCCTCGTTCATGGGTTCACGTGTTTTTACCAAAAAAGCATCCTATGATTTTATATTTTATCATAGAAAGCTTATTCTACAGAGTTTTCTTCACAGTCTCCAAAGTTTCTCATGTACGGCAATATTCTATTGCTATGGAATCACCTTTTTTAATTTTCTGTATATGACCATTTTTAAACAGTATTTTTGTATATCCTTTCTTGTACTCAATATCAAAGTCAGCTTCCTCTCCGTTTAATGCAAATTTTCTGCATTCACACTTTTCTCGTAACTTTAGCCCTCTAAGCTCAATATCATTATAGAATAGCCTGTCAAATGTAATGACCAAATTGCTTATACCCTGCTTTTGCGAACAATTCAGCTTAGCCCAATATTTTGTAGTTATCAACGGCATAATCATGCTTTCTGCTTTCTGCATAACCGGACTAATTAAAATAAGCTTTTCTATTTCATCCGCATGAAAACCAGTTAATGCATTTAATATAAACCATGCTGACGTACAATTCATATACCTGTCAACGCTATCCCAGCACGGGAATCCTGTCCTGCAATCATACCATAACGTAGTCGTCCACGGGGTTCTGCATATTTCACATATTGCATCATTGAAATATCTGATATATTCCATTCCTTTATCAACCATACCTAATTGTATCGCAAGACAATCGAGAAACACCATACTGTACTGAGGCCATGCATGTTCCTTATAATTCCTGTCTACAAGTTTGCCTTCTTTTGTAACTTTGATAGGAAGCATTCTATATAGCTCTTTGTTTCCGTTAAATTTATATATGTTCTCAACTGCCTTTTTCATGAGGTCGACAGGTAACAGGCTTTCAAGTCCCAGAAGCCTGGCTATCCATTCTCCTGCCAGCTGACCTACAAAGACTTCATCACACCTTGCTTTTGTAGCAATGTTGTAAGACGTACTGAAGTATTCTCCATTCCATAGATTTTCCATTATGCTTTTCTGCGCCTTATTAAAAAGCGAAATGGCTTCCTGCTTCATTGGTTCGTCATTTTCTATAGAAGCAATCCGCTCCATTATTCTTAATGTGGCAAGCCATAGAGTGCCATTATAGGAAAACAAGCCATCATGATGTTCTACATCCCAGGTGGAACCGCCTTCTGGTATCCCATCTCCGTCAGTATCAGCCGATTTGACCCATTCATACGCTCTGTGTATATGGGGAAGCATTCTGTTGAAAAATGTCTTATCCCCAGTCATCATAAGATCCCTGTAACATTGAAATATAAATGAGCATGATAGGTCAGGCCACAATGTATCTCCATATTCTACATTACTGCTTCCTATATTCTCATATACATTTCCACAGAAATGCGGTATATGGCCATCACCTGCTTGCAAATCTGCAAAAAGCTGTAATTCAGTCCTGTTTATTTCCGGATAGAACAATTGATATGCAGCATGTGCAATAATGCGCTGATCCATGGTACCAAGGGAACCAAACATACCCCTGCTGGCTTCAAGGGTTGCTAAAGTTCCGTTTTTCGTTAATACAGTGTTTGAAGTTAGTGGCGTAGAATCATTTATTATTTTTGAAACCAACCAGTCAGGTAAATCTGTAGACATTAGATAACGATGCAATTCCGTAGTTTGATCTAAAAGTTGATGATAGTTTTCCAACAGTGAACCCGCAATTTCATATGCTGAATGTAACCTGTTTTGATAATAATGGCTATAATCAATATCCTCTGAGTTACTTTCATCTTCTGTTACTGAATATTGGCTTTTATAGTGAGGTGCATATTTATTAACGTCATTTCCCGACATAATTGTATTCCTGTCAAACACCTTATGATAAGGCATATACCATGAAACACATACAGGTATTTCAATTCTCTGCAGTGGATCAACCTCAGCTTCAAGCCCAATAGTACCGGAGGGATGAACCTCGCCTTCTACACCCTTAATTGTCATATCGCCGAAAGGTTCATTTCTGGATAGTGCTTCCAGCAATTGTTCCTTTTCATTTATAGTATTCCATACATACCTTGAAAGCTTCAATTTTTCATTATATAAAGTTAATAATGCATACTCTCCAAGAGCATTGGGGTAAACCTGTTTAGCTTCCTCACATGTTCTAAAAATCAAACCCATCATTTTATCATCCTGAACAGGTATAATATAATTGCCCGACCTGTTGCACAACAATTCATTGTCCTTAAAACCGCCACAACCGACAACATGCTCCCATGATACATACAAATTGACTTTGATTTTATCATCAAACATATTCTGTATCTTAAATATAAAAACTGCTCCGGGATAATTTGATTTTTCAACATCATGTGGAACCAAAGGGCTAAATGCAGTCACTTCCAGTCTAATTGGAATATCTACACAAAAATATTCTGCTTTTGCCACTGGATATAAACCGGTATATTTTACAGTACTAACCCCTTGAAATTTAGAATAATCCTCTGTCTGCAACATCCTGAAATATGATTTTCCATTCTGTTCCTCGATTCTGATAGCAAAGAAACATCCTTCAAGCTCAATTATCGGAACAGCCCAATTACCGTTTGTAATAATTGTTCCCGGTTTGCCATTTGTTAAAAGTTCTATCATTCCTGTGCCTATTCCTCCTAATGGGACACCGGTAGGATATCCCGTACACATCCTCATCCTGAATTCCTCCGTTTACAGTATATTGAAAAAGTGTTGGTCAAGGCAGACCTGGCCGCCTTGACCAACACATCTAATTATTGAAATTAATTTATATTAATGTTATCCTTAACTACTGTAATCATTCCATTATTAGATACACTGGTTCCTCCCAGCACCTCGATTATATTATTTGATACAATCGCTCTTCTCGCTCCGCTACCAATTATTACTCCCGTTCCATTGGCCTTGATATAGTTTCCTGTAATAACCACATTCCATCCGCCCGCAATGTGAATTGCCGGATTTGAATAACCTCCCATATCTCTGTTAATCACACTGCTTGATATGGTAATGTGCTTGCAATCTCCTATATAAAACGCAGTATTTCCATTACTCTTAATGTCACATGCAGAAATATTCAATTCTGTAAATGCTGTATCCACATCGAATGCTCTCAGATGTACCCAGAAAGATCCACCTGTAATAGTCAGCTTATTCATGCCAACAAATTTCATAGCGGTAGCGCAAAAATCCACTGAAGAGTTTGTTAAAACACCCCATGTGCCTGCATTATTTTCATTATCTTCAAACAGCATTCCTACTTGGGCACCAAAGACAAATGTATTACTTACACGGAGCATATCGTTATGTCTAAAAATAATGCCCGTTCCATTATTGAGGAAATAGCCGTTATAGGTTGTATTCGGGGTCCAAACCTCTACATTGTGGAGAGTTGTAACATCCCATCCATAGTCAAGGTCTATACCTACCTTAGCAACTTTGGAAATGAACACATTCTCTATAGAAGATCTGCCTGTGTTCGCTTCAGGGGAATCAACACAATCAATACCAATCCATGCATGCGTGATTTTTACATTGCTGATACGAGTACCAACTCCTGCTAATAAAATTGTTGGAGCATACTGGGTAGGTGTACTACTTGTTTCATTTTGATCATAATCAAATGCAAGACCACTTATAGCCGCGCCTTTATTCAATCTAATACCTGAATTTGCCGGATTGGTAGGTTTGATTACAGGCATGTTTACATCATCAGCCCCCCATGCTGCCGACATTTCACCGATCATCGACTGCTTGGTAAGATTGAGGGTTTGTGTTATCTTATATGTCCCAAAAGGAACAAAAACAGGTTTTTTCTGTGAAGCTGATTGTGCAATCGCGTTTTGAAACGCAGCCGTATCATCAGTAACTCCGTCTCCTACCGCTCCAAAGTCTTTTACGTTAATTACATTATCTGTAGAGGCCTCGCTTATAGTATTTAAAGAAACAAAAATCAGCGTAACCACAAGTGCAAGTAAAACTATTCTACTTTTTTGCCTGCATTTAAATAGCATCTCCATAACTCACCATTCCTTTCCCCAAAACTTACTATACATTTATTCCAACACACAGTTATTTTTTAGATGCAAGGAAAGCATCAACTTGTTTTTGCAGTTCCGCAGTGATTTTATCTACACCTGCAGCCTTTTGCTTTTCTATATAATCAGCCACTGACTGGTCGACATCTTTACAAACTCCTAATAATAAGAGCTTGCCAAATTCATCCTGTATCTGATCCCTTTTCGCAATTTCATTCTTTATATTTTCTGAGTCAAAGAACAGGCCATATAATGGTGAGTTAATATTATTCGGTTGGCTTGCAAATTCAGCTTCCCTCTGCCAGAATCCTGAAGGATATTGTGTTGTTGGCCTCATAAACTGAGGTTTCCAGAATGCCCACTGTGAAGGCCAATCCAGATAATTACCATTTGATGTATCCATTCCTTCCGGATAGGCAGCTGCTTCGCCGTCAAGAACATATGTCTTGCCCGGTATTCCGTATAAAACCATATCATAAAACTCTCTATCTGTCTCCAGCAGGTTCATAAACATCAGAACTCTTTCAGGGTTTGCGGCGTTTTTATTAATAGCTACTACGTTTGCCAGTGGAGTACGGTTATAAAATTTCTTTTCAGGATAAAGCTGCGATCTGTCAGTTTCTATGCCATTGGTATAATTTTTAACAACAGATGACCACTCATGAGTGCTATAGGTTAAAAATGCTTTTCCCTGATCAAAGAAAGTATTGATATCTGTTTTATCTATAACTGCATCCTTTGGAATGATACCAGCATCATACCACTTTTTGGCATATTCAACCGCCTCTTTAAAGGCTTGTGTCTGCTCAAAAGGAATTACTTTGATATCAGGATCATTCATATCAAATACAAATCCATGAAAACTCAAGTCTGCCAATTCATACTTTAATTGCGTAATTAGTCCGACAGCGTATGGGAATCCCCCTTGTGTACTTATGTTAAATATCCTCAAGTTTGGGAACGCTTTTTTAGCATCATTTAATACTTTATCAATATCTTCAATTGTTTTTATCGAATCTGTTTTAATGTCGAAACCGTCTTTTGGCAGGAGATCTTTACGCCACATCAGATAGCCCCTCTGATTTTGTTTCATTGTCCATGGCAGACATAATATATTTCCGTTAACTGTAGCTGCTTCCAACACTCCTGAGCTTTGGTATGTTGCATAAAGATCCGGCGCATATTCAGGCAGAAGATCATTTAATGCAAGGTATGCACCCTTGTTCACCATTTGGGGATAGACCAACCAGTCCCCATCAAAGTTCATATCCCAGTTATCTCCTGAAGATGCCATAACAATCAGTTTGTTTGCATAGTCTCCAAAAGGTACATAATTGATTTCAAACGTTGCGTTCAGCTTGTCCTTGTATTTCTCACTGATTGCTTGCCATACTTCATCTGTGGCTTCTTTTTTATCGCCACCGAAGAAAAATCTTAATTTAACCTCTTTCAAAGCTTCACTTGTCTGTTTTTCTGTCTCGTTTTCTGTCTCGCCTTCTGTTGAAGTAGTTGTCTTGTTTTCGGCAGAAACATCACTATTGGTATTTCGGGATCCACAACCAACCAACAGAGAAATAAATACCGCTACTGCAACTAACATTGAAAGTAACTTAACAATTTGTTTTTTCATATCACTCACTCCTTATATATTTTTTATTCTTAACCAGCTTGCGCTGAATAAGGCTCATCTCAACCTTTAACCGCACCTACCATAATTCCCTTTATAAAGAATCTCTGTAAAAATGGATACAATAAGACTATGGGGCCAATCGTTATTATACATGTAGCCATCTTGACTCCCTCAGTAGGTGCTAACTGTTTCGAATTTCTCAATTCAGGCACATTCATTTGCGAATTAAGAAATGTAATATTTGAAACTATAATTCTTAGTAAATACTGAATTGGTCTTAATTTATCACTATCTATCAACATCAAAGAGAGCCACCAGTCATTCCAGTACATTAATGCAATAAACAGACCAATTGTAGCCAGTGCCGGCTTCGCAAGCGGAATTATTATTTGAACAAACGTTCTGAATTCTCCCGCACCATCTATTTTTGCAGCTTCCTTCATCTCATCAGGTATTGCATTAAAGAAGTTCCGCAAAAGAAATATATACCAGCCATTTGCGAGGTATGGAAGAATCAGGGCAGCCAGAGTATCTTTCAGATGTAAGTAATTCACACAAACGATGTACCATGGCACCATACCTCCACTGAAAAGAATAGTAATCAAACAATATATCGATATGAATTTTCTATACTTAAGAGTTTTCCGCGTCATGGCATATGCTATCATTGAATTGATTATAAGCGAAGCTATTGTTCCAAGAACTGTGACGGTAATTGTTATGATATATGAACTTATTAACATTCCTGGTCTCTGGAATAAAACTCTATACGAAAGCAATGTAGGATTCTTAGGAAAAATAGTATAGCCGTAGTTCATAATATCTTCCTCTGTGCTTAGTGACCCGCTTACTACCATTAAAAACGGCAAAAGGCAGCATATAGTTAATACAGCAACTAAAAAATATATAGCGCTTTGAGCCAGAAAATGTTTTACCTTAGCATACATATAAGACATCCTCTCATGAAAAATTCGCTTTGCTTACTAAAACAGTGATGAATCCTCATCAATCTTTTTGACTATCATATTACTTCCAATTACAAGTATGAATGACAGAACTGATTGTACCAGCCCTGTAGCAGATGCCATACCGATATCTCCCGTTATTCTTAATGCACGGTATACAAAAGTGTCAATTACATCGGTAGTAGGATAAAGAGTTGAGGCATCCCCTACCGTAGCATAAAACATGCCGAAATCTGCATTCATTATCTTTCCTAACTGCAGCAACACAAGAACTATAATAGTAGGCCATAAAAGGGGTAGGCTTATATATCTGATCTGCTGCCATCTCGTAGCACCATCTATATTTGCTGCTTCGTAATATGAAGAGTCTATTCCGGTTAATGTTGATAGATACATTATGCAACCATACCCTGTATTTTTCCAACGATTAATAAGTATTAGAATAATTGGCCATGCTCCCGGAGTGAAATACCAATCAACCTCTCTCATCCCAAGACTCGATAGTAAGCCATTGATTGCACCGTGTTCAGAACTAAACAAATTGTACACAAATACTCCAACAACAATCCAAGATATAAAATATGGCAAAAAAGTTATCAACTGTGCCGTCTTTTTAAACCATTTACATCCAATCTCGTTAAGCATGAGTGCAAATCCTACTTCTGTTACCACGCCAATTGTAATAAATGCGAAGTTTAGCAGAAGAGTATTTCTTATTGCTCTCAAAGCTGATGATGAATCAAAGAGAAACTGAAAATTATAAAATAAAGGTTTCATCCATTGGCTTCCAAAGATACCTTTATCAAATTGATAGTCTTTAAAAGCTATAATCAGCCCAAAAAGGGGAAAGTAATTGAATAAGAATAATAAAACCAATGCGGGTACAGCCATTGCATATAATGTTTTATTTTTAAAAATTTCTTTAAGAAAATTGAATAAAATATTGATAATTCTTAATTTATTTTTTGATTCATTATATGCAATAACTTTATTTGATAAGTTCATGAGATCATGCTCCTTTATTTATCCTCATCTGGAATAAGTTATTGAAGTGCACTGCCCAGTCAAGTTACGTTTCCAAGTTTAAAGCACATATCACTTTTTTTAAAGATTTGATTTTCACAAACAACTATAAAAAATCAAAAAAGCTACTCTTATTTTTAAAAATTTACTCTTAATTTTATTAATTTTTCCAAAAATTGAAGAGACTCAAACATACTATGATTGAAAACATAATGCATTTAATGTATTATCTATATTAGATTAGAAAACATAGTTAATTTTAACAGTCCTATAATAAGTAACTTTTTTATTGCACTCCATTTAATTTTATGATCATATTCATTTATATCGGAGGTATTTTTAATGTTATTTAAAATACAAATTAATAACCATTTATTTAGCGCAAGAAAGTATTATTTAAAACTTCTTTTGTCGTTCCTCTTTATGGCAACTTTAATTGTGCTATCAATATCGATAATTTTCACACAACTTTATACCAAAGATATTTATGATCAGTTGTCAGTTGACTACGTTAATAATATTTCCAGCGTTCAGCATGAATTTGATAACGTATTTTCCCAACTTAAAAATACATATGTTTTTATGATACAGCTTCCCGACATCAATAATTTTCTGACTTCACCGAACAATGACCTTTCTTCCATCAACCGTGCCTCAGGTTATTTAACATCTTTAAACAGCATTAATCCTTATTTATACTCAACCATTGTTTTCAATAAAGATACCGATTTTGTGTTGACGGCTGGAAAATTTGATTATGCTGATATCAAACAGTTTACCGATAACAAAATAAAAAGGTTGGACATTAAAAGCGATTTGAACATTGTGTCCTGTACATTAAACCAAAGTGCTGCCAGAAGCACAAAACCATTTGACACCATTTCAGTAATATTTATGCCATCAGATTCGGAAAATGTCTTTAACAATGCAGTTATTATGAATGTAGACAGAAATGAAATTGAAAAAAGACTGCTTGCTAATATTGAGGGAGGTATCATTGTAGCAGATAATTCCGGAACAGTTGTATTTGAGTCATATAGCGGGCTAAGTAAAAATTCTATTGCAGATGAAACATATTTTCATAATATATTATCATCAGATTTCCTAAAAGGGAGCTTCAAGTTCACGCAAAATGGTTCTCCGGCCATCGTTTCCTATACTAAAAGTATTATGACTGATTTATATATTATAAATATCAGATCCATAAATAAATACTCTGATATTATTTTTAAAAAATAAGCCCTGTCATCATCACATGTTTAGTAGTTCTTATCTTTTTTATCATTATAAGCTATGTTCTTTCAAAAAGCGCCTATAAACCAATAAAAAAAGCTATGGAACCATTTTTAAGGTCGGATTTAGGCTATCTTAATGCAAACATGAGTGAACTTGATATGATTCCAAAAGTATATGAAGATACTTTAAAACAATTACATGAACTTGAAGCTCAAAGTCTTAGCAACAAGAGTAAGTTGAAAGAATTTTTTCTAAGATCGCTTATAACATCTGAATTTATTTCTGATTCAGATAGGAGCAAAATCAAAGAGTATGTATTTAATATTGTATTTGAAAATTTAATTTTTATCTCAATCAGTATTGACAATATTAATGATATGCCTGCTGATAAAATGTATTCCCACAAGATTGCATTGTGCAAAACAATACCACAGCTTCTTAAAAACGACTTCAGATGCGAAGTTGTCAATATGCCGGATGGAGAAATAGCTTTATTATTGAACTTCAGAAATGAGTATGAAAATAGTTTTGATTTGCTTCTTGATTCACTTAGCAAAATAAGAGAAATATCCAAACAACTATCCAACACTACTGTGACTATTGGAGTTGGAGGAATAGCCAATAGTATTGACGAATGCGCACAAGCTTATAAAAAAGCCGTTGAAATGGTTAAATACAGGTTTATATTAGGATTAGACAAGACTATTTACAAAAAGTATCTGGACGAAAATATATCTACAAATTTATGCTATCCAATTGAATTGGAGGATAAGCTCATATCCTCAATTCGTTTAAACAAAAGAGATTCTTTTATCGACGTTCTTGAAAGTATGATTGATATAATTCAGTATCACTCTTACCCAGAAACGGTTTCTGCATTTTTTAACATTACTACTGCATGCATAAAAACTATAAATCAAGTTTTAGCGCAAAGCACCAATAAATACTACCTAAATTTTGATGAATTCAGAAACATTTTTTCCAAACTTCTGACTATAGATCAGGCCAAGAAATGGATATTGAGTCTATTTGATGAATATCAACAAATTGTTGCACAAATCAGCAACTTAAAAAATGTTAAACACTATAGTCTGGTAAATAAAATTCAGGATTATATCAAACAAAATTTCCATAATCCTAATCTTTCTGTTGAGTCTATTGCTGACTTAACAGGATATACTTCTTACTATTTTTCAAAAATATTCAAGGATATTTTGGGTATCAATATAAATGAATATATCAAACAACTTAGAATAAATAAAGCAAAAGAGCTTTTGGAGACAACAGATTACAAAACAAATGAAATTTCAGATATGAGTGGCTTTACCAATGTCAGCAACTTTTATCTTGTCTTCAAAAAAGAAGTTGGACTGACTCCTTCCTCATACAGGGAATATATTAAACAAAGCGGTGGTGTTAAGCCCTAGCATGAAAAACATCAATAATTATTTAAGAATTATATAAGCAGCCTAATGAAACCATTAGGCTGCTTTTCCATTATTGAATGTCTATTCTTCTGCCCTTGCCTTTCGAAGGCTCAGCCTTCGGAACTGTAATTGACAATATACCATCCTTGTATTCAGCCCTTGCCTTGTCTGATTTTACTTGTGCAGGAAGGGGAATTGTTCTTGAAAAATTCCCGTAATACCGTTCAGTCCTGTAGACATCTTCATCCTTGAACTCGTTCTCTCTTCTTGTCTGACCTGAAATTCTCACCGAATCTTCATCAATAAATACATTCAAGTCTTCTTTTGAAACTCCGGGTATTTCAGCCTTTACTATTACATCATTTTCAGTTTGATATACATCCACTCTTGGAGTTGATACTCCTCCAAATATCTTGGATGGAAAGTCAAGCCAACTGCTCATTTCTCTGCCAATATTATCTATATCCCTGAAAGGATTCCATGGTACAAGAGCCACATCCATTCCTCCTTTGTTGTTTATCAATATTAGTAGTTTATCAGTAATATTTTTTGATACTAACCTTTTTTTTATTACTTTTTTAACTCATTTATATTTTTTCATTTATGTTTTTTAATACTTCAATCTATCGCCTTTTCAAGCTGACAAATCTGTTTTTATCATTTCTGTCTGCTGCCGGATATGCTCATTATTTTTGTCGCAGGATTCGATCAGTTAACTCTGGGCAGCGGCTGTCAGTATAGTACAACTTACATTAACAATAAAATTACCCGCGGAAGAGAAAAAAAAGCCCTTTTCTTTCATACTAAAGATGCTCCTTATAATTGAAATCTTTAACCAAAAACAAATATGTGCTTTTCGAATATGATTGGCAATACCGGCACGTTCATAATACCGGCATGTAAATAAAAAAAGGGCGAAAGCCATGTCGATACAGACACGGCCTCGTCCGAATCTCGTAAAATGCATTGGGGGTTTATATCATTTGTTGAACTTAAATATTATTACACAAGCCTTAAAAACATCCTTTTTATTTCTTCAGTTCCCATAGGAACTGGATTATTCAGTATATTTGGGTGCTTGCACTTTTCTGCAAGGCTGTCAAGATCCTTAATATCAATTCCTGCGTCAGCTAATGTGATTTTCATTCCCATAGCCTGTTTCATTTCCCTTATTCTTTTACCCATAGCTGCTGCATTCTCAAATCCTATATCTTTCGCAAAGTCGTTGACTCTTCCTCCCTCGGCCTCAGCATTAATTTCACATAGCAGGTCGAGGGTAAATGCACAGGCTTCGCCATGTGGAATATGATAAATATTTGTAAGCGGGAAGGAACAGGCATGTGATGCTGCTGTCTTCGGCAGTGTAAAAGCAAGTCCTGCAATAACCGATGCTTCACACATCTTTTCTCTTGCCACTACGTCATTTCCGTTGTTATATGCTGCCTCAAGATATTTAAATGCTAATCTGGCTGCATGTAATGCCAGAGCATCGCATATAGGCTGATGATTTTTGCTCCAGAATCCTTCCAAAGCATGAGATATAACGTCGAGTCCCGTTGATGCCGTAACCTTGGGAGGTACGGAATATGTCAGTTCGGGATCAATTATCGCTACCTTTGGATAAAGCTTTGAATTTGCAATAGGTGCTTTGATTCCTTTAGTCATGTCACTCAAAACTGAAACACAGGTAACTTCGCTGCCTGTACCCGCTGTTGTAGGTATAGCTACAAGAGGCAGCACATCCTGAGTAAGTGTCTTTCCTCCGGTATGGTATGCTTCTATGGTATCATCAGTCAAGGCAATGCCGCAGGCTGCTTTTGCACAGTCCATTGAGCTTCCGCCGCCAAGGGCAATTGCGAAATCAGCGCCGCATTTTCTCATAATGTCAGCACATCTGTTGACATCTTCAACACGGGGATTAGGCGTAATATCCGAAAATACTTCCAGTATTCTTCCTCCACCTGATTCACATATTTTTTTTGCAAGGCCGTTCTGAGCAAAAAACGGGTCGCATACCAGAACTCCACGGTTCCAGCCTTTATTCTTAAGCAGGCTTTCAATATCTCTGGCACCACCTGTCTTAAATATTATTTCGACAGGCTGTTCATATACCCAATCCAAACTTAACACTCTCCCTTCCAAGAGAATCAGCAAAAGTTTCTTAAAAGCTTTTCCGCATCATCCATTTCCATATCAGGATAGATAATATATATCCCGTCATTTCCATACCTTTTTATTAAACGCTTTGTGGCATCCACCCAATAGTCAGAGTCATACTCACTAACCAGTATCCATAAGGATTTGCCTGCAGACCTGACCTTATCATAAATAGGGTACCATTCCTCGCTCAGCCCATCGGCCTTTCCCGCTCCCGGCGTCCACTGAAGGGCATCAAGCTCATCTATTTCAAGAATAGCATCAAGGTGGCGTATGGCATCAACACCATCAAGATGGTATAACGAATTATCAAGTTTCATACATTGTTTTTTAATAGAATTCTGCACAAACTCCCTGTATTGCTCCTCAGAAATTATTGCTGAAAAGTCACACTGAAGTTTTGCAACCTTTCCTTCTGACCATATATGAAATCCATTATAGGTGCTTTCACCGGTGGGGGTCTTTACAAGGTCGTAGAACCTGTCATAGTACTCAAAATACAGATTATCCAGATCCTCAACCAATTTCTTTACAATTTCCGGATTGTCCATAATATCAAAACATAAATTCTCTGCACCGCGCATCGAAGCAAGTATGTCAAGGTTCTCCACAATATCAGGAATATCTACAAAGACATCTCCACCTATTAACCGGCACGCTTCCTTAATACTTTCATAATGCCGCTTAAACCATACAGAATCCTCATCAAAATCGAGCTTTGGATTATTTCCCCAATCATCTACAAACTTTTCAAACCAAACAGAATCTTCACCAAAAATGGGCTTGCAGCCAAGATAAGCCGCCATCGCTCCCGGCCCCATAAAAATTTTGAAGTGTGGGAACCCTTCAGCCAGGAAAGCATGCTGGCGACAGTAATTCATGTAATTTGCGACTGTTTTGCCGGGATGCAGCCATTTTTCTTCCATATTGGCATAGGGCTCAACTTCCTCAAGGGGCTCGACAGCTTCCTTCCTTCTGGCTACTATACGCATCATAGGGCGGTCCATACTTTCACCCTTCCACCATGCATTCATTCGCTGGCGTGTTTCCTGCCAGTTGTCTTTATACTTCATATCCTAATCCCCCAGTATTCTTATCCTAATCACCAATTCATTAACTCTGTTAACAGCAGTTCACTATTCAGGAAATTGCTGCACAGCAAACATGACAGTTAATGTATTTATAGCAGTTATACATTTTTGGCGGTTAATATATTTTATCTTCCAGTGCCTCAAACTCTTTTTTGGCATTTTTCAGGAATTCCTGGCGCCATTCTTCAAGACCCTGAGTGAACGCGGTCTCAAGGAAAATTTTACACATTTCTATTCCCATGTTTTCGGCAATTATCCAGCCTCCCATGCAAAGAACATTGGAGTCATTGATTGCGCGGCACATACGGGCTGCATATAAGCTTTCCACACAAGCTGCCCGGATACCTTTGTACTTGTTTGCCACTTGCGCCATTCCCATTCCGGTTCCACATATCAATATTCCTCTGTCCGCTTTCCCATCCTGTATCAACTGAGCGGCCTCAGGCGCAACTTTAAAGAAAGGAACTCCAACATCCGGATTTGTTGTCCCTATTTCTATAAATTCATAATTATTTTCTTTAAGATATGCTTTAATTGCCTCTTTAAGGCTATAACCCGACTTGTCAGAACCGATTACTATTTTCATGATACGATATCTCCTTTAATCTTTATTTCTCTGCCTTATTTTATTTCTCTCCCTCATTTTTTAGTTTTCTTTATCTTATTTTTTAGCTTTCTTTGCCTCATTTTTTAGCCTCTACAGCTTCCAGTGCCTTAGCTGCAATATTTTCAGCTGTTAGCCCAAACCTGATTTTAAGTTCCTCCAGCGTTCCTACCTCTCCAAAAATGTCCTCTACCCCAACACTTCTAAGAGGTACCTGGCACTTTTCGCATATTACCTCTGCTATCGCACTGCGCAAACCACCTATGATATTGTGGTTTTCTGCGGTTACTATGCATCCTGTTTTAGCAACCGATTTTAGAATTGTATCACTGTCAATGGGTTTAATTGTATGTACATTAATTATTTCCGCATTTATTCCCTTTTGCCTGAGAATTTCCCCGGCTCTCAGTGATTCGCCCAACATTATCCCGGAAGCTGCGATTGTAACATCTTTTCCTTCCTGAATAACATCAGCCTTGAAGAGATCAAACTCATAATCATCATTGAAAATTTGAGGTTGAGCCTTACGGAAAAGCCTCAGATAAACAGGACCGTCATATTCAACTATTTTAGGCATTGATTTTTTCAATTGTACCGCATCAACAGGCTCGAAAATTACCATTGAAGGTATAGAACGAACAACACCTATATCCTCCATGCTCATATGCGTACCGCCGTTTAACTCGGCTGATATTCCAGGGTCTGTGCCTACAATTTTAACATTTTGCTTTGCATATGCTATTGATATGGCTATCTGGTCACAAATTCTGCGTGTTGCAAAAGGACAGAAAGATGTTATAAATGGTATAAACCCATAAGATGCCAGTCCTGCAGCCACAGATGCCATATTCTGCTCTGCAACTCCTACGTCAAAAGCTCTTTCTGGGTATTTATTTCTTAAAAACAATGTGCCGTTAGCTTTTGAAAGGTCTGAATCAATTACGACTATACGCTCATCACTTTCCATCATGCGGTCAAGCTCTGAAGCAAAAACAGCTCTCATTTCCATAGTTCCAATTCCTCCCTATCTCAGTTCCTGCAGAGCGGCTTCCAACTGCTCTTTTGTTATAGGCATATTATGATTTCCTGCTCCCACTGCTTCTATAAAGGACACGCCTTTGCCTTTAATAGTGTCAAGAATGATCATTGAAGGTTTTCCTTCAGTTTTTTTAGCTTTTTCTATTGCTTCATATATGGCAAAATGATCATGCCCATCTATTCTCTGAACGTGCCATCCGAAACTCTCCCACTTTGCAGGCAGGTCGGACAAACTGTTAACCTCATCTATAGGCCCATCTATTTGCAATTTGTTGTAATCAGTGAAGGCAATCAGGTTATCCAGCTTCTTATGGGCAGCAAGCATTGCGGCTTCCCATATCTGGCCCTCCTGGGATTCACCGTCACCGATAATTGTATATATATATGCCCCGTCTTTTTTAATTTTTGAGCCTATTGCTATACCTACTGCACAGGAAAAACCCTGTCCCAGGGCGCCGGTTGTCATGTCGACACCGGGGGTTTTGTTCATGTCGCAATGACTGGGTAAGTTTGTACCCAATCTGTTAAGCGTATAAAGCTCATCCTTCGGGAAAAAACCCTTGCTTGCCAAAGTCGCATACAATGCAGGGCCAGCATGTCCTTTTGATATAATGAGACGGTCTCTGCCTTCCATTTTCGGATTAGCCGGATCTACATTCATTTGTGAATAGTACAGCACTGTCAGAACATCCACTATAGAGAGACATCCTCCTATATGACCTACACCCAGATTTCCTATACACTCTATTGTAAGCCTTCGGATTTCCTTGCTTTTTTCTTCAAAAGATGCTTTATCCATTACCATATCACTTCACTCCTTGCATAATATATTTGTCATCCTTTGACAGCGCCACTTGTGAGCCCTGCTATTATTTGATTCTGGAATAGTACATAAGCAGTAATACTGGGCAGGATACTAACTATAATTGCAGCATACATCGATACATAATCTGTACTGAACTGATTTGTAAAATATCTTATTCCAAGCTGAATAGTTCTCACGGTCTGTGATGATGTAAGCAGATTTGCATATACAAATTCATTCCAACATGTCAAAAACTGAAACGTACCGGCTGTTACAATTCCCGAACGGGACAATGGAAAAATTACGGTAAAAAACCTCTTGTAAAAGTTAGCGCCATCTATTACTGCAGCCTCTTCCAGTTCCTTTGGAACCGACTTCATAAAGCCCATAACTATAAATGTGGAAATAGGTACACCGATAGCCGTGTAGACAAGAATCAGTCCGCCCATCTTATTATATAACCCAATATTGCTGATAAGCACAAAGTATGGAACCATCAGGGCATTTAAGGGAACAAGTATTCCGGATGAAAACGCTGTCTGCAACAGCTTATTTCCCTTAAATTCAAATCTCGACACTGAATATGCAGCCATTGAAGTTATGAGAATATTTAAAGCTGTAGCAGCCATTGAAATGACTACCGAGTTTAACATCATTCTTCCAATTCCTGAAACCGTTATAGCTTTTGTGTAGTTTTTAAACTGCCATATCTTAGGCAGAGAAAATGGATTTGCCATAAGCTCGCCATTTGTTTTCAGAGACGCAATAGCCAGCCAAATTACGGGAAATACCGCATATGCGAATAGAAACAGCAAAAATGTCCACTTTAATATGCTTAAAATAATTGATGCCGGAGAAACGTCTCTTTTAATTCTTATTGCATCTTTTTTAATTCTTACTGCATCAGTTGACACTGCAAGCCCTCCCTTCCTAATAGTTTGGTCGACCAATAGTATTTCTCAGCGTCAGTATAACAATGGTACCTACACATATGAGCACTACCGCAGCCGCACTGGAAGTCCCGTATGCATAATTCTGCATTTCTTTATAGAGATAAAGTACCATAACAGAAGTCCTGTTTGATGGGCCTCCGTTTGTCAGCATATAGACCTGTTCGAACTGACGCATGCCATTGATCATCGCAAGCAGCATACATGTTACTATTGAGGTTTTTGCCAAAGGCACCGTAATACTGATGCTTTGACGTATTCGGCTTGCACCGTCTATATCAGCTGCCTCATAATAATCTTCAGGTATACTCTGTATATCAGCAAGTATTATTACCATAAAGTAACCTACATAAAATACCCAGTAAATCAATAGAGCCGGGAAAGCGGTGTCAAGTGAACCGAGCCAGTTCTTCTCCAAATGTCCAAGGCCTAAAATTCTTAAAATTCCGTTGAGCATACCGTATTGTGCATTGTAAACCGCTGACCATAATGTTGCCAGCGCAACACCGGAAATAACCTGCGGGAAAAAGTAAACCGTTCTGAATATTTTCCATCCTCTGGGCTTATACGAAAGCAGAATGGCTGTAAGTACTGCCAACGGCACTTGTACAAATCCGGCAACAAGTGCCCATATAATATTATTGGTTATAGATCGAATAAAAACTTTATCAGTGAATATCTTAATGTAGTTGGTCAAACCTGTAAATACCGGGGCATCAAAACCGGACCACTTATTAAAGCTCATTATTACAAGATATATAACCGGATAAACAAAGAATGCTATAAACAGAATCAAAACAGGCAGCAAGAAAAGTATTACTCCTATTTTTTCATCTCTTTTCACATTCATGATTTACCCCCCCTCAATATGCATTTTACTATTTAATATCATCCAGCTTATATGTACTTTTCATATTTTCTATGTACTATCCGCACGTTTTATGCATCGCATTAATATTTTCAACTTCTCCATACCGGTAGATATCAGTGGTCTGTTATCCCTCCCACTGCCGCAGCAGGAGGGAGGGATAAACTATTGACTGTTTACTTTCAAATCTTTTACTTTTTAGTTGCTATCTCTTCTTATTTATTGTTATTATCTTTTCTTACCTCTTGGTATTATATCCTCTTACCTCTTGCTATTATCACTTCTTACCTCTTGGAATTAAGCCGTTCAACAAATTGTTCCGGTGTTAATTCTCCAAGGACAAGCCCTGACAATGCCATCGGCAATTCATTGTATACTGCCGGAGTATTCATATACTGGAAGTGTCCGACAATGTATGGAGCTTCATTAATCTGTTTTATCATCTCAGCCTGCAGACGTTCTAATTCTACACCTGTATCTACGCTCTTTACATAGAACAATGATCCTGCTGCAGCTGAAAGTTCAGTAACTCTCTCAGGTTTAGTAAGGTATTTCATAAATTCTATTGCAGCATTAGCCTTATCTTTATCATCAGTAGCACCGGCTGCAAGTAATGCCTGAGGATTTCCGATATATCCGCCCTTGCTTCCCCTGCCGCCTTCATAGACAGGACATGGAGCTATTGCCACATTTTCATACATATTGTTTTGCCCATCAGTCTTGAGCCTTCCTATATACCAAGGTCCGTTCATGAAGATTGCTGTTTCTTCAGCAAGGAAGTGACCGCCGGAAACGGAAGCACCTGCACCAACAGCATCTTTCGTGGTGTAATTAAACATTTTCTTGATAACTTCTGCAGCCTGTACATATGCAGGATCATTTGGATTTTCATAAATATCAGGCCCGCCAATGGCTACTAACACCTGTGAGTACCACAGCATTGTTGTCCAGGCATTTTCCCCTGTCATCTGAGAGAAAGGTGTAATCCCTGCTGCCTTAAGATCTTCAGCGCATTGCCAGAGCTCATCAAATGTTTCGGGGAACTTATCCCATCCTGCCTGCTTTAAGAGCTTTTTATTATACATTACAGGTGTTACTGCCATTTCATAAGGTATAGCATATACTTTTCCGTCAACTGTAGTGTTGTTCAGAGCACCACTTACAAAATCATTTGCCCATCCGCTGTTTACTGCTTCAGTGAGATCAAGAAGTTTACCACTTTGCAGATAGAATGGTATGTCACTGTCAATGGTGAAGAAATCAGGTGCGTTTCCTGCTGATACTGTAGTTCTTAGCTTATCTCTGTATGCCTGGTAGTCGGAATTTTCTTCAATCACAACTTCAATTTTACCTTTGTTTTCCTCATTGAATTCCTGGACAAACTTTGCAATAGTCGATGCTTTGGAGTCTACTCCAACCCAGATACAAGGCCAGGTAAGTGTAACTTTTTTTGCGGGAGCAGCATCTTGCTTCTGCTCTGAAGTAGTTGAAGAGTTTCCGGAACTCGTTCCCGGGTCTTTCGTTCCCGGGTCTTGTGAACTATCCTTTCCACAGGCCACAAACAATGACGCTGCCATGATGATACAGATGAGTAGTGCCAGGGTTCTCTTTAAAGTTTTCATGAAATCTGCCTCCTTATTATTTTTTTATTTATAGCCCTAACTTTAATAATTTACCGGGCCTAATAACTTGGTATGGCAATAACACTACAGCTGCGTTTGCTAAACCAGCATAAATATTCCTGAAACAAGCAGTACTAAATAAGTGAATCTTGTAAAAAAAGTTTCGTTCATTTTATCATGGGCCAAATTCCCTACAACTGCCCCAACAAGCAGGAATGGTAATCCGTATACCGTTGTTCTGGCAACTTCAGCTGTAAAGTCTCCGGCAGCAATCATCTGCAGAAGTATAACAGTGTTCAGCGTTACCCATATAAGACACAAAGTTGCGCGAAACTGTGACTTCTGCTTTATTTTTTCTGTAGCATATATTATGACAAGAGGGCCTCCGGACGAATATGCTCCGTGTATTATGCCTCCCAGGAAAACACAGATTAGTGCAGGAATATCTTTTATCCGGCCCCTCTTTTTAACAACTTCAAATGATAAAAGCAATCCCCTTATTGAAGTAACCGCCATAAATATAGCAAGAGCTATAATAAGAGGCTTTCTTGGCATCCATTGATAGGCCATAATGCCAATAGGAAGACCTAATATCAGCATGCCCATCATTTTCAGGTAATGATTCCACTGAATCTGGCGGAATCCCTTTACTGCAAAAATGAGGCAGAGCAGCAATGCATAGAGAGTAAGGACAGGTTTGGCAACTTCCATGCCTAAGAGCATGATAGAGAAAGGCATTGCCAGGACAGTACATCCAAAGCCTGTTATCCCCTCCAGAAAATGAGTCGATACTACTACCAGTCCAAACAGCAAAATAGTTGAAATATCCATTTTGTCCTCCATCAAAGCCTGATTACAATGTTTTCGCCTGTTATACCTTCATATGCACCGCGGCTTTTCAGAGCCTCAGCTTCAGGATGCACAAACAGCCACTTATTTTTCATCCACAATGCCGGATCCCTTCTTATAGGTGAATCAAGCGGCAAATTGGTTCCTTCAGGCAAAATTACAATCATTTTAAAGCCGTTTGTTTCAACGGCACAGGGTGAAAAGTGAAGTGTCGTGCTGTAAAGCTCTACCGCTTCGCCCTTTCTGATGTAAAAGGCTTCAACTTTTTTACTGTCTATTTTACCTCCGCATATTTCTGTTACTGATGCTACAAGCAGTAGACTGTCTGTCACAGCCACATTTATTTCACTGCTTTTATGGTACTCAAGAGCGTTCAGCTTTACGTTATGTCCATTGCAATACCCAATCTGAATAGGCATTTCACCGTAAAAAAACTGTGTCAGCTCGTTAAATATTTTGAAGGAATGCATATTCTTATCATCTGCAACATATATATTACCTTCATCAGGTATGCTTACATGTTTATCAACATACTCAATTAACTGGGAAAAATCGTATTCATCTATTATTCTCCCATATTTTTTAAATTCAGGACTGTTTACAGGCCTTATGCACAGTGTTGGATTCTTTTGTCTTATCTTTTCAAGCATTTTTCCATATCCCTTCTCTGCGGATATCTTCAAAAATCTCTTTGTATGGTGAATCTTTACGATAAAATACCGCCGGTTTGCCTATGGGAGTATCTATCTCCACCCATCCCTTGCCAAACTGCCTTCCATCCCACAAATATACCCATTCATCCTCCGGCAGGTACAAGGTCTGTACTGTCTGTCCTTCGTTGTAGACAGGAGCCACCGCAAGGTCCCTGCCAAACAAATACTGGTATTGTAAGCTGTAGGTGTCTTTGTCATTCTCATAATGTATGAAGAATGGACGCATTAAAGGCATACCTTTAGATGCGTTCTCCTCAAGCAAATCTCTGATGTATCTGCTCAGTTTAGCATGTATTCTTGTAGCCCATGCGAAGTGTGAAATAGTCTCTTCATCTGAATCAAACTGCCAGTTATCGTCAGGACGGTTACCCTCATGTGTCCTCATGACCGGAGTAAATATCCCAAATTCAGCCCAGCGCTGGAACAGCTCCTTTGTCCTGCGCATACCGTAAAGGGTTGTATATCCCCCTATATCACTGGTATGTATTCCGTACCCTGACATACCAAGGGACAGTGCTGCTGTTATTACTGAAGCAAGACCATCATCAAGACTCCAGTCAACATTTTGGTCCCCCGCCCATATCATTGTGGCATATTTCTGTGAACCAGTATAACCTGCTCTCATGAAAAATACCGACTTACCAAGCCTGCCTGACTTTACAAGTGCATTATGGTTTACCTCTGCCCACAGTGCAGGCCATTTGTTATGCATTATCATGGCATCTTCACCACTGTAAAGTACAGCATCTACCGGCAGGTATTCGCCGAAATCGGCCATCCAGCCATCGATTCCCATATCAATCAGATTTCTGACTATCATGTCGCTGAACCATTCACGGGCATCAGGATTGGTAAAATCTACGATTCCACAATAAAATTCTCCGAAATCAACTATATAGGTGTCTCCATTACTATTACGAACAAGATAATCTTTCTCCTTAGCCTCTACGAATTGAAGGCCGTCAACACAGACATAAGGATTGACATAAGCTAAAAAATGAATCCCTTCTTTTTTCCATCTCTTAATCTGTTCATCAAGCCCCGGATACAATTCCTTGTTCCAGTGCCAATCCCACTTCAGCCGTTTCCCAAAAGACGTATACCTGACGCCTACCCAGTCTTGCGCCCAGACAGCATTTATCACTGCCCCGGCTTCCCGCATGCGCTTTGCCTTTTCAACACAGATGCGGGTACCTCCCTGTATCCCCAGCCATGCGCCGGTATAAGCCCATTCCGGCAGTACTGTCTGCCTGCCAAGAAGCCCTGTAAGTTTATATAAAAGTTCCGCATATGTATCTGCTGTCTCAAAGGTAATGTTATACTCCGTACCCCATATGTGCAGTTCATGGTAATTTTCATGTCTGAAATCCAGAATCTGATACTCACCATTGTCTACATGGCAATAATACTTTCTGGAAGAAATAAACGTAGGCTGCGGAAAGAATGTCGTCCAATAATCACCACCACCGCCATCATTACAATCTGCAAGGAATGTGGTCATAGTCTTTTTATTTCGCCCTACCCCCTGCTCAGTAGTGAATATAGGAAATTTTCTTCCTCTTAAATTAAAGTATGAGAATTGTTCACCGCCGCCATAAACATATTCATCTTTGCAGGCCGTAAGCCGCAACCAGCTTCTGTTGTAGCAATCTTTTCCCTTTGTTATGATGCGAAGCCTGCCATTCTCTTCAAACACTTTCATTTCAAGTGCATTGATTTTATCTATATGAAATAGTCTTATTATGCAAATATCCTTTTCTTGTTCTATCTCAAAGCTTTCAAGTGGAAGACGCTCGATAATCTCATCCTGCACGTCGAAATTGCCAACCTGCATTTTGATGGTTTCGCTGCCTTTCCCAACATATGCACAAGGGTTTTTACGGCTATGATTTATCAGTACTCTGCCATCCAATCGGATTATAAAACTGTCGTGACTGATGCTTACATCCATTTTGAATACCTCCAGCAGTGCTTGATTTTTCTCCAATGTTGCATTGCCTTACAATACTCCGCTTATTCCACTTTACTTTGCCCTTCTTCTTTTATTGCCTCGTACCATTTCTGATGCATCACTATGCTTTTAATGCATTAGGATTTCGCACTTATTCTATTAATTCATAGTTCATTATTTTTGAAAAAATCTTAAAGGCTTTTAGTTTATCAGAGTAAATCATGGCGAGATGATGTGCCACACCTGTTGATGTTACAGTGTCAAGCACTTCGTTAACCGGTTTGTCAAAAATTACTTTAGCATAGGTGCCGGTAAGTTCCTTTTCCATTGGCACTACAGTACCGCCTTGAACAAAGAGACGTGTCTTTCCTCTTGCTGAATCAATCCTCATAATATTCATACGTCCTGATTTCATTACAAAGCCGGCTGTTACTCCGCGGCCACCGGCGAAATATGTATCAAGGCTTCTGATGCAATTGCCGTCCCAAAGGTTCATTGGTGCTACGCCACAGTGCCAGAGCAAAGCATAATTTTCCTCAAAATTTACCTGTGAAAGGTCTGCAAGAAATGGTGTCTGCCGTTCTCCTACAGCATCACATGCAAGCATTGACATGACGCCTTCAATATCGCCTTCACATCCAAGAATATAGCCTTTGGATTGCAGGATGGACATGGCAGCACATGGTGATATACCATACATATTTGCAAATTCCGGCCAGCAGCGTACAGCCAGAGCTGTTAATGCGTGATTTTTCATAAACTTTTCAAACTTAACACATAGTGCAGCGACCTTGTCTTTCTGATCATCCGAAATATCACTGCAATTAAATCCATCTGATATTTCTTTTAAGAAAAGCTCTTTATCTTCGGGAAGAACCTGCATTGAAAGGATGTCACTAATTTCATAATGGTCAATAAGAATGCCCGTCTGTGCAAAATTTTGCATTTCATCGATATCCAGATTGAAAAATCCATGAGCACGGTACCCAACTATACCAATGTGAGCACTTTCCAGCGCGGCTTTCATTCTTATGGCATCTATCCAGTCAGTATCGATTTTATCGCCGACAATACATATATAATCATTAAACCCTGCTTTATAAAGATTTGATGCATTCAGATTTACACCACATACAGAATTGAGACGAATTTTACCGCCATTATAGGGCAATTCGCTGAAAGCCCAAAGCAGAACCGGCTTATTCAGGAGTCTCTTCAGTATTAATGCGAGGTGTCCCAGGTGGAATGTACCTGTTATTATCACAAGGCCATCCAGTTGCTTTGCTGATAGTCTTTCTGCTGCAGCATAGGCTTCATCGGTATTAATGATAAGCTCCGGTTCAAACTCCCACTCTACTTTCGGGACTTCTTTCAGTTCTTCCATGGTCCTTGCATATATTTCTGCCGCAGCCTTAAAATCATATGTCTCTCTGGCCAGGCACACAACACCTATTCTCACATTTTTCAGCATTGTTAATCCCCCTAAAGAACTATTTACTTAAAATTATAAATTAATTAACTAAGCTTATATATAATTGTCAGCTTTTATAAAATTCCCTTGAGCCAGTTCAAAAGTTGGAAACCAGATGTCAGCTTTTGCCTCATAATATTGAAATTAGAAGCTTATGAAGATAATGCTATAAAAACAAAACTGTCATAAACAATTTATTGTGTATAGTTATATAGTATAACAAATAAATGGATTTGTAAATACTATTAATTAAATTATTTAATTAAATTTTTATTTCAAACTTCATTTATTTCGTTTACTTTTAATTAATAACGCCTCCATTGCTGAAAAAGTGCTTTATCGCAAGAGATGCAGGACCTTTTGTATCAAGTTCTCCATTATACTCACTTTTTACCAATAATGTTCTAATGTCTTTGTAGTGGTTGTTGTCCAGCATAAAATCATACAGCAGTTCAAGAAAATCTTTATTTTCAAACACTTCTCCATATAATACAACTTTTTCCGGATCGTATAGTGTTATGGCATTCTTTATTGTCAGCGCAAAATAGCGCATTGCTCTTGACATAATATCCCGAATAGTCATATCTCCACCCTTATATGCTTTCATAATAATATCTATATCAAAGCCTGGAAAATTACCCTGTGTCAATTCATACAAGACGGGTGTAGACCTTTGTGAATAAACCGCTTTTATACTCCTTTCTATTGCATCGTAAGAGACTATGGTTTCAAGGCAGCCACATTTCTTACACCTGCATGGTACTCCAAGCGGGTCAACCACGACATGACCTAACTCAGTTGCACGGTAGTTATAACCGGTAAATAGTTTTTCGCTAATGGCCAGTGCACCACCTATTCCAGGTCCATATTTCACAAGCAGCATGGAACTCGGCTTCTCTTTCGAATAGAATAGCTGTCCCCGGGCAATGCTCCTGACATTATTATCTACACTCACAGGCAGCTTAACCTGTTCTGCAAACATACGCTTCACCTCAACGTTATCACGCCACATACCAAAGGATTCAAGGCTTACGCCATTTTGATTGTCAACTATACCGCGAACCCCTATACCAATACCTACAATACATTCCTTTTTTACTTCAGGCATTATTTTAATGCTGTCTGCTATTACACTGCAGGTATGTTTTACCAGCTCTTCAGGTGTACTGAATTCAGATGTGTTAAGATGGTGTTTAAACAGGGTTCTGCCCTTTAAATCAATACATATTATTTTCGTACAGTTGAGGTTTATATTCACACCTATGGCGTAGAATTTATTGCGTTTTATATCAATAATAACCTCTTTACGTCCTACTCTGCTGGAGTTCAGCTCTTCTCCAATTTCCTCAAGCAAGCCCTCCTTTATCATGTCATTGGTAATAAGCGTAATAGCTGCCGGCGTAAGTTTTAACCGGGCTGCTATTTCCTTGCGGGAAAGCCCGCCATGAGAATAAAGAAGCTCAAGTATTGATGCTCTGTTTTGTTTTTTTACATGAATCATATTCGTTCCCTTTGCAGCTATATTACTTCACCCCTTTCTTCTTTCTGTCCTGTATCCCGCTATATTTACGCCAGTAACAGAAATATTTCTATTTTGGACTTTAATTATCATATTTTATAACTTACTCCATATTTTTCTTCAAGCTCGCTTATATAAACTACTCTCTTTTCAGCAGCGGATATCTCCGCAGCCACAGCCACAATTATGCTGTTTAGCCCGGTATATACATCTGTCAGCGGCTGCTTGCCCTCCCTTATGCATTTCGCAAGATCTTTCAGTGAAAGGTTGATATCCTCGCAGTGGGCTTCATAATTGTTACGTATGTATGTATAATGCATCTCGCTCTTGCCTGCCCTGTCCCATACAAATAGTTCATCATCACGCATGTCTATCCTGCCCTTACTGCCCAGCAATCCAAATTCAAGATGCGGCATATGCTTTTGTCCGTTCCTGGGCGGAGCAAACAGACACAGAGCTAACATTGCCCTCACTCCATTTTCATATTCTACTGTTACAAATGCATTGTCAAGTACGTCAGTATGCCTGTATTCCACCTGATTGTCTCCACTTGCATATACCGTAACCGGTTTTGCTCCCGCAAACATATTGAACAGGTCAAAGTGATGGCAATTCTTTTCCACCAGCGTTCCGCCGGAATACTTCCTTTTGATTATCCAATCAGGTACTGAGCCTTCTTTCTTTAACAGAGGATGTCTGAATTCATGACACCACAGAAGCTTGACATCTCCTGCTTCATCTATGTGATTCCTGATTTTTTCGATAACGTCCGAATACCTTAGTTCAAGTCCAATCTGCACAACCGTTCCTGCTTTTTTGGCTGCTTCTGCAATCCTTTTGCAGCCGTCTATAGTTATAGCCATTGGTTTTTCCAAACGCAGATGCTTCTTTTTTTCAAGACAGGCCAAAGCCATTTCCTCATGGAGAAAGTCCGGAGTTACTATTGCTACCAGGTCCATATCACATTTATTGAGCATGTCTTTATAATCAGTATACGTTTCAACATTTCTTCCTGTTTGATAAAAGTAGTCTTTTATATTGTCAATATGAGTCTGGTAATTATCGCATACAGCCACAACTTCAAAATCTTCCAGTTTATCAAAACAATTGCGTACCTGGGATTGCCCCATTAATCCCAAACCTATTACAGCCACCTTTATCTTATTCATAATAGACTCTCCTATCTGAGTTGCCCTAACGGCATCTCCGCTACATAGCTTGCAATAATCAGTTTTGCATCAGGGTGCTCCTGGAAAAATGACGCCGGTACCTTAGCAGTTACCTCACCATGAAGTATCTTTCTGACAATACCCTTCTGCCATGTCCTGTTCAAATAAAATCTTATCTTCTTTGCAGACAGTATTTCTCTCATGCCAACAGTAACACACCACTGTGGTATATAGTCAATATATCCGTTAGCTGCCGTAACTGCATTTATAGTTCTTGTCTCACGGCTTAATTTAAGCACCCTGGAAGGTAGGTTTTTGAACTCTTCGTTGGAGATTGTTTCACCGGGCTCCGGAGGTTCATTAAATGCAATATGCCCGTTTATACCTATTCCTCCATAAGCTACATCTACTCCACCAAGCTGCTCGATTATATCCGGAATATCTTTTACATTATCCGGCGAAGGGATTATTCTGTTTTCCTCGGGCATTACAAGCTCAGGATCAACCCTTAAGTAAAATTCCCTGTCCATAAAAGCCGCAAAGCTTAGAGGATGCTCCTTCGAGATGGGCTTTCCATCGTCATCAAGGTATTCATCCATATTTATAAAAAAGACGTTTTTCAGATTTATCTTTTCCTCATTGATCAGCCTGGCCAACCTTCTATACTGGCCTACAGGGCCAACAGGCACTATGAATACCGTTCTTTTGCCTGCTGCATTATTTGCCTTTATTTCCTTGAGCATGTGGAAAGCCATGTGGTAATAGATATCGTCTTCGGTATCAACTATCTCAAGCGCAATCCTGCTCCCTTTCCCTAGTTCTTCAGGTGTAATGTCTTCAAACTTCATACCAGCCACCATCCCTTTCGTAATTAATCAGACAATTATTTAAAATAAATTATCTGTACCATTATTAAATTTGTAATTAAATTTGTGCTTAGATTAAATCTGTACTTATGATTTAACATTAGGTCAATGCGCAATAGGTTTATTTATAACTTATTTGCAGCAGGTTTATGTGCAATAGATTATGCTCAATAGATTTATGTACAATAATAATCTTATATCCTATTGCGTACAATTTTCCCGTCTAATATCGTTACTTTAACTCTTCCTGCATTATCTACAAGATTTATATCAGCAAGCTTTCCACATTCAACCGAGCCTCTGTCACTTATACCAAGGGAACTTGCGGGTGATTGTGTAACCATATATACTGCCTCTTCCAGAGGAACTCCTCCTCTGGCAACCAATCTTTCAACCATTTTGGAAACAGGCGTTATACTTCCGGCAAAACGGTTTGAACCCTTTATAAGTGCTACATCGTCTGCAACCTCTATTTCCACGCCATCATCCTTACTGCCCAGCATGTAATTCCCCTTCGGCATACCAGCAGCCCGCAGGCTGTCAGAAACAAGACATATCTTTTTGTATCCCTTACACTTGTAAATAAAATCGAATAATCTGTCAGGAATATGACATCCATCTGCAATAACTTCCACCCATAGCCTATCATCAAGAAGCCCTATTTGTGTCAGTCCAATGTGCTTTTGAGGCGTATCACGCCTCGATATCCCGGAACTGCAGCAGTATATATGAGTCACATTAGTCATACCTGAATTGATTGCCTCATCAATCTCCGTATCTATGGCCCAGTCATGCCCGCCTGATACTACTATTCCTCTTTTTACACACTCTTTTATGAGCCTGTCTATTCCCTTTACATCCGGGGAAACAGTAATAAGTTTTATTACGTCGCTGTTTTTTATTACAAACTGTATACTCTCTTCATCCGGAACAGCAAGGTATTCCTCAGGTTGTGCGCCCCTATTCTGCCTGCTTAAAAAGGGTCCTTCAAGATGCACTCCAATTACTCGCCCATGACAAGTTTTATGCTTTCGTACATTATCTATGGCTTTCTGAATACTGCTAAAACTTGCCGTCAGTGTGGTAGCCATAAATGATGTTACTCCATTATCAAGGTGGAATTCAGATATCCTGTCCAATGCTTCGGCTGTCCCATCCATGGTGTCAAAACCATAACCCCCGTGACTATGTATATCTATATACCCAGCACAGGCATACAATCCACTGCCATCCAGCACATCTCCGGAATCCGGAATATTATCTGAGTTTCTACTAAAACTACTCATTGGCGATATTTCAGAAATAATACCATCTGTAATTCTAATGTAGCTTTCTTCACTAATGCATGCATTGCTGATTATCCGCACATTGATAATATCCATAATCGGCTTCTCCCGGATTTGATTAAAAAATTTAATTAATAATGCAAAAAAAAGAACACTTTCACATATAATAACTAATGAGCTTCTAAAAATATCATATAATATGTAGTTTGATTTGTAAATACTTTTTAAGTAATTCTTTAAATTTACATGTATGATTATTAATTATTAATAGATTACTAATTTTAATAGATTATCAATCATTTAATAGATAGATTATAGATCATTGATTATTAATTAAATTATTAATTATAGATTATATTAATTATAGATTATTAATTATTAATATATAGTTCTTAATAGTTTTTTAAGCGATTATCAATTTATCAATTATTAAAGTTATTAAATTGACACTCCCCATGACTGAAGTCAGGGGATTCTTTGGTGGTAGTCGGAAGTCCATTTCTGGTATCCGTAGTTCCCCAAAGTTCAGGGTATGCTATCACCCCTCCTAAGACAGTGCATATAGCATCTTAGGCTGGCAGACTATCGCTTACGCTACACCATCTGCCACAGGTACATTCAATATATTTATTGCACTTAATCTATCTCTATGTGTACTAAATCCACATTCTTTACATACATATTTTCTATCTTTTGCGCAGTTGTGCTGACAAAACATAACTTGAGCTTGTTATGCCAGCGAAAAGACAGCACAACAAGCCAAATTAATGCCTAATCCGCAAACCTCATAAGCTGGTCCTTCGTGAATATCCATTCAGGTGTGGCAAGCTGGTCACTAAAGTCCAACGAATACCAGGGGCTTAAGTTTTCGCTCTCGGGATTTTTTAAGATATGTATGTCCTGGGCAGGCATATAACTTTGAGCCAGCATGAATAATTTTTCTCCGCTATCCCCGTTTTCTGCCATATCCACAACAATTACACAGTGCCCGGGACTGCCGCCTTTTATGAATACATCCCCAATTTTCATTTCTTCAATGGAAACCGGCTGCATTTCCCTGGAAAGGGACAATGTCCCTGCATATGCAAATACCATGTCCATATAGCGTCTGAAACTTGTATAATCAGTTGAATAGTCTGTTTCTTTAATCCAGCGGACTGTATTGTTATTTATGTAAATTCTGTATCCCTGCACCCACTTGTTATAATCTGCTCTAAATCCATTGGTGAAATTAAAATGTATTTTGTCATATAATCCGTTCATGTAAAGGTATTCCGCTCTCAAGCGCATCACTGCATCAGCACACTGCTGTAAATCCCGGTCACCTACATCCATATCAATGACAGCCTCATGCACTTCCCTGGGCTTGATTCTACCGTCATAGTATTTTACCTCTGTGCCATGGGGCTTTAACGGCAATTGCCTGAGATATTCTTCAAAAGAACCTTCCTGAACTTTAACCCTTTCAAAGCCTGATGGCACACTAAACCTTTCCTCAATAGTCATTCCTCTTTCATTTATAAGGATTACGGCAGATTCAGGAGAATCGGCATTTTGCTCGTTGCCTTGAATACTGTTGTTTTGAACTTTGCCCGGTCCAGAGCCTTGTTCATCCTTGCCTTTCTCATCATTTTGCACAGTATCTTGATCCATGCTGTTTTCAGCCGTTTGATCGACGCTTTGGCTTTTGTCTTGCTCAATTTCAACAGTTTTTGGCGGCTGTACTTTATTCCAGCCGCACCCGCCACTGAAAAGAGCCAGCATAATCATAAAAACAATTAATTTAAATGTTTTGGTTGGTATGCTGTACATACATATATCCTCTGCTTTTTCAGCTATGCTTTTTTTATTTGTCTGCCTCTTTAGTTTTACTATATTTCTTTAATTTTACTATACTTCTTTAACTTTACTATATTTTATCTCTTTAATTTTACTATATTTTTTCATTTAGCTATGCTTTTTTCAATACAATCTTTCTAATTTCACCTTTAAGCTTTATACATAAAACTACGGTTGTGACAGAAACAATAGTCCATTTTACCAGATTAAAAGGAATACCTGCAGTTATTACAAAGTTCATTTTCTCCGTAGCATTCGTCATACCGTACAAAGGTAATGTTATGAAATAATTAACGATGTTTATTGCCACAGTGCCTATCAGTGTTCCGGCCACATAAGGCATAATTTTAAAAATTCCTTTATCAGAAGCCATACTGCTCCTTGAGGATATAAATATAACCGGCAGCATATAGCCGACTCCCGCAAAGAAATTAGCTATTTCCCCGGATGCCATGGGCTCTTTAGATATAAGAAGAAAATGAAGTATATTTTTAATAAGTTGAACAGCTACACCAACAACCGGACCTGCAGCCAAACCGCCGATAATGGCGGGAACGTCACTAAAGTCAATCTTTAAGAATGGTGGAAAAATAAATGCCAACGGAAATTCAAAAAAATACAGAGCAAAAGCCAGTGCTGAAAGCACACCTGTCAATACTACCAATCTTGTTTTTAAAGAGATCATTCCTCATTCCCCCTACTTAATAATATCAATTTGATCTTTTCCAAATTTAATTTGTATCTATGTCCTTTCGAATACTATTCGAAATGCCGGCATGGGCATAGATGCGGTCGGGAACATTTCGTGTTCCCTTTAGGTCAAATAAAAAATCCCTGAATATAAACTTCAGGGATTTAACGTCTAAGTAAACATCTTAAAACCGTTAAATTATATAAACACCATCTTCTTCCATCCAGACTTTACTGTCGGCCCCGGAATCTCACCAGGTCTGCTTTCGCTCGCGGGCTAATGGCTTCATGCCACATTACCGCCGATCGGGAATTTCACCCTGCCCTGAAGATTATATTCAATTTTACATTTGTATTCTACCACGGGTGGTGGAAAATTTCAATAGCATATGTGCAAAAGTTATACTTTGCCGCTGCTGCCGCCTCCGCCTGATCTGCCGCCGCCACCTGACGAACCTCCGCCGAAGCCGCCTCCGCCGAAGCCGCCTCCACCGAAACCGCCTCCGCCGAAACCGCCGCCGCCCCAGCCGCCACCGCCCCAGCCGCCACGGCCACCGCGTCTGCCGCCTCCGAAGAAACTGTTCCAGAAGAGAACTTTCAAAATGAATGAGGTAACTCTAAATTTCAAAAAAATCCCATCAAAAACAAGGAAAAATACTATAAACGCGAAAAATCCCAAACCCGAGCTATCATCACTTCTATTCCTGTTTCCGCCATTATGCTGATCCTGATTCAAATCTCCGGGGGATGGACTTGTATCTGCATTTATTTCAACATTATATTCTTTTGCGACTTCGTTTACAACCGCCGCATATCCATAATAAAATCCGGAATCAAAATCATCGTATTGCGTATACGGCCTTATATAATTTTCACGAATTTCCGCAGTCTTTATATCAGGTACGGCTCCTTCCAGACCATATCCCACTTCTATCCTCAGAAGCCTTTCAGCCTTTGCAAACAATATGAGAATGCCATTGTCCACATCTTTTTGGCCTATTCCCCATTTCTCAAAAAGCTTGTTGGCATATTCATCTATATCCTCACCATTCAGGGAGTCTATAGTCACCAAAACCACCTGGGCTCCCGTTTTATCTTCCAGTTGCTTTCCCAGCCTGTATATTTTTTCTTCCGTCTCATAATTCAAAACATCTGCAAAATCATTTATAAAAAACTCCTGTGTAGGAGATGGATAATTATCTGCAGATACGTGAATAGTTAAAGCTGAAAAAAAGGCCATGATTAATACAAAAAAAGCAATACACCTTTTCAGCTTGCATCCCCCCTGTTCTTCCCTCTTTATCACTACAAATAATAAAATTAAACTGAGTATCCATTGTCCTTAAAACTTTTGTTAAGACTATTGTCCGCTAAAACCGTCTTGCTTATGATTCGTCCCCATATTTTACTTGTAATTCGTCCACATTGTGCATTAGTAATTCGTCCGTATTAAAATGCTATTAGTCAGAAGTTCACTTTCGGGGCTTTAGCCGCTTCCGGATCAGCCTTGTAGTATTCCTTCGGGGTGAATCCCATCAATCTTGCAAATATGCTTCCCGGGAATTTCTTAATCTTTATATTATATTCCTCTACTTTTTCAATGAACCTTCTTCTTTCCACGGAAACTCTGTTTTCCGCACCTTCAATTGCGACCTGCAGGTCGTGGAACTGCTGACTTGCCTTCAATTCCGGGTAATTCTCAACCAGCATGAGTACTTCCTTTGTTGCCTGTGTAAGCTTTTCATCTGCCGCAACTTTTTCGTCTATACCTGCCGAGTTATTCATAAGAACAGACCTTGCAGCGGCAATGTCACCAAAAACTTTTTCCTCATGCTTGGTATATCCCTTTACAACTTCAACAAGGTTTGGTATTGTATCAAGCCTGCGCTGCATTACATTCTCTACCTGGCTCCAGCTTTTTTCCATTTCCTGTTCTGCAACAACAATTCCATTATAGGTTGAAATTGCACTTATGATAATTATAAACACCAGTAATCCTATTATTCCCCACTTTATCCATCTGCCCCACGGATATGCATTGTAGTTGTATGCCATTTCAATCACCCTCCAAATCAGTTCAATATAATCTTGATAATCTTAACGCAATAAGGCTTTAAAACTACTTTAACACAAATTCTAGTATTCGTTAACCTTTATTTAATAATTATGCTTTTTTTCAGGATAAATCCTGATTTGCAGCATGTTTTAAAAGATTGCATTGATATTGTTTATTAGTCACCTCCATCTATATATTTTTTGGCTCACGTATTATGTTGCCCTATACATTATATTGTATGTAGAGCTACGCTCTATATATTATTATATATTAAAATCCATCGTGTGTCAATAAAATATGCATCAATAAAATGTGCGCCAAAAATATGTGCTAATAAAATGTGTCAATAAAATATGCGCAAATAAAATGTGTCAACTAAATATATGCCAGTTAAAAAAGAGACAGAATCAACTCATTGTCAATCCAGTCTCTTTTTTGTTTCATCTGGCCCCTTTATTAATTCAGTCTCTTTTTAGTTTTATATAACAGCTTTACTTGCAGTACAAAATCTATTTTTTCATTTTTATAGCTTCTTTAGCTTTGTTTGCAATGTTTTGCGCAGTGAGCCCATACATTTCAAGCAGTTTGGCAGGTTTTCCGGATTTTCCGAATTTGTCTTCTATACCTACTCTCTTAAGCGGGACAGGGTAGTTTTCTACCAAAACTTCCGCTACAGCACTGCCAAGTCCACCTATTATGTTGTGTTCCTCAGCAGTAACCAAAGCGCCTGTTTCCTTGGCCGCCTTTATGATAATTTCCTCATCTATAGGCTTAATGGTGTGAATATTTATAACTCTTGCTTCTATTCCTTCCTTAGCAAGGATATCTTTTGCTTCTAAAGCATACTGAACCATAAGTCCTGTAGCAACAATCGTTACATCTTTGCCATTTGCAAGAGTAGCGCCCTTGCCAAGCTCAAACTTGTAATTCTCATCAAATAATGTAGGAACTGCAAGTCTTCCCAATCTCAAATACACAGGACCGTCATGCTCTATGGCTGCCTTTACAGCAAGCCTTGTTTCAACTGCATCTGCCGGACTGATTACTACCATGTTGGCCATTGAACGCATTATTGCAATATCCTCAACAGCCTGATGGGAAGCTCCGTCCTCACCTACTGAGATACCCGCATGAGATGCAGCTACCTTTACATTCAGCTTTGGATAGCATATTGAGTTCCTGATTTGTTCACATCCGCGTTCAGCTGCAAATATAGCAAATGTGCTGGCAAATACAATTTTACCGCAGGAAGCTATTCCTGCTGCTGTTGCCATCATATTACCTTCAGCTATTCCCATATTCAAAAATCTCTCAGGATATTTTTTCTTGAAGGTATCAGTCTTTGTAGACTTAGACAGATCGGCGTCCAATACTACTATTCTTTCATCTCCTCCAAATTCCGCAAGAGCACTTCCATACGCTTCTCTTGTAGCTATCTTATCTGCCATATTACTCGCCCTCCAATTCAGATAAAATTATATCCAGCTCGGCTATAGCCTGGTCTCTCTGTTCCTTGTTAGGAGCAGTACCGTGCCATCCTGCCTGATTCTCCATAAATGATACACCTTTACCCTTAACTGTATGAGCAACCACCATAGTAGGCATTCCCTTTGTTTTCTTCGCCTGGTCTATTGCGTTTATAATCTGCTCATAATCATGTCCGTCAATTTCTATAACATTCCAGCCAAATGCCTTGAATTTGTCAACGATAGGCTCAGGTGACATAACATCAACTATTTTACCGTCGATTTGCAGTCCGTTGTAGTCAAGAAATGCAGTGAGATTATCCAGCTTATAATGAGCCGCAGACATAAGAGCCTCCCATACTTGTCCTTCCTGAAGCTCTCCGTCTCCCAATATTGAATATACTCTGTAATCTTTCTTATCCAATTTTCCTGCAAGAGCCATACCCGTTGCAGCAGAAATTCCCTGGCCAAGTGACCCTGTGGACATGTCAACTCCCTTAACATATCTCATGCTTGGATGGCCTTCCAAATAGCTGTCAGCACTTCTGAAAGTTACAAGATCTTCTACAGGGAAGAAACCTCTTTCAGCAAGTACCGCATACAGGGCAGGTGCACAGTGGCCTTTTGAAAGAACGAATCTATCTCTATCGGACCAGTCAGGATTCTTAGGATCTACGCGCATTTCATGAAAATATAAAACAGTCAAAATATCTGTACATGAAAGCGATCCTCCCGGATGACCGGATGAGGCACTGTATACTTCATCAATTATATGCTTTCTGACTCGGGTAGCTATTTTTTTCAGTTGCTTTAATTCTCGCTTATCCATCAGATTACATCTCCTTCTCAAGAATTTTCATAGAATAGTATACTACAGCATGAAAGATTAGTCCATAGCTTGATAATGAACTGTGATAATTACTTACTCAGATTTGTTAATTTATATCATTTTATGTTATACATATTATGTTAAATGATAATTTCACACGTACAGAAATCCGCTCACGTTTCTGTATAATTCTTAAAACCTTCACCGAGGACCTCCCGCACATCAGTTAATATTACAAAGGCTTTTTTATCTATATCATTTACAATCTCTTTTAATTGTTTTAACTGTCCCCTGTGAACAACGCATAATAACACTTCTCTGTCATTACCGGTATACATTCCCGTTCCTTTTAAGGCAGTCACGCCTCTGTCCAGAGTTGTCATCAGTTTCTGAGATATTTCATCTGATTTATCGGATATTATAAAGACTGCCTTTGCGAAATTGACACCTTCCAGAATTGCATCAATCACCTGTGAGGATATATATAAGGTAACAATTGCATACAGTGCAAGTTGAAAGCTCCCGAAAGAAATGGCTGCAAAAATAATTACACTTGTATCAATAAACAAAAGAATCTGCCCGACTGTAAAACCGGGAATAAAATTATGAACGATTTTGGCAGCAAGGTCTGTTCCTCCCGTAGTTGCTCCGGACCTTAATACCATACCAAGGCCCAAACCCATTAAAAATCCGCCAAATATAGAATATAGCAAGACATCAGAGTATGAGGCCATCTGGTCATATCCAAGAAGAAATTTTTCAATAAATGAATTTGCCAAAGGCTCAGTAACATCTATAGCCACCGAAAGGAACACAGTGCTGAACAATGTTCTTACAATAAATTTCTTTCCTATATATTTTATACCCATTATAAATAGGGGCACATTTAAAACCAGCATTATAATTCCTACTGAAATACTGCCGTTAGTCAGATAATAGATAACGGTTGCTATACCGCTTACGCCACCGGGCGCTATTTTATACGGTACCAGGAATATATTGATTGATGCTGCTGTAATAATTGATCCAATTATTATCAGCAAATATTCCTTACATACCTCAAAAATTTTGCTTTCGCTCATGGCTTTCATCTTTTTCATAGCAAAATTCCTCTGTGTTTTATTTTTATACTTTTGTCATTTACGTTCTGATCTCATTTATTGCCAGTAGCTTCTGTGTTGCTTATAAACTCATGCAACACATATACATCCGCATAGTTTTTTCTTTATAATATCTTTATGATATATGTTTTGCAATAAATGCAAGCTTTAGTCAAGAAGGATGCAAATATTGACAAACATACTGCTATAAAATAAACTTTAAATAATAATAAAGATAAGGGGATAAATCATGAAGGTTTTGCACCTCATAGGCGGAGGGGACATAGGTGGTGCCAAGGTACATGTCCTTTCCCTTGTAAAAGAGCTTGGAAAACATATAGATGTTAAAATAGTGAGTTTCAGGCCGGGCGTATTCGCTGATGATGCTCTGGCTATGGGTATAGATGTAGAAGTTGTCAAGTCAGGAAACATTATACGTGACATACGAAGGGTTATCAGCATTGTTAAAGAAGGCGGGTATCAAATAATACACTCCCATGGTGCAAAAGCCAATATGTTTGCACTTATTGTAGCACATTTTACCAAACTGCCTACCGTTACTACCGTGCATAGCGACTACAGACTTGACTACATGCACAGTTTGACCAAGAGGCTGACTTTTGGCTCAATAAATTCCATTGCTTTGAGATTCATCAACTATTATATCGGTGTGTCCAATAACTTCAGGAAAATGCTTATTGAAAGGAAATTCAACCCTGAAAACATTTTTACCCTCTACAACGGAATGGACTTTAAGAAGCCTCTGAAATCATACTCAAGGGAAGAGTTTTCAGCAAAATACCATCTTGACCTCCATGATGATGATATAGTTGTTGGTATTGCAGCACGTCTTTATCCTGTAAAAGGTATAGACACTCTGATTAATGCTGCAAAACTTGTTGTTGAAAAAAATCCTTCGGTAAAATTTGTTATCGGCGGAGACGGCGAGGATAGAGAAAGGCTGGAAAACCAGGCAAAATCCCTTGGAATAACTGATAATGTGTTTTTCCTGGGCTGGCTTAACGATCCTTATGAACTTATGAGCAATGTTGACATCAGCGTACTTACCTCCATCAGCGAAAGCTTTCCCTACTCAATACTTGAGGGGGCAAGATTTAAGAAAGCCACAATAAGCAGTAATGTAGGGGGTATCCCCGACCTTATAGAAAGCGGGGAAAACGGGTATCTCTTTAATCCCGGTGATTATCATACTCTGGCTCAATATATTCTGGAGCTTGCATGCGACGACGAAAAAAGAAAGATTATGGGTGAGAAAATATATGAAAAAGCCAGTACAATGTTTTCACTGGAAAATATGTGCGCCACCCAGCTTTCAATATACAAAACCGTTCTTGAAAAAACTGCCGCAAAGTCTTCAGGATATGATGTCATAATTTCCGGATACTATGGCTTTAAAAATATTGGAGACGATGCAATGCTAATGGCAATTATAAACAATCTCAGGACCTATAATAAAAACCTGAAAATTGCCGTTTTATCCAATAACCCAACCGAGACAAAATCCATGTACTCGGTAGATTCCATAAAAAGGGTAAACTTTTTGCATATATTAAGAGTTATGAAGAGTGCCAAATTGTTCATCTACGGAGGAGGAAACATAATTCAGGACAATACAAGCACTCGTTCGCTCCTGTATTATCTGAGTACAATATGGCTGGCAAAAAAAATGGACTTGAAGATTATGTTCTATGCAAATGGAATAGGCCCATTAAGAAGAAACAATAATAAAAACCTGACACGTAAAATACTGAATAAGGTAAATGTTATCACCCTTAGGGAAAACCTGTCAATGCAGGAGCTCGAAAATCTCAATATCAATGAGCCCCATATCATTGTTACAGCTGATCCTGCCCTTACCGTTGAGGCGGCTCCCGGGGAGGAAGCAGATAAGATTTTGCTAAAAGAAGGGCTGGGGCTTTCCGGTCCCTACGTTGGTTTTTCAGTCCGCAACTGGTACAAAAGCGAGAAGTTTGTTAAAGTAATTGCTCAGACAGCCGACTACATGGCAGAAAATTACGGAATAAAACCTGTATTTTTCCCCATGCATTATCCGGATGACATCTTTGTAATTGAGGAAGTTGTATCCCACATGAAAACCAAAGGATACATTATCAAAAATAAATATTCCGTTCCTCAGACTCTTGCTGTCATAGGAAAAATGGATATGCTTATAGGTATGAGGCTGCATGCCTTGATTTTTGCCGCCAGCAGCGGAGTTCCCATAATAGGGCTGGCTTATGAACCAAAAATCGAAGGATTTCTCCAGTATGCCAACCAGCCTTCCGCCGGCAATGTCACTCAGCTTGAATTTGATAAACTCAAAAGTATTGTCGATGATGTATGGCTAAACAGAGTTGAAATATCCGAACGGCTGAAAAAGGATGTAGAAGTACTAAAAAGAAAAGCTCTGGAAAATGCTAAAATTGCAGTTGGATTAATTGAAGAGGATTGATGGCCTATGAGAGACGTAATTGATATTATGGGCGTACCCATAGATAATGTAACAATGGGACAAGCATTGGAAAAACTTGAAAACTTTCTTTCTGAAGACGGAGTCCACATGGTGTTTACTCCAAATTCAGAGATTATGATGGCTGCCAGAAGGGACCCTGAACTTGCTCAAATATTTAAACAGGCTCACATGCTTGTTGCTGACGGAGCGGGAGTGGTGCTTGCTTCGAAAATACTTGGAACTCCACTGCCCGAAAAAGTCTCGGGATATGATCTGGTAAAAAACAGCTTCTCAATAGCTGCACGCAGGACTATAAGATATTTTTTGCTTGGAGCTAAACCAGGTACGGCAGAAACTGCAGCTAAAAACATTATGAGAGATTATCCCGGTGTTGAAATTGCCGGCTGCCATCACGGTTATTTTAAGCCAGAGAATGAAAGTGCAATAATAGATGCCATAAACCGCAGCCATGCTGATATACTGCTTGTAGCACTAGGTGCGCCCAAGCAGGAAAAGTGGATTTACAAGCACAGGAACGAGTTGAATGTAAAAGTATGCATTGGTGTTGGAGGCAGCCTTGATGTTTTTGCCGGAAATGTCTCCCTGGCACCCGACTTTTTCAGGAATAACGGTCTTGAATGGCTGTACAGGCTCTATAAAGAACCCTGGAGATTTAAAAGAATGCTTGACCTGCCTAAATTTATACTCCTTGCAATTGCAAAGAGATTAAGGCTGGTAAAATAGAGATTAACAGCGGTAAGATGTAAATCAGGCCGGTAAAACAGAAATTAAAACCAATAAAATAAAAATTAAGACCGGTAAAAGGGAGTTAAGACTGGTAATACGGAGATTAAAAGCGGTATAACGGAGATTAAGCCCGAAAAAATGGTGAATTAGACGGAAAAATCGCATAACAGAACATGAGAAACAAAAAAATGAAACCAAACGGTTTCATTTTTTATTGTTTAACTCTAAAAGTCTATTTTATTTCATATGTACCTTTAAACAACAGATATACTTTCTGGCTTACGGCCTTCAAGCCTCTGCCGTCATCCCTTGAAACCAGCAAGAGATGGTCGCGAGGTATTTCATCACCTGTAAATAAGTTCCTGCCGTCACCTGAAGTTATATCAGACAGGCCATCTCCGTCCTTCCCTGATATTGCTGTAGCCTTACCTGCCCTCAGAATTATCTCTGAACTTGCGCCGGCTATCAGTGTCTGTCCTGCCTCAAGTTCAATAACTTCAAACAGTAAACTTGTTGAATGGTCTTCCACCTTTTGATCCAAAACTTCTACAAGAGCAGTGAGCTCATCAATTCTTTCTTCAAGGTCTTCGAGCTTTTCAATCTTTTTATTTAGCTGATTAACTTTTTCGTCCACATAGTCAACACTTGCAACCGTAATATTTGATACATCAACACTTTGCCCATTGGCGGTTGCTTCCTGGGCACTTCCTTTGTGCAACGAACCTCCGAACACTGTCCAGATCAGTGAAATTCCCATAAATACAACTAAAACAAAAATTATATGTACTATTTTTTTACTGCCTGGTAATTTCATCTTTTGTACCCCCAAAACAATTCTATTTTTACATTTTTATAAGTTTTTATAATATTAATTGAGTTTATATCACATTAATACTTTTCAATATGTATCACTCAGATATCTGTCAAACCGAAGCTGATAATCAATGCTTCGTTTACTTTTTCCATCAACTCATCATCAAGATGGTCGATTTTTTCTCTAAGTCTTCTTTTATCAATAGTTCTAATCTGTTCCAAAAGAATTACCGAATCTTTCGGGAGCCTGTATTCCTGTGCGCTTATTTCAATGTGCGTCGGCAGCTTAGCCTTGTTTATCTGTGATGTAATAGCGGCAGCAATTACAGTTGGACTGTATTTGTTGCCTACATCATTCTGCACAATGAGCACAGGCCTGATACCCCCTTGTTCTGAGCCAACAACCGGGCTCAAATCAGCATAAAAGATATCACCACGTTTTATTACCACTCTTTATTCCAACTCCCCGAGCCGTTCTTCATAGTTTTGTTGTTGATCATTATCGGCTTCCAAACATATCTCCGTAAGCTTTACATTAATTTCCGCCATTTCCTGGTAACCCTTCTTCATTCTGTCCCTCATTTCGATTTTCCTTCTCTCCCGTATATATAGTTTCATTGCCTCTCGTACAAACTCACTTCTGTTAATTTTCTCCACCGAAACAATTGAATCTACTTCCTTTAGCAGATTGTCAGGAAGACTTACCAAAATTTTTTTAATTTGAGCCAAAATAACCCCCCCACTTCTTTTCCGGCAACTATCAGCATTTCAAATAAAGGAAGCTGTGAAGTTTTATAATATTCCATCTTCACAGGCATTCCCTACTTGCTGATGTGCAGCCGGGGTTATAATTTGTAAAGAAGCCAACCCACAAATACATTATTATAATTTCACAAAACCCGCCAAAAATTCGCTGTCAATACACAGAATTTCAAAATTGCTGTTTGCTTAAATCGTCTTTGCAAATTTTAACTGTCCATAATTCAACCAGGATACACTATTACTATTAATAATATATATAATTATATAGTCTGTATTATGCACAGGTCAAATTAAAAATATATTACACCTTCGTCCTTTAATTGCCACTAAATCAAATAATTGAGGACCCTGCTTATTTTCCCGTGCTCAAGGTAAACTCTCGGGACTCTTTTTCCTATAATACTTACTATTTCATAGTTTATTGTGCCTATGGCCCTCGCAATATCCTCAACTTTAATTTCACAATTGCCCTGTTTGCCAAAAAGCACCACTTCATCCCCTACACGGACTTCGTTCTTCAAATCCGTTACGTCGACCATACACTGGTCCATGCAGATTCTTCCAACTATCGGAGCTATTTCGCCGTTTATCAGCACTTTTCCTTTATTGCTTAAAAGTCTTGTATAACCATCCGCATATCCTATGGGTATTGTTGCAATTTTACTCTCATGCCTTGTCTTAAAAGTTCTCCCATAGCTTATGTATGTATTCTTTTCTACATTCTTCACCAGAATAACATTTGCTTTTAATGTCATGGCAGGCTTAAGGTCCAGTTTTCTTCTGTCCACCTCTTCCGACGGATACATACCATATAGTATAATGCCTGGCCTGACCATATCCAGATGCATTTCAGGGAAGTCAATGATAGCAGCACTGTTTGAGACATGCTTTATGGGAATATATACTCCTATTCGGCTTAATTCACTGCAAATGCTCATAAACCGCTCAAATTGCATGTAAGTATATCTTTTATCCTTTTCATCCGCTGAAGCAAAGTGAGTAAATAACCCTTCCACTATTATTCCCGGAAGCTTGCTGATTGCCACAACATCCTTTACCGCGCTGTATCCCGGCATAAACCCTACTCTTGTCATACCGGTATCTATTTTAATATGAATTTTCACGTTCCTGTGAAGTTTTACCGCGGCAGCTGACAGGGCTTCTGCAAGGTCATGGCTGAAAACGGTCTGAGTTACGTCATTCAGAATTATTTCCTCAGCTCTTGCCGGATCTGTATAGCTTAAAATGAGAATGGGAACATCAATTCCGTTTTTCCTCAATTGTATAGCTTCATCAAGCATGGACACTGCAAGACGGGTTACCCCATTGGCCAGGAGGGTTCTCGTAACTTCCATAACACCGTGGCCATAAGCATCAGCTTTAACCACGCCCATGAGTTCTGCTTTTTTATTGGTGATTCTCCTTATTTCACGCACATTGTGAGCAATATTGTCCAGGTTAACCTCAGCCCATGACCTGTTAAGCTTATATTCCATACAATTATCCCTCTATTCTGATCTGCTTATCTTAAAAATCTGATTATTTTAACAAACTGATTTATTTACATACTGGTTATTTTAACAAAGTTATCTGAACAAAGACGGACAGTTCTATCATCAGACCTGTCCTTGAAAATTTCCCGGTAAATAGTTTTTTATCATGCTTATCGTCCCAGTGATTTCAATATTCCCGGAAGCTCTTCTATAATATCTCCGGCTATCATGCCGCACTCTCCTTTTTTGCTGCGGGCTTCGTCTCCGGCATATCCGTGCAGGTACACACCTGCAACTGCTGCATCTTCAGGCTTCATTCCCTGTCCGATAAAACCTGCGATAATTCCGGTGAGAACATCACCGCTGCCTGCCGTAGCCATACCCGGGTTACCGGTTGTGTTCAGGAACAAAGTACCGTCAGGCTTTGCAACCACCGTCCCTGAACCCTTAAGCACCGTTACAACATTCCATCTTGCTGCAAATTCTCTTGCGACTTCCAGCCTGTTATTCTGAATATCCGCAATATCAATGCCTGTAAGCCTTGACATTTCACCGGGATGAGGGGTTATGACCGCAGGAACTTTCAGATACTTTAAAATACTGACATCTGCAGAAATGGCATTGAGTGCATCGGCATCAATAACCAGCGGAACCTGAGCTTTTTTTATTATACTTCCGACTATTTCAATTATGGCATTATTTACTGAAAGACCGGGGCCGATTGCAATGACGTCTTTCTTTTCAGTAACAGTATCTATCATGTCAATCAGGCTTTGCGACAGGCGTCCGCTTCCATCATCATCAAGCGGTAGAGTTATTGCTTCGGTTACTGACGAAGCGTATACGTGCCACAAGCTTGAGGGAACTCCAAGATAAACAAGGCCGGCACCTGACCTCAATGCCGCCCTGGCCGTCAGACAGCCGGCACCAGTCATACCTGTGGAACCGCTTATAATAAGCACTCTTCCAAAACTACCTTTATTAGCATCCTTTTTTCTTACAGGTATCATGGAAGATACATCATGTTTGCCCAAAGTATATGTATTTATCAGGAAATTCTCTATAGCCTTCTGCGGTATTCCAATATCTGCAACGGTAATTTTTCCTGTATATTCGCAGCCCGGATGTACCAGCAGGCCAATTTTGAGCAATGCAAAAGTTACAGTTCTGGAAGCTCTGATGCAGCATCCCATTACTTTACCATTCTCACCATTGATTCCGGAAGGTATATCTATAGAAATTACTGCCTTCGATGAGCTGTTTACAATGTCTATCAAACGTGCCGGTATACCTCTCACATTTCCTTTCAGGCCTGTTCCAAATATGCCGTCAACTACAAGGTCAGCCCTTACCAGCACATTTTCAAACTCCGGGAATTGTTCCTCGCTTATAAATTCAGTTACATCAATTCCGATATTTTCAAGGATCTTAAGATTTGCCGCTGCATCCCCTTTGATTTCATCTTTTTTTGCCAGTAAGTATGTCTTTATATCAATTCCTTTATTGTAAAGATGTCTTGCAACAGCAAGAGCATCTCCTCCATTGTTTCCTTTACCCGCCAATATAACAACTTTTCTGCCACATAAATCAGGCAGCATGTCTAAAATCTCATTTACAACGCATACTGCCGCATTCTCCATCAGGACTATTCCCGGTATACCAATCTCATTTATTGTAAATTTGTCAATTTCACTCATCTGTTCCGGTTTAACAATTTTCATACTATACTCAACTCTTTCTTAATGCTACCCCTTTAGCCTTTACTTTTTCCAAAAAAAATTCTGTCCAGCTTTTCCAGCTCTTCCGACCCCAGCAGATCGTGGAAATAGGAATAAGTATCTGCTCCGTCCTGAGCCAGGAGTTCTCTTTCGCTTATATATTCCTTTAGTCTGACCCGTGTCTCTTCTATGAGCCGGTCCAGTTCCTCCACTCTCTTTTGGTTCGACCTAATTTTAACATACACCAGTTTTATTGTATATTCAAGCAGTTCAAGGTTTGCCTCTTTTATGAGGCCGGGAATATTGTCAAGGTTTACTTCTATTTCTCGTTTTCTTTCATTGATACGCTTTATTTCTTTCTCACACCACTGCATTTGCCTTTTTGCTTCTTCGCTGTTTTTGTCAAACGCTTCAGGTGTAAGTTTTATTATGTTTTCCATGCACTGCTTTTTTCTCACCTGAATCTCTTCCAATTCTGCAATAAGGCTGGATTGTTGTTTGAGAAGTTCTTTTATTCTTTCTTCGCATCTTAATATGTCAGTTGTTTTCTCGGTATTTTTGAAGAGATTGTTCCACCTGCCGTCAAGGGGCAATAATACTATATCATTTTTCCTTAAAACTCCGATATCGAGTTTTGGTTTTCGTACGGGTCTGGTGAAAAACTTCCACATAACTTTAGACCTCCCGTTTCTTCTTTTGTAACCCGTTTCTTCTTTTGTAAATAGAATTCTCAGCAGTCTCAATATATTTATCGGAAAAATGATATATCAAGCATAAGATTTATATAATCTGTTTTCAGATTCCTTTTTTATTTCAGACCTCTTACTTTATTCAAACTCTCTTACTTTATTCAAATCTCTTCCTTTATACAACTACAACGAATCTCTTGAAGCTTTTCCGGACAGTGCCATATTTATCGCTGCAATAAATATAGCTGTATTGAACCAGAACATATTCATGGTTCTTGGATAGAACCATACATAATCAGTCAGTCCCATAGCTAATATTGCTGCATATGATGCAACACTTGCAGCAATTACATTATTCAGAAAAGTATTTTTTGAACTGTATATGCTGACAAAACTTTTTTTAACCATCCTTGCAACAAACCATATAAATGATAAAATACCGGTCAAACCCATTTCAAGCCATATTTCAATGGGCAGCATATGGGAATGGGCAGGCGTCTTTAACCGGGAATAGCCCGCAAATAATTTCATTGGAGTTTCAGGCCCAAGTCCAATACCTGTAATCCAGTAATCTTTCAGCATGGCAAGAGAGCTTTTCCATATATCTATTCTGTAAAGGCTCGATGAATCCTTGCCTACAGAGCGCAGCCTGGACAGTATTGAATTGGGCAGGAAGGGTATAGCTGCAACGCCGATAATTATTATCAGAGGAATAAGCTTCCTGTTTTTCATAAATACAAACACAAAAACTCCTATTGCAAAGGCTATCCATGCCGCCCTTGTGCTTGTGAGAACAAGATTAACAAGAACAAGTGCTGTAAGGGCTGACAGCAGTAATTTTACTTTTTTGCTTTTTGATTCTAAAAAGGCGACGATAAAGTATGGCATTGTCAGAAGAAGGTATGCGGCATAATCGTTGGGGTTTCCCATGGTGGAAAATACCCTGCTCACACCTTTACTATAACGTAAATCCACCATTCTCGGGTCTACGGGGATTTTGTTGGCATACTGCCATATACCATACAGCGATGCCAATGTTACAGCAGCGATTATTATATGCATTAAAGATTTGATGCTTCGCTCGGTCTTCAGACAATTTACCATAATCAGCACCGTCAAAAACATAACGGCATAAAAAGCGAATGCTCTCAGACTGGCTTTCAGAGCTATGGAAGTTACCGTAGCAAGAAAAGTCGACAGGGCAAATACTATCAATGCAATGTCAACCTTTCGTACATCAAGTGAACTGCTGCCGTCATGTACAATTTTGACGAGATACAGCACAAAAATGCAGAACACCAGCACCAGAGTGTACTGATTATGCCATCTGTCATGAGGTACAACCGTATGAATTAATATTGCCGCACCAATGACGATTTCAAATCTTGAAACCAGCTTGTCCAGCAAACGGTATAATATACTGCATTCATAAGCGGTTCTGAACAACTGAACAAACTTTTTTATTGCGGCAATAAATAAATTAATAACACCCTGTATAATTTTATAAAATACGCTGTGTTCAAAGAACTTTCCGCTCTTTTCGTCTTTTCTTATGAATTGCCATAATCCGCTGCCATCAAACCAGGATTTAAGCGTACACGAGATCTTCACCAGAATACGGTGCAAAACACTTTCCCTGTAAGATGTGCAGAATTTATATATAAACCATCGTATAATTCTATATAAAATACTTTGTGATATGATACTCTCTTCCATACCCGCGCCAGAATGCAATCAGCGTCACTCCTTTACTGTGATTTCAGTAATCCTTCCATTGTATAAAGCGGCATTGCCGACATAGAGAGTTAAAGTCTGACCAACATAATAGTTGGCTTTGTCTATTAATACCCCAAGGTTGTCCTTCATTCCTTTTGCATCCATGGTTATTACAACAGAATAATAACCTTCCCTTGAAACTCTCACATTCTGGCCATCTTCCGTGGTCAACCAGATTATGGCGTCTCCTGTCTCTATATTTGATACTCTTCCAAAGCTGGCATTCTGAACAGATTCCCTGACCGGGTCTCCCACCTTAATGGCATCGACGACAAAATCCTGTACTTCATCAACCAGAAATTTTATCTGTATGTCGTCTTGCTTTGTAAACACCGTATTACCTGCATTGGGTCTGGTAAACTTGTAACCTATTCCCACTACCGCTATAATTATTACTAAAATGACCAAAATATCTATAATTGATATTTTACCAAACAGTTTTCCTTTGCTATCAATAATCATTCTTCCAACCTCCGCATTTCAGTGTACGGGATAAAGTTTAAAATCAGCCAATTTTCTTCATGTCGCAAATTTTGCCGTAAACCTGTGTTTTACCAATGTTAAGCACAATTGACTGACCTATGAAATACTCGCCGGAACCTATCGTTACGCCGTTATCTCCATAAATTCCGGTACCTTCCATGGTTATGTATACACAAGAATATCCTTCTTTTGAAGACTTAATGAGTTTTGCCTGGTTGGTCCTGACCCAGGAGACAGACTTGTCCCTTTTTATATCTACAACATTGCCAAAACTTGCTTTATATACTGATTCACGAGCCGGATCTCCAATTTTTAATTCATCCGCAACAAAATCTCTTAACTCCTCTATCACATATACAATTTGAATTTTGTCCTCTTTTTGTGTAAAAGGACTTCCGGTATCGCTTTTTTTAAATTTTCCGCCCACAAACACAGCTATCGCAATTACAATTACAAGGGCTAACACATCTATGATGCTAACTTTTCCAAACAACCTTCCTTTTTTGTCTATAATCATTTTCAGACACCTCTCTGGTTACCTTTTTAAGCCTTTGATATATAAATTATATGTGCTCTCCGCAGTGTTGTCCAGATTAAACTCCTTTTCAACAATTTCTAAAGCATTCTTCCTGAATGTATTGTAAAGCTCAGTATCATTAACAATTTTGTGAATAGCAGCGGCAAAGCCATCAGTGTCACCAAATTCCACCAGTATCCCACAGTTATTTTCCGCATTTATAATCTCAGAGGGTCCGCCGGAGTTGGTTGCTACTACCGGAAGACTGCAAGCCATGGCCTCAAGGATTGATATTCCAAGAGCTTCACTCATGGAATGAGATACGTAAAGGTCACTGCTGTGCAAAATGCTTCTGACATCTTTTCTGAATCCGGCAAAAATAACCGAATCCGAGATTCCCATTATGCTTGCAAGATTTTTGCAGTGCTCAAGGTTCTCTCCGTCACCCACAAGGAGAAACCACACTTTTCTTCTTGAACCCCTGCCGCTTTTCTGCCTGATTTTCGAAAATTGCTTTATAGCTTCCAACAGGAATAGATGGCCCTTTTCCTCACTGAACCTTGCCACCGAAGTCACAACAAAATCCTCTTCTCCGATACCGAACTCCTCTCTTGCTTTTAAGTTGCGCTCTCCCTTCCAATAGTCAAGGTTCACGCCATTATATATAACGCTGATTTTTGAAGGCCTTATTCCTTCCGATACCATCATATCTTTTACGGCATTGCTTACTGCAATTATTTCGTCGGTAGCAGCTGAAAACAAAAGGTCTGTAAGCTTGACCAGAATGTTCTTCTTCGCAAGCAGATGTCCTGTGTTAACCAGCACCACTCTGTTGCCTAAAAGTTTTGACAGCACGCCGATATAGTTTTCTCTTAAAAAGTGAGTATGAACTATATCAATTGACAGTTCTTTGCACAGTTTCTTAACCTGCATTGCAGCCTTGATATCATAAGGACTTCTCATGGCAATTTTATAAGTCTTTATTCCCATTTTTCTAGCCTGTCTTAACATGGGCCCGTCTTCAGAATAAGCAACATGGAACTTGCACTTATTGTCATGCAATGCCTCTGCAAGAGATAATATGTACCTTTCTGACCCGCCCTTTCCAGGATAGTTGATTAGATGCAAAACATTAAGCATTTGTTCCTCCAAATTTATTCTTAATTTTTTCAACAACTTCGACAGCCTCGTCCACTTTCAGCAAACAAGCTACAACAAAATACACAACAACGCCTGCCAACACCGGAATAGCCAGCTTTAACCCCTTGTCCAGGAAAGCATGTCCAAAAATAAGCTGTTTTAATAACGACGTCAAGGGCAAAATCGATAATAACATTATACCACTTGAAACAGCAATTTTTAAAGTCGCAGAAAAAAGTATCCTTCCACCGAATGCACCCACCTTTTTTCTCATCATAAGCAGTATAGTCAATGCTCCAACAGCTGTCGATATTGAGTAGGCAGCAGGAATTCCAAGAACGCCTAAAAAGTTGATGAGCACAAGGCTGCTTGCAATATTCACCAGCATGATAACCACACCGTTTATAGCAGGCCTTTTTGTATCTTTTAAAGAATAAAAAGCTCTGTCTACAATTTCCTTTATTCCGATTCCTATTACTCCCGGAGAATACAGAGCCATCATATTACTTGCCAAAGATACGTTATCCGCCGTTACTTTTCCCCAGCCATAGAGAAAATCAATCAATTGATATCTTACTGCTATAAAACCTGACGCAATAGGCAAAAGGAAAAAGAGAACCACCTTCAGCACCTTCATCAGATTATCCTTAAAGCCTTCCATGTCATTCCTGGCTGCAAGTACTGTAAATTTAGGGAAAAATACAGAAGTAATTGAATATATAAAGGCCAGCACTGCATAAAGTACGAGGTTTTGTACGGTGGTAAGCAGCGCCACCGTATCTTTGAAGTTTGCAGACAGTGTAGTATTAAAAAGCATGTTGAGCTGATAAGCTGAAGTGCCTATCAGGACAGGCGGTATAAGCCTCAATGCATACCTTATATCCTCATCCCTGTAATTGAAAGAGATGCTGAACCTGTATTCAGTCCGCATAAGCGCCGGAATAAGGATCAACGCCTGGGAAGCGAGGCCAATAAATGTGGCAATTAACAGGCCTTTTACACCGAATTTTTCTCCCAAAAAAATAACATAAAATATAACAATCAGACTGCTTGGAACGCTTACAAAGGCCGGCATGTTGTAGCGGTCCATGGACTGGAGTATTCCCTGAAATATGTAATTAAGCCCGTAAAAAATCATTACCGGAAACATTATCCGTAATGAAGCAACAGCAAAGCCAAAGCCTTCGAATTTGAACCTTGTAAGGGATATTATAAGCGGTGCAGCTGCCATCCCAACCAAAGTAAGTCCCATGGTGAAAACAACTGAAAGGCATGTAATATTATTCGCAAATTTGTAAGCCCTGTCTTTCTCCCCCGTTCCGATATAACCGGCAAATATGGGTATAACCACCGTCACCAGAGCAGTTCCGAAACTATTGAAAATGATGTTGGGAAGCTGCAGTGAATATGAATATATATCCATATAAAGATTAATGCCAAAATAGGCAATATAGACCATATTGCTCACAAGAGACAAAAGCCTCGAGAATATCGTGATAAACATTACTATTCCAACTGTTTTTGCAGTACTTTTCATCTATTTTGCATATCCTTCCGCTAGTTTTTTAATAATCATTTTATTTTCAAATAATTATATCACCAGCAGAGCAATAGTCCAATAGGGTTAAAAGGATAGTTATGTTGACATAATAAATGTTTTTGCTTAAAATGTTTCCGGGAATACACGTTAATTTTTTGACACTTTATTACATACGCAAATGATTGTGATTTCAACACATTTGAGATATGGAGCCAGTGAGATAATGGGGCATGATGGGGGGACAGTATTGGGAGGGACAGTTCTCAATTTTTCATATTAGGAGGGACAGTTCTCAATTTTTCATACTTATTGCTTCTGAAAGTTAAGAAATGCTTCCAATTGCGCGAAGTTGGGAAGTGCCCTCTATTATACGGAATATTATACGGAAGTTGAGAAGTGTCCTCTATTGTATGAAAGTTGAGAAATGTCCCATATTATAGAAATGTCCCCTATTATATAAAATACACAGGAGGAAAAGAAAATGCAGGAAGTATACGAGTTTCTAAAGAAATGCGGAACATATTATCTGGCTACAGTAGAAGGCGATCAGCCAAGAGTCAGACCTTTTGGTACAGTGGATATTTTTGAGGGTAAGCTTTATATCCAGACAGGCAAAGTAAAAAATGTTTCCAAGCAGCTCCAGGCAAATCCAAAGGCAGAAATCTGTGCTTATGCCGACGGAAAGTGGCTTAGGGTAGCCGGCAAGCTTATCAGGGACGACAGAGTAGAGGCAAAAAAGCATATGCTTGATAATTATCCGGAACTTCAATCTATGTATTCAGCTGAGGATGACAATACAGAGGTTCTCTATTTTGAGGATGCAACAGCTACCTTCTATTCATTTACCGAAGAGCCAAAGGTAATCAAGTTTTAAGGAAGATTTTCCGCGAGACAAGGAGACAAGGGGACAGTTCTTCTGTCTGAAAGCTCAGACAGAAGAACCGTCCCCTTGTCTTGGAATATCCATTTTGCTAAAATTGTATCGATACAGTTGTTTTTGTGAACAATAATATTTGCGAATGACGACATTCAATTCCACAATACATGATTTATAGGGAGTTGTTTTTATGAGTGATATTCCAGGCTTGCTTGATTCCATTAAACTTGACAAAAATTCAAAAATACCCATGTATATGCAGCTATGCAACAATATTAAAGAAATGATACAGCAAGGCATCCTGCTGCCCGATTTTAAGCTGCCTTCGGTACGGCAATTCAGGGATTCTCTTAAAATAAACCAGGTAACAGTGGTTTCTGCATTAAAGCTACTGGAAAATGAAGGATATGTATATACGAAACAAGGCAGCGGTACTTTTGTATCCCGCAGTATACCTCCAGCATCATATAATGTTTCGGGTGATGCAAATCCAATTTCCGACGAGCTTTACCAGCAGGATGATACGTTTTTGATAAGTAACGGCCAAATAAAAATAGGGGCCAACACTGTAAACTTCGCCAGCGCAACTCCCACACCGGACCTTTTCCCCGTAGAAGATTTCAGGAAAGTACTTGATGAAGTGCTTGAGCGTGACAGGGGAAATGCTTTCGGGTATCAGGACAGCCAGGGTTTTTATCCTATTCGGGAATCAATACTCAGAATACTGCATAAATCAAATATAGCAACCACTCCTGAAAGTATTCAAATTATTTCAGGAGCTCAACAGGGTATAGATATTATTTCAAAAGCGCTTCTTGCACAGGGTGATTATGTAGTTACTGAAAGCCCCACTTATACCGGTGCACTTGCAGTTTTTAAATCAAGAGGCGCCCATATAGTAGATGTTGAAATGCTGGAGGACGGACCTGACCTTGATATATTTGAATACAACATAAAGAAATATCGTCCAAAGCTTGTGTATTCAATTCCTTCTTTTCAGAACCCAACCGGGTATTCCTACAGTAACAGAAAAAGAAAGGAAATTATCAATCTGTCCGCCAAGTATGACTTTTATATACTGGAGGATGATTACGTAAGCGATCTTGACTTTGAAAACAGGAACTATCTGCCTCTTAAGGCTATTGATACACATGACAGAGTTATATTCATAAAAAGCTTTTCAAAAATATTCATGCCGGGCTTGAGGCTGGGATTCATGATAGTCCCGTCAAAACTGACAAACATTATTCTGCAGGCCAAGCATACAACGGATATATCCACTTCAGGCCTGATTCAGCGGGCTTTTGACCTCTACATCAGGGAAGGATACTGGGACAGGCATTTTAAATTTATGTTCAATATATATAAGGAAAGGTATCTTAAAATTACCCAGGCACTTGACAGTTATCTGCCTGCCGGTGTCAGATTTTCAAGGCCTGGGGGCGGTCTGAACATCTGGCTCAACCTTCCTTATGGCTTTCCAATTGAGACACTTATCAGGCAGGCAGCATCGGAAGATATTGTGTTTGCCCCGGGCAGAATTTTCTACAGCAGCCCGCACGTACAAAAGCTTGATAACATACGCCTGAGTTTTGCATCTGTATATATAGAACAGATTGAAGACGGTATCAGAAAATTATGCGATATGATTTCACGGCTGGGAAACAGTAAAGGCGAAAACAGGAGAATACCGCTGCTGTAAAGCGGAAGACATGACAGGGGACGGGCATGACAGGGGACGGTTCTATGTCCATGACATAGAACCGTCCCCTGTCCTCTGCCCTGTCGCTCTGTCAACCCTGCTGTCAATCCTGTCAATTATTGAATATCGATTCTATGTCCTTTGCTCTTGCGGTTTTCGTCTTTAGGAAGCGTGATGGTAAGAATTCCGTCATTGTACTTTGCCTTTACATCCTCGTGCTTAATGCTGTCTACATAGAAGCTTCTGCTGAAAGAACCGTACCTTCTTTCCTTTCTGATGTAGTTCTCTCTTTCTTCGTTTATAACTTCATTGCGCTGTACTGATATTGTAAGCACATCATCCTGTAAATCAATCTTGATATCCTCTTTTCGCGCTCCGGGAATTTCAGCTTCAATTATATACTCCTTATCTGTCTCACGTATATCGGCTCTAATTGAACTGCCGGCTGCAAAAAAGCCAGGAAAAAACACATCATCAAAGAAATCTTCGAATATCGATCTGATCCCCCAGGGATCTCTTCTTGCCAAATTGTTTTCTCTTCTATTGAATGGTGTAAGTCCAAACATATACGACACCTCCAAAATATTTTAATATATTTATTGTTTGTTTTTGTCTTTGACTATCTTTGACCTTCGCTTACATTATCTCACACCGGTACTTATTATGCAAAATTTGTTTTTGACCTTATCTGACTTTTATTTGGCAAAATATCTTATTTTGTGAAAATATCTGAATATTACTCACAGTTTCATGTTATTTTGGTATTTTTTGAACCCTACCAATCTCAATAATTCTTCCTTATCCAAAGCACCAATTATAAAGTTCAGGGCCAAGCTTATTACTAAATTGCCCGCTACCGCAAGTACCACATTAATAATATAATTGTCTGTAAAAATTGAGAAAAAGCTGTATATATATTTTCCTGCAGCAAGAACAGCGATGCCCACAATTCCCGGTTTAAAGACCCAGTTCCTGATGTCAAAATGCATTCCTGTAACTGAAGAGACTTTGTATAAATCAAGTATGCACACAATTGCCAGACTGATAATCATACCCCATATATAGCCTTTGATTCCATACTTGGGGACACAGAAATACACAAAACATATTCTTATTATGTACCCTATTGAAGAGTTTCTGAGTGAGACACCCTGTTTCCCGAGGCCGTTCATTATACCCAGAAGCGTCTGCTGAAGATATACAAAAATGCAGGTGAATGAGAGCAAACTGAGTATCCACCCTATGTCTTCTTTTTTGTAAAGTATATCTCCAATTTCTTTGGGATATGTCATGAATACTGCAGTAAACATAAAACCAAGCACAAATGTTATCTGTATTGACTTGGAGATTCTATATACAGCCGCTCTGAGGTTCTTAAGCGACATGGCTTCTGAAATTGCCGGCACAAGAGTTGTAGCAAGAGATGATGTCACTATACACGGGAAGAAAACAAGGGGCATTGCCATACCCGTCAGCCTACCGTACAGTTCAATACTGGTCTGATAATCATTTCCTCCTGCCAGCAACATCCTTGGTATCATTATATACTCTACTGCAGCCATTATAGAGGTGATAAACCTGTTAAAAGATATAGGTGTCGCTATGGTTATCATATTTTTAAAAATTACCCTTTTTCGCAAAATACCTGTCCTTGGAAGACGTTTTGATCTGTTCTTTCTCGCAAGATAAATTATATACAGCACCGCAAGATTTGAAACTTCCCCTATTGCCATGCCCGCTGTAGCGAGGGCACACGCGTACTCCAGCCCGAGTTTAAGAAAGTATGAAGCCATTAATAAGACAAGGCCTATTCTCACAATTTGCTCCACAATCTGCGAAATTGCTGTCGGTGTAACATCCTGCGTACCGTAAAAATATCCTTTCAGAGCAGAAGCGGTTGCAATAACCGGGATGCTCGGCAAAAGGACAAGTAAGGAAAAATAGGTCCTGTTATCCTTCAAAATTGTTTTAACAATGAAATCAACATTTAATGCAATGAGAACAGATATGATAATGCCGCAAATAAGTATAAAAACAGCGGCACAGGAGGTTATCCTCCTTAAATTGATATAGTGGCCCCTGGCTTCTTCTTCAGCAACCATCTTTGATACCGCTATGGATATTCCCGAGGTAAGGGTAAGAATTATCAGGGAATATACAGGCGAAATCAGCTGAAAAAGCCCCATACCTTCGGCCCCGATAAGATTTGAAAGGTATATTCTGTATATAAATCCAAAAATCCTTACAATGAGCCCTGCTATCATAAGTATAATAGCACCGCTGAAAAATGACTTCTTAGACATTGCTACCTCGTAAAAATATAATTCTTCTTAATTAATATTTTCAGAAGTGCATACTTATGACATACTGCTCATTAAACTCGTTAAACTAAGTTAAATCCCTATTCGAAATCGCAATGTTTTCTTTTAAGACGCTCTTGCCTTCGCTGCTCAGCCTCTAGGAAATCCTTCTTTTCCTGTTCTGTCTCGATAATCAGCGGTGGTACCGGAGTCGGTCTTCCATTTTCATCAAGGGCAACATATGTGATATATGCCTTGTTTGTCAGAATAACGCTCCCGGTCTTGTAATTCTCCGCATATGCTCTTACGGTGACCTCCATTGATGTTCTGCCAACCCATGTAAGTTTTGCTTTCAGAATGACCAGTTCTCCCATTCTTGCCGGATGTCTGAAATCAAGGCTGTCAAGGGCAACAGTCGCCACAACCCTGCCCGAATGTCTGGAAGCTGCCATAGCTCCGGCAATATCTATCCAGTGCATGAGCCTTCCTCCCAACAGATTGCCCAATATATTTGTATCGTTCGGGAGGACAAGTTCCGTCATCTCTATTTGTGATGCGGATGGTGGCTTTCCACAGCAAATGCTGTTATTTTCATTATCATTGTTTTTTAGCACATCATGCATTTCCAACACTCCCTGTCTTTCTCCTGAGCCGTTCAAGTCTTTTTTTCAAATCTTTATGATATATATTATTCATAATACCCATTCCGGCGCTTATTCTAACAGCCTCTTCTACAATTTCAAGTGCCTTGAAAGGGTCCTTTTTCTTATGCTCATAATACTTTGCCAGCTCTATCATAGGGAATATTTTGGGGATAGAAGGGTCTTTGAGCATATTGTTCCAGTGTTCAACAGCCTTTTCATAGTTTTTGCTTCTCTTGTAAATTTGAGACAGCTTTTTTGAGGCAGATTCCTTGACTATAATACTTTCGGCTCCCATACACGCCTCAAAGCAGTCTATAACATTCTGGTAATCGCCGCTTGATTCAAATATTTTGCCTATCCCTAGCAGCTCCCTGTCTCCGTCGGTTTCCGCCAACGGATTCTCAAGCATTGAGCATATCCTGTTCAAAAGTGACACCATTGACATTATGTCCAATTTATTATGCTTTATTACTCGTTTAATTCCCCTTGCGTCTCTGTCCTCAAGATACTTGAAATATATTGAAGGTATCATAGCGCCTGGAACATCATCCGTCCTGCATTCTTCAAGCACTTTTTCCTCTATCGACACCAGGGAACAGCTTTCCAGCTTAAGCTTCCATATTTTTCTTGCGGGAAAAAGAAGATCCAGATGTACAGGTTCACTCATCGACGGTTTTATTCTGTTAAAAACAAATCTCGTATGAAGCAGATTCCAGTCAAAAGCTTTGCCGTTAAAGGTTATAAGCCCTTTATACTTTGACAGCAGCTCGTTAAGTGCAGTGAGCATGGCAGGCTCTTCGTCATAATCCCTCATAAAAAACTGGCGCAGTACGAATTCTCCTTTTTCAAAAAATCCCGTTCCAACCAGAAACGCTACAGTGCCTGTTCCTCCGGAAAGCCCGGTGGTCTCAGTATCAAGAAACAAAAAATCCTTCAGACTCATATCATTATCAATATCACCGCAAATGTTCCTTAAAATACCGGTGTTGAGCGTTTCCGTATTCCCGATACTGCACCCGCCATAAATATATGATGCAGGATATCTTTCCTCTGTTACAAAACAGGAACCCTCGCCATTGCTGCATATAAACCCTTCCAAAAGTTTGTCTATATCAAAATTGCTGCGTACCGGCTCCTGCTGTCTTGCAACAGACTCCTTTTTCATAGCCAAGCTCTTTTTATACATTTCAAGCTTGCTTTTTAAGTCCTGGTACATATATCCTCCAAAACAATATCAATCATTTTCAAAGTTGTTTTCTTAGGATTCCCGTTGCCTGAAAATTCCTCCACAGGCCCTACACATGACGGACAGCCCTGTTCACAAGGACATTGTTCTATCATTTGCCTGGCTGCGCTAAAAAGCTCTCTGTGCAGCTCATACAGCTTATCGCTGAACCCTATTCCTCCCGGATAGTTATCGTAAATATAAAGAGACGGCTTTTGCGTAAATGTGGATCTGACCTGGTAAACCACCTTTATATCACCCGGGTCACACATAAGGTAAATCGGTGCCGCATTTGCAATAATGTTTGACAGTCCCAGAAGCCCATTCTGCATATCATTTTTTGAAATTCCTATTTCGCTTTCTTCAGGAAAACCTATCCAGTAAGACGTGGTGTGCATTTCAGTTTCCGGCAGGTTTACAGGACCGGAACCGATATTTTCATGGGTATACAGTTTAATTTTCTTAAACATGGTGACCAGCGCCGTTACCATAACTTCGCCGGCACTCTTTTGTATCCTGCCGTCCATCTCTTCCCGGAATACGTCCAAAACCTTGAGGTCTACAGCAAGGTTTGCATCTGTATAATAATCAACATCGACCTTTCTCACATATGCCTTTTTGTCATCAAAATCAAGTTTCTCAACCTGGTATTGCTGGCCTTCATGAATGTAAACAGCTTCCTCATGAATGAGCATTGGTGCGCTGAATCTGTCAACTTCCCCGATAACCCTGTGCTGTGGTTCAGATATGTCTATAATTATAAAATTCTCATTTGATGCGCTTCTGAGACTGATATCATCTGCAGGAAAAACGTCGGACATAAAGTGCCAGCGACTGCCCACATGCCTTACCAGTCGCGCTTCCTCCATATATGCAAGCATTTCATCTGTGGTTTCGACACCGAATTTCTCCCCGTCTTCAAAAGGCAGTTCAAACACGGCACATTTCATGTGATTGTAAAGTATCACCAGATTGTCGGGATTTATCAGACCGTACTCCGGACTGCTGCCGAAAAAGTAATCCGGATTGTTTACTATATACTGATCAAGCGGACTGCTGCTTGCCACCATAAATACCACGGATTCACCGCTGCGCCTTCCCGCTCTTCCTGCCTGCTGCCAGGTGCTGGCTATACTGCCCGGGTATCCGCAGATAACGCAAGCCTCCAGGCTTCCTATATCAATCCCCAGCTCCAGGGCATTGGTGGAAACAACCCCTGTAATCTCGCCGCTTCTTAATCCCTGCTCGATCTCCCGCCTCAAATTGGGCAGATATCCTCCTCTATATCCTCTTACTCTGCTTTCCTTGCCCATTTTCCCGTGAAAAATATCTTTCAGATATGTGACCAGCACTTCAACACTCAAGCGGCTTCTTGTAAATACGATGGTCTGTATGTCATTTCTTATAAGCATTTCCGCAATTCTCCTGGCTTCCAGCAAGCTGCTTTTTCTTATACCGAGTTCTTTGTTTACAACAGGAGGGTTGTAAAAAATAATATGCTTTTTACCGGAGGGTGCTCCATTGTTGTCAATTAATACGACATCGCTTCCAATCACTTTGGATGCAAGCTCTGCCGGGTTTGCAATAGTTGCGGAACAGCATATGAATTGGGGATTGGATCCATAGAAATTGCATATCCTCCTTAACCGCCTTATTACATTTGCGAGATGGCTCCCGAACACACCCCTATAATGATGTATTTCATCTATAACCACGAATTTAAGATTCTCAAACAACTTTGTCCATTTAGTGTGATGCGGCAGTATACCGCTGTGGAGCATGTCGGGATTTGTCACTACAATATGTCCTGCCTGTCTTATGGCTTTTCTTGCTGACTGCGGAGTATCCCCGTCATATGTATAGGTCTTTATATCAATTTCAGCCTCTGTTATAAGCTCGTGCAGCTCTGTCATCTGATCCCGGGACAGTGCCTTTGTAGGAAACAGGAAAATGGCTCTTGAATCGGAGTCTTTTAAAATGGCATTGAGAACAGGAATGTTATAGCATAAAGTCTTCCCCGATGCAGTAGGAGTAACTACAACAACATTTTTACCCTTCTCAATCTCTTCTACGGCTGAAGCCTGGTGTGAATAGAGCTTATGTATTCCTCTGGCTGAAAGAGCTTTTTTAATGCGCGGGTCAACGCAATTGGGTATTTCAGAATAAACACCTTCCCGGGAAGGTATTTCTACCCACTTTGTAACATTGTCCATAATTGCATTTGAAGATTTTATATAATCAAGCATTTGTTCCAGATTCACAAGGCACCACTCCTAGCATATTAACTGCCATGTTACTGCGGCCGGAAATGAACTCCATCCTGCCAACGCAAGCATAGACGAAAGCTACCCAATGGCAGTTAATCTTTTTTAATACGCCTGCCACTTTTTTGCTGCGCAAACAGGCAGTTGCGCATAATATTCAAGCTTTGCTTTCACATTAATACCACATTTATCGAACATATATTCTTGAGTATATTCTATTATACTGATTTTTGAAAATCAACCTGAAATCAATATGAAAATCACTCTCAATTATTCACACTTTTTTTACTTTTTTCCGAAGACTTTTATGATATAATTTTTTCAAATACGCCACAATAAAATTATATAGTTTTGTAAAGATTGGAGAAACATAAATGCACGAGTCAAACAACAAACACTTGAGTTTCGTAAAACAAGCAAAAAGGATACTTGCCAATAAGAAGAGAAGGAAGTTTTTCATTAGAAGAATAACAATACTTGCTTGTTTAGTCTTAGTATTAAGTTCCGCTTTATATATGTTGTTTCGCTCACAACCTTCAAACCCTGAGCCGGTTAAGGACAGTAAAGATATAACAAATGAGAAGAGCAACAGGAGCATTACCCGGATAATGCCCGAGACTAAAGATAATGATATTAAAACCTATCTGAATGACAAGCCTGTAGTTATAGATGCAGGACATGGCGGTATTGATCCTGGTTCAAACAACGGTGACCTTGTTGAAAAGGACATAAATCTGGATGTAGCATTAAAGATAGGCAAACTATTGGAGCAGGAAGGAATTAAAACAATACTTACCAGAAACGATGATACTTTCATGAAGCCCAGCGAAAAAATAGGTTTTGCCAATGAAAACGATGCTTGCCTCTTTGTAAGCATACACTGCAATTACTTCGACGACACTTCTGTCAATGGGACAACTACATATTATTATCCCTCAGATTATAAAGATGCGGGTAATCTTCCGGGCAAAGAATTTGCAACCATGATTCAGGAAGCACTTATGAATCATATAGGTACCAGAGACAGGGGAATAGCTCCGGGTCCTAAGACAATTGTCTTAAAAAATTCGAAAATGCCTTCCGCACTTGTGGAACTTGCTTTTATCACAAATCCTTCTGATGCCGCACTTCTGGCTTCTGAAAATTTCAGGCAGAAGGCCGCCGAAGGTATAGCGCAAGGTATCAAAAAAGCGGTTGAAATTTTGTATTCAAAAGCAGATACCGGTTCAGCAGATACCGGTACCTCATCTGAAAACAACACTATTCCACAGCCATAGAGTACAAATAGCTTTCTAAAAGAGCTTTTATCCGGTCAGGGGATGTCAACTTGAATACCTGCTCTTTTATACTTGTTGAATTTCTCATCCCCTTGATATACCATGCAATGTGCTTGCGCATTTCAAGGACGCCCATTCGTTCACCTTTTAATGCAATAAGCATATCCATATGTCTCATTATTGTATTTATCTTTTCACGAGCTGAAGGTTCAGGGAGAATTTCCCCCTTCTCCAAATAATGGAGTATTCTTTTGAATATCCATGGATTTCCCTGGGCGCCTCTGCCCACCATAATTGCATCACAACCTGTATGTTCGAACATGGCTGCTGCATCAAGTGGTCCAAAAATATCCCCGTTTCCAATAACGGGTATGGATACGGCTTCTTTTACTTTACGGATTATATCCCAATCAGCTTTTCCACTGTAAAACTGGTTTCGGGTTCTTCCATGAACGGCAACGGCACTTGCACCATTTTCCTCTGCTATCCTGGCAAGTTCAACTGCATTTATCTTGTCTTCATCCCAACCTTTTCGCATTTTTACGGTTACAGGCTTTGTCGATGCATTTACCACAGCCTTTATTATCTCTCCGGCAAGTCCGGGATTGAGCATAAGTGCCGAACCTTCCCCGTTTTTTGTGATTTTTGGAGTTGGACAGCCCATATTAATATCAATTATGGCCGCATCCGTCTCATTTAACTGTTGTGCAATTTCAGCCATTATTCCAGGGTCTGAACCAAAAATCTGAATAGCTGCAGGTTTTTCTTCACTGTCTATCTCAGTAAGCTTAAAACTCTTCTCACTGTTATAGTGCATTCCCTTGGCACTGACCATCTCAGTATATACTAAACCACATCCCTGTTCCTTGCACAGTATTCTGAACGGCATGTCTGTAACTCCGGCCATGGGAGCGAGAAATACATTGTTTTTGAGTTCTACATTTCCTATCTTCATAAACACATCCTGCCCAAAAGAAAAAATAAGCGTCTTTCAAATTTGAAAGCCGCCGCTATAGCTTCGCTATGCTATGTCTTATGGCGCCCCGGACAGGAATCGAACCCGTATCAGTGGAACCGGAATCCACTACCTTATCCATTAGGCCACCGGGGCATAAATAAAATCCAATACATTATATAATAAATCTATATTGTATTATAAACTAATAAAACAGTATTATCAACACCTATAAATGGTGCATATTTTTCATATAATCTCTCTAAAAATTCTTCTCACAGGCCATAAAACATTTTCATCAGCCAGTCTATCCCGAAGTCAAAAGCATAAGAGAGAGCATAGGTCCACACAAATACCAAAAAGAAAACCAGCCCTCTAAAAACAGGCATAAATTTATAAATTGATTTAATGCCCCTTGATATGGCAGCAGCAAACCAAAACGGCAAAACAAATGCCAAAAGAACCGCAATATATGTCACAAGGTCATAATTCAAGTTCGTGCTTTTTCCCACTATTGCATAAATTACTATTTCCACCGGCACTATAACAATGTGTGCCAGCATGTACACCTTCATTAGTCTTATACGCTGTATATTCTGCGGTTCCCTTACTTCTCCCTCTTTCTTGAATTTTTTAAAAATATCAAAAAGAGGTATTGCAAAAAATGTTACATCAATAAAACCTACCACAGCGGCTAATAACAGGGCAATTAATATATTTAAAAGTAAATTCACTTCCGGCTTATTCCCAAAAATATTCTGCCAGTTGAAAACCACGTCAGATGCAATGTCAACAACGCCAATAAGGAATATACCTATGTACAGTGTAATCTTCCTTCCTCCGGTTTTCTGGTATAACGATCTTGGAAGAAGGAGTATGTCAGAAAATTTCATAGTATTGTCTCCCGCCATACATAATGTAGTTTTAATTTGCTATGCAATAACTTTTTTTATACTATAACTTTTTATAGTATAACATATTTGCCGGGAATGAAATCAATAGTAAAATTATAAATTTTATTAGTTTTAATAGCTGCTGCAGAGATTGATACAGAGGACGCACCTGATCCTATAACAATCTTGTTAACAGGAGAATAAACAGTACTATACTGCTTGTTAATACAATATTAATTACAGTGTTTATAGAAAATAATTTCCGGAGTTTATTTTTTTCGCGGTTGACATCACGCCTGAGTTCAGCCTGCTGTTTGCATTCTTTTATATAGTTTTCAATAATTGCCTGAGCCTCATTCAGCAGAAGATCATCCTTCCTCCTTTTTTCATTCTCGCTGAAGTTTTTAGCAAGGGATAGTTTTCCCATATCAGAGCTATTTTTTATATCATAATCATTTTTCAGTATTAAAATAGCTTCTTCAATTAAATTGGATGGTATATCCTTTAGTACGACAATTTTTTTGGTGACTCCGCTTACCATATAAACCTCCGTAAATCTTCATGCGTTTTTTGTGCAAAGACACACTGTATCTTTCTTGTTTTGTTGTATTTTTCACCAGGAACATATCTTGCACATTATATACGGTAGTTTATGAAAAAAACGAGAAAATTATACTTTCACACTCTCCCAAACTTTTGCCACAATTACAGACATGTCATCTGCAGGCATCCCGTTGGAATTCTTATATGCTCTGTCAAGTATCAAATCTGCAATCTCCTGCGGATTTGTGCTGTTTATACTCTGTATGAAGTCCTTAAGACTCTTCCCATAGTCGGAGGTTTCTCCAAAGCAGTCTTCAATTCCATCCGTCACCATAATAACAAAATCTCCACTGTTAACTTTTTTATGTACAAGTTCAACATCTATATTGCTGAACAATCCGGCAGGCAGTGACGCTGACTTGACTACTTCCACTCTGTCAGGTCTTTTTATATATGTTGGTACTGCCCCTACCTTTACAAATTCAACCTTGCCTTCATACAAGTCTATTATTGACATGTCAACGGTAGAAAAGGAATCATCACCTGACCTGAGAGCAAGTATTGAATTTATCATCTTTACTGCAAGATCTTTATCAAACCCTGACTCCATTAATTGCTCAAGAAGATTTATTGTCACTCTGCTCTGCATAGCTGCCTTTTGCCCTGATCCCATTCCATCGCTCAAAGCTGCGATATACTTTCCATCACCGGTGCTAAAAAAGGTATAGCTGTCTCCCGACGTAGAACTTTTGTGTTTTGGAATCCTGGCAACACCTGTTGTTACCCTGAAAGCCTCCTCCTCTACAAATTTAATTGCGCATGAGCCGTCGGTGTAGTTTCTGAAACATTCATTGCTCTCTTTCACCATTTTCCTGCCCATGACGGCGGAGATAACCTTTTCAATTGTATTGATACAGTTTCTTCTTCCGCCACACCCCTTATGGGAAACCGTTACTTCATATTTGCCCCACCTGTTTTCGATCACCGAAACTTCATTTACTTTTATGCCCTCTCTGTCCAGCTCTACCATCAGAGCATCTTCCAAATCCACTCTGAAACGTACATTTTCGCTGATTTCAGATGCAAGATTATATATAACCTTTGACAAGCCTTCCAATTGCTGTGATATAAGGCGCCGACTCTCTCCGAGCCTGTTCTTCCATACCATATTGAGTTTAAACACTTCGTATTCATTATTAATAGCGTTTACAAACTCATTCACTCTTTCACACCTGTCTAAAAATGATTGCGGTATGTCTTCCGCCCCAAGCCACCCCTTTGCCTCAAGACGTTCCACTATTTTGAACATGACCTGGTATGTCTCATAGAAATTTCTGTCCCAACAGTGTCTGCAGAGGCTGCAGTCTTTACAAACTTTGTCAGCAATCCTGTCAAACATGACTGTTATATCCTGACTGTTTGCAGTAACGCTGGTCTGGGGTAGATCTGTAAAGGTGGCAGCCAGTTCCCCATATGCTTTGCCAAATTTATTCAGTCTTTCAGCTGTTATTTCCCTTACCCGTGTGCTTTGGAAGTCAGTTAAAGTATCTGAAGTCCCTTTTTTAATAAATGCAGAGGATATAAAGTCTATAAACTTATTTGGCGTTATCATAAATACAATTACAGCAGCAACTATCTCACCAAGGTGAATTAATATATCCGTAGAACCATTCAAATAAAGCGTCAGCATTGCGTTTCCCATAACAAATCCAAGACAGGACCCTACTTTACCCAAGTTTCGGAAAAGTCCTGAAAGCAGTCCGCAAAATGCATATGATCCTATTATAAGAGGGGTTGTATTACCCGACATATTTACGATTAAACCCACAACCACACCTATTGCCGCACCAACACCTACACCTGATTTATAGCTCAATATCAGAATTATCAGGATACAAAAAATATTTCTGATATTTATCCCTAAAATGCTTATGGTACCCAAACCGGCAATTGCCAGAGCCATAGTTATTGCAAAGCTGATAATTCTCTCATTTGTTGCCGTATAAAAACTTTTTCTGTTTTCTATCAGCAATGTGGCATTCGCGAATATAAACACCAGTAAGAACACAATAGAAGAAAATAAAAACGCTTTAAGTATGTCAAATAACAGATATCCATTTATAAATACAGGAATTAACTCTGGCAGAAGCGAACTGGCAAATGCAAGCAATGCGCAACTGGCGACATGTTTTGAAATTTTATTCTTAAACAAAGTATCCAATATGCTGAAAAGTGCCATACAAGCTGCAGCCTGGAATATCTTTGGGCCGGCACCTGCAGTAAGCATACCTGCCAGTACGGATATTGCTATAGATGTCATGCTTACGTTGGCACCTGCCGCAGCTGCAAAGAATGATATTCCAAACGGCATCATTCCCCCTGAGATAAACGCCCTGCCTAAAAGAAATGCAATGGCTGTAAATGCAAGATTGTTTTTTGATGTTAACAATTCAATAATACTTTTACCTTTTGTTTTTTTCTTTTCACCCAGTATTCCTGTTGTTCTTCCATACTGTAATGTCTCAGTTCTCATCATTTGTACCCCCCGTAATTATATTGGCAGCACTGATTATAACTGCTGTACCCGGAAAATATTTGTCAAACGGCGTAAAATAGATTTAAGATTTTTTTGACAATAAATTTCAAAAGGTTCTTCTGAATTACATAGAGAGCTTTGAAAAGCAATAACTCTAATGTTGAGTTAAAGTTTGAAATGCTGAATATAAAAAATAAACGTGTAACTTTTAGTCACAAACTTTTTTAAAAAAGACAAAATAAGTGACATAAACGGAGATTTGAAAATGCAATAAAAAAAGCTTTATTTAAATATAATAAAGCTTTTTTACGTGTCTTTTATTTATTGTGTCTTTTATTCAACTAAGTTTATCAGAACCACCATCGTATTTTAATGCCTTTGTTGTTGTTTTTATCGTCATTGTTGCTGTTAGTGTCTTTTTTGTTATCTCTCTTGTTATCGCGGTTGTTATCATTGTTTTTATTATTCTTGTTATTTCCCTTGTTGTCACGGTCGTTATCATCGTCTTTATTGTTCTTGCTATTTCCCTTGTTGTAGCGGTTGTCATCATCGTTTTTATTATTCTTGTTATTTCCCTTGTTGTCACGGTCATTATCATCGTCTTTATTGTTCTTGTTATTTCCCTTGTTGTAGCGGTTGTCATCATCGTTTTTATTGTTCTTATTATTTCCCTTGTTGTAGCGGTTGTCGTCATCGCCTTTATTATTTTTGTTATTTCCCCGGTTGTAACGGTTGTCATCATCATCTTTATTGTTTTTATTGTTTTTGCTTTTATCACGATCATTGTCATCGTCTTTGCTGTTCTTATTATTTCCCTTGTTATTGTAGTTGGCATTCTTGTTATTGCTGTTGCCCTTGGTAACAGTGCTAACCTGTCCAACATCCTTGTTCGGTTTATCTGTGTCTTTGCCCGGCTTGTTCAATATACTGATTTTACCATCATTCTTTTGGTTATTGCCCTCTCCGCTGTTCTTTAATTCCTTTATTGACTGCATTATATCCTTTACAGGTTTATCTTTCAGGTCATCTATTTTCAATTCCGGATCCTTTTCAATAAGCTTATTTATTAAGTTCATTTTACCCGAAGTTATACCGTATTTTTTTGCTGCCTCCTGTTTCATGTCAACTGTCGTTTCTTCAACCAATATTTCACCCTTGACACTATAACTTTGAAGCTTTTCAGCTGCAACTGCTCCAATACTCTCTTCAAGCTGTCCCGCTTTACCGGAATCTTTTGCAGATACGGTTATAATAATGGCATTTTCTTCATCTTTTTTCAGGTAACCCTGTTCCACAGCACTGCTTAAAATTATATCGATGCCCTCCTGCAATACCCTGTTTTTGATGCCGTTTTGGGATAATAGCTGTACTCCGGCATCGTTTAACCCCTTAACATTTATTATTCTGTCAAAGATATTTGCAGTGATTTCCACACTGGGATTTATTTCAAGATCAACATAACTATAAGGCATATTGTAACTGTATACACCCGCGCCCACTCCAACTATAAGTGCTAATACAGCAGCCATGGAAGCAATCCTGGCAACTTTTGCTGTCGTGAAACGCTTTTCTACATCATACTCATATCCAACTTTGTATTTCCCGTTATTTTTTATCTTTATAAATTCTCCGTCTTTCTTTAATGCAACTGCGTATTTCCCATCTATATCAACTATTACTACCTTCACATTCTCACCCCCAGCTTATGTACTCCTTTATGTATTGGTAATCTCCTGTCATAATTATTACAGCTGCTATTATATATTTTCGAGCACGTTCAACGTTTTTTTTGGGTATTTTCAAATACTTTTCGATTTCAGATACCGGAAGCTGTTTCTTCTTCCTTAGTTGCTCAACCAGGTCAGGCCTTGATAAAACAAATTGTAAAATTTCCTTGTAGAGCTTTTTGGTCCTTTTGCGTTTAGGTGAAGTTTTAGCAAGATCGACAAAAGAAATATCCCACTCACTAAGTTCAACCTTTAATTCCTCTATTTCAAGTCTCCTGTACTCATTTATCAAACTTGAAGAATATTCATTTATAGTCTGACTTATACTCAAATCTGTCTCCTGTTCGCCTTCATCATTTATGTAATCATTTAAATACGTTACATTGCTATTGCGGTTTTCTTTTCTAAAGTAATCTATAAGCCGTCTTCGAATAACATTTTGAGCAAAAGAAAGAAAACTTCCCTTAGAACTGTCGTATGCCTTTATTGCCTCAACAAAAGCAATAAGAGCAATGCTGAGTTCATCATCCTCTCCGTACCGTACGTACTTTCCGGTAACCTTCTCGGTGCAGGAAGCAATAAAGGGTTTGTATTCTTCTATTAAATTATTTATCTCCTCCTCGCAATCCCGTATCTTTTCTACTCTTTCATCGAGGGAAGTATAATGCATATATCATCACCTGCCTTTTGAAAATCCGATTCACTCCTGATATATGCAGCAAATCTGACTTTCTTGTGCTTCATCAGAAAATTTATTAATTATTATTTCCAGCTTCTTATTATTTCCAGCTTCGCTATCATATTAACTGCCACGTTGCGGCTTCCGCGAATATATTTCTTCACGTAGCGGCTTTTCTGAAATATATTCTGTCACATTATGGTTTCTGGAAATAACTTCCGCCCAAAGCCGTTGATATTCAAGCAAAGTTCGGGTTCTATATCAATTATATCATTCGAAAAAAATTTCTACAAAGTGAGGGTAGGCCAAGGATTTGGCCTTTCGGGGAATATACAATCGCCAACAGGAGCTAATGTCCGATAAATAGTGTACAAAAATTAATACATATATAACAAAAATTTATATAAATGACAAAACTAGTACATACAAGACAAATAAAAAACTGTGATAGAAAAATTTCTACCACAGTTTCTTTAAGAGAATCCTTAGCGGATACCCATCGCATTATGGCTTTGTCTCGTATAATTTCATCTCTTATAACTTCAAGTTACAGCCTTTGAGCAGGAATATATTACTTCTCCCATTACGACTTTGAGCAAACAATCATTACTTCTTGCCATACAACGGGCCAAAGTTCATACATGCTCTATAGTCTGCGCCTTCCAGGTCTGTTGTACCAAAAGCGCTCCAGCTGCTTGGCCTGTATATCTTTTCTTCAGGAACATTGTGCATGCATACAGGTATTCTGAGCATTGAAGCAAGAGTTATAAGATCTGCTCCTATATGTCCGTAGCTTATTGCGCCATGGTTTGCTCCCCAGTTGGCCATAACGGAATATACATCCTTGAAAGCACCTTTACCGGTCAATCTTGGTACAAACCAGGTAGTCGGCCATGTTGGGTCGGTACGCATATCAAGAATGTGGTGCACATCTTCAGGCAGTTCTACAGTATAACCTTCTGCAATCTGGAGTACAGGTCCAAGTCCTTTTACTAAGTTAATTCTGGACATGGTTACAGGCATTCCGCCTTTTGTCAGGAAGTTGGATGAGAAACCGCCGCCCCTGAAGTAACCAAGGCTTGCAGGCCTCCATGATGTAGCATCAAGGCACTTAGCCGCATCTTCAGGCGTAATCTCCCAATAAGGTTTCATTACAGGGTTTCCGTCCTTGTCAGTTTGCTGTCCGGTTCCGTCAAGTGTTGTTGCTCCTGAGTTGATAAGATGGATAAAGCCGTTTTCAGCCAGTCCTGTTGGAGCTTTTCCGGTAACACGTTTAACAGCTTCAGGGCTCCAGTAGGTTCTCACATCGGAGAACAACTGTGCTCTGTCTGAAAGCAGATGTCCAAACAGCATAGCAACGCCATTGAGGCAGTCATTCTCAGTTGCAACTATAAATGGCTCTCTTATTCCATTCCAGTCAAAGGATGAACAGAGCATTGCTTCCATAAAGTCTCCATTGGGGAAGTGGTCCGTCCACTGTCTCTGGCCCTGGAAACCTGAAGCAATTGCGTTATGTCCCATAGCCTCTTCTTCATATCCCATTTCCGCAAGTTTGGGATTACCTATCATCAGGTCTCTCGCTATCATGGTCATTTTAACAACAAATTCCCACTGCTTATCCTTTTCTTCCCTGCTCTTCTGGATCTCAGGCGGATTATTGTCTGCGCCTTCCTTGCAGTTCTCCTTAACCCACTGCAAAGCTCTTGCATATTCTTCCTTGTCGTATATTTCCTCATCAATTCTTCTGATAATTTCAGACATGTCAACATACTCGTTTCTCATTCCAAGATAATCCTGGAAGAAGCCCGGGTCTACCATAGAACCTGCAATACCCATAGAAACGCTACCAATAGACAGATAAGACTTATTGCGCATGTATGCAACAGCAAGACCGGCTTTTACAAACCTAAGTATTTTTTCCTTTACATCTTCCGGTATGCTTGTGTCATTTGCATCCTGAACATCTCTCCCGTATATTCCGAACGCAGGCAATCCTTTCTGGCTGTGTGCTGCCAGAACAGCGGCGAGATAAACTGCTCCCGGGCGCTCTGTTCCATTAAATCCCCATATTGCCTTTGGTCTATATGGATCCATATCCATAGTTTCTGTACCATAGCACCAGCATGGAGTTACCGACAGAGAAACTCCTACACCCTCCCTGGCGAACTTCTCATCAGCCATTGCAGCTTCTGCAATGCCACCAATGCATCTGTCGGCAATAACACATTCGACAGGTAAACCATTGGGATGTCTGAGGTTTTCACTTATTAATCTTGCTGCAGCTTTTGCCATGTTCATTGTCTGGTTTTCAAGGGATTCCCTTACTCCTCTGCGTCTTCCGTCGATAACAGGTCGAATACCTACCTTGGGCATTGGACCAATAAGTCTGTTGTGAGGCTGAACAACCTTAATGTCTTTAACGTTTGCCATAATAATCCTCCTTTATCCGCATTTATGCACACGTGTGCATAAATGTTTATAATATTATTATTTATAATAATGTTTATAATATTTTTTCTTATAACTTTGCCTATTTATGAGACAGAATTATAAATACTTTAAATTGTTTTAAGTTAATAATCTTTTGTTATTAACTCTGTTTTCAACCTTAGAATCTGCGGGAAATTGCTGTAATCATGACTAATTCTTTTTAAAAGAATCTGTGCTGCTTTACTTCCTATTTCAATCATAGGCTGTCTTATTCTGACACTGCAAAAACCCAGAATTGATGAAATCTCCATATCGTCAAAACTTGCAATTGATACGTTACTTGCTATGGTGTCCCTGTGTTCCATTAAAAACTTTGTCGCACCAACATGCATAAAATAGTTTGAAATGAATACGTTCTGCGGAGGATCAGGATATTCCATAAGTTCCTTCATGAGTTCATAACCACTTTGCACATGATAGTTGCCAAACTTTATAATTGATTCCTCTATGGGTATACAGTAATCACTAAGTGCTCTGCGATATCCTTCATAACGTTCTCTGGCCGTGGTTACGTTCATATCTCCGCCTATAAAACCAATTCTCCTGCAACCGCTGTTAATAAGGTGCTCCACTGCTGTATAGCTTCCATTAATATTGTCAACCAACACGGCATCAGTCTCAAAATTGGCGACCAGTCTGTCTGCAAGAACAACAGGAATATTGACTTCCTTCAGTTGATTGAAATGCTTTCCTTCACCACTGGCAGGTATTATTATCAAGCCATCAACACACTTTTCGGAAAGAAGCTGTATCCTGTTATTTTCTTCAGTGGAACTTTCATTGGAACTGCACACTATTACACTGTACCCGTGTTTTCGCAACTCATCTTCTACACCTTTTGCCACATTCATAAAAAAGTCGTTGGCTATTTCAGGAGCTATAAAGCCAATAGTACGAGTCTTATTTGTCTTAAGGCTTCTGGCTACATTGTTAATCTTATACCCAAGTTCCTGTATACAATCATTGACCTTTTTTGCTGTCTTTTCACTAATCCTTGGGTCATTATTTATGACTCTTGATACGGTTGCTGCCGAAACTCCGGCAGCTTTTGCTACATCTTTTACTGTTATTGACATTATAACCTCACCTATGCACACGATTACATATAATATATATTCTTCACAAAAATATAAATTCCTTCTTTTTTATTTATAAAAAAAACTTTAATTATTAAAAAAGCTTTGATTATTATAAAAACTTTAATTAATTAAAAACTTAACTAAAAACTTAATTATAAAAAAAAATAACAGGTAATTTTGCATTACCCGCTATTTTTTATTTTTTAATATTACTGTTCCATTTGTTTTCCAAGTACACCTGCAGCTGACTGTGCAAGTTTTGCTTCAACTTCACCCATCCTTGTGTTTGGATCTGTCGACAGAAGTATTACAGCTCCAATTGGGTCTCCCTCAGAAACGATAGTGGACACAACCTGAGCAGTATATTTGTTTTCTCCTGCCTCATCTGCTAGAATTGATATAGCTTTTTCTTCAGGAGATTTTACTACAAGAGTAGTTTTTTCTTCGATAATTCTTTCAACTTCTGGGCTCAGGGCTTTTTCGAGGAATTCCTTCTTCGAAGCACCTGAAACTGCTATTATTGTATCTCTATCTGAAATACAGGTAATATGCCCGCTTGTTTTATGGATGGATTCGGCAAACTGGGAAGCAAAATCACTTAATTCACCAATAGGTGAATACTTCTTTAGTATAACTTCACCCTCTTTATCGGTGAATATCTCTAAGGGATCCCCTTCTCTTATTCTCAAGGTTCTTCTTATTTCCTTTGGAATTACAACTCTTCCCAGATCATCTATTCTTCTTACTATTCCAGTTGCCTTCAATTCCCTTACCTCCTTATCGGGTTATTTTTTTTACGTTTTTAGTATTAATTATTTATTGGAGTTTTATACATTAGTGGTGAATTGTGATAACTTAAAATAAAGTTGGATAAAAATAAAAAACCCGGCATGTTTACAAAGCCGGGCATATTTTAATTAAATAAATGGAGACGCCTAACTAAACATAAAATATTATTTTATCATGAATGTCCCTGATCACTATAATTTTACGTAAACACTTACATTTACGTATACACTGGCAGATTGTTTTGCTGCAGCGTCATTTTACTGTAATGTATTATATACTTTGTCGTTAATCTTTACAGCATATGCAGGGTCTTTTTTCCATTCTTCAAGAAGTTCCTTAAACTTTTCCTGCAACATGGAATTCTTAATGCCTGCCTCAACATCCTCATATGGAATCGTTTCCCTGTTTTCAAGACGCATTACGTGATATCCGTAAGTGCTTTCAACAATACCTGTATCTCCTACATTGGCATTTATAGCCCAATCCTTGAATTCCTGTACATATGAATCAAACTTTGTAAATGTGTATAATCCTCCGTTTTCTGTTACCCCCGTGTCTTCGGAATATTCCTGTGCAAGTTTTTCCATATCCTCTCCTGCATTGACCCTTTCAAGAAGGTCCTTTGCCATATTTTCCGCTTCCTGTTGCTCCTCTTCTGAATACCACTCACCGGTCTCGAGATTCCTCTTTGAGATGAGAATATGCCTTGCAGTTACCATATCAAAGGACTTGGGATCACTGTCATAAACACTCTTAATCTCATCATCTGTAATATTAATTGCTGAAGTTTCACTCAAATAAAACTTGTATGCAAGATACTGCTCCATATACAATTGTTTCAGAGCACTTACATCTATTCTGTTACCGTAATACTGTATGTCGGATTCAGCTTGATCACTGAGAATCTTTTTCTCTTCATCAAGAAGTTTAACATTCTTTTCCTTAGCCTTCATTACCTGGATTTTCAATTCCCTTAGTGCGTCAAGAGCTTGTCTTTTTGCTTCTTCAGTAGCACTTAAGCCGTCAAAATTAGCTGTCTTCCAGAAGTTTTCAGCTTGAGGAGTGTCAGGGTTTATCTGTGCTTCATTGAGCATTGCGCTCTTTACCTCCTCAAGGTATAAGTCAAATACCTGTAAGTTGATTTTTTCACTTCCGACTTTAGCTACATAATCTTTAGAATTCTGGTTGAACGCTGTTATTAAAACGATAGCCACTATTGCAACCACTAATAATGCACCAAATATAAGTACATACTTGGTATATTTTCCTCCAGACTGTTTGTCTTTTTTTGTATTTTTGCTTTTTTTGTTAACATCCGCTTTTTTCAATATAATCTCTCCTAGCGCTATTATTATTTACTTATTGTTAATATATTAATTATACTCAAAATATCAATGTACTTCAAAGCTTTTCATATCCTGTAACAAAATTTTAATATTGTCCAGCAGTTTATCCCTCTTTATACCTGATATTCTGTACATCAGATATGGACTACTGCCTGCATTGAACAACAGTTGCCTTCTGTATTTTGACATAAGCTTGCCTATCGCCTCAATGTTCACCCTCTTCATGTCCACATACTGCAATATGACAGCTTCACTTTTCTCGGTTATTGATGAAAATCCTGCAGATTTCGCGAGGGCCTTTATGCAGGCTACCATTATCAGATTTCTTACAGGTTGTGGAATATCACCGTATCTGTCTACCAGTTCATCCTCTATATCCACTATATCCTGCTCATCCTGTATAGAGGCAATTTTCTTGTACATTTCTATCTTTTCGCTTTCATTGTCTATATACTCTCTGTCTATATATGCATCTACATTAATGTCAATTGTTACCTCCACATCATCCTGGGAAACCGGCTCGCCTTTTAGTTCTCTGATTGTCTCGTCCAACAATTTGCAATACATGTCATAACCCACCGATTCCATATTTCCGTGCTGCTCAGGTCCCAAAAGATTTCCCGCACCTCTGATTTCCATATCCCTCATGGCTATTTTAAATCCCGAACCGAATTCTGTAAAATCCTTTATTGCCTGAAGCCTCTTCTGGGCTATTTCCGACACCACTTTATCCTTCCTGTAGGTTATATATGCGTAGGCAAGCCTGTTGGACCGCCCAACCCTGCCCCTTAGCTGGTACAGCTGTGCCAGGCCCATCCTGTCGGCATCTTCCACTATGATAGTGTTTACATTTGGCATATCAAGCCCTGACTCAATTATGGTTGTGCAAACGAGAATGTCATATTCACCGTTAATAAAATCCTGCATTATGTTTTCCAGTTGCCTTTCTTCCATTTGTCCATGTGCAACAGCAATTCTTGCATCAGGAACAAGGGCTTGTATCTGTGAAACCTTCAGCTCAATCGATCTGACACGGTTAAACAGATAAAAGGCCTGCCCTCCTCTGCTCAATTCCCGGATTAAAGCGTCTCTTATGACATCTTCGTTGTATTCCATAACATATGTCTGAACAGGGTACCGCTCTTCAGGCGGGTCCTCAAGAACACTTATATCCCTTATACCCACAAGAGACATGTGAAGGGTTCTTGGAATAGGTGTAGCTGTAAGAGTCAATACATCAACGTCCGGCGCCATATTTTTTATTCTTTCTTTGTGCTCCACCCCAAAACGCTGCTCTTCATCAATAATTAGCAGCCCAAGATTCTTGAAATGGATATCTTTCTGCAACAATCTATGCGTACCTATCAGTATATCTACAGCACCGCTTTTTACATCCTTTAAAATCTTTTTCTGCTCTGCCCTGCTGCGGAATCTGCTTATCATTTCCACCTTTACCGGGAAATCTCTCATTCTTTCCAAAAAATTGTGGTAATGCTGATTGGCAAGCACGGTAGTAGGTACAAGGTATGCTACCTGCCTGCCATCCATAACCGCCTTGAAAGCAGCCCTCATAGCAACCTCCGTTTTCCCGTAACCGACATCACCGCACAGGAGCCTATCCATTACCTTTCCGGATTCCATATCTCTTTTAATTTCTTCTATGCACCGCAGCTGATCCTCAGTCTCCTCATAGGGGAACTGCTCTTCAAACTGCTTTTGCCATATTGTATCTTTTGAATATGTAAAACCTTTAATAGACTGTCTTTGGGCGTATAACCTTATTAATTCATCCGCAAGTTCTTTCAGTGATTCTTTTACTTTCTTTTTGGTCTTTATCCAGTCGGTACCGCCAAGCTTGCTTAGCTTTGGGGTTTTTCCCTCGCTCCCGATATACTTTTGAATTAAGTCAAGCTGATTGGTTGGAATATAGAGAAATCCATTATCCTGATATCTTATCTTGAGATAATCACGTTTTACACCGTCTACAACAAGGCTCTCGATTCCAACATACTGGCCTATACCATGTGTTTGGTGAACAACATAATCGCCCTGGACCAGGTCTGTAAAAAGATTTATCTCTCTTCCCTTGATTTTCTTTGCTGCCTTCCTTGTTCTCTTGTCCTGCCCAAGCACTTCATTATCACTAATAATCACAAATCCTATAGACGGGTATTCAAATCCCCTGCTCAGGCTGCCCTTCATTATTACAACCTGTCCACGCTGCATTGGGGTGTCGCCGTCTGTCAGAAAGGAGGATTCTATTCCTTCTGCGCGAAGTGTATCAACAAGTCTTTCTCCGCGCCCTTTTGTACCTGAAAGAATTATCACCCTGCTACCGTTTTCCTTCCATCTTCTTACGCTTTCCTTCAGGAATTCCAGATGTCCGCGCATCGGACTGATTGAACGTGAAGGAACATTAAAAATTTCGGAGTATTCACGTACACTGGTTTCTGGAGCTAAGGCACTCATGTAGATGGTTTTACACCTTTTAAGCTTTCTTTCAATGTTCTCCGAATCAAAATATATCTGCTCACATCTTGGAAGTAACTGGCCTTTCTCTATCAATGCTTTACACAATTCATGATGCTCAAGAACCAAATTGTCTACTCTCTGCCTCAACCTTGACAGTTCATCAACAAAAACAATGGTATCATCGGTCAGATAATCAAAAATATAATATGGATCATTAATAATATATGGAATATATCTGTCAATTCCCGGAAAATTGGAATCATTTTTCAACCGCTCAATATCAGATAAAATTTTTTGTTTCTGCTCTGAATCAGCATTGCTTCCTTCAAAGCTTGCAAGGTCCCTTTCAATCTCACAAATGATGTTTTCCAGCATATCCTGTGAGAAAATAACCTCTCTTGCAGGTATAATGTGTATGCTGTCCAACCTGTCTACCGAACGCTGTGTCATGACATCAAAGATTCTTATGGAATCAACTTCATCATCAAACAATTCCATACGCACAGCATGTTCACTGTCTACTGAAAATATATCAATTATGCCGCCCCTAACAGCAAATTGCCCTTTACCTTCAACAATGCTTACGCGTTCATAACCTGCCGATACCAGTTTTACTGATAAATTCTGTATATCTACTCTTGATCCCACCGAAAGGCTTATTGAGTTTTTCATATATAGAGCCTTGGGCATAAGTTTCTGGGACACTGCTTCGGCAGAAGTAACAACAAATCTGTATTTTCCTTCAATCAGCCTGTTTAATACCTCAAGCCTCTCATAGACAGCATCATTGCTTTTTGCCTCTATATCATGAAAAATTACTTCCTTTGATGGAAAATACAGTACACCTTCACCTAAAAAGTAGGATATATCTTCATACATCCGTCTTGCCTGCATTTCATTAAATGCGACAAAAAGGCCCCTCCTTTCAAGATGCCTGCATACAGCACTTGAAATATGAGCCTTTTGAGAATCGGCAGGACCCGTAATATTAAGCGGCATAATGCCATTTCTGATTGAGTCAAGTATTTTATTATATTCACATATCTCCAGAAGAGGCTCAAACAAATAATCCATAGATACCTTACCTGTTATAAATATTCATGGCATATTCAACATTAGACTTTATTATATCCACTGCTGCATCTGCAGCTTTTGAAATGCATTGTTCTACAATTTTTCTGCTCTCACTGTCAAATCTTCCAAGAACAAAATCAGCAAGCTCCCAGCCCTCCGGAGGCTTTCCAATTCCTATTCTGATCCGCGGGAATTCATCAGACTGTATATGGTATATCACAGATCTCATTCCATTGTGAGTTCCTGCGCTTCCCTTTGAGCGAACCCTCAGCTTGCCCAGCGGAAGATCTACATCATCATAAATTACCAAGACATTTTTTATATCAATTTTATAATATTCAACCAAATCTCTGATACTTTCCCCACTTAGATTCATAAAAGTCTGGGGCTTAGCCAGTATTACCTTTTTCCCTTCTATAACCCCTTGTCCTATCAAAGCCTTGCATTTGACTTTTGAAACTTGAATACCTGTTCTTCCGGATATCAGATCAATAGTGTCAAAACCTACATTATGCCTTGTATTAACGTACTCTTTCCCGGGATTGCCAAGACCCGCTACTAAATATAAACCGTCCAAATTCTCCCCCTCCCGGTGTACCTTATAGCTCTCTTCTGTTACTTTCTTTCTGTTACTCTTTTCTGTTTTCTTTATAACCCACTCAAATGCTTTCTTTATACTCATTCCTTTATCTTTCTATTGCTTTCTATAATTATTTTCTTTCTTAATTATTCTTTTTCTCTATTATTCTCTTACTTTTATTCTTTTCTCTACTATTCTTTGCTCTTCTATTCTCGTATCTATTATTCTCTTTTCTATTATTCTCTTCCTCTGTTTATTCTCTTTATCTATTTATTCTTTTTCCTTGTTTATTCTCTTTTTTATTATTCTCTTTTTATGTAATTCTCTCAATCCTCTTGAGTAAACAAAGTGCTTATTGATAAATTTCCATAAATTCTTTCTATAGCTTCAGCAAAAACATCCGCTACCGACAGCTGTGTAATCTTGTCTATTTTCTTTTCAGGAGAAAGGGTTATTGTATTAAGAGTGACCAGTTCCTTTATCGGACTATTTTGAATTCTCTCCACAGCCGGACCTGACAACACTCCATGTGTACAGCAGGCATAAACCTCCCTGGCTCCAAACTCATTCAGCGCTTCTGCCGCATTTACGACAGTGCCTGCAGTGTCTATCAGATCATCAACCAAAATTACTCTTTTATTTCTTACATCACCGATAATGTTCATTATCTCAGATACGTTGGCTTTTGGCCTTCTCTTGTCAATAATGGCTATTGGTGAATCAAGTTTCTGTGCAAACTTTCTGGCTCTGGATACACTACCCACGTCAGGTGAAACAATGACTATATCATCCAGTTTCTCAAACTTTCCTGCGAAGTATCTGGCAAGAATTGCTCCTCCCAGAAGATGGTCAACAGGTATGTCAAAAAAGCCTTGAAGCTGTGGAACGTGAAAATCCATCGTCAGCACCCTGTCGGCCCCTGCAGTTGTAATAAGGTTTGCAACAAGTTTTGCCGAAATCGGATCTCTGGCTTTTGCTTTTCTGTCCTGTCTTGCATATCCGAAGTATGGGATCACTGCAGTAATTCTGCCGGCAGATGCCCTTTTCAGGGCATCTATCATTATCAGCAGTTCAACAAGATTATCGTTTACCGGGGGACACGTCGATTGTATGATAAAAACATCGGATCCTCTCACAACTTCTTTTATATTTACTAGAGTTTCACCATCACTGAATTTGCCAACAGTGGCAGCTCCAACAGGCAGTCCCATTTTATTGGCAATTTCTTCAGCCAGAGGCCTGTTGGAATTACCGCTGAATATTTTAATATCCTTACCACGAATGTTCATTCCCAATCTCCTTTACTCTTTTCTCTGCATTCCTTTCCTTATAACCCATCCATCCTTGATGGTCTGCCTTTCTCTGGCAATAGCAAGAGAATTTTGAGGAACATCATCGGTAATTGTAGAGCCTGCTGCAATGTATGTATCATTTTCCACTACAACCGGAGCAACAAGGTTTACATTACATCCTACAAAAGCATTATCGCCAATAATTGTCTTATGCTTTTTCTTGCCGTCATAATTTACCGTGACCACACCACATCCTATATTAACATTCCTTCCTACCTGTGCATCACCCACATATGTAAGGTGTGAAATCTTTGTCTTATCACCAATTTCAGCTTTCTTAATTTCAACAAAATCGCCAATCTTTACTTTATCACCTATACTGCTGCCAGGCCTTACATAAGCAAATGGTCCAACGTGAGTATTGTTGCCTACTGAGCTGTCAAGTATAACTGAGTGATTAACTTCAGTACCATCACCTATGACAGCATTAACAAGCCTGCTGTCCGGACCTATTATACAGTCCTCACCGATTCTGGTATTGCCTTCCAAAATGGTGCCAGGATATATAACTGTATCAATTCCTATCTCCACACCTTCATCTATATAGGTTGAAGCAGGGTCAATTATAGTAACTCCGGATCTCATGTGCCTCTCCATTATTCTCGCTTTTATTATTTCCGATGCCTCGAATAACTGAACCCTGTCATTTATACCCAGTATTTCCCTCGGGTCTGAAAGCTTTAATGCCCCGACCTTATGACCCATTTCTACAAGAATACCAATGGTATCTGTTATATAGTACTCTCCTTGATTGTTATCATTATTCAACATCCTGAGAGCTTTTACAAAATGCTCTATTGTAAAACAATACATGCCTGAATTTATCTCCTTTATAGCTGCTTCCTCAGAACTTGCATCCTTTTGCTCAACAATCTTTATCACATTGCCGTTGCCGTCTCTGATAATCCTTCCATAACCTGTCGGATCATCAACTTCAGCTGTAATAACAGTTGCTGAACACCCGTTATTCTCATGGAATTCAATAACATCTTTAAGTGTCTTTGACGTAACAAGAGGTGTATCTCCGTAAAGAACAAGTACATAGCCATCTTTATCTTTAAAATATTCTTCAGCCTGCATAACTGCGTGCCCAGTGCCAAGCTGCTGCTTCTGCTCGGCATATTTGACTCTGTCGCCCATGCATTCGATAACCTGATCCGCTCTGTGCCCAACAACAACTATACTTTCATCAATTCCTGCTTCTTTAACTGATGTATATATCCATTCAATAAGTGATTTCCCAAAAATCTTATGTACTACCTTAGACTTCCTGGACTTCATTCTTTTGCCTTCGCCAGCCGCTAAGATAACCGCAATAGTTTGTTTCATACATAATTCCTCCATTTCCAGGTTTTATTTTCTCACTTTTATTATACTTTTTCAATACATAAATGAATATCCCCAACTCATGTTTATTATTCAATTAACTGCCGTTGCCCTGCCTTGACTGGTTCTACTGTTGTATTCATACGGGATTTATTGCCCGAAACTGCTATATGGCAGTTAAACTTAAGCAATATGAAAGCTATGAAATATGGCAATTGACTTAAGCAATATGGCAGCTAAGAAATATGGCAATTAGCTTATGCAATATGGCAGTTAAGAAATATGGTAATTAAGAAGAAATATGACAGTAAATAAATATGGCAGTTAATTTGAAAGCAAAGTCAGAAAAATACGTGCTTTTCCTTTTCTCACAGCAAACATTTGACTGGTGTAAGCTTCAAGGTTGAAACCAGACAAAAGCAGAAACCAAAATCAGGCATATCATGTGAGTAAAAAACTGATTCTATACGGTAAAACAAGTTATATCAGAACCAGGGCAAGCTAAATTACAACCATAGCAAGTTGCATTAGAGCGAAAGCAAATTAATTGGCCGAAAGTAAGTTAATTGAAAAGAAAGCAAGTTTAGTTATATTGGAACCAGTTGTATTAGAACTAGCTATATTATAATCAGAATAGTTAATTTGACATTAAAGTAGAGAAAAATAGAAAATAGAAAATCAGCTTTGCAAAAAGCTAATTCTGCAGACAAACATCATGCAGACCGCTAATATGGCAGGCAGTCAATCAGGCGGGCAGTTAATCAGACAGGCAGTTAAAATGGCAGACTGTACATCAGGCAAATAGTTAACCAGCCAGATAGTTAATCAGGTAAATAGCTAATATGATGGACAGCTAAAAAACAGGAAATATTAATATGCATAAAAAACAAAGCCGCTCAGAAATTTGTCTTTAAATACAAACACATTATGAGCGGAGCATACAGCAATGGATTTTATGTTATAATCCTGGGGAAGCACACAAAAAGACACTTATTAATAAGTGTCTTTTATTTTCATTCTTCAGCAGCCGTAGATTCATATTTCTCGAGTATAGCTTTCTGAATTTTCTCTCTGGTTGCTGCGTTTATCGGGTGTGCAATGTCTTTGAATTCCCCGTCCGGAGTCTTTCTGCTCGGCATAGCAATGAACAGCCCATTCTGACTTTCTATTACTTTAATGTCATGAACTACGAATTCATTGTCGAATGTCACAGAAACAACGGCCTTCATTTTACCTTCTACATCAATTTTTCTTATGCGGACATCTGTTATTTCCATAGATGTTACCACCTTCCGTAATATAATGTTCCTTAATATATTCTATAAAAATTTATTTTTTCCTTCTTTTATTAAAAAAAATTGCATATTTTGATTTTCAAATAAATATTATTTCCAAGAAAGCTGATAAATAATACTTATATTAATTTCGAATATCTTTATATGCCCTATTTAATTAACATAATCCATTTCTTATATCTATTACGCTATTTTCCTCATCTACTCTATTGAGTGTCAGCAGCGAAAAGTAACTATCAACCAGCTTTTTTGCAGGTTCAGCCGTGGCAATAAGTACGCCTATTCCAGCAACCTCACACTCAAATTCCTTTGCGAGCTCTATTATACCTCTTGCCGTACCGCCACCCTTCATAAAGTCATCTATGAACAGCAGGCGTGATTTTCGCTTCAATGCTTTTAGAGAAAGCACCATCGTCTGCAGCTTTCTTGACGAACCGGATACGTAATTTATATTTACCGATGGCCCGTCAGTAGCTTCACTGTTGCGCCTTACAATTACAAGAGGTGTATTAAGATTGTTAGCGGTAGCAAAAGCAAGGGGAATACCTTTGGTTTCAACCGTCACAACATAATCAATTTTTCTTTCAATAAATTCCTGTGCGAATATGCGCCCAACATTAAATACCACATAGGGGTCATATATTATATCCTGCATATAGAGATAACCGCCAGGCAGAATTCTTTCTTTTTTGGAAAGCTCAGAGCATAGTGAATTCAGTATTTCATAAACTCTCTCTTTTCCAATGGAAGGTACAAAGAATACTCCACCGGAAACACCCGGCACACTTCTGATAGTTCCCAAACCAAATCCTTCAAGTGCTTTTTGTATTATATCTATATCCTCACTGATAGTAGACTTGGCAGCTTTAAACATTTCAGTAAAATTGCCAAGACTGAAAAGTTTTCCGGGTGAGTCGGCAAAAATTTTCGTCAAAATTGCAATACGCTCACTTCTCTGAAGTTTATCCATTTTATCCCTCTATTCCAAATACTGACCTTATGTCCAAATACTTACCTTATGCATATTACATCAGCCTGCCAGGTAAAAATCATTTTCGCTTAAACCGGCTGACTCTGTTAGCCTTTTCTATTGGGCCAGTTTTCTCTAATACTGATTATTATACTACACAATTGCGAATATTTTAACATAACTTCAAGTTATTATTCAGATAATATTTTGTATTTTTGATTATTAACAAAATTATAATATTTCCCAAAAATGTATTTGTCACATTAAAAAGTGCAAACATATAATAAAAGTGCACTGTTTTTTAGTGAAATAATTCGAATTTTATTAAATATTATTAAATTAATAAAGGAGGGGGTTTTATCAAATAATAATTGTACGGCATATAATGATTGTATGAATTTATCCGTAATATTTTGGTTAGAAAGGGTTCTGCACCAATTAATATAAATAAATAATAAAGTTTTACATTCATATAAAAATAATGTATTATTTAAGTGCTAAGAGACTTATTATGGAATATGAGGAGTGTTAAAAGTTGACAGAACTAAACCTATTGGGATCTCCATCTATTAAAAAAATACACTTTATTGGTATAGGCGGAATAAGCATGAGCGGACTTGCCGAAATACTTTTGAATTTCGGTTATGAAATTTCAGGCTCTGATATAAAATCTTCAAGTATAACTAAAAAGCTTGAAAAATTGGGTGTTAAAGTATTTATAGGACACAGCGAAAGCAATATTCAATCACCGGATCTGGTCGTATATACTGCAGCAATAAATCAAAGCAACCCAGAGCTTATAAAAGCTCACAGACTGGGAATACCGGCAATAGACAGAGCAGAACTGTTAGGACAGATTATGAGAAAGTATAAGCACAGTATAGCAGTAGCCGGCACTCATGGCAAGACAACCACCACCTCCATGATATCTACCACTGCGCTCAAATGTAATCTCGACCCAACCATACATATAGGTGGAGAACTTGATGCGATAGGTGGAACTACACGAGTAGGAGGCAACGATTGTTTTATCGCTGAAGCCTGTGAGTACTGTGGGAGCTTTCTAAAGTTTTATCCGTACATAGCTGTAATATTGAATATAGAGTATGACCATGCAGATTATTACAGGGACATTTCTCATATCAGAGACACTTTCGCAAAGTTTATTTCACACGTACCCAGAAATGGTTATGTTGTTGCATGTGCCGATGATTCGAATATAATGCAGATACTCGATAACGTGAATTGCAATAAAGTTACATTTGGACTTGATCCGGAAAAAGCAATGTGGAGTGCCGAAAATATCGTGTTTGACGACCGCGGATGTGCATCCTTTACTCTCTTGTTTAATAAAAAGGATATGGGTGTTATAAAAATGAATGTACCTGGTATCCACAATGTTAGCAATGCTATTGCAGCGGCTGCAACATGCCATATTCTCGGTTGCGATATGGATTCCATAAGGCTTGCGTTAAGCGACTTCTGGGGAACCCATAGACGTTTTGAGTTAAAGGGAACCTCAAACGATATAAAGGTAATAGACGATTACGCACACCATCCCACTGAAATCAAGGCAACCTTAAAAGCTGCAAAGAACTTTCGTCATTCAAAGGTATGGTGTGTTTTTCAGCCTCATACGTATTCTCGTACCAAATCTCTTCTGTCTGATTTTACAAATTCTTTTAATGATGCCGATGAGGTAATTATCACGGATATTTATGCAGCCCGTGAGGTGGATACCGGCGAAATAAGTTCTAAAGACCTGGCTATGAGAATAAGAAGTTCAGGTAAAAAGGTTGTATATATCAAGAATTTTGAAGATATAGTATCCTATCTGGAAGATAAAGCATCTCCCGGCGATATTATCATAACAATGGGTGCAGGGGATGTATATAAGATAGGAGAAATGTTCCTTGAAAATAAAAAAGTAATGGCGGTAAGTTAATTATGGCGGTAAGCCAAATTAACTTGTTATACCGGCATTTTGATAGCAGGAGTTCCGGGCTTAAGAGCTAAAAAACTGGCTCTAAAGCCCTCCACAAAGCTATCTCATTGTCTGGCACAACAAGATATATTTAAAAGTCTGTTAAACAGTAATGGGACGAGGCAAAAATGTACAATAACAACTAAATTGTGCAATTATTGCTCCGTCCCCTATTTCTTTTGCACCGTCCCTAATTGTTTCTGTCATACATCTACCATTGCAAACTTGATTTCACCTTCAGCGGCAAGTGTACCATCAACAGTTGCTTTTACTTTGGCTTTAGCTACACCCATCCTATATGAAATTATTTCACCTTCCAACATGAGAACGTCTCCGGGAACTATCTGCTTTTTGAATTTCATTGAATCTATTGCAGCAAAAACACCAAGCTTGTTCTTGCCTTCCTCCATCATGGCGACAGCTATGCCTGATGCTTGAGCAAGAGCCTCAACAATCAGTACCCCCGGCATTATTGGATTCCCCGGAAAATGTCCCTGAAAGAATGGCTCGTTCACCGTGACATTCTTTACAGCTACAACCCTTTTCCCCGGCTCCACTTCCAGCACCTTGTCTACCAGCAGGAATGGATACCTGTGAGGAAGCAATTTTTGAACATCTATATTTGACAGCATATGGCACCTCTTTCCACTTAGTTAATTTACAGTTATTATACCTATTACACACTGGAAAGACAAGGGGGTGACAAGTGCTATGCATTTACTGCGAAATAGACATTCCATAGTAAGGATATACCGCTACGCTTCTATCCTTTAACAGACGAACCGACTGTTAATGCATTTTCCACCTGCTCGCTAAATAACAAATATATAAGAATAGTAGGAAAGCTAGCTATTGTCATTGCTGCACCCATAGCCCCCCAGTCAGTGGTAAATTCACCTTGAAAAAATAGTAAACCTAAAGGAAGTGTTTTTAATGATTCTTTTGAAATAAGTATTAGTGCCATAGTGAACTCATTCCAAGATGAAAGAAAGACAAAAATTATCATGGTTGCTAAAGCAGGTTTTATTGTAGGTAGGATAATGTAAAAAAACGTATAGTAAATACTTGCACCATCAATATAGCCCGACTCTTCAAGTTCATAAGGAATGGTCCTAAAAAAACCATAAAACACTATTGTTGAAAATGATAAGTTGAATGCAATATATGGTATGATGAGGGACAAGTAAGTATTATTTAAATGAAGATCTCTTACTAATATCGCAAGTGGGATCATAATTACTTGCACCGGGATAAACATACCTAATGTAATATATATTCTTGCAACATCTTTCAATCGCCATTTCAACCGTGCTGCTGCGTAAGCAAACATAACAGACAGAATAATCGTACCCAACACTGTCACAAATGCTACAAACAGACTATTAATAAAGTATCTGGGTACATTATATCTGGACCAGGCATTTATATAGTTTTCAATCCTAAAATTGGTGGGAAATCCAAATGGATTTGTTACAAATATCTCATCATTATTTTTTAATGAATAGAAAACCATCCACACAAGAGGGTATAGCGATATTAATGAATAAATCCATAAAAAGGTTTGATAAATTATTCTGCTAATTTTACTTTTTATTAATTTCACTATATACTAACCCCCAATTTCTAATAAGTTATTTGCTCACGACCAAATAATTTATTGATAATAATAGTTGCTAATAGACATTCAATTACTAAAACAGCTGCTGCAGCACATCCATAGCCAAATTCATTTACTCTGAATGCAGAACGGTACATTAAAAATGTCAGTGTATAGGTGGCATCTCCCGGCCCTCCGTTGGTCATGATAAACATATTTGCAAAAGCATTTAGACCTCCGGTAATAGCAAGTATCAAACAAAACTTGTATGTTTCGTAGAGTAGCGGTATTGTTATATTTAAATGTGCTTTTATTTTTCCTGCACCATCTATCCTTGCTGCCTCAAAATATTGTTCCGGTAGCGATTTTACTGCTGCAAATATAAGAGCAAAGTGATATCCCATATATTGCCACGCATTCACAACAGCTATGGCATAAATGGCACCTTTCTCACTGCTAAGCCAATGCTGTCTGTACGAAAGCCCTAATTGCTCCATTAACTTATTGATTAATCCTAATTCTTCATTGTATATTGAAAGCCATAATTGACATACAACGGTAATCGATAATACAACAGGGATAAAGTATGTAACTCTTAAAAAACTTCTTCCTTTCAGTGTAACATCCGAAACTGCCAAAGCAAGAAAAGTTCCTATACCTATTTGTAATATTACAAGTACTGCAGCAAATATTAATCCATTACGTAAAGAAGTGTAAAAAAGTCTATCACCTAACAACCTTACATAATTATCCAGGAATATGAAGGTGCCTTTTCCCAATCCGTTCCAGTCAAACATACTTTTGTAGAATGTCTGAATTATTGGGTAAAATACAATTATTGAAAATACTACCAACGCTGGTAACGTAAAAACTATAATCGCTACTTTGTTTTTTAGATATTTGTGCATTATATCAAACCCCTTAAGCTGAAAACCTCACATCGGTCGCGTAACCGATGTGAGATTTTATATATACTTCGGTTAACTAACTCTTATCAATTATTTCGGGTTATTATTCTAATAATTTATTCATATCTTTTACAAAATCTTCAGCTGAATAGAATCCTGTAAGAAGTTTTTGAGCATTATCCTCTATAGCAGCCTTAAACTTTGCGTTTCCTAGTCCCCAGGCAAACGCAGTTGTGCTTGTAATTTTAGGAATATCCTGAGCAAGCTTCTGCATCATTGGCGGATAAGGCTTTACTATAGGAGCGTCAACTTTTGTGGCGATTATTGGGTTTCCTCTCATGGTGTATTTACATTCTGCATATTTTAAAGAAATAAATGCTGCTACTTCCGCTGCAACATCCTTATATTCACTTCTGGGTGATACAGCATAACCACTTGGTCCTCCACCGCCGCTAAAAGCATACTTTGTACTCTCATATGTTGATTGATCATAAGCCGGATAATACATCCAATCTACTTTGTCCCCTAACGCTTCTGTTGAAGCCTCAATCTCCCATTGACCATTTATAAACATCGCTGCCTTACCTTGGTGGAAAAGAGCCGCTGCCTGATCATAGTTCATGTTAGTCGCACCTTTAGGTAATAATCCTGCCTTAACAAGTTCAACTATCCTTTGTGCTGCTACAGTGTAACTCTCTTCTGAAGCCTTGCCTTCACCTCTATCTAGTTTTAGTATACCCTGTGGTTCCAATCTGGTTGCAAATATATCGAATAATGCAACACAGGGCCATTTTTCTTTTGCAAATAACGCTAGTGGTATAATGCCCTTTGAGTTAAAAACTTTAACTGCCTGGAGAAACTCATCATAAGTCTTCGGTACTTCCACTCCATTTTGTTCAAAGATTTCTTTATTATAATATAACAAAACCAACTCATTTCCGGCATATGGAAAAGCATAACAGTGTCCATCATCAGTATATAACGTATTCATTGCACTTGGATGCATTTTTTCCTTAAAACCCAGTTTTTCAACATATTCATCCAATACCATTATGTTATTAGATGTCTTGAAAGTGTTAATTATATCAAGGTTGGCTTGAAATATATCAGGCAAATTACCTGTAGCGGCATATGTTTTTATTTTTTGTCCGTCATCTTGAGCCTGAACATCCAGTTCCAGTTCTACATGTGGCATTTCTTTTTTTAGAGCATCGAGTGCATAGTCATAAGGGACCTTTGTATCGTCATCTGCATACTGGGCATAAATCCTAAGCTTAATAGGTTTTTTTTTCGCTTCTTCATTCTTTTTTCCTTCTGTTACGGTTATTTCGTCTTTCTTATCAGCATCATCATTCTTGCTGCTACTACATGCCACCATTGAAAATATTAATATAAGTGCCATTGTCATGATTAATGTTTTTTTTATTAACTTCTTCATTATCAATTAGCCTCCGTTTCCATAACTGTATATTTTCTTCGATATTGTCGTACACAGTGTTAACATAAAACACATATAAAACCATATTATTAACACGATAAAAAAAAATTATGAATTATAAACCAGAAAATTGTTATTTTAAGAAGACTACATTCAAGTGGGTAGTAAATTTGAGTGGGTAGAATGAAGCATCTACCCACTCCATTAAGCATTCTTACTACTATAACTATCTGTTATTCAGTCTGTTAATCAGGTTGTAAATTATCTGAGCAGCTTCGGCCCTTGTAGCCGTTCCTTTAGGATTAATGGTTTTTTCCGGAGTTCCTCTAATGATGGACAAGGCTACGGCTTCGCTTACATATTCTTTTGCCCATGGGCTTATCTCGTGGACATCTGTAAACTGTGAAAGATCAACCGCAGTGTATCCACCTTCTCCTACTAATATCCTGTATGCGTTTACAGCCATTATCGCCATCTCTTGACGTGTAATGCTATCATTTGGATTAAACCGTTTTTGACCAGTACCCCTTACAATGCCAAGTCTTGCTGCAGTAGCAACTTCCGAGCTAAACCAATCGCTCCTTGATACGTCATCAAACTCCTCATTATATTCTGCTTTATCTAAGTTCAAAGCTCGTACCAGCATTGCAACAAATTCAGCACGGGTAACTGTTTTATAAGGTGCAAAGCTCGAATCAGAAACACCCTTAACGATTCCTCTTGCTGCTAGCACTTTAATCGGTGTAGCTGCCCAGAAGTTCTCTGATACATCATCAAATACCCTGTCAACTTCTAATACTGCGTATTTTCCTAACTTCGTTAATTCTACAGTTATTCTATTATTTTCAGAATCAATCTTGCCACCAATATATTTCCATTCTTTAAGCTCTTCATCGTAGTAGTAAACTCCTACCAGCTCATCTTTCAATCCTTTTTGATACTCAAATTCAACAGTCAAAAAGTCTTCTAATTCAGATGTTATTTCAACTTCTCTTCCATCTTTTGTTTCAATTATTACGTCAAATTCATATATATCTCCAACAAGCTTAATGCCTGCCTTCATTTGAGATTTTACAGTCTCAATGAGCGTATCCTTTTCAGAGCTTGGAATAATATTGGCATTAATATTTATTTTTTCAATATTGTCCATATCCTCTACTGAAAGAATATGGGCAAAAGCTTCGTGAGGTATTACAAGGACTAAACCGCTGTCAAATTCTATTTCTAATCCTTTTCCTTCTTCAAGTATAGCTTTAGCATCGTCTATTGTTATTTTCTGTGGCTCTTCGTCTTCTGGCTCTGTTTCTGGCTCTGTTTCCGGTTCTTGTGGCACCATTGGTGGTATTATTCCTCCACCTCCTGTAGTACCCGTTCTCAGCACAATATCTTTTCTGTCTAATTCAAAGGTACTATCAAGCACAGATCCACGGAGTACTATGCTATAAGTTCCTTCTTTCAACAGATTAGCAGGTATGTTAATATCACCGTCGAACTCTGCAGCTTTAAGAGTTGTAAGTACATCTTTGTAAGACAGTACCGTTTCTTCTCCTCTCATAATTTCCACGCTCACAGGTATACTGATCGGAGGATTCGTCTCACTTGTAAATGCTGTTTCCGGTACAATATCCAGATAATCTTTTATTCCCTCTTTTACGCTTACAGAGTAGCTGATACTAATGTCGTTTTTAGGATTTAACACCGTAGATGCTACTGAAATTTCACCTGCTAAAACGTCACCCTTGACATTAGCGCTGGCAAAATGATTGCTGTGATACTCAAATGATTGCGCAACATAACGAGTATAGAATGCGCTGTCGTGTGCTCCGTCGCCAATCTCAAAGTAATGCGGTACGTTCACTTCCCTTAGATAATGATCTAATTGAATAGCAGGCACATCAAACCTATACCCATCCAAGTTGCCGCACACAATGTAATGTGCAAACCTGTTCAGGGCTTCCGGACTTAATGATTTTACTAAATTAATTGGATTCTGTCCTTGTTGTGTGTAACTCAATGCGCCCATGAAACTTGCAATTGATGTAAAGATGTTCGGGTGCTGTATTCCTATTACATACGCACCAAAGCCTCCCATGGACACCCCTGCTATACCTCTATAACGTGCATCCGGAATGGTTCTGTAGCGTGAGTCAACAGCAGGTACTAGTTCATCCGTTACCATGTCCTGCCACGGTGAACCCGGTTGGTTAACCCACCAGCTCATTCCACTGGAATCGGGCATGATAACAATCATCTCTTTAACTGACCCTTCCGCTATTGCTTGATCCAGTATCTGATCTACTTTATCCAGTGCATAGGATGAGCTGTCGCTCTGGAACTGGTGCAGCAAATATACTGTAGGATATCTCTTATTGGACTCAAAGTATCCTTCGGGCAGATATACTCTAAATGTCATATCCCTACCAAACAGCTCTGAATAATAGTGATCAAGATAGAATCTGCTTTGATCTCCGATCTCCTTTATTGCTCCTTTTTCAAAGTAATAGTACTTGGTAACGTGGCCATTACTTATCTCGGTTTCCGTTCCGTCTTCTGCAATACCTGTTATTACTCTGTCTGCATCATATAAGTATTTATCTCCAACTACAAATACAGCTGCATTACTATCCTCTATTCTCAGTGTTTCGTATGAAGATATCATACTGCTTACTTCATCTATCAGTCTGTCCTTATTATATCCGGAATGGAAGAATTTGTTTGATATAGTATCCCTATATCTATTAATATCCTTTTCCACAATGTTTTTATTCTGGTTATTGACAAAGGCTATAATTGAATCCCGCACATCTTCAGGTGCAAGTGTGGACGGTAATCCTTTAACCTTCTGGAGCGCTGCCTTGGTATATATACCCATTGGTCCTGAATATATACCGCCTCCGCCTGAGCTGTTAATCATGTTTATTGCAATTACATTTGTTTCACCATATTTTAATACCGAGGCAGGTATCTTATATTCTCTGAGTTCCGCCCAGTATGATACTACAAATTCACCGTCTTTCATTCCTGTGCTTCCTACCTTTTGTCCATTGATGAATACTTCATCAGCATCATCAATCTTCCCGGCCAACAGTGTTAAGTCATCGGTCGGGAAATCAGCAGGAACGAAGAACTCTCTTCTATACCATGCTCTGCCTACATAGCTTCCCATATCGGCATAGCCGCCAAATCCATTGGCCCACCAATCCAAACCGGGCTGCACAATTCTCCAGGAACTGACATCAAGATCTATCGCGGCTCCGTCAATTCGGTTTCCACTTGGTTCTTTTATGAAGTACCAGTTACCCATTAAGTCAATCTGCAAATCCTCGGGCTCAGTTCCAATAGGAGCTACTTTTATTATGGGTTTTGTGTCAATTTCGAATATCTTTTCTAATAAAGTGGCGGTGATTTTGACATTAAAGGTATCGCCTCCACTTAAACTTGCTCTTGGTACGATAAAACGTCCTTTATAAGTCTGTGCGCTGCCGGAAACATCGTCAATAACAGTAGTATTAACCAGCAACTTTTGGCCGCCTTCTCCGCTTAGTACTTCCAATGTTACCAGCATGGGAATTGCTTCTTTCCCGTCGCCGGGATCAAGATATTTTGAAATACTGCTTCCAACTTCTATTGAATAGTCTACATTTATAGTCGTTTCATCTATTTCAAGTGCCTGAGGTGTCACTGTAATACTTCCGCTTACAAGGCCGTTCGTAAAGCGGTCACTGTGCATCTTAAATGATTTATGCATAGATGCCAGATAAAATTCACTGTCATGGCCTCCAGGCCTTACAGTATATTGGTGTGAAACGCTTTGATTTCTTAGATAAATATGTATATCATTTGTCGAGTCTACTGCTGATGTAAGTGGATCTTCAGTTCCTCCGTCAAGATACAGTGAATAATTTCTTAGTCCGTTTCTACCTAATTCCATAAGTTTATTTATAGGTTTTTCACCCTGATTATTCGCAGTTCCAAGGTCTCCCATGTGGCTTGCTATTGAAGTAAATACTTCAGGATGCTTAAGTCCGATCATATATGCGCCATGTCCGCCCATTCCGATTCCGGTAATGCCTCTGTACTGCGGATCGGCTATTGTTCTGTATTCTCCGTCAACAATCGGAATAAGTTCTTGTATAATTGCATCCTTATATTCACCGGCAAACCAGCTGTCTTTGTCGGTATCAGGCATTATCACTATCATCTTTTGCATAATGCCTTCGCTTATCCATGCGTTTAGTTTTTCGTCTATTCTATCTGCTTCAAATTGTTCGCTGGAACTATTATTGTCATGAAGCAGATAAACAGTAGGATATCTTAGCTTGCTTTCATAATAGTCTTCCGGGAGATAGACCCTGAATGTCATTTCTTTACCCAGTATGTCCGAATAATAAGAATCCAAGAAGAATCTACTGTTGTTTTGTGATTTGTTTTCTTGCAATGTAAAGAACTCTTTAGCATTTTGTGCGTCTTCAATGTCTTCATCAACTGTAGGTTGCTCTTCTGCAGGCAAATCTCTCTCTTCGAATTGGCCATCATTGTGTTCAGCGATGGAGAAAATTGGGACGCTCATAATTGTAATTAGCACTGCAAGTAATAATGCAATAGCTTTTCTCAAATTACTCATCCTCCCTTATAAATTTATTTGTAATCAAACAGCAGATATCCACCTGCTGTATGTTACCAATTGATGGAACATATTGCATGGTTTTGAAGATTAAATAATTGCTTTTTTCGCGCAATTCATTTTGCTCTATGTGATTAGTGGAGCTTCTAAGTAATAATAATTAATATATTGGATTTTAAGTTTTGCCTAAAAATTAGAATAAATTGAGATTATCTAACTCTATGTTATCTCCACGTTAGGATAGCTGTCCATGGAAAAACCGAAGGATATTTGTACTATTTGATTATTTTTTATATTGATTTATATTAATTGTTTTTTACATTGAAATGACTTCATATCCGCTAGGAGATACACCAAAGTGCTTTTTAAAGCACTTACTGAAATAACTTGCATCACTAAACCCTGTCAGTTCTGCAATTTCGGACATTTTCAAATTTCCTGCCTTTAAATGCTCCCTGGCCTTGTTCATTCTTACGTTTACGATATATTCATTAATAGTAATTCCAAATTCTTTCTTGTATATAGCTCTAAGATAACTTGGATTGACATACACATTAGATGCTACTTTATTGATATTTAAATCTTGATCGGGATAATGAGTATCAATATAATTCTTCGCAGCTTCAGCAATTTTTCTGGTTCTCGTAATCTTGTTATTAGTAGAATTCTTCAATGCTTTCTTAAATAGATTTACCACCCAGTTATATGCTTCATTTATAGAATCTTTATTTTTTATTTCATAAAAGGGAGAAAAGTTTTTACCAAATATACTTTGAATATCGTAACCGCACTCCGTCATATATGATAAAAGTAAAGAAATAAGTCCCATAAAAGCAGCATATGCATATTCTACCGTAACCTTTTGACTTTTTAGATATGATAGTACTTCTTTTAGCTTAGTTTCAACGTTATTAAAATTTCCTAATCTTAGATTTAATAAAATGTCTTCGTTTATTGCAGCCGGGTAAAGGCCTTTTCTCAAACCAAAAAGATTTAGACTGTTATACTCAATCACTCTGTCGCATCCCAAAATAAATTTGTTTTGAAGAGCAGCAAGCGCATCAAGATATGATTTACGTATTCCTCTGAATCCAATTTGCATTGAACCAGTTCCAACCGTAATGGTAAATCCAAAATATTGCCTTACCAAGCAACATAACTTTTCAAATGCTTCTATGATAATATCATGGCATTCTCCATCATCAAATTCTAAAATAGAAATTATTCTTTCTTCCGGCCCATTAAAAATAATATGATTACCCTTTGTTTTAACAATTTCATATAAAATATTTGATATGGCAAATTTCCACAATAACCTCTCTTTTAATTCTTCAGAATTTTGGTATAATTTATCTATTTCAATGCAGGATACAAGGTATTTCTGTGAAATCATACGAATTCCCAGATTATTTAGCAAAGTATGTGTTTGCTCATCATCATAAGTGTAATCACTACTTACTAAATAGTTAAACAGCCATTCTTTAACAAAATGTAGATGATTTTCCAAGTTGGCTTTTTCCTGTTTTTCTTTTTGTATTTTATTTTTTGCTTTAATTACTGATTTTAGTAATTCATCCTTTTCAAAGGGTTTTGTAATGAAGTCAATTACTCCCAATCTAATTGCTTTTCTAGCATATTCGAATTCACTATGGCCAGTCAAAATAATTATTAGCATTTCCGGGTATTCTTTCTTTAGTCTCTCTGACAGTTCTATACCATCCATAAACGGCATATTAATGTCCACCAATATAATATCAGGAGTATTTTTTTTGACTTTTTTTAATGCATCCACTCCGTTTTTTGCTTCATTACATAATTCAATGCCATATAAGTGCCAGTCTATGTGAGAACGAAGATATTCTCTTAATATAGGCTCATCATCTACTATCATCATTTTTACCATTACCAAATCCCCTTTTCGCTTTTAGGCAAAGAAATAGTAACTTCAGTTCCTTCGCCTGGCTTACTTTTTATATCAAGACCGTATTTTTCTCCGAAAAACAACCTAATTCTGTCATGAACGCTACATATACCAAAAGAGGTTTTTTTATCTATATTTTTATTTTCTAGAATCTTCTTTAAATTTTCCTCTGAAACACCTATACCGTCATCAATAATTTTGATAATAATTTTATCATTTGAGGAATAACCCTTTATCACTACGTTGCCAAAGGTACCTTTCTTTCTTAGTCCATGATAAATTGCATTCTCCACTATGGGTTGTATGGTAAGTTTTACTATGCAATTTTTCAAAATATCTTTATCAATGTCTATCTCAAAATCGAATACATCCGGAAACCTAATCTTTTGAATAAACAAATATTCCTTCACCATTTTTATCTCTTCTTCAATAGTAATGATTTCTCTTCCACTGCTCAAAACACTCCTATAAAAATCAGCCAGTGCCTTAGTTGTCTTTTTAACACCATCTATCTTATTCATTTCAGCTAAAACATAAATAACATCAAGAGTATTGTACAAAAAATGTGGTTTTATCTGCGACTGAATTAATGCTAATTCATATTCTCTTTTTTTCTTTTGCTCTTTATATACATTATCTATCAATAGCTTAATTCTTTTAATCATTGTATTAAAGCCTGAGGCAAGTAATCCAATTTCGTCACTTGTAGTAATGTCACAATAAACATCAATATTACCTTCTTTTACCTTGGACATATTATTACTAAGTTTGATTATTGGCTCTACAAGCAATCTGGACAATTTACCGGCAATCCAAAGAGCAAAAAGCAGACATGCAATCCCTATTAAAACAATGATAAGTGTAATGTCCTTAATTTCCGAAGTTAATGCGTTAAGAGGGATTTGACACACTAAATTAAACTCTGAATTTTGAAATCTATTACGTGCCACCAATACCTTAATTCCGTTTAATGTCATTATTTCTGTTGTGTTATTACTGTTTAATATCCAACCCAGTAAGGAAAAGTCGTCTATTCGTTTTAAAACATCATCTTGATTTTGCGATGAAATGATAACACCTTTATTATCAACTATATAATAATGGCCGCTAAGTCCAATATCTACTTTTTTATATATATCCGATAATGAATTTTCTTTTATATTCAATACAAGTGAACCTAGCTTCTGTCCTGTATAAATGTTAACTATCCGCTTTCCAAGTGTCAGTACGGGTACATTTTTATCCGTGGTTAAATAATCTCGCGTTTGCATTTCAAACCATATATTGTTTCCGCTGGTTGTATCAATTTCCTCTAGAATTTTGCTCTTAATTGTTTTTTCTTCATTATATTCTAACAATGCATCAGAGCCATAAATCTTTCCATTTACATCAATGAATGCCACTGATTCAACATCCGGAAATAGTAATAATGCAAAGCTCAATTGATTTCTTATCTTATTTTGCAGATTTAAGTCTGTCATTGGATCTATACCTGCTGTTAATTCTTCAACTAATACTTTATTTAAAGTTATAACAAGTGTATTTGCACAATTTTCGACACTTTCTAACTTACTCTCAATTCGTGAAATAATTAAACCAGAGTTGTCATAGATGTTTTTTTTAGTTTTTTCTATTATGATTTTACTAAATATGCTGCTAGACACATATGCTTGAATAAATAACGGAATAATTATTAACGGAAGATACATTATAATAATTTTATTTCTTATCATCTGGTTCTCAAACCAGTGTTTAATACGCGTAAACCCGACCATTCTATAGCCCCTTTTCTACTATTACTACATAAATTGTATAGAAACGTCTTATAGAATAAATTTTGACCTCACTGTTGTCACTTATTTAGATTTTGTTTGTAACTTTTTATGATCTTAGTTGATTTCAAATTAGGTTCGGGTCTAATTAATATTGTAAATTATAACACAAAACTATTTCCCGGTTTTGTGCCTTTTTTTACAACTCTTGCGAATTACCAATTCGCTAGGAACAAGTACCTTTTTAGGTAATATACGTCCCTTATAAATTCTTTCTTGTAATAATTCAATAGCTGTTTCAGCCATAAAAGTTATGGGTACCCTCACTGTTGTTAACGTCGGTATTAAGTATTTCGAAGTAGGAAGATCATTAAATCCAATAATGCTTACATCATTAGGAACGTGAATTTTGGCTTCATGAAGTGCTCTTAACGCACCTGTAGCCATAGTATCATTTGCAATAAAAAATGCTGTAGGTACATTACCTGATTTAATAATCTCATTAATCAACCTGTAACCTTCACCGAAAGAAATTTTATTTCCAACATAAACATAGTCAGAATTATAAAGACTTTGTTCTTTCATAATATCAATAAACAGTCTCTCTCTATGATCAACAGTTACTTCTTTATTATCTCCAACTACAGACCCCCCAATAAAGCCAATTTCAGTATGTCCTAAATCCACCAGATACTGCAGTGCTTCTGAAACGCCCAATCTATAGTTTATAGTAACTGAATCATATTTTTTCTCATGAGGTGATGAATCTACAAATACAATATCGTTTGTCAACTTAGACAATTCCTCTATTTCGTCATCAGAAAATTTTCCTATAGCAATTATTCCATCTATATCTGAATTAATAAAAGCATTATATTGCCCATTATACTTATTGATCCTAAATGTATTTATATTTGAAAGGGAACACTTCTTCTCAATTGATGTCATGAGGTACAGATAATATGGGTCATCTAACTGTTCAACCTCAGAGTACCAATCTACAATACCTAAACTGGGTCGCTCTTTCTTTATTTTATTGATTTTGCGTTCGCGAACAGTTTTATATTCAAGTTCTTCAGCTATCTTGAAAATACGCATCTGGGTTTCTGGTGAAACTGATAAAGTATTATCGTGATTTAAAACTCTTGAGACAGTTGCAGGCGAAACACCTGCCTTTAGAGATATATCTCTTATCGTGGCCATGTCAGTCTCCTTTTCTTTGCATATAATTTATAATTATTAATTACTCATATATCCTTTATATTTATAATTATATACAGTTTTAATAATATTTCAATGTTTAGTAAATATTTATTTATATTTTTTGTAGTAAAAGAATGGTTGTAATGCAAATTATGGAATTGCTCATGCCTTCCATTACTTAAGTCAATCGATTATATGCTAATGCAATAGCACTTATTAAAGCATTTACACTCTTCTATCATGGTATATTATATCCTCACTCAAACATTAACGATATTTATTTTAATAAAAATTTAGTAAAATTTTATTGACTTTTTAACCTATTTCTATTAACCTATAAGTGGGTCAAAAAAAATAATGAATGTAGTACATGATATCCAAATTTAAATTTATTCTATATAAAACAGCAAGCATCAAAGCAACAATCTTCGAAATACCAAACACCACTATAAACATAAATAGCAGTATTCTTTCCACTAAACACTATTGAATTTAAGTCTGGATATTCCACAACACTACATTCATAAAAAAAAGGAGGAGAGAACATGAAAAAGGTACTATCACTTTTACTAGCTGTTTTAATGATATTATCATTAGCAGCATGCGGTGGAAGCACCGAAAAATCAAAGACCGTTGCAGACGAACCTAAGACTGATGTAAGCAAGGGACAGGAGGACACAAAAGAAACACTGGCTGAAAAGTCAGGCAAAATTACAATTTGGGCATGGGATCCCAACTTTAATATCGCAATAATGAATTATGCCAAAGAACTATATACTAAGGACAATCCCAATGTAGAAATCGAAGTTGTTGACATCGCAAAAGGTGACTTAGAGCAGAAACTACATACAAATCTGGCATCAGGCGTAATAGATGGTTTACCTGAAATTACTCTTATTGAAGACTACAATGCGCAAAAGTATCTCCAATCATATCCTGGTTCCTTTACTGACTTGACGGGGAAAATTAATCACAATGACTTTGCAGAATACAAAGTCAGTCTTATGACACTTGACGGAAAAGTTTATGGTGTTCCCTTTGATTCAGGTGTTGCAGGCTTCTTTTATAGATCAGATTACCTGGAACAGGCAGGTTATAAACACGAGGACCTAGTAAATATTACATGGGATGACTTTATAGAAATAGGTAAAAACGTCAAGCAAAAAACAGGCAAGGCTATGTTAGCTTTTGATCTGAACGATGGCGGCCTAATGAGGATAATGATGCAATCAGCAGGAAAGTGGTATTTTGATGATAATGGTAATATTAACATTGCAAACAACGATGTTATAAAAGAAGCTGTAAAGACATACAAAGCAATAGCCGATTCTGGTATAATTAAGCAGACAAGCGGATGGGATGAATGGGTAGCAGCATTTAACGCAGGAGACAGTGCTTCGGTTATCACAGGTGTATGGATTATCGGTTCTATCAAAGCAGAAGAAAGCCAGTCAGGCAAATGGAAAGTCGCTCCCATACCCCGCTTAAATATCAGTGGATCAGTTAATGCATCCAATCTGGGCGGTTCAAGCTGGTATGTGATCGAAAAGACAAAAGGCAAAGATCTTGCTATAGACTTCCTCAATACAATTTACGGCGGAAATAATGAATTCTATCAGAAAATACTCGTTGACCAGGGAGCTGTCGGCACTTACAAGCCTGCTCAGAGTGGTGCATCATATGCCAGTGAGGATGCCTTCTTCGGCGGACAAAAAGTTTACACTGATTTTTCAGAATGGATGAAATCAATACCTGCTATCAACTACGGACTATACACATATGAAGCAGACTCTGCAATATTTACTGTAATGCCTGAAGTTTATTCCGGAAGCATTTCAATTGACGAGGCATTAAAAAAGGCTGAAGAACAACTGAAGAATCAGATAAATTAACCAAGTATCAATAAACCTTGTAAATACTAATGAAAAATTTGTTAAACTAATTAACCGGCTAAATATTTCCGCGGTTGATTAAGTCCGCGGAAATATTTAGTCTCGGGCTTTTTGCAATTCAATGCATGGAAAAGGACATTGCAGACGAAGCAGGATTTCTTTAAATGAGGTGAAATATTATGACGGGGGCTACTTCCAGTAGGTCATTCGTAAAGTCCAATAATTTATACGGTTGGTTATTTATATCTATAGCAGTTATATTGCTTGCAGTATTTCTATTATATCCGATAGTCTATTCCTTATATCTGTCAACAACTTCATCAAAAGGTATAGTGCAAAATTTCGTGGGTTTAAAAAACTATATAAGACTTGTTAAAGACCCTATGTTTTTACTTGCACTGAAAAATACATTTACTTTATTTATTATACAAGTTCCCATTATGCTTCTTTTGGCCCTTATCCTGGCGTCACTTTTAAATGACAAAACAATAAAGTTCAGGGGCATTTTCAGAACAGGAATTTTTCTTCCGGCAGTAACATCTCTGGTTGCCTACACGATACTATTCAAAATGATGTTTGCACTTGACGGTTTTATCAATACTGCATTAATGAACTTACATATTATCAAAGAACCTATACCATGGCTTTTGGACCCGGTCTGGGCAAAAATAACAATAATGATTGCTCTGACCTGGCGGTGGACAGGATATAATATGGTTTTCTATCTTTCCGCTTTGCAAAATATCCCTGATGAAATATATGAAGCATCAGAAATTGACGGCGCAAGTAAGGTACAGCAGTTTTTTCATATTACAATTCCTATTTTAAAGCCTTTGATTGTATTTACATCAATTATGTCAACAATAGGAACATTGCAGTTGTTTGATGAACCCATGAACCTGGCACAGGCAGGCGTTACTTCTGCAACAACTGGTCCAGGTAATTCGCTTTTAACATTATCGGTATACATATATAATTTATGTTTTAAATATATGCCTGATTTCGGATATGCAGCTACAGTATCTTATGTAATTGTTTTCATTGTAGCCATACTTACAGTGATTCAGTTTAAAGTGGCAGGTGATAAAAGTTGAAAACTCGTAATATTGCAAAAAAAATCATTGTGTATGTTTTTCTGATAAGCGCGTTTGTTGTATCGGTATTTCCCTTCTACTGGATGATTGTAGGCATGACCAACAAATCGGTAGATGTAATAAAGGGTAAGATGACTTTTGGCAATCAGCTAATTAACAACTTGACAACATTATTTACTACTTTTGATATGAAGGGAGTCTTATTTAATTCATTAAAAATTTCAGTATTAACAGTTATAGGCACGCTAATAATATCATCAATGGCGGCATATGGCTTTCAAATATTCTCTTCACCTGCACGTGAAAAAATATATAATGCAATATTGCTATCCATGATGGTCCCATTTGCGGCATTAATGATACCTCTGTTCCGTCTCATTGTAAAATTTGGGTTGCTTAACAAGCACATTGGCCTGATACTTACTTCAATAGCATCTGTGTTCATAATATTTTTCTTCAGGCAAAGTATCAAATCCTTTCCACATGAGATTATCCAAGCTGCACGAGTGGATGGGGCAGGAGAATTTCGCATATTCTTTACCATTTTTATGCCTTCTATGAGGTCTACTTATGCAGCCGCTGCAATTTATTCATTTATGAACAGTTGGAATGCTTATCTATGGCCACTCATTGTATTGCAGACAGATGAAAAGAAGACGGTCACACTGCTTATATCTTCTATGTCATCAGCATATACTCCGCAGTACGGAGTTATTATGACAGCAATAGTTATTGCAACCTTGCCTATAATTATAGTTTTCTTTACATTCCAGAGATATTTTGTACAAGGAATGTTAGGATCAGTAAAACAATAATCAGTTGTAAAATATGAGGGAGTAAAACATGAGAAAGATAATTCCATTAAATAATAACTGGTACTTTAAAAAACAATATGAACAAGGTCTTGAAAAATCTTGTAACTTAGAGGGTTTCGAGATAGTTCATCTGCCACATTCCAATGTGGAATTGCCTTATAATTATTTCGATGAGAGGTTGTATCAAATAGTATCGTGCTATAAATACCCTCTTTGTTTGCCAAAAGAGTATAAAGACAACGTAATATATATTCATTTTGAAGGTGTAATGGCATATGCACAAGTCTATTTAAACGGAATATTCCTTGGTGATCATAAGGGCGGATACACACCATTCGATATAAGGATAGACCCTTACTATAATTGGGACCTGGAAACCAATATTCTAACCGTTGTAGTAGATTCTACAGAACGAAATGATATCCCTCCTTTTGGAGGACAAATAGACTATCTCACTTACGGAGGCATTTATCGCGAAGTAAGCCTGGGTATCTATGACGAAATATTTATTAGTAATATAAAAATTGAAACTTCAAATGTTCTGGAAGATGAAAAGAGTATAAATCTTAAGGTATTTCTAAAAAATATTAACCAGCAAAAAACCAACGTTGATTTCAATGTTAAAATAAGAGAAAAATACGGGAAGGAAATTTTATGCACAAATTTCAAAGAATCTGTCACAGAAACAAACAGTGTTTATAGTTTTAATATAGGCGGTTTAAAAAATATAAATCTTTGGGATATAAATAACCCAAATTTGTATGAAATTGTTGTCAGTATAAAAGCAGAAACTTCCTCGGATGAATATATTGATACTTTCGGATTTCGAGAGGCTAAATTTACTGCAAACGGTTTCTATTTAAACGGCAAACTGCTGAAGCTGAGAGGTTTGAACAGACATCAATCATACCCTTACGTAGGTTATGCAATGCCTAAACGGGTGCAGGAAAAAGATGCAGATATTTTAAAAAATGACCTTCACGTGAACCTGGTAAGGACGTCACACTATCCCCAATCCAAACACTTTCTCAATAAGTGTGACGAGCTCGGGCTACTGGTATTCGAAGAGATTCCCGGATGGCAATATATCGGAAACAGAGAATGGAAAGAAGTTGCAAAGCAAAATTTAAGGGAAATGATAGAAAGGGATTGGAATCATCCGTCAATTATTCTGTGGGGTGTTCGCATAAATGAATCATTAGATGATGATGAATTTTATACGGACACAAATAAAATAGCACGTAGTCTGGACAGCACCAGACAGACAGGAGGAGTACGGTATATCACAGACAGCAATCTGTTAGAAGATGTATATACAATGAATGACTTTATACATGACGGCATTTCAAAACCTTTGAGAGGACAACAGGAAGTTACAGGACTTAACTATAATGTCCCTTATATGGTAACTGAATTCTGCGGGCACATGTATCCTACCAAACGCTTTGACTGTGAAGAAAGGCAGATGGAGCATGCACTCCGCCATTTGAGAATCCAGGATGCATCCTACCAGGATGACAGTATTTCAGGAGCAATTGGTTGGGTTGCCTTTGATTACAATACCCATAAAGACTTTGGGTCCGGTGACCGGATATGCTACCATGGTGTTATGGATATGTTCCGTATTCACAAATTTGCATCATATGTATATAAATCGCAGGTATCACCCGAAGTCGAGCCTGTATTAGAACCTGTTACCTTCTGGGCACGGGGGGAAAGAAGCATTGGTGGCGTCATTCCTTTAATCATATTCACCAATTGCGATTATATCGATTTTCAGTATGGGGATAAGCCACCTATTAAAAATATATACCCACGAAGGGAAATTTATAAGGGTATCCCATACCCTCCGGTGATTATTGATTATTCCGTAATAACGCCCGAAGAGGTTGGTTCATGGGGTATGGCATGGGAAGATGCAGTTATTAGAGGCTATTATAAGGGCAAACAGGTAATCGAAAAGAAATTCTGCAATAATCCCATTCCTTCCGACCTATATGTGTCTGCTGATGACCTTGTATTAGATGCAACACAAAAGGATGCCACCAGGGTAGTTGTAAAACTGCTGGACCAAAGAGGCAACATTTTACCTTTTATTGATGAAATAATAAAAATAAAAGTAGAAGGACCCGCAAGATTACAAGGACCTGCGGAGCTGGCATTAAAGGGCGGTGCTGTGGCATTTTGGATTGAAACAATCAATAAGCCAGGAAATATTTATGTAGAGGTAGTATCTCATTCTGTAGGAAAAAAGAGTCTAGTAATACAGGTAAAATAAAAAAATGTGCTAAATGCACATTTTTTTATGGCTCGTGCCCTCCCGGGTCCGATTCCATCTCTACCTTCTGATGTGAAAAGGCTCCGATGTTACAATCGGAGCCTTTTCTTGGAGCTGGCGGACGGAATCGAACCCCCGACCTGCTGATTACAAGTCAGCTGCTCTACCTGCTGAGCTACGCCAGCATTTCACATTATTGAGTTTAATATAAAACTTGGTGGGCACTATAGGGCTCGAACCTATGACCCCCTGCTTGTAAGGCAGGTGCTCTCCCAGCTGAGCTAAGCGCCCACAAGTATTTTAATAATTTTATACTTTTGCCTTGAAATACATCAAAAACTTCAAAGGTCAAAAGTAAATAAAATTTGGTGACCCATAGGGGACTCGAACCCCTGTTACCGCCGTGAAAGGGCGGTGTCTTAACCGCTTGACCAATGGGCCATAAATAGTGGTAGCGGCGATTGGATTTGAACCAACGACACTGCGGGTATGAACCGCATGCTCTAGCCAACTGAGCTACGCCGCCATATCTTTCTTGAAAATTACCATGTTAAAGCATTTCTGCCCTCACAGCAATTTTCAATCAACGTGCTTATTCATTTTAACAGAAAGAATAACATAAAGTCAAGAGAAATTTTAAATTACATATTTTTCTTTTTCATTGGCAAACTAAGATGTAGGAAAAACTTTATTTTTATAGCTGGTTTTGTTTAGTTTACACCTTTGGCCAGGTAATGATATAAGACTTGAAGAAGTAAAAGAGATAATCCGGGAGGATAAGGCCAAAATAAGATAAAGAAAAGATCCGAGAAAGCAAAGTCTAATAAAGAGATAGAAACGGAGTTATAACATACCGGATAAATTTAAGCAGTACAATGGAGAGTTGTATGAAAAGCAATAAGTATGAAATCCTGACAAACAGACAAATAGCGCTTATAATCTTAAGTACTATTGTAGGATATGGCATTTTAATTCTTCCTAAAAATGCTGTGGAAAATGCAGGCACGGCAGCATGGGTAGCAGTGGCTTTAGCAACAATATATGCAGCTCTTGTTACATACATGTTTACATACTTGGGATATATGCATCCTAATATGACAATGCCTGATTACAGCCAGAAGCTTGTTGGCAAATTTTTTACATTTGTTTTTGTACTTATATATGTTCTACAACATTTTGTACTTTTTATACTATTAGTGAAGAACACCGGCCAACATATATCTCAAACAGTATTAGTAAAAACACCTACACCAGTAATAATATTTGTCTTTATTTTAGTGGCCTTTTATGCAGTATCCAAAAATCTTAGGGTAGTAGCTCTGGTATGTGAATTCTATGGCGTAACCATCACTATTGGATTAGTTATTATTTGCATTCTTCTGTTCTCTCAAGGAAACATTAACAATATGAGGCCGTTTCTGGGGACATATGATATTAAGACATACTTCAAAGCCTCACTTACTCTATCGATACCCTTTTTAGGTATGGAAACGCTTTTTGCTGTACCTATTGATAAAAAGAATGGGAAAAAAGTTTTTAAATACACGACAATAGCGATCCTTTTTATTGGATTTCTTTATATTTTAATTGTGGAATCCTGTATATCTGTAAGAGGAACAGATATGATTATCCATTATAAAGATGCATTGATAGAGGTAGTAAGAAGTGTGGATGTCGTGCAACTGGAATTTCTAAGAAGACTTGACGGGCTTTTTATCATCATATGGATAATGGCAGTTTTTACCACCGTAATAATGTATTTCTACAGCACAGTTTTTTTATTAAGCAAGTGCTTCACCAAAATAAGCTATAAGGCTATAGCAATCGCAATAATGATTATTGCTTCATTTTGTGCTTCATTTATACCACTTGATCCTCCAGATATTGAAAAAGCACTTAATTACACATCTTATTTTAGTACAGTAACAATAGTTCTTATACCGCTGATACTAATTATTTTTACCAGGGTGAAAAAGCATGAAAAGAAGTAGAAACGTATTGACTAGAATAATTAAAACCGTATTGTTGCTTTTCGCTTTACTACTGTCCACTGGCTGCTGGGATTATCAAGATATAAACAGGCGTACAATCTCCGTAGCCTTTGGCGTAGATAAAGTTGACGGCAACTACGAATACTCCACTGAAGTGGCAAAACTTACATCTGATCAGGGACAAGCACAGGGAAATATTCAAATACCAAGAGGATACTTTATTTTATCCGGAGGAAAAAACCTTGAAATGGCCAAGATTGATTATTCATATAAAATACCCCTTGAGGATTTTACCGGGGGAGTAAGAATAGCTTTATTTGGTGAGAATTTTGCGCGTGAAGGGATAGAAGCTTATGTAAACAGACTTGATAATATCTATGGCTACAGAAAAACCACGGCAATGGCAGTTAGCCGTGAAACTCCCCGTGATCTGTTGCAGACCAGGGTAAAAAGCGATATTTCAACGGGTTTTTATATCTATGATATGATAATTAGTTTGTCAGACATAGGTCATACCCTTTACCGCAATCTGGGAGATGTTCTTAAGTATATTGCAACGAAAGAAGTTGGTTTTCTTCTTCCCTATATAGGAAAAGAAGGCGATGATATTGTATATCTTGGACTTGCTGTAATAAAAAATTCAAAACTTGTAGATATTCTGGAGGGTGACGATGCAAAAGGTGTGTTATATCTTCTTGCAGAAAAAAAGCCCCTTTTTTCAGAGGCAATACCTACAGAAGGCAACAAGAATTTGCTGTCTTTTCGTGTGTATGCCAGAAAGAAAAAAATTAAAACAGAGTATAAAGATAATAGAGTTATTATAAATTTAGACATAACCCTTAACGCTGATTTAGGGTACGAGTATTATTTTAACCCAATTACCAAAGAGGATGTAAAGAACTTTGAAATTGCTATATCAGACAGAGTTGAAAATATGATAAAAAACTCCATACTAAAATCCCAGAAAGATTACGAGTGCGATATTTTTCAGTTTGCCAGACATTTTCAAATTCAACATCCAAAAATTTTTGAAAAAATAGAGTGGATAAATGAATACCCTAAAGCACAGATAAATGTAAGTGTTAATACTAAGATAACTTCACTGGGATTCTTGGATCCAAATGCAAAATCAAAATTCTGAGGTGTGCTAATGAGAAGAAAAAATATATCCAGCGAGAATATACAAAATAAAAAAATGCAAACAGCGTTGGCAAGTATGGGCGACAAACTGAAAAGCAGAAAATTAGTTGTTGGGGACTATAAAATAAACATTTACTTTATTCCCCAAATTGTAGATAAGATGATTCTTGCTTCCAGTATAATAAAGCCTATATTGAATTATTCAGGCAATGTCCCCCTTAGTCTTGAAATTATTGCCTCCTCAGTGCTATATGTAGATGACATTGTTATAGACAGTAATATGGATTCATTAATAAATTATATACTTGATGGTCATGCGGTTATTACTGATATGTCCTGCGAAAGATACATTGCAGCCAATATAAGAAAAGTTGAGAAAAGAAGCATAAACGGCCCTCAGCTTCAGGAAGCTTTAAAAACGCCAAGAGATGCTTTCATTGAGGATCTTGAATCAAACCTGTCATTAGTTCAAAACAGGATAAAAGATCCGTCACTTGTTATTGAAAATTACACTATAGGGCGCAGATCACAAACAAAAGTAGCAGTTATATATCTAAAAGACGTAGCAAACCCAATGATAATAAATGACTTGAAAACCCGCTTAGGCAGCATCGATGTCGATGGTGTAATCCAATCGGGATATATACAGAAGTTTATCCAAAAAGGTACGGGAAGCCTTTTCCCCAGAGTAGGTACAGTTGAAAGGTCAGAAGCTGCCTGCGCAGACATACTTGACGGAAATTCTTATAATGGTTAACGGAAGCAATCTCGCTCTTACCGTTCCTCATGTATTTGTGGAATTTATTGATTCCGGTGATGATCACTATGATAATGTTTATATTTCCGTCTTTAACAAGATTTTGAGGTATTTTGCGATTGTTTTTACCCTTACCTTATCACCTCTTTACATAATAGTAGTAGCGTTTCATCCTGACTTTCTACCCCCTAATTATATACTTGCACTTGCCGCCTCAAGAGCTACAGTGCCTATAAATGCACTTGTTGAAGCCTTTTCCATGGAACTTGCAGCAGAACTGCTGCGTGAAGCAACTATCAGACTTCCAAAGCAAATCGGTCCTGCAATAGGAATCGTAGGTACTATAGTAGTAGGAGAGGCGGCAGTAGGTGCGGGAATTGTTAGCCCTCTGATGGTTATAATCATTTCTCTGGCTACCTTAAGCTCCTTCTCCATACCTGACTTTACAATAATGAATTCAATAAGAATCTTAAAATTTGGTTTGATAATTATTACAGGTATTCTGGGCCTGTTCGGCCTTGTAATGGGGCTAACCGCAGTAATGATAAGCCTGTTGTCCGCAACAAGTTTTGGAGTGCCATATATGTCGCCCATAGTTCCATTTAATTTCAAGGATTTGAAAAAATATTTTATCAGTGATGTAATAAAATCAAAAACAAGACCCGAATACGCAGAAACTAGTGACAAGACCAGGTAAAATAATGGGGACAGTTCTCAATTTCTTAACAAAAGCATAATACTTTAATTATGATGAGGGACATGATGAAGAACAATTCTCTAAAATAGGGACATAAAAAGGGACAGTAAAAAGGGACAGTTCTCAATTTTCGAAATTTAAAATGCATAATTTCATAAATAGTACTTGCTTTCACCGGATAGGCACATTTTTGAATTATCAGCAAGTACATATAGTTGAGAACTGTCCCTCTTATTCGTCGTCTTATTCGTCCGCTGATTATTTGAGAACTGTCCCCCCTTATCAGTTCGCAGCAAATTATCGAACAGCCCATTCAATATAGTGCGCATGCAGCAGTTTTTTCTTCAAAGTCCACAACGGTTTTGACAAGTCCACATAGTATTTATGCGGATTTTCAAACCTTTTTACCTCATCCCATAACGTATCTATCTGCTGAGCACAGTAATCTCTAATTTCTTTTAGATTGGGACTTTTATACACGCACTTTCCTTTATCAAAGATTTGAACCTGGAGATTTCTTGCGTAAAAACCGGTAACTACCTTTCTCTTCCAGGTATGCTCAGGATCAAATATTTCATAAGGCTCATTATCATCAATAACTTCATCCGCCAAAGTAATTACATCTGCAATTGCCTTACCACTCTTCCTGTCAAAAAGTCTCCACACTTTCTTAAATCCCGGATTTGTTATTTTCTCCGGATTTTCACTAATCTTAATCTTTGGTATTATTCTATCTTTCTCCTCTACTGCCACCAGCTTGTATACCCCTCCGAATACAGGTTCAGACTTTGAGGTAATCAATCTTTCCCCTACACCGAAGGAATCTACCTTTGCCCCCTGCATAAGGATATCTCTGATAATGTATTCATCCAAGGAGTTTGATGCTACGATCTTGCAATCCGGAAAACCAGCTTCATCCAACATCTTCCTGGCTTCCCTTGAAAGATATGTAATATCTCCGCTGTCAATCCTGATGCCTTTAGGTCTGTAGCCTCTTGGCACAATTTCTTCATTAAATACCTTTATTGCATTCGGTACACCGGATTTGAGCACATTATAGGTATCAACGAGAAGGGTGCAGTCATAAGGATACATTCTGGCATACACTCTAAAAGCTTCCAACTCAGAACTAAACATCTGAATCCAGCTATGTGCCATGGTCCCAACAGCAGGAATTCCAAAATCCCTGTCAGTTATAGTACATGCAGTCCCTGTGCATCCTCCTATATATGCTGCCCTTGCCCCGTAAATAGCTCCGTCATATCCCTGTGCCCTTCTGGAGCCAAATTCCATAACAGGCCTGCCCTGTGCAGCCCTTACTATTCTGTTTGCCTTTGTAGCTATGAGGCTTTGGTGATTAATTGTCAATAAGACCATTGTCTCTATAAACTGAGCCTGAATTATTGGCCCTCTTACCGTAACAATTGGTTCTCCTGGAAATATAGGAGTCCCCTCAGGAATCGCCCAGACATCACAGCTGAATTTAAAGTTTCTGAGATATTCCAGAAAATCCTCACTAAACATTTTCCTGCTCTTTAGGTAATTAATATCCTCTTCCTCAAAACGCAGGTTCTCCAGATAATCTATAACCTGCTCAACTCCTGCCATTATTGCATATCCGCCATTATCAGGAACCGACCTGAAAAAGACATCAAAATACGCTATTTTGTCTTTAAAGCCGTTATTAAAGTATCCATTAGCCATGGTCAATTCATAAAAGTCAGTGAGCATGGTTAAGTTTAACCTTTCCCCACAATGTATCCTCGCCACAATTTCTCCTCCTCTAATATTACTTTTTCATTCAATCCGCATATATTATTATCTATATTCACAACCTTCTTAAGCGGCCTACCTCAAGTTTATTATATTCCTTTTAAAATAAACGTCAATTTCCGAATGGACAAGCCGGTCTATTGCACTGCACAATCGGCCCCCTTTATTTACTCAGCAGCCACAGACAGAAGAGGAACAACCTGTTTTTTTCTTGAAACTACTCCAGGCAGGAAGACAGAACCATTTTTCAATTCTACATCAAAAGCTTTTTCAATGAGCCATTGTTCCCTTCCTGCATATAGAACTTCGGAACCTTCCCTGAGAATGTCCGTCACCAATAACATCAGTAAGTTGTAATCTCTGCTTTCACAGGTTTCTTCCATATAATCAATTATTTCATGCCGCATTTCCTGTATACTTTCAGCATCCATTGTATTTATCTGACCGATGCCAATTTTATATTTGCCAATATTAAAACTCTTGAAATCATTGTTAAGTATCTCCTTCGGTGTCTTCCCCTTAAGTGATGAACCGGCTTTAAACATGGCATTTGCAAAATTATCAATGTCAATGCCGCAGAAGCTGGCCAGTCTTTTAGCAGCAGTAATGTCAGCATACGTGCAGGTAGGTGACTTAAATTTGAGCGTGTCAGAAATAATAGCGGCACAAAGAATCCCTGCAATGCTCCTGCTGGGTCTTATACCGTTATCAGAATACAAATTCGAAATAATTGTAGATGTACTTCCTAAAGGTTCATTCCTGAAATAGATAGGATTTTTAGTTTGAATATCCCCTACTTTGTGGTGATCTATAACCTCAAGAATTTCTGCCTGATCAATTCCATCCACCGTCTGATTTACTTCATTATGATCAAGAAGGATCAACTTCTTTTTCCTCTTAGATATCAAATGATATCTGGAGATGAAACCTTTTATCCTGTTGCTGTCATCCACTACAGGATAAGTCCTGAATCGTGTCTGAAGCATTATATCCTTAATATCGTCTACATAATCATCTATGTTAAAACTAATAATGTCTTTTGAAGTCATTACATGACCGATAGGTATGCTTTGATTGATTAACATTGCTGTAGTGAAAGTGTCGTTAGGTGTTGTCAGTATGACACAGTTTTTTTCTCTCGCAACGTCAAGGACATCTTTATCAACCTCACACCCGCAGGTTACAACAATACAGCCAGCCCCCAGTTCAACAGCTTTCAGCTGGTTGTCCTTGAGGTTGCCCACTATAACAATATCGCCCTGTTCAATAAACGGGGTTAACTCGTTCGAAGCCATTGCAGCAATCACAACTTTGCCTGTAACACTGAAACTTTCAGGCGAACCGCACAGCAAGCGGCCATTTAATGTTTCAATTACATTTTGCAGTGGCGTTTTGCTGGATGCAATAATAGCACTTTCCATAATATTAAGATATTTGTTGGTTATATCCGATAGAGTAACTATTCCGATAAGCCTGTCATGTTCATCAACAACAGGAATAACCTTTATATTATTTTTTTGCATAATCATCCATGCGGTACGGATGGATATGTCAGGAGAAGCAGGATATACTGCGTCAATATCCAGATCAGATATTTGTGTTTTTACCGTCGTAAGAATATCCGGTACAGGTACGTTAAAATAATTCAGAACAAATTCAGTTTCCCTGTTGATTTCTCCCAATCTTCTTGCTTCAGCATTTATTCCAAGCCTTCTTTTAAGCTCTGCATAGGCTATGGCTGCACAAATAGAATCTGTGTCAGGATTTTTATGTCCTGTAATATATATCACATTATTCATGTATTTCACCTCTTTTATACCCACGTAGTGTAAACTAAATTACACCTTTTATATTTTGAAATATGCTATTTATCGAGGGCTTCAAGGTTTTTTGAATAAAAAACAATGACACCCCCTTTTTTCTGGTATAATTGAGTCGCCAAAAACAAA
>DUMB01000082.1 GCA_012840085.1 Clostridiaceae bacterium
ACGGCAAAATTGATGTTCCTTCAGTTCTTTTGACACCTGTCGCAGTAGATGCTTCGAATATGTATGATGTTATCATCAAAGACGGATGGCATAAGCTTGAAGATGTTTATAAAAATGTTCCGAAGGATCAATGGCCGGAATAATTTATCAGCAATTGTTTCAGCTAGAGTAGTTGTTTAGATAGATTATAGAAAATAGTCCGGGTAATTACCCGGAGTAATTACTCGGATTGTTTTCTAATATGCACTCATACATGGGCAGATAAGGAAGTGAAAAGTCTTGGAACAATATATCCTTGAAATGAAAAATATAACTAAAGAATTCCCTGGAGTAAAAGCATTGGATAATGTAACTTTCAGTGTAAGAAAAGGTGAAATTCATGCCCTATGCGGTGAAAATGGAGCTGGCAAATCAACATTGATGAAAGTTCTGGGCGGCGTTTATCCTTATGGTACATATAAAGGGGATATTTACATAGATAATGAGGTTATGAAGTTCCAGAACGTAAAGCAGTCTGAGAATGCCGGGATTTCAATTATATATCAGGAATTTGCCCTGGTAAAGGAATTAGATGTCGGAGAAAATGTATATTTAGGCAAGCTCCCCGGTAAAGCAGGAATAGTAGACTGGGATATGCTGTATTATGAAACTTCTAAATTCTTAAAAGAACTAGGCATGGACATTAATCCCCATACAAAGATAAAAGACCTTGGAGTAGGTCAACAACAACTTGTTGAAGTTGCAAAAGCATTATCCAAAAATGCAAAAATTTTAGTACTTGACGAACCGTCTGCAGCTTTAACTGAGAGTGAAGTACAAACGCTGATGGGAATTTTGAGAGAATTGAAGAAAAAAGGAGTAACATGTATTTATATCTCTCATAAGCTTGGAGAAGTTTTTGATATTGCAGACAGAGTCACAATTTTAAGAGATGGCAAATCAATTGGAACATTTGATATTAAAGATATCAATGAAGATAAAGTAATTTCTTTAATGGTTGGCCGAGAGTTAACTGAAAGATTTCCGAGGGAAGAACATACTGCAGGCGAAGTAGTGATGGAGGTCAGGGGATTGAATGTATATGATCCCGAAGGAACTGACTCGCTTGTGATAAATAATGCAAGTTTTCAAATCAGAAAAGGTGAAATATTAGGTATTGCCGGTCTAATGGGAGCCGGAAGGACAGAATTGGTTACCAGTATTTTTGGTGGATATGCAGGGAAAAAGTCCGGTGAAATCTTTATTGATGGTCGAAAAGTGGAAATAAATAAACCTGCTGATGCAATTAAAAACGGTTTAGGCCTTGTGTCGGAGGACAGAAAAAGATATGGACTGATCTTGCAACAATCGGTAACAACAAATACTACACTGGCAAGTATTGATAAGATTTGTGATTGGGGAGTCATAAATTCCAATAAAGAATATCTGAACACTTCCAATTATGTAAAAGAATTGAGAATTAAAACCCCTAATTTGCGAACAAAGGTTAACAATCTAAGTGGTGGTAATCAGCAAAAGGTGGTTCTTGCAAAATGGCTGATGACCAAGCCCAAAATATTATTCCTGGATGAGCCAACAAGGGGAATTGATGTCGGTGCCAAGTTTGAAATTTATAATATTATGAATGAGCTGGTGAGACAGGGTGTGGCTATTGTCATGATTTCATCCGAACTCCCGGAAATACTTGGCATGAGCGATAGGATACTAGTAATGTGTGAAGGATCCATTAAAGCAGAGTTTAATTATCGTGATGCAACCCAGGAAAAAATAATGTATTACGCAACGGGAGGTCATTAAATGAATACGAAATTAAGTGTAAGTAATACAAGTGTAAATGTGAAAAAAGGAGTTATTAATTCTTCCAGAATAAAAGCAAATATTAGAACCTATACTATGATCTCTGTACTTGTAGGAATATGGATTATATTTACAATCATTACCGGTGGCATGTTTTTGAGTGCCAGGAACTTGGCACTTCTCGCAAGACAAGCGTCAGTTACTTCTGTACTTGCTATCGGAATGGTGTTTGTAATTGTAGCAGGGCACATCGATTTGTCTGTAGGATCGGTTCTGGGTTTGTGCGGTGGAGTTATGGCAATACTTCAGTCAAGAATGCAATGGGGTGTTATACCAACTCTCATTGCTATAATACTGCTGGGTACAGTAATCGGAGCATGGCACGGATATTGGGTGGCCTATAAAAAAGTTCCGGCATTTATTGTAACTCTGGGTGGCTATTTGATGTTCCGGGGAGTACTCCTGGGAATAACAAAAAGCGTTTCAATCTCACTCTCATCCCCTGTTCTTAAAGCCATTGGACAGGACTATCTCCAGAAAGGAGCAGGTATATTTCTTGCTGTAGTTGCTGTTATAGCTACGATTATAATGGTCTTTAAAGCCAGATCCTCCAGGGAAAAATATAATTTAGATGTACCACCGGTTTATCAGTCCATATTAAAAGTTTGTCTGTTCTCAATTCTTATTATTGGCTTTGTCCTGGTAATGAACAATTATGAAGGTATTCCAATTCCGGTAATTATAGTGCTTTGTTTGACCTTGATTTTTAATTTCATTGCGACAAAAACAAAGTTTGGCAGATGCGTGTATGCAATAGGGGGCAATCCCGAAGCCGCTATGTTGTCAGGAATAGATAACAAGCGATATACATTGTTGGTTTTCATTATCAGTGGTTTTTTGAGTGCCATTGCCGGGATTATTCTAACAGGAAGGTTGAATGCTGCCACCAGCAACGCAGGTGCAATGGCTGAAATGGACGCTATTGCCGCCTGTGTAATAGGCGGAACAAGCATGACAGGCGGAATTGGTTCAATACCCTTCGCACTTATCGGAGCTCTTGTCATGGCAAGTCTTGATAACGGGATGAGCCTTTTAAATACAGAAAGCTTTTGGCAGCAAATTATAAAGGGTCTGATACTCATTTTAGCCGTATGGGTTGATATGTCAACGAAGAAAAAATAAGAGATAAGCACAATTGATTTATATAATATTGGGCAATACGGAGGATAGAGAATGAAGAGGATTGCAATTGTAATTATTTGCTTGCTTATAGTGTTTGCTTTAGTTGCCTGTAATAAATCCGTACCGGAAGAATTTAATGATTCGGAGAGACAACAAGTGATGACACAAGAGGCGGCAAATAAAGCAATTGTATCGAAAAATACCGGGAAGACACTTTCCGGCAATGAGGCTGTGGAAGATGAGCCTGCAAAGGAGAAAAGGGAAAATAATAATTCCTCTCCCAACAAAAATAATTCCTCCCCTGCTAAAGCGAATCAGCCTGATTTGCAGGCCGTCTCAAATGGAAGCCCGGTGAATAAAGGGCAAAAGTCTGATACGAAACCGGGAACCCAACATCTTGATTCTTCCCGGAACACCAAAACATTCCAAAGTGCCTCTGTATTTCCTGAAGGTTACCGTGATGTTTGCTTTGATGGAACATCATATATTGCTGTTGGCACTGGCGGCCGAATTGACCGTATTATGCCGGATAAATCTGTTGTATCACTTTCTTCACCTGTAAGCTCATCTTTAAATGGAATAATTTCTGTTAACGGCATTAATGTGGTAGTAGGTGAAGACGGCGTCATTCTGGTTTCGAAGGATGGCAACAAGTTTAATGCTGTAAAAAGCGGCGTTGACGCAACTCTGTACGATATAGCATTGTTCCGCGGTGCTTTTTGGATAAGCGGCAGTGGAGGGATACTGCTTCGTTCTTCAGACGGTGAGCATTGGAGCTTGATACAAACTGGAACAGAGAACGATATTATTTCGATCTCTGCCAACAATCGGATGTGTATGGCTGTTACCCGCGAGGGACAGATTCTTATGACCTCTAATGGGAGAAATTGGAATATGCTAGACTATAATGAGGTTTATAAAGGATACGATGAGCCATATTGGTTCCATAGCATACGGGCTTTAGGTGACACATTTTTCCTGACTGGAGAATATCAGAAAGATTCAGGTATTCCAATTATTATGTCCAGTGCCAGCGGCGAGGTTTGGAGGCCGTATCCCTTGACTGAAGTTAACGGTGAGCCGATTGATAATTTCCTTCCGCTTACCGTCAATGTTGTAGGAATAAGCGAGGATCAAGTTTTAGTTGGATGCAACGACGGTAAACTGCTTACTCTCACAGAGTGTATCGTTTGCCATAAACTTACCAGGTTATCTGACCACAACATCAACGGAATGGCATTGGTCGACGGAAAGGTTGTTGTGGTAGGGGATGACTTTTGGTTTGACATCCTGAATAATGAAGAATTATATCAATATAATATCAAGCCGGAACAGGCTTTGAACGATTTTCTCAACGGTGCCTGCATTGTGGATGTTCGTACCGCTGAGGAATATGCCGCATCTCACATAAAGGGCTGTATTCATATTCCGCTGGATCAGATTGATAATGCTCTTGAAACAATAATTCCTGATAAATCACAAAAAATTATCTTTTATTGCGCCAAAGGTGTTCGCTCACAAGAGGCTTTAAAAAAAGCTTTGCAGCTGGGCTATAAAAAAGTTTACAACCTTGGCAGCATCAACGACTGGCCTTATGAGAAAGTATCCGGCAGTGAAGGCAGTTTCTCAGCATTGGAAAATTAAAAAATGTGATATTTCCAAAACGTTAATAAAACCATTCAGACTGTCGGATAGTCTATTCGATGGTCTGAAGAATGTATAAAATAAATATTTATTATAAGGAGGATGGTAAGATGTCAAAAATCAAAAAGGTCTTATCTTTGGTTCTGGCACTTAGCATTTGTTTAAGTGTGTTCAGTGTCCTGTCAATACAGGTTGCTGCAGAACCAGATGAAGAGAGTGACCCCGGCACTCCAATTTATTTGGACACCTCATATTCTTTTGCAGAAAGAGCGGCAGATTTGATATCTCGCATGACTCTGCAAGAAAAAGCATCTCAAATGATAAGCAGCCGGGCTCCTGCTATCCCACGTTTAGGTATTGAGACTTACGGATGGTGGAATGAATGCTTACACGGTGTTTCATCATTGCAATTAAATGCATCAGGCAACAGCAGCATGGTATGGAATACAACATCCTATCCCATTTCTCTTTCACTGGGTGCAAGCTGGGATCCGGAACTAATGTACAGGGAAGCGGTGGCAATTTCTGATGAAGCACGTGAAGTTGTACCCGACAACCGCAGAAATCTTACTTTCTATTCCCCGACTGTAAACCTTGCCCGTGACCCACGCTGGGGACGTAATGACGAGGCTTTCAGTGAAGATCCTTATTTGACAGGAAAAATTGCTTCTCAGTTCGTCAATGGCTTGGAAGGTAAGGATATGAACGGCAACTTGCTGGATCCGGATGGCTATTATAAAGCTATTGCTACATTGAAGCACTATACTGCCAATAACAGTGAAGCAAGCCGACTCAGTGGGAACTCCGCTGTTGATATACGTTCACTCAGGGAGTACTATACTGCTCCTTATAGAAACGTTATCAGAGAAGCAGATGTCCAGTCAATAATGACCGCCTACAATACCGTCAATGGTATTCCTGCCACGGTAAGTGTTTACCTGCTGGATAGACTGCTACGTCAAACCTTTGGATTTTCCGGATATGTAACCACTGACTGTGACTCCATAAGCAGAATTACTGTCGGACATAATTGGATTCCTGAGGGTTGGACCCGTCCGGTAGACTACTATGAGAGGTCAGCTTTTGCCATGATGGCAGGAACGGATCTTGAATGTAATGAAGGTTATAGAGACAATTACAACTATACTAATACTGTACCTCAGGCAATCGAAAGAGGAATCAAAACTGAAACAGGTACATTTACTGAGAATGATGTTGATACAGCACTGCTTCGTCTGTTTACAACCCGTATGATGCTGGGCGAATTTGATGATCCCCAGAGTGTAAGATGGATTGCTGAAGCACGCGAGAGAGTTCCACAGGGAACATGGACCAACAGCAACAACAACAATGCTATTACTCAAACGCCTGAAAGATTGGAATTGGCTCGTGAAGTTGCTGCAAAGTCCATAGTGCTTCTGAAAAACGATGAAATTACAAAGAAAGATGGTACGGTAGGAAAACTTTTGCCTGTAGAAGTACCAACTTCAGGACCATTCAAAGTAGCTGTAATAGGCTATTTCGCTAATCCTAACAGTGTAAACCTCGGTGGTTATTCCGCAATTCAGGGAAGCAATGCCAACAAGAATATTGTTAGCCCTTATAATGGAATTAAAAATGCAATTCAAGCAATCAATCCAGAAGCTGAAGTAACATATTATAAAGGATTTACTGATAGCGGTACCAGTGCGATAGCGTAAAATAATTGTGGAGTTTTTAAAACAAAAAACAGAGATCAACTCTCCTGTGTTAAAATTTTTATAAACACAAAAACAACAACACAAAGGAGGGAAGATCTCTGTGGATAATATTATAC
>DUMB01000083.1 GCA_012840085.1 Clostridiaceae bacterium
CACATTTTTCTGGGATTACTACAAAACCGTAACGGCGTAAACTTGGGAACCGCCTAGTACGGGACCGTAGGCTAGGTGGTGTGAGAGGTCGGTAGGTGAATTAATCACCTACCTCCTACTCGATATTGCTATAACTCAAATTATTTCAACGCAATAACTTCTATCTCCACTAATGAGCCCTTGGGAAGGCCTGCTACCTGAACCGCCGAACGCGCAGGTGCATCTGTTCCAAGATATTTTGCATATATACCATTTACAACAGCGAAATCCTTCATATCCTGCAGGAAGACCGTTGCTTTTACAACCTTATCAAAGGAAGATCCCGCTGCCTCCAGAACTGCTCTGAGATTGGCAAAAACCTGTTCAGTCTGGGCTTCAATTCCGCCCTCAACAATTTCACCTGTTGCAGGGTCTACAGGAATCTGACCGGAGGTAAATATCAATCCCAATCCGGTATCTACGGCATGGGAATAAGGACCTATTGCGGCTGGTGCTGCTGCTGCGTTAATTACCTTTTTACTCATAGCTCTTCTCCACCTTTTCTATTTTCTTTATTTGTTTTTTATATATTTTTATTTATTTTGCTTAAATATCTGTATATTGTCGCAATCGATACATTCAGTATTGATGCAACTTCACTCACTGCTCCCTTAATCAGGAAGAATTTCTCTTCATTTAGGCGTCTTACTATTTCCATTTTCTCATCTACCGTTAAGCGTTCCACGGAAATCTCCCTGGACTTAGTAACATCATATATGATTTCATCAATCATATCTCTCGCTGATGAGTGAAGAGCTTCAATATTGGTATTGAAGTTATTGTTGTTTTCACTGATATTGTTCTCTTTTTCCTTCGATTTTATAGATGGGATAAAAGCAAGCTTTTGCAATAGTTCTGCAGCCTGTTGGTATTTTGTGACATCAGTATTTATACAAAGCATTCCTCGCGGGTTCCCTTGCTTGTCAAGAATAAAAAAGCTGTTTGAGCGCAGTGGAGTACCGTTTTTGGACATGCTGAGATAGTTTACATAGTAAGGCGGACATTCCTTGCCTTTATCCTTAAGCTTGGACATGGCAAAGCTGGTCAGGGGATCACCAACACTTCGCCCGCTTATGTGACCGTTATGTATCTTTATTATGGAATGATTGATATCTTTAAAATCATAAAGAACGACTTCTGTATTCTCATCGAAACAATGACCCAAAAAATCAACCAACTGTATATATGAAGTAAAGTCAAAATCCGAAGCTATCTTACTCACCCCTTTATGGTAATAAAAAATTCTCTTTATAAGATAATATTATCACCATAATAAATTTTGTCAACATTATTTGTCAAAACAGGGGCTGTAAATACCAGCCCCTGTTTTATGCTTATCTTATACTTGCCTTATACCTGCCTTATACTTATCGCATACTTATCTTATGCTTATCATATACATATCTTATATTTATCTTCTTATACTTATCTTCTTATACTTATCTTATGCTTATCTTATATATATCATATACTTATCTTATACTTAATCTTATACTTAATCTTATACTTAATCTTATACTTAATCTTATACTTATCATATGTTTATCCTGTTTCTGTCCCATGCTTATCGTATGGCTGTGCTATTATGCAATATGTTATATAGCAACTGCGCTAACTCTGCACGAGTGGTGATGGCTTTCGGCATGAGCATGCCATCCCGGAAAGGTTTACTTTGATGACTTCGTCATCCTTTACTTCATCGGTAAGGTCTATGATAACATCTGCTTTATCATCCGCAATCAGAACATTCTGTTGTAGTATGTCAATAATTACGGTACCGTTTCCGTCTCTTGATACATTATTGTTCTTTTGTGGCAATGGAACTATAGTGCCTCCGTCATAAGATGGATTGTCATCGTCATCATCATTCGGATCCTCTTTCATGATATTTAATATCGCCCTGATCAGAAAGAAATGAAAAAACCCAATTTTGAAGTTTATTTAACAATTCCGGTAGCTCATTTTTATAAAACCACCTGTTAATTCCCAATAGGTTCATCTCCAGACTGACAGGTTGACAGATAAGGTTATTCCCATAGACTGTCCACAATGATATAACACTGCGGAATATCTATGGGAACATTAAAGTAAAAGCCACGTTGCATATCATCTAATCATTAATTAACCATATTTTACTAATATCAGGCGGTGATAGGAGCACACCGCCCTGACATATCAAATTTAGCTTATCTTTTTTAGTCAGCAATTTCTACTACATTTGACAATGGAATCATGTTGGATGATTCAATGTCCCTGCCGTCCCATACGAAGACTTTTGCTTTGTAACCTGTTATATCTGAAGGAAGATTAAACCCTACATGCATGTACTCTGTAGCTCCCCCTGCTACTTCCTTGGACAGGTAGGATACATTAACCATCCTTTTATTGCTGTCATAAAGTGCTAAAATCAGCAATACCTGTTTATTTTCTGTTCCGTTGTTTGTTATAACTGCAGACGCATCAAGCATCTTGCCAGCTTCCAGTTTCGTAGCATTTTTTGTTTTTCCTACTGTAAATGTGGTTTTTACAGTAAATGCACCGCTCTCTGTAGGTGTAGCATTGACAAGCACTCCGGCAGATTCATTTCCTGCTTTGTCTATGGCTGTTATCCTGAATGTGTATTTTTTGCCGTTTGTCAATCCTGTTATCGTAACAGTCTCAACACCAGGTTCTACATATACAGGCTGTACAGAAGAAGCTTCATCCACATCCACTATCTTTATCTTGTCAAGATCACTATCCTCAGGATCAGTCCACGTAATGGTGATCTGTCCGTTTCCTTCCACTACTACCACGTTACTTGGGTTGTCATCATCATCTTCATCGTCATTTCCACTGTCATCTAACGTGCCTGTCGTGAAAGTCAGCTCATAATACTCTTGTTGCACCTCGCTGTTAGCATTTAACACCGCACCTGCCGGAATAACAAGGGTGTATTCAGTATCTGATTGCAAGCGTTCGGCTGGTTCGATGTATAGCCATTCGCCTTCAATGGATACATGTGCCGGTACCTTATCAACACCTGCCTGGTACAGGGCAATATTTCCGAAATTAGGGCCTTCCGTTACATTTTGATTGTACCGAACCTTTACCTCAGAATTCGGAGACACATCTGCCATTCCGTGTCCGGGATAAGCAAGGGTAATCTCAGGATTGCTTGCGGTGGTAACAAAACTTAAGCTGTACGGTTCATCCATTTTGTGTCCGAAAGGATCTGAGACAGCATCGGCCGGTATTGTAAGGGTATAGCCGGTACCCCTTGCCAGAGGGCTGCGAGGTGTAATTGTCAAGGTGTTTCCTTCAATGGTTTTGTCAATTTCTATTTCATTCAGTTTCTCATCAATCAGCTCTATCTGTTCAAAGCCTGTGCCTTTATCAACATCCATGTTAAACCCGATTGTTAAGGGTTTATCGGTGCTTACCTGGGTTTCATTGGGTGCAGGATATACTTTTTCCACAGTAATGGACGCAGGCACTAAAGTAAAGTTGTATGTGTTGTTTTCTGTTGAAAACTCTTCTGTGCCGGTAGGAAGTAAGGCACGGAGGGCCATAACTGTTTCTTCGTCCTCATTTGTCTCTAATCCGTCTGAAGAGAAAAGGAAGCTCAATCCAAATTCCTCTCCGTCCATCATACGGTCAATAGTCCTGCTTTCAAGAATCTCTCCGCTTTCAACATGCACCAGCTGTACCGTAACATCTTCCAGTATCTTTCCGCCTGTGTTGGCCACAGTTGCCTGTACCAGGTAATCATTTCCTGCTATATTTTCACATTTCAGAGCATTTATTGCCACATCTGCGGTAACAATTTCAAAGGTTAAGTAATTGTTGCTTTCATCGGCTTCATTAATTCCTTCATCGGTACGGATTACAGCATAAAGTTTATATTTATCCCTTTCCTCCAGCCCTACTTGCCAATTAAGTTCCATCAGAGCTGCACTACGGGCCGGAATAGGTTCCTGTGTCTCCACTATACCTATTAGCCTGCCTTCGTCAGGTTCTCCGTCATATACATACAGTGTTGCATTCTCAGCAAAATCTCCATTGTTATTAACAACAGCCCATATTTTTGTCTGTGCCACCTGAACCGGAATAGAGGGAACCAACAGGAGACCGTTTTCTTCGTCAAAGGACAGGTCGTGGAACGGGGTATAGCTTAACATCATAAGGTCTACTTTATCGCTTGGCATGAAATACTCTATATCTTCAACAACCTCTTTTATCACCACAGCCTGGGTGTAAACCACCTTAAGCGTTCCTTCTTCCGTGAATACAGGGCTGAAAGAGCGTATATACCTTTCATTTTCGCCAAGAGCAATTACGCCGCTCCATACACCCTTGTTGATATCATAGAAAGAAGCAGCAAGTGAATTTGTATTGTTTTCTCCAGCATTTACATAGATTAAGGCAAGCTGGGGATTTTCTCCCTCCATGACTGCAATCCTGTAACCGGCAGGTATATTTGAAAGGAATTCACCGCTTTTTACCTCTTCTTCCAGACCGGTCTTGTATACCACATCTCCGTTCTGATACCATATTACGAACCATTCTCCATTTATATTGGCAGCTCTGGGAGCTGAATCCTCCACATCATTGTCGCTAAGCCGGACTGCTTCACCCCAGGCGGTTCCGTCATAAAGCCTGTAATATACTTCCCTGTCATCCTGTGTCGTCAGGTCGTTATCCATATCCAGGGTATAAAGCAGCAGACCCTCCGTCCCGTGCATAGTGAGACTGGAATCATATACATAAGGCACTGAACCCTCTATCTCTTCAGGGGCGCTCCAGTTGCTGCCGTCCCAGAAAGAGTAGTACAGGCTGTCAGTATTTGCGGGAGAGCGAAGCTCTTTCATTTCATCTCCATAAGTGAGGCTCAAACCTTCGGACTTGGTCCAAACCAGCAACGCTTTGCCTCCGTCAGCTGCGAGAACCGGTGCATGGTCAAACTTGTCATCGTCTGTCAAAGTTATTATATCCGGCTCTTCACCTTCACCTTTGAATACACTCCGAGTGACTTTTATTTCGGAATCCTTTACATAAGAAACCATTTTGTTTTCTTCGGTCATAAGATTCTTTATATTCTGCCATGCAAGCAGCAAGCCGTCTCCCGAGGCTGCCGCCGCAGGTGCAAAATCAGCTGTATCCTGATTGCCAAACCATTCAGGCTCACACCAGCTTGCGCCGTCAAACATGGAATACTTCAACTGCGTGCGGTTGTTGTCATCACGAATCGGATTATGCTCGGTCCATATCAACCATTGCTTATTATCACCGCTTGCCAGCTGAACCTCCGCTCTTGGATATATATTATCTGCCATGGGCCCGATTTGAGGATTTGAACCTGCATTTACCATTTCCGTCTTTTCGGAAGACGCCTTCATGCTTCTCTGCGCCGCGCTGTTTCCGGCAAGCCAATGCGGGCCTCTTTCCAGATAATTAGTCGGAATTGGTTTGAACTCTATATCCTCTTCCAAATCAGCCATAAATTGTAATAATTTAACCTTTTCCTTGCCGTTATCCCAATGAGTGCCTGCCAACTTCTTTTCATATAGTGTAACGCTGTCAAAAATATAATAAGCGACGATTCCTGCGGAAATATATGGCTCAACCTGGATATACCCGGTTGGTATATGGAACTCAGCAGGTATATGACCTGTTACATAACCTTCAACAGATAAAATGTCATCAATTCCCGCACCAATCTCAATTGTTACGTAAGGATCAAAACCAAGTATGCCTTCAAAATCCTTGTCAAACCCATTAATAGCCAGTTTTCCGTTAATATTGGCACCCATTGATATCTTGCCCCATCCACCTATGTTAATCTTTGGTATGACGTATGCCCTTTTCCAAAAATATTCACCATTGCCATTAAAGAAAAGTTCGTATATGACCAATTTCCATTCGTTGGTGTGCTTATTAAATTTAAGCATTCCATAAAAACTTACATTTGCCTCCACATCAAAGCCTGCAGAAACTACCTTGGCTAGTTTCTTACTAAGTTCAGTTCTTTGTTCCTCACTATATTTAAGCCCTTTACCATACTGATATTCCATCACTAAATAACCATCTTGGTCTATAAAACCTTCAAAACTATGTTTGGAGTCTCCCAACCTAAAGCTTCCGCCATCTATAAGCGGGACACCGTCAAGAATATCAACATTTCCTCCTGTCAGATTGCTTAATTTTAGCGGCGTATCAACAACATACTGTCCCTTCTCGTAGGTTATATTAAGCTTGGGTCCGTATTTCAATTCAGGGTAAGGCGCTACTATTACATTTGCATTCACCCACGGAGATTCCACACCGTATAATGAAACCATACGCCCTAACAATTCCTCACCAGGCTTCATCTCCAACCCCGGCTGCAATTCGAAGACAGGTTTGACTAATCTACGTGAAATACTTCCCATAGAGGATTTAAGCTCATAATAGCCGGGAGTAAGGCCATCCTAGTTTCCGCTTATCTCAAACTTCAGTCCGGGAATCTCTACGCCTTGAATAAAAATCCCTTTATTCGAATTACCAAATCCTGATTCGCTCAACTCGGACCTGATATAATTAATGCCAGGCTGCTTTTTTCTGACAGAAAGGTATACAGGATAGTCAGAGCCCTGATGATATGCCTCCACTTTATTGGAAACATAAAGCTCATGTTCCTCACCAGGCAGCGTAAGTGAATATTTCCTTCCTGTCTCCAATCCGCTTATCACATACGCGTTACTGTCTGCTTCACGCCAGGCGAGTACTTTTTTTCCGTCCAATACAAAGTACATATTTTCATAGGGAGTAATATATCTTCTTTCCTGTTCATCATACAGCTTTATTGTCAAGCTCTGCCTGGAGGTGGCTTCTCTTATCCTGACCGGCACCCGGACTTGCTTTTTAGTCTCATCATGCTCAAAAACCAGCTCATATGCTCCGTAATAACCTTTATTTCCATATGAGAATGAGAATTGGGTCTCTTTATTGTATTCTGTTGTCACAGTCCCAAGGTCCTCAATTAAAGTGCCGTTTTTATACAATCTGACATTGATTCTCTGGTTGTGGATATATCCGATGGATGGCGATTTCAGCGAAATGCTGAAGTTTTCAATGTTTTTTATGCCGTATTCATTGTTTTCATCATAAACAGTCAGGTTACATGTCCGATCGGGATAAACTGACAATACCGCATCATCAAGGTTTAAATCTATTATTGTTATGGTCCGTTCAAAAGTATAAGGTATATCAAAGTAATCATACATCGTCAGAGCAACCTTGTATTCTCCCGGAGAATAATAGATAGTGGAAGCTTTCGGTCCAACTCCTTTTTTCCCGTTTCCGAAGTCCCACTCCTCGAGGGATTTGATGGGACGGCCGAATTTATCCCGCCTGGAGTCAAACTCAAGAATTTGATTAGTCACCCAGGTTGCATAATATAGATTAGATCTTGCAAGTGATGGTATACCGAAGTAAAAATCTCCATAATCAAGCGGTGATGCAGTCCATAGGTCAAACATAAGGCTATCATTTTCTTTGCCGGCTGTATTCTTTAATGCGCCTTTCGGTATGAAAAATAAATATCCGTCAGATGGGTTCAGCGGCGAGTTGGGCGCCAGAACCAGCTTGTTGTTGTTTATACTCTTTGTATACTCCACTTCATTACCCTTTAAATCCATCACCTTGATATTATCAAATTCAGTACCTTCAGATATAGTGTCGGAAAACTGAATCTCAACAGGTGAGTTTATAGGTATCTTTTTACCAAATTTACTAATAGCATATCTGTCTGCAATACTAAAAGCATTTGATCCGGTGATAAAGCTTATTTCAAATCCCATGCCCTCACCGCTGTCCTGTATGTCGTAAGGTCCTTTTAGGGTATAGGTGGTGTTTGGCTTCAGAGGAGAATTAGTTGTAAATGCAAACGTATTCTGATCAATTTGTTGCTGCGCCCAGAGAGATGCCGAGCTTCCTCGGGAATCCAGCAGTACCAATTTATGATCCCAGTTATCTATAGGCTGGGAAAAGGTTATATAAATTGGCTGATTTATATCAACATCCATCTGGCTGTTTTTGGGATAGAAGTTAACTATATACGGAAGAGTATTGCTGCTCTCTGTCCGGAATTTTACGGATCTTCGCAAATTACTGTTTTCAAACCTGTCCTTTACAGCATCAGCCGGGATAAATATTTCATATACTTGCGCCGGCTTAAGCTTCACCTCTGGGTCAAGAGTGAGTGTCATCTCTCTTCCGTTTATCGACTTTGAAACCTTAAGCCGTCTGCCATATGAATCAAGCAGCGCAATATTATCAAAGCAATTTCCCATGAATACATCATAGTTAAATTCAAAAGATATTACGTTGGTTTCGCAGGAAACGTCCTTTTCCCTGTCACCAGGCGAAGAAAATACCACTTCAATAATTCTTTCCGGCTTTTCTTCAACGCTGAAGGCTACTCTGATCTCATCATTGTAATCATTACCGGAACTGTCTGTAATGGTGCCTGAAGGAACAACAAGCTCATAATCTTTTCCTGGTTTCATGTAATCCGCAAGCATAACTGAAAGTGTATTTCTAAACATGGCAACTGATATGTCCGGCGCTCCGGGACCATTTAAAACTATGCCATAATCAACAGTGCTGTTTTCTGGTTTTATTGCTTTTATGTCTTCATCAAAAGTAATGCTTATCTCCTTTGTATTCCACGGTGCGCCTGTACTGTTGTTGGCAGGTTCGGTGCTGAGAACAACGGGCGCAAATGTATCAGGCTTTGCAAGAACTGTAAATCCAAAGGAAAAACTTTCAGTTGCGTCCCCTTTTGTAAACGTGGCGGTTAATACTACCTTTTTATGTCCCTCGTAATATTCCGGGCGAATGACTTCCCCACTGTTCGATATGGTTGATGGAGTATCTGAAGTCCATGTTATAACAGAGCCGTAAGGTCCCGATGTGGGAAGTGACAGATTGCTTATTACAGAATACTTTGACAGGTTATCACCCAATATATTGTGGTAGTTTATAAGCCAGTGAAGATCTAATTCGACGGTATCGGCATCAGTCTGGTCAAGCTTTACCACCACCACATTAAAGGTTTTTGTTGTACTCTTGCCGCCTTTTGACAGAACTGCAGTAAGATATACTAATTTGTTTCCCTCTGCAAATGATGGGCGCGTAATTGTCCCATCAGGTTTTATATGTTTTTCGTCGCTGGATGTCCAGCTTATGGATGATCCATAGGGCCCTTCAACAGGCAGGTTAAGGTAGTCTGTAATTTCAATACCGCCTCCACCTATTATTATTTCATAAGTAAGCCAGTTAGCATCTAACTCCAGTGCTTCATCATCCGTAGGCATGGGAATCACTGTTATATGGAACGTCTTCGTATACTCAGCAGAACCTCTGCTTATAGTTGCAACAAGTGAGATATTTTGAGGGCCCTGAGTGTAAGTTGGGCGGTTTACAGTACCGTCCGCTGCTGCAAACTTTCCTTCAGTATCCGAAGACTCCCAGCGGATTTCCGTTCCTAGTATTCCTGTAACAGGAAGGTCCAAATCTGACATTATCTTGTCAAGTGCTTCATTTTCGCCCAGTATAATCTCGTCAGTCAGCCAGACAAAGCCGGCATATGCTGCCTCCTCATCCGTTGCTTCCAGTTTTATAACTGTAATATTGAATTTTTTCTCAAGTGTAGCAGGCCCGCTTTTTATAGTTGCCGTAAGAGTCACCTGTTTGTTCCCCTGACTATAGGACGGCCGGTTTACAACTCCGTTTCCATCCACAAATTCAGGCATGCCGGATGTCCAGGTTATGATGCTGCCGTTTTCACCGATTTGGGGCAGATAAAGGTCTGTTGTTATCATATCCAGGCTTTCATTTCCATTCAGTATTACATCACCTGTCAGCCAATCTCTGTCAGCAGCAGCCAGGTCTTCATCCAGGACCTTTACCTTTATGTCGAAAGTCTTCTGCATGGAAAGAGTGCCAATGGATATGGTTGCTGTCAGGGTTAATGCCTGATGTCCCTGATGAATAGAAGGTCTTGTCACTTCACCATTTACATTTACAAAATCCGGTTTGCTGCTTTCCCAGCTTATTGTGCTGCCGTTTGGCGCATATGAAGGCAAATTTAAATTCTCTGTAATGCTTAAAGGTGAACTGTTCTGGCCCAGTATTCTCTCATATGTAAGCCATGCTGCGTCAAATGCCAGCCTGTCTTCATCTGTTACTGTAAGCTGTACCTGGGCCGAGGCCGTTGCTCCTCCGGGCACCAAGGCCTTAACGGTGGCAGTACCCGGCTCGCTGGATGATAACACAACAGATGCATATCCTGATTCATTTGTGGTTGCTGTTGAAACATCCAATGTTCCCAAAGTTGTGCTGAAATTAACGGGTATGCCGGCTGCCGGTGTCCCATCCAAACCATATACCTGTGCGGTTATGGTGCTGGATGCTCTTCCCGCAGGAGGATTGGCTGAAAGGTTCACCGTTGATGCATCTATATAGTCGTATGGTTTAAAATCAATGGGTATTGAATCATTCTTAAAATACCAGCTGTAGATTTCACTCTTGTCCTTTGCATTTCCCCATGAACCCATGAAGCCCGCATAGACCTCGCGCACATCTTCTATATCGAGCCCGTCTCCTGCGCTGGTTAGAATTTCGGCAAGATCCAAATTTTCAATTCTGAGATTGCTGTTTTTAGGCCTTATGGCATCGGTACTGAAACGAATTTCCAATACCTTTCCGGTACCGTTATACTCAATCCATACATTATAGTATTTGGCCGGATTGAGTGTATTACCATAGGTCACCATCTGACTGGTACGGTTTTCATAGTTTCCGTTATAATAAACTTCGGCGTATTCCATATACATATAAGTGGTAGCTTGTCCGGGACCTTGAACTGTGTAATAGTCTGTAACGAATGCAATATTTATACTCGGCTTTATGCTTTCATCCTGAAGTGCGCTTCCGTAAACCGTATTCCCAGCTGCTTGCAGGGTGAATGTAATGCCCCCTGTGATAAAATCGGGATGAGGATTGCGGTATGAAAAAGCCGTGCTGAAGGACAGGTCCTCGCCAAGGCATATTTTATTCTTTGTAAAGATGCTACCCCCTACAGTTCCTGTCTCTCTTCTGTCATTGTTAAATTGCAGCGCTGTGATATTGTTTCCATCCCTGTCAGTTGTTTCGACAGTGCCTGAAACGCCGTTAAACTGCAGGCGGGATGTGTTGCTGAAACCGTTATGGCTTACCGCCAGCGGAATTTCTTCCACTTCCCTGACTATAAAATAAAAGGTCTTGGTATCATGAACATCATTTTTTGAAATGGTGGCGGTAAGAGTTACTTCCCGGTAACCTGTGTTTTTCTCCGGTCTGGTGACAGTGCCATCCACTGCTATGACATCTGGATCTGAGGATTCCCATGTTACCAGGCAGTCTCCGTAATAACCAAACTCATAATTATAGTACCACGGTGTTTCCGTTACCAGGTTAAGATCTGTTTTAACATCATCAGCTCTGTTTCCGTTGAGCACAACATCATAAGTCAGCCATGCCTTGGCTACAGCTATTTCGTCTTCAATTGTCGGAGGATAAGGAATAACACACAACTGTAATGTTTTCTGTAATGATACCTCTCCTTTGGATATGGTTGCTGTAATGGTCACATACACATATTCTCCCATAGTTTCAGAAAAAAGCGGCCGGTTAACAGTTCCGTCTGTGGTTATTACATCTTCATTTTATGACTCCCATGTTATGCTGCTGCCGTTTTGCCCTTCGTCCGGCATAAACAAATCATCCGTAATGCTATTATACATCTGTCCATTCATAATATTCCAATCCGTCAGCCAATCATAGTCGGCAATTACCGCTGTTTCGTCCTCTGTAAGTTCCGGGTCCTCCATACCTTCAGCGAATGTGAAGTCCCCGACCGATGTGAATAAAACCATAACTATGAGAAGTAAACTGATAGATTTTCTCATTGCAGTATCCACCTTCACTTCAGACACTTTATAATTCTCTTTACTCTATATAGTTCAGACTTTCCATTAGCTCTATAAATTCAATATTCTCTTTACTTCACACACTTAAGCATTCACTTTGCTCAATACTTCAGACTTTCCCTTTTCTCCTTAAACTGATTGATGTATCCAAATCTTCATTCTGACTGAACAGATATGCAATATCGAAACCATAGCAAAAAACCTGAAGCGTAATATGCTTCAGGTTATAAATAAACTCTGCAGGCCAAAAAACACTGGTTTAGCATCAAGTCTTTTTATAAAGATGAAACCTAAAACATATAGCACATTAGGACCTTTTGAATTCCACCGCCTTATTAGTATACATATTTCCGGAAATGCCGAGCTTAAGGAAAACGTAATCAAAAGGCATGCATATATGAACTTTTTAACTGCATGTTTTCTCCTAAAGTTTGTGACCAACGAGTCAGCGGCTTGTGAGATGCTACGAATTCTAATACTTATCCTTGTTAAATAAAATTCTATATATATTTCCAAATAATCCCGTTTTATCACATTTTCTGTCTTATTATTTCCATTATAAAACATTTTGTAATTCCATGCCTAGTTTCAGCGAAATTATAATTTGATTTTTTTATCAGGATTAGTTTTCGATAAGACTAAGGAATAGTGAAATAAACATAATTAAAATACAATCGTGAAAAAGGCATATCTGCAGCTCTTCGATTCCAATATATAAATAAGAAAGCCCTGCAGAATAAATGCAAGGCCTTTCTTTAAATCTCAGGTCTGTTCTTTATGTCTACTGTCAGTCTGGCGTGTACGGCTTATCAGGTTCAATAATGATATTCCATGTCTTAGGGTCCCAGTCGACATCAAAATCAAGAACGGAAGCTATATCGCGCAACATGAAATAATTATTTCCCCCGATATTATAAGCTTTCATAAAATACCGCACTCCGTTAATATAGATTGCGTTAGGCGAAATTACCGCACTGCTGTCAGGTGCCCTCTTGCCAGTAAACTCAGTTCCGTCCGGTATGTATTCGCCGCCGCTGGTTAGCGAGATAGCTTTGGTTGTATTGTTATACTCAACGGAAAACTGTGCAGGCGATCCCATAAGCAAATATGCAATGTCTCTGAGTTTAAAGTAATTGTGTCCATATGCGTTATATGCACAATTTCTGACATACAAAGGATCTATAATTATTGGCGGATTCCCGGAGTCATATGGATATTCGTAAGACTGTTCATCACCAGGCGTTGCATATGGTAATTCATACTGTACCCATTCCTGTATATTGCTTATGCCTTCGCCGCTTGGGTAAGTATTTGACTCTGTCTTTACTGTTCTTGTATATTTGTAATATTACGCATAATCTGTATAAGTTGATTTCATCACATCAATTCTGAACCACCACCAACTCCAATACTGCCCCGCGTTCCATTTATATACACCAAGATTGCTGTAGTATTCATGGTCCCTGGTATCAAGAACAGTGTGAAAATCGTCGAAGTTATAACCTGTGACACTGTCATAACCTTTATATTCCTGAATATACCTGTTGTTTACCGAGCTTCCCGGCAAGCCCGGCTCATATGTCCAGTGCCAGTAAATATAGGCCACACGTGTATTATTGACTTCCCGCTTTACCGAACCGTCATCAATACGGACTATAGGGTGTATTGTTATATTGCTTGTATAAACTATGATTCTTGTCAAATCCATCAGGAAAGACTGCGTATTCTATACTTCCTGTACCAATCTGGCGCCATTCGCTGCCAATCTGGGTCCAACCGCTCAAATTTGGATCTGTCGACTCGAATGTCTGGGTCAGATCATATATCTATTTTCTGGTAGTAACCTTGGCACCTTCAGGTAAATTTGACGCGGGTATCCATCCTTCTGTCACAGCTGCCGGAACAGGCCCAGGAAGATTCCCGGCCGGAGGAACAGTTGGAGGAGCGGTTGGTGGACTGGCCGGAGGAGTAGTTTGTGAATTATTTGTTTGATTTGTTTCTTTGCTAACGACACTGTAAGCCCAAACATGATACACACCATAACCAGATGTATTATAAGGTTGCAACTTATCTACGGTTTTATGCCTTTTATTCGTATTGTTCGTACTTGACCATGAGTCCCAATAGTAAATCTTTCCGTATTGCAATGATTCATCCCGTGCAACATAGACAAAATGACTTACAGAATCAGGTTTTACCTTGACTATTAAATATTTTCCCTCCTTAAGCAACTTCAGCATGTCTGCTTCTGACATATAGCCAGGATAATCCTTAACAGTCATGGTTACACCGTACTGCTTGGCATATACAACCGGTGCGGCACCTGAACCGCTGATGTGTTTTTGCATGAAATTCTTATCAATATACCCGTTTTCTTTTTCCCATCTTAAAAATACACCTGGATTGAATCCTTCCGGAACTCCTCCTGTTTCCATAAGCAATTTTGACATTGCCACAACCCAGCAGCCGTATTTGTTAAGATAACTTCCGTATTCTGCTGCACCTTGTGACCATGTCTTGTAATTATCGCCCCAATACGACGGATCATCCGAAAAGCCGCTGGAACCATCAGACCAATCTGCTGCATATGTATTGAGGCTTCCGAAAAGCAATGAAAATGTCAGTGCAATAACTAAAAACAGACTGAATCTTTTTTTCAATTAAAACACCACCATATTGCATAATATTATGTCAAAACTTATAATTTTGACCTCTATTTATTACTTTCACCGGTCGTAACCGGTTGCTTTCGTAATTTCTGCGAAAAACAAAAGTTCCCTGTTCTTATATTTAAACAGATTATATTTAACAACCGTAATAGTTGTTGCGGAGTTTGGAACTTATTGTACAGTTTTTATTGGCTTTATAATGATTGCAGGGTATAGTAGACAGAATTGTGCGTGATATGTGTAAATAACATTCGTGAAATTTTATTCGTGATCTTTTTCATCAAAACTATAACAATACCTTCTTATACATTGCATAAAAATGCCGTATCTACAGGTATATATACATTATATTATGAACAACTAAAGAAAATCATTCAATTATGAGAATAAAAATATCTTTTTTAAATTTGAAACACAATCTTCCTCCTATAACAATAAACCCTCTTGTGCTAAACAGTTTTGTAATTTAACTGTCTACCAAAAGGGATTATATCAATTCGCATTAGATGTCAAATCTTTGTTTTTCTTAATGCATTTATAAATTTGAAAACAAAAAGATTTATAGAAAAAATGCTTTTGCTTTGTTGTTTTTAGGATTTTATTTTATTGTTTTCAGGATTCTGATATAGTGATTTGCTTCACGCAATACGTGATCTCCAAGCAGCGGATATGCAATTGCTTTTATTGAGCAATTGATTAGTCCCTCTGTACCCGATGCTTTAAAATCTCTTAAACTATTTGTTGCTTTTAGGCTTTCTTTAGTAACGCCCGCTAAATTCATCGCTTTATCCTGCGCTTCAATGGCCTTCCTGGTTAATTCATCAAACTCATTGCCAAAGTTATTTGCTGTATTGATTAATTGCACTTCTGTAGGGTCAAGAAGACCGCGAATGAATTTTGAATGTTCTGCCATAATCCGGTTCCAGAAGATTTCCTGATCCAGTAAATCTTTTTTTGTGAGAATTTCCTGACGGTTTTGTAACTTATTAAGCATACTTAAGTAGAGTCTGGCTTCTCTAAGAATATGTTCAATAAGAAGTGGATAATTTGTGGTGAATAATCTGCAAGAGATTACACTATTCAGTATTCTTGACTTAAACTGTGCCAATACATTAGTTAGACCTATTGCTTTTTGGTTCAACATGAATACTCTTTGTTCTAACACCGGACTTGGCATAAATCCGCTGCTTCCTGCCAGACCTGCCTCTGCCTGCGTTAAATTGGAGTTGATATTTATACCGGTATAGAATTGAGAAATCCGCTCAGCGTTTAGTGTAAATGGCGTGACCAGTTCACCTGAAGCAATTACTTCAGGGCTTATAACACCGTTTGCCAGTGATATGGCTTCAGCAAGCAACATTTCAAATTGAACCTTTAACCTGTCAGCTTCTTCAGCAAGCCTTGCGTCCTTCGCTGTAAAACTGCTTTCCAGAAAAATTGAATGCTCCTTTGCAATCCGGAGGAAGAAAAGGTTAAGTTCCAAAGATAACCGTACATACTCCTCCCTAGTAAGCATAACATTACCCTCCTATTAAAGATTTTACTTTATCAGCTATGGCAAATACCTGGTTTCGATGGCTCTAAATACACTCTAAATTTAAAGTTCTCTTTTATTTTATGTTTAAATATCATGAAGGGTTACTGATTTAACTTGTCGTATAAGGTAATGGGATGGCATTGAGGAGAGCATAAAATCTGGTTAACTCATTTTTTGCACTAAGCGAATTGATTGCATAACTTTTCTCTTTAGCTGGATTCAAAAAAGATACTTTATTAGAGCATTGAAGAAAAACGCTACATGAGAACGAAAAAACGCCATACAGGCGCATAATGGCGTAAGAACCGGCCATCAAGGAACCGCACGAACCGGAAATCATCACGGCGAAAACTCGAAAGTTACAGGAACACAGCTTTAGAACGTGCGGCTAACATCCTTGATAACGGGATATATGAAGAAAGTTTTATCAGAAACCTTTTTCTTCAATCCATTTTGCAATATCGTCAGCTATATCTTGTCTGCCGTACTGCTTACCAACTGCTTTTATTCTTTCAGACATAACATCTGATTTAAATATAGAACCGTCAAAAGCTGCAGGAAGTAAACCTATAAATTCCTCATCCATTGCATCAGAATAAACTGTCGTTTTCTTAATGATACCATTTTCAAGCTGCATACCAATTGTGACACCACCCCATGGGAAACGCTGTGAAAGCTCTATATCAAACTTGGGAGATTCTCCATATCTCCACTCCCATGATGAGTATTTTTGGTATAATTCATTCAATTTGTCCTTGTCCATGCTTTCGATACTGTATAGTCTTTCAGCTTTTGTTTCATATATTTCCTCAAAAGCCTCTGACATATACTCAATCATTTTTTCTATTGTTAAATCCGGATTGAATTCAGTAAGGTTCACAACTCTGGATTGTACGGACTGTACCCCTTTTGATTTCAGCTTTTCTCCCGAAACCTGAAGGTATCTTGTCAGTTTATCCACATCCACCGATACCATAATTGTTCCATGGTGAAACGCATTGTCTTTTTTAAAGCAGAAAGCATTCCCTGAAAACTTTCTTCCGTCTTTTGTGATAACGTCATTTCTGCCGCTCATTTCACAATCAATACCGGCTTTGGTAACAGCTCTTTGTATCACCCGAACCTGTTTCTCCAGATCGTAATTCTTACGGTTTACAAGAAACGTAAAGTTCAGATTTCCCAGATCGTGAAATACGGCTCCGCCTCCTGAAAGCCTGCGGGCAAGTTTTCCGCCTTCCTTTTCAAGCACGTCGGTTTTACACTCACGCCATGCATTTTGATTTTTTCCTATAACTACAGTGTTTTGATTCTGCCAGAGATACAGAATATATTCGTCTTTTTCAAGATTATATAAAAGATATTCTTCAACAGCCAGATTCCACCAAGGATCTTTTGTGTCTGTTATTAATACTTTAGATTTAACCAATTTCTTATCCCCCTGTTTGCTCAAAATTAGTCAACATTTCCCTTTATATAGAAAAATGTTCTCAATGAATTGAAATTGTATTTTGCTGCCATTATTATTTGTTCTGTACTGCCTACAAACAACACGCCACCGTCTTTAAGTGACTTACTGAACTTTGTATATATCATATTCTTCGCTTCTTCCGTAAAATATATAAGTACATTTCTGCACACAATAAGGTCACAATCACTGGGATAACGATCAGCTAATAAATCATGTTTGTAAAACCTGACACATTTTTTTACTTCTTCTTTTATACAGTATAAATCTCCTTTTTTTTCAAAATACTTTCTACACAAATCGGCAGGTAATTTTTCTATGCTTTTATAATTATAAATACCTGTCCTAGCTCTTTCCAGAGCCTGTTCATCAATATCTGTGGCGTCTATCCTTATGCTGTCAAGGGGCAAATACTTATTTAATATCATCACTATTGTATATGGCTCGTCGCCGGTTGAACACGCAGCACTCCATATCCTGGGGCTACGGCTTTTTGCAAGAATGTGCGGCAGTATGTCCTTTTCGAGGATCTCCCATTGCTCAGGGTTTCTGTAAAATTCAGAAACATTTATTGTGATATAATTAATAAACTCGTTGAATAACTGTCTGTCAACTTTTATTCTTTCTATATATTTTTCGTAGTTGTCAATATCATGTTTTCTGATAAGTGCATCTATTCTTCTTTTCATCTGTTTTTCTTTATAGTAGCTTAGATTTATGCCTGTCAGGGCATAAATCTCTTTTTTAAACCCTTCGTAATCCATCTTCCGCACTTGACCTCACTTTTTTTATTTGTAAGTGTATATCATTTTAGCAAATTAACTTTTTAAAGATATAGCTCTTTACTTAATAGATTACTTAACAGATTAACTTAATAAAATCAATATATAAAAAGCGTGCTTTCGTACACGCTTTGGCTTTACAATCTATATAAACTTTATAGGTTTGCAACATTTACTGGTTCTTCGAATATTCCTCGTTTCACCTCGGTTGCAGTCATATGCTTGGCACTGAACTTTTCAGTCAGATAATTACAAGCAATCCACGGGTCTACTTTATCTCCACAAGTAAATACATCTACGGCAGCATAGCCTAGCTCCGGCCATGTATGAATAGAAAGATGGGATTCTGAAATCACCACTACTCCGCTCACACCCTGCGGACTGAACTTGTGGAATGCGACTTCCCTTATTTCTGCGCCGGCTTCCAAAGCCGATTCAACCATTATTTTTTCAATCAAGTTGCGATCATTTAATATGCAACTGTCGCAATCATAGATTTCTGCCAGAATATGACGGCCCAAAGCATTCATTCTAGAATTCCTCCTTCAATTTGTAGTTATCATCAACCTTTCTTAAAATTTTTGCATCTTTTCCAATTCTGTATATAATATATTATAATATTATATGGAATATATGCTCCATATAATTAAATTTTAGAACTGAATAAAGATACTTTTTCCAATAGCATTAATTCTAGCAGATTATCTAAAAAAGTCAATAGTTTAGTAATTTTTTAGATTATTCTGCACTTTCCTCAAAATTTTTCAATATTCCTTTTCTTTTCTTCATATTTTTATGAATAACTTTGTTGGACAATAATTGTACAGATGTAACTTTTCAGGTAATAAACGTTACAAGCAAACTAAAAAAACGTTGGTGCACCGAATTTTTTTACTTACGGTACTCCAACATTTATTATTGATCCATAATAAAAACCGCAGATAGACCTTTTATAAAGGAATATCTACGGTTTGATTTCAGCAGTGCCGTTTTACTTATTTTCTTCATTCACTACATTAGTAGAAATTTCATTTACATTTATAATGTTCCCAATTGTAACATTCATTTCTTCCTTATGCTCTGTTGGTTCTTCTTCAGGCTTTTCAACCGGCTTTTCAGCATTTTTAGCCTCTTCTTTTGTCTCTTCAGCTTTTTTCTGAGGAACTTCAATTGGCATAAGTTCCCTGATGCTAAGGCTTATCCTCTTAGCTTCATGATTAACTTCCAGCACCTTAGCTTCAACTTCCTGGCCAATTTCGAGAACATCATCCGGTTTTGCGATTCTCTTGTTTGCTATTTGAGATATATGCACAAGACCGTCTATTCCTTCTTCCAGCTCAACAAACGCACCAAAAGGTACCAACCTAACTACCTTTCCCTTTACCGTTGATCCTACCGGGTATTTTTCCTCTGCCTTGTTCCATGGATTATCTTCAGTTTTTCTATATCCAAGGGAAACCCTTCCTTTTTCTTTATCAAATTCAAGAACTGTAACTTCAACTTTGTCTCCAACATTTACAACTTCTGAAGGGTGTTTGACTTTATTCCAGGAAAGTTCAGTAATATGAATAAGACCATCTACTCCGCCTATATCAACAAAAGCGCCAAAGTTGGTTAGACTTTTTACAGTACCGGTATATCTCTTGCCTATTTCAATGGAGTTCCACAGTTTTTCCTGAAGCTCATTACGTTGCTCTTCAATTAAAATTCTTCTTGAACCGACTACTTTCTTCCTGTTTGCGTTAAATTCAGTGATTCTTACATCAAATACCTGTTTCAAAAATACACTCAAGTCCTTTTCATACCTGTCGCTAACCTGGGAAGAAGGTATAAATATTCTTATACTTCCGGATAATGCAATTAATCCACCTTTAGTAACCTCAATTACTTTAACTGTTACAGGCTGTTTATTCTTGTATGCCTCTTCTATTCTGTCCCAACCCTTTATTGCATCAACCTTTTTCTTTGAAAGTAATACAGTTCCTTCTCCATCATTTACTCTAATAACGAATACTTCTATTTCATCTCCAATCTTCACATTTCCTTCAGGTTTAAAATCAGGGTCATCGGAGTATTCATCAACAGGTATAATCCCATCAGATTTATAGCCCAGGTCAACAAAAATTTCAGCGTTGTTATAGCCGATAATCGTTCCTTTAACGATTTCTCCTGTAGTAAGTGTTATTAGAGACTTTTCAAACGCCTCTGCAAAGTCCATCTCTTTGTTCTGCTTATTCAGTTCCTCCATTTTGTCTTTAACCTCCTTAATTATCCAGTCCGGTGTAGATGCTCCGGCGGTAATTCCAACCTTTTTTATTTTTTTTATATCGACCGGTGGTAAATCACCGAACGTCTCAATTTGGTAAGTATTTTTGCAATTTTTTTTACAAATCTCATAAAGTTTTTGAGTATTTGAACTGTTTTTTCCCCCAATTACAATCATCATGTCTACTTTGCGGGAGATCTCTGCTGCCTCGTTTTGCCTTGTACTTGTTGCACTACAAATAGTATTTCTTATCTCAACATCACTAAACCTTTTTTTAAGCTCGTCCGTTATTTCGTGCCATTTTTCTATATTTAAAGTTGTCTGGGCTACAACAAACAGTTTTTTAACCGTATCAGGAATATTTTCTACATCGTCAACACTGTTTACTATATATGCTCTATTATTACACCATCCGTTTATTCCTATTACCTCAGGATGGTTCTTGTCCCCTACTATTACTATGTCATAGCCATCATTGCTTTTTTTGATAACCAGGTTGTGTATTTTTTTTACAAAGGGACAAGTGGCATCAAAAATATTTAAATTCTTTTCTTTCATTTTTTCGTATACGCCGGGACCTACACCATGCGCACGTATGACAACATTTGAGTTTTCACAGGCTTCTTCTATAGCATTAATTACTCTTACCCCTTTTTCACTCAAATCATTAACAACCTGCTTGTTGTGAATTACAGGTCCTAATGTATAAAGTTGTCCAATTTGCTCATCCAACATCTTGTTTACGAGACTGACGGCATTATCAACACCGAAACAAAATCCTGCGCTTTTTGCCACAATTACTTCCACTTGCTATTCCTCCATAAGGGAATACACTCTATTCATTATTCCTTCGCTAATCTTCCCCAGGTCACTGTTTCTGTACCTTTTACCTTCTTCAGACTCTATTTTAAAAGGTTTGCCAAATACAACCTTCACTTTGCTGAACAACCTGTAATTTCCCTTAACAGCAACAGGAACAATATTGACTCCCGAACGCAATGCTATCAATGCCGCACCTGGCTTTATCCTAATATCCTTTTTTCGCTTTCCTAAAGTTCTCGTACCTTCCGGAAAAATGCCTACTATTTTACCTTCTTCAAGCAGCTTGAATACCGTCTTAATTGCTGATACATCACCTTTGCCTCTTTTAACCGGGAATGCACCAAGACATTTTATTATAAAACCAAGCAACGGTATTTTAAACAACTCTTCTTTTGCCATATAATGCACAAGTCTTTTTAATTTGTATCCAATAAAAAACATATCCATTATACCATTATGATTTGCACATATCAACACTGGACCACTTTCAGGAACATTGTTAACATTTACAACTTCAACTCTATAAAAAACTGCAAATATTGCACTTACTATCAACCTTAGAATTTCTATCATTTCAGACACCGTTCCGCTGCTATCCGCTGCTATATTTCAATTAAATTCATTAATTATCAAATTTATCATAAATAACAGTAACTTACAAGATGTCCATCTCAAGATCTTATTATTGAAAGAATCTTTTCAACCACCTGTTGAATCGTCATGTCTGTCGTGTTTATTTCAATTGCGTCATCTGCCTTAACTAAAGGAGCAAAATCTCTGCTGCTGTCGTTTTTATCCCTGTATTCGATATCTTTTTTTACATCTTCCAAAGTAATATCCTTTATTCCTTTTTCGAGCTGCTCCTTGTATCTTCTTCTTGCCCTCTCTTCCAACGATGCGTTGAGGAAAAATTTATACTGTGCGTTCGGAAGCACATATGTGCCAATATCCCGTCCGTCCATTACTACACTCTGCCCTGCAGCAATTTCGCGCTGGAGTTCCACCATTCTGATTCTGACAGCTTTTACGGCAGAAACATCAGATGCACCCTTTGACACCTCAGGTGTCCTTATTTTATCGCTTACATCTTCACCGTCAAGGAATATGTGCTGCTCATCTCCATGATATTCAATTTTTATATCAATATCACTGACAAGTTTTTCAAGCCTTGCCTCATCCTTTGTGTTTATGCCTTCCCTTATTGCCTTTAGAGCAACTGTTCTGTACATTGCACCTGTATCAAGATATGTGATACCAAGTGATCTGGAAAGGATTTTTGCTATGGTGCTTTTACCAGCACCAGCAGGTCCGTCAATAGCAATAGTTATATTCTTCAAAGTATTTCCTCCCGCTTATCTTGTAAATCTGGCCTCAGGGCTTTTGCGCCCTTTTGGTATATATGTTTTATTTCAGATTTTGATTTTTCAGTATTAAAATGCAACATGATACGTATACACTTTTTAAGACTTCCAGGTACAGCAATCTCATTCATGCACATCAGAGCAGTGCTTGTCCAGCCCAGACGTCTTGCTGCAGCGGCGGGAAAAGCAGCATTGAGGTCATCAGTTACTGTAAATATAACACTGATTATATCTTCTTCATTGATTTGATTTTCTTTTACAATTGCTTCAAGCAATTCTTCAGTAGCATTTAATATTTCTTCTGCATCATTGTTTTCAACTGTAGTAGCACCTCTTACTGCCCTTACTAACATTAATACCCTCCTTGGTTATAACAGGCAAAGTCATACTACCCTATGACCTAACCCTATAGATACTTCATTCAAGTGCAACAAACCTATTCCAAAAAAGATGGCTACGCTGACGTGATCCTTATACCTTGCAATGCCAATCTTTCCTCCGACGTTCAGCCCCACTGCCTTGGGCATTATCTGAGAAATTGCTTCTCTGGCAGCTCCGGCAACTGCCCCTTCCTCTACGTGGCTGTCGCTGATGACGCCTTCCCGTTTAGAAGAAACAACTGCACGCTCTATAATCTTCATTACAGAAGTTATGAACTCGCCGCCATAGTCTGCAGCAGCAGTAAAAATACCCTTCTTTGCATATTCGGCCTGAAGCTGTTTTTCTTCATGCCTGTCCGACGTCAGAGCCATTTTTATTGCTGCGCTTGCAATATCTCTGCTTCCATATTGTTTCACTTCGCTCATTTATATCTTTTCTCCATTTTAAATATTTGCCCTGTCGCAGGGCAATGGCAGTTAATATATATTATATAAAAATATCCAAATTTCACTTTCCTATTATTATATAAGAAGTTAGTTATTAAAACAATATAAAAAATATATACCGGTTAAATAACAAAGTAAGGGGAACACTTTCATGAACAAGAGGTGTTCCCTGTACTAAAAGGAATGTTATCTATGAGCTTCAGAGCCAGTTAGTTATTCTAACTTCACCCTGACAAGTTTCTTGACTTCAGATGTTACTTTAACTCTGGCATTGAGGCAATTCTGACTTATATTTTCACTTCCTGATTCCACTACTACTTCTACTGTTCCATGAGCATCGGTTCCGTCTATCTCAATAACATCACCATTTCTCACTGTAATTTGAAGTCTTGCTTCATCAAACCTTGCTACCTCGTCTCCGTTGACAAGCACTTTTACATTACGATGTTCTTTCAAATCAGCAGTCCGAAGATACAAAACTCCTTCATTGTACAAGAATTCCTCTTCAGCAAGCGGTGTTCCTTCATACTGCTCGTCTATTGCCAGGAAGGTTCTTACAGCCGGATCTAACAAGGCTCCCTGGACAACAATAAGCAAAATAAACGTTACAAGTACTGAGACGAACAGTATCTTTTCAATATCCAATTTTTTATTCTGTCTTGGAATTCTCTTTTTGCTGTTTATTCTGTATATCAATACCTTCAATATTTATCACTCCGAACATTATAATTGCCAAAAATGCCTCAAAATAATTCCACAAAGTTAGATTTTTTCACCATTCAATACAATTAATATGCTCGGAACTTATTAAAAATACTCTCTTTTTCTACCATAAATTAAGCGTAAAACAGATTTTCACTCTATACAGGCAATGTTTTTAGCAACTCAATCCTGCCAGATACCCGGTGGAAAATGCAATAGTAAGGTTAAATCCTCCGGTATAGCCGTCCACGTCTATCAATTCACCTGCAAAAAAAAGTCCTTTTATAAGCTTTGACTCCATTGTTGACGGATTAATCTCATTGGTAGATACCCCGCCGGCTGTTATGATTGCTTCACTTATAGGTCTTGAATCTATTATGCTGAATTCAAGGTTTTTCATGATTTCTGCAAGCTTTCTTCTCTCTTCCTTGGTAATCTGGTTTACAAACTTTTCCGGCGGAATTCCTGAAAGCCTTATTATAACTGGTATAAGCTTTTGCGGCAGCAAATCATCAAGTGAATTTTTAAACTGTTTTCTCGAATATTTTGTAAAATCTCTTGTAATTCTGTCATCAAGTTTTTCCATGCTTAACGCAGGTTTAAGGTCAATATGCAGTTTTATGTCTTTATAATTATAATCCAGAATATGTCTGCTGCTGCTTAGTATTACAGGACCTGAAACCCCGAAATGGGTAAAAAGCATCTCTCCGAAATCACTGTATACCTTTTTCCCATGGGAATTGGTGAGCGTTATTGAAATATTTTTTAAAGAAAGGCCCTGAAGCTCCTTCACCCATTCTTCCCCAACTACAAGAGGTACAAGAGAAGGTTTTGGGTCCTTCACACTGTGACCAAGCTCTTTTGCAATTCTGTAACCGTCACCGGTTGACCCGGTTCTTGGATAAGACATTCCTCCTGTGGCAAGAATTACGCAGTCACATTTTATTAAACTTCCGTCCTTAAGCACAACTCCGCATACCGAGTTATTTTCCGTCTTAACCTTTTCAACCGGTGTCTTAAGTTTTATTTGAGCTCCGTTATTTACCGCATATTTCCTAAGAACATCAACAACGTCTGTTGCGCTGTCTGACTGGGGAAATACTCTGCCGCCTCTCTCCACTTTTATTTTCAGGCCGTTTTCTTCAAAAAAACGTATTATATCCTCATTTGAAAAGGTATAAAAAGCTGAATATAAAAAATTTCCATTTCCAGGTATGTTATTTATCAGTCCTTCAATATCAGTATTGTTTGTCAGGTTGCACCTGCCTTTACCTGAAATAGAAATTTTCTTGCCTACCCTGTCGTTTTTTTCAAAAACAATTACTTCATTGCCACGTTCTGCAGCTTTTCCTGCCGCCATCAGTCCTGCAGCTCCCGCTCCCACTACTGCTACTTTTTTCTTCATTAAGTCACAACTCCTATAATATGCCCATATATTTATAAATATCTTTCCCCTGGTGTCCAAACTCAATCCTAATAGTCTATTTTTCTGTAGTTTTCCACATTATCGTATTTTTCATAAACCTGATATTCATCCCATATCTTTTCAAGTTTATCAAAGGTTTTAAACAAACTTTCCTTTTTTCTCATTCCCACAGCTACAATAAGCGCATTTATTACACTTAGAGGAGCAACAAGGGAATCAACAAAAGAATTCATGTCGCTTCTCGCTATGAGGCAATAATCAGCATAAGTTGAAATAGGTGACTCCATACTGTCTGTTATGGCAACAACAGTTGCGCCCTGGCTTTTTACAAACTGCATTGCTTTAATAGTTCTTTTTGAGTACCTTGGAAAACTAATTCCAACTACTACATCGCCTTCTTTTGCATTTATGATCTGCTCAAACATTTCGCTGACACTGGTGGTATGAACAAGCCTGATGTTGTCAAATATAAGATTGAAGTAAAAGCCAAGGAAACTTGCAAGGGCTGCAGAACTTCTTACTCCAATTACGTATATCTTATTGGCAGCGAGAAGTTTTTCAACTATGCAGTTAAAACTTTCCCTGTCAATTTCCTCCATAGTCATTTTTATTTTATTCATATCCGATTGCAATACGCTTTTGAGTATATTATCTTCGCTAATCCTGTTGGATGTAACTTCAATTCTCTGTACAGATGTCAGTTTGCTTTTTATCAGTTCCTGCAAAACTTTTTGCATTTTAGGATAACCTTCAAATCCAAGTTCTGCAGCAAACCTTACCACCGTCGATTCACTTACTCCAACTTCTTCCCCAAGCTTTGCAGCAGTCATAAATGCCGCCTTATCATAATGATTTATTAAATAATTTGCAATTAATTTCTGCCCCTTGCTGAAATGAGGAAATTTTTCGCGAATTTGTTTTATAAAGTCCTGTGATCTATTGTTCATTATAATTAACCCCTTTTATTATGATAAACTACGTTTCATAAATAGAGATTTGCATCTTTTCACCTTTTTTTGAAAGTCCGAAAATCACTTTCTTTTCCTTCAAATTCTTATTAAGAAAATCAACTACTTTATATAATTCAGCATTACTTGCTATTTCAAGTGTTGATTTGAGTTCCAGCTTATCATTGTTCTCCATAAAATTCTCCCTCTAATTTCATAAATGATAACATAAATGGCTAATTTTATTATCTCTCATACGTTAATATTATAATGTTAAGATACAAAAATCAATATATATTCTTTCCTATAATATTTTTATGTATTTTGAAGATAATATTTTTCTACAGGCTAAATGTCTGAATTGTTGATAAATTAACCCGATGTGCAAGGTAATCGGATAATATTGCGGTGAACTCCGGAGCTGGTTTGTATCAGCTTAAACCCGGAACTTGTGCTATCAAATTGCCGGCAAAAAAGTTTAATTTAAATGGAGGAGTGTATGATACAAATTGACGATGCTGGGAGCGGCAGCTTTGTAGGTGGTACATGTATTGGCATTTACAGGCCTGAAACCAACGAATACTACTTTGATATTATTCCTGTAGAAGTTTATAATAAGGAAAACTTTAAAAAAAAGCTATATCTGGATGAGGTTGTCAGAATCGTATCAAAAGCATTTAAAACAATGGACGTTATGAAAAGCGAAACTATCGAAATATGCAGAGGATATATGTTCGAACGGCTCAAATCATGGCTTGATCAAAAAGGATATACATGGTATGTAACGCATATAACAGGCAACGTACAGGAAATTGTTGAAAAAAGTTTTGAACTGTACACTGTAAAACTTGGCCTGTTTGAGCCCTACCTAAAATATACGAGGTACCCTTTTCATTTCCATAAACTTTTAAGATGGGTGTATGCTGATTTTGACAACAGAATAAAGCTTTGTAAAGTCGGCTGGAAATCCTGGGAAAAAGTTGAAGGAATTAAACCTGATGTTTACGAGGAAAAACTAACCAAGCCGAATATATTTTGCATGAAATGCGGCAAATATATTGAAAAGGACAGTAAGGTAAAAGTACTTAGATATACAACTAATAAAGAAAATTATGTATATCTGCATAACAAATGCCCGCAAAGCTAAACATTTTTAGGCAAGCGCCAGTATGAGCAATTAGAGCGATTAGAGCAATTTGAGCGGTTAAAGCAGTTAGAGCTGTATGAACAGTCAGAGCTGTATGAGCAGTACGAGCAGTCAGACCAGTTGGACCAGTTGGAGCAGCTGCAGTTTGTTTTGTAAATTCAGAAAGCATGTAATACATAATAGCATTTTACAATTATGATTTTTTTTTAATTATGATATCTTATTAGCTACGAGATTTTATTTGATAAATAAAGCCAGCATTTATCAAAAAAGCTGGCTTTAATAGCTGATATAAGGTTATTGAGATATGGGCAAAACAGTGGGTATTTATTTTTATCAGCAAAATTATACTGCATTATGAACAAAGGATACAATGGCCCTTATCGGAATATCTGCTACAGAACCAACAGTATAAACAGGATAGCCATCCCAGCCGCCTGCAGTTACCGCGCCGGTTACTCCGCCCGGGAGCACAGGACCTGGATATCCTCCACCGCTATATCCGCCGGATATTCCGCAACTCTGGCCATAACCCTTGCCGCCATATCCAACATTAAAACCTGTGCAAGCATTACCAAGTGAACATCCTGGTGGCGGTCCAATTCTTGTAAGCAGTCTTACAAATGTTGGATTAACCGACAGTATCACACCGGTAAATCCTGCACCAGACTGTCCTCCGCTGCTTGTGAAAATAGTTACGGTCTCACCTATATATTTAGACAAAAGTGCAGCAAGATTCCCGCTACCAAAAGAACCTACTCCATCAATTCTTTCCTCGTCAGCCATAGCAATGTTCTCCTTTCCATGAAAATTTATGATTCTATTCTATGTTATGTCAACTCTTGGAGAATTGTTACAGTATTAATGTAAATTTAGTTTAAATGATGTATAATATAATATGTAAACATAGAGATTGCATAGGTAATTCGTAATATATAATTTAATTTACAAGCGAAAAAAAAATCAGGGGTATACAAAAGGAGTTTTTATGAGTAAAGCAATTTATGGTGAATCAATTTATAATGAGTCCAATTATCATGAACTGCCTTATATATTAACGGATTTTTTAAGCTATATGGAGACGATTAAAGGCAAATCCAAAAATACTGTAAAAGAATATTTTTATGACATACGGCTGTTTTTACGTTTTATTAAGGTACATAAGGGCTATACTGATGAAGCAGATTTTGAAAAAATAAATATATCAGACATAACAATAGATCACATAAAATCTCTTACCCTGAGTGATTTGTATGCCTTTATGTCCTTTTTAAGCAGTGAACGCAATAATAGTCCAAGCGCGCGTGCCCGTAAGGTGGCAAGCCTTAAATCATTTTTCAATTATCTTAGCAATAAGGCCAAGGTACTGGAATACAATCCTGCAAGAGAACTGGAATCGCCAAAACTCCTTAAAAGGCTGCCTAAATACCTTAATATTGAGGAAAGCAAGAAACTTCTCAACTCCGTATCAGGAAACAATAAAGAAAGAGACTATGCAATCCTGACTTTATTTCTGAACTGCGGGTTGAGGCTTTCAGAGCTTGTTAATATAAATATAAACAAGATAAAAAATGACACCCTCACAGTTGTCGGCAAAGGCGGCAAAGAACGCACAATATACCTGAACAATGCCTGCATAAATGCAATTGAAGAATATTTGAAAGTCAGGCCGGTTGATGGAGTCAAGGATAAGAACGCCCTGTTTTTAAGTGAAAGAAAACAGAGAATCAGTAATAAGACTGTACAGTACATAGTTAAGAAATATATAAAAACATCCGGTCTTGACCCTGAAAGATATTCTACTCATAAGCTCAGGCACACTGCAGCAACGCTTATGTATAAATACGGTAAAGTTGATATAAGGGCTCTCCAGGAAATTCTTGGCCATGAGAGCGTTTCAACTACCGAAATATATACACATGTTGACAGCCAGCAGCTTCGAAAGGCAGTTGACAGCAATCCTCTTTCAAACTTTGTAAGAGATGACGAGTGAAGCTCATTTTCACTTATAAGGTTTACTTCTGGATTAAATTTATTTATAATGAATAAAGCGTTATTAAAGGAACTTTATTTAAAGGTATTTAGTCTAATATTTTTAGGCAAAAATTATATAAGTCTTAAATATTAGATTTTTATTTGACTTAGGTATAATTTATTTTTAAGATATATTTTTAAGATATTTTTTAATTAAGACATAAATTCAACTAAGACGTAAATTTAGCTAAGACATAAATTTAACTAAGATATAAATTTAATTAAGATATAGATTTAATTAAGATATAAATTTAATTAAGATGTATCTTAAAGATATATTTTTATAATAAATTTTCAAAAAAATATTTATTAAAGTTTTGTTTCATTAGAATGTTGTTTTATTAAATAATTATTATTTTAAATTTTGAAATTTAAAAGAGGTAATATATATGAATTTGAGAAGATTCTACTTTACGATGACATCAATACTTTCAATATTTTTGTTTGCGATAGGTTCCATTATGCTTGGGTACATTAGTACACTCAGCGAAACAGATTTTGATTTTCCTGGTATCGGTGACAAAAAAAATGTGTTTGGTGAGCTGCTGTCTCCATTTACAGTAACCAAAGAACCTGTTAATTTCGTTCTTGTTGCAAGTGATAAATGGAGTGGTAATACTGACACGATAATGCTTGTAAATGTTAATCCCAACACAAGTGAAATCAGCATAATGTCCATTCCCAGAGATACAAAGGTAAATGTCAGTGGTTTAAGCATACCAAAAATAAATGCCATTTATGCAAGCAAAGGTGGTCCTGCAAAGCTTGTAAGCACACTAAGTGATATGCTGGATATAAATATAAAATATTACGTACATGTAAATATAAAAACAGTCAGGGAAATAATAGATCTCCTCGGCGGAGTTGAAATTGATGTGCCTCCGGGAATGGATTATGACGATCCCCTTCAGGGTCTTCATATTCACTTAAAGCCTGGAAGACGTCGCCTTAATGGAGAGGAAGCGGAACAATTCCTGAGATTCAGGCAGGCAAATTCAATGAGTAAAAACAAGGAATTATTAAAGTACTATGACGGTTCAGATTTAAAAAGAATTGAAATGCAGCAGTACTTTGTAAAAGAACTTATAAAGCAAAAAGCCAATATTCTCTACTTGCCAAAAATAAATGATATTGTTAACACCGTATACGAGAACCTTGACACAAACATTACAATGAATGAAGTAACCAAGCTGATCAAAAGCCTGACCAGCTTTAAACCGGATAAAGTCAAGTTTTTCACGCTTCCTGGAAAACCCGTAAACCAGGATTACTCTTACTTCATATATGACAAGGATGAAGCGCTTGAAATAACCAGAGAGTACTTTAAATCCAGTGCAACAGGTAATAGTTATGAAAATGTGAATAAAGACAGCAGTAAAAGCAGCGGTAGTAAAAGCAGCAGTAGCAGTAATGGCAGCAAGAAAAGCAGTTCATCTTCTACAAGCAAAAATGCTAAAGAAGATTTTACAAAAAATAACCCATCAAATAATCAAAGCTCCGTTAAAGGAACCGGTAAACCAATGCCTTAACAGGCGTTTACAGATAACGGGGACAGCTCTTCGGACGAAAATAAAATTTTTCTGTTGAGAGCTGTCCCCATTTTGTTTCATGCTTTTCTACTTCATATTTATTTTCACGTTTATTTTAACGTCGGATTAATACTTTATCTTCACGCTTTATGTGTTATGTGTTATATTTTATGCTTCATATTTTATATGCTATGCTTTATAGCTATAAAATGCCTTAAATGCTTTAAAGCACATATATACATCTATTTTGCTTGTTATTTCAAAGGGGGCATGCATTGAAAGAATCGCTGCGCCACAGTCCAAAACCTGAGCTCCCAGGTTTGCAATATACTGTGCTATTGTTCCTCCGCCTCCCTGATCAACTTTACCCAATTCTCCTGTTTGCCATATTATGCCGTTTTCATTAAACAGCTTTCTGATCTCACCAACGAATTCTGCATTGGCATCGCTTCCGCCGGCTTTACCTCTGGAACCTGTGTATTTTGTAATAACTACTCCTTTACCCATAAAAGAGGCATTCTGCTTCTCATGAACTCCCTCGAAGTTTGGATCTACTGCAGGATTTACGTCTGCGGAGAGAACTTTGGTATTATATAATGCTTTGCGGAGCATTATATCAGAATAATTCTCGTTGGTTAAAGAGCACAGAGTAGCTATAAAATTCTCAAAAAGATTAGATTCCGCACCTGTATTGCCCATGCTGCCAATTTCCTCTTTATCCGTAAGCAGGCACACTGCAGTTTTTTCAGGCTGCTCAATTTCCAAAACTGCTTTTAAAGCTGTGTATGAGCATACCCTGTCATCCTGACCGTAAGCACCTACCATGCTCCTGTCAAAGCCAACATCTTTTGATTTAAAAGCAGGGACAATCTCTAATTCGGCAGATATCAGATCTTCTTCTATTATCCCGTATTTTTGGTTCAAAATATTTAAGATGTTCAGCTTTATTTTTTCTTTAACTTTTTCATCATCATAGGGAATTGAGCCAATGAGCAGATTAAGCCCTTCGCCTGTAATACCCTCACTCATTTTTTTCTGCATCTGATCCTGAGCCAGATGTGGCAACAAGTCAGTAATTGTAAATACAGGATCTTCATCATTTTCTCCAATGCTTATTTCTACAATACTGCCGTCTCCTTTAACCACTACCCCATGTATTGCCAAAGGTATAGTAACCCATTGATACTTTTTAATACCTCCATAATAATGGGTTTCCATAAGAGCCATACCACTGTCCTGATAAATAGGATTCTGTTTTATATCAATTCTTGGAGCGTCTATATGCCCTCCTACGACATTGACCCCGTCTGATATTGGCTTATTGCCTATTACGGCCAGTATTGCGGATTTTCCCCTGATGACACGGTAAACTTTCATTCCCGGCTTCAGCTTTTCACCTGAATTCTCAATTTCATCAAGGCATACAAATCCTTTATCTTTTGCAATTTTAACAGTTTCTTTTATAAATTCCCTTTCGGTTTTAGCTCTGTCAAGAAACTTCTTGTAGTCTTCACAAAAACTGAAAGCTTTTTCTCTTTCTTCCGCTGAAGACTTTTCCCACGCATTTTTGGTATCATATGCAAGTCTCTCTTTTAATAACTGACCTTCGGTCTTTTTTTCTTCCATAACTTCGTCCTCCTTATATTACAATTTGCAGTCAGTATCCTATCGAATTTTTCAAATACTGCATTGCGTTATTTACAAAAAATTGTACTTAACCTGGCTTTCTGCCAAATATGCAGAAGTTGTCATATATGATTATATCTCCAAAGATGTTGAAAATAAATACAATATGATTATTTTGCGCAAAAGTGGATTTTATTAAACTTGATTAACTTGTTGCGCCAGCTAATGAGATATCATTGTGATGAGCTTTAGATAAGATACTGTTCGTACACAAAAATAAAATATTATCTATTTGTAATTTTCTCAAATTAATGTTAGAATATTTCGAAATTATAAATCTTAAAAATATAAATTTTGAATTAGAATATTTCTGAAAAGAGGTAGAAAAATGATAGACTGCCATGTACACAGTAATTTTTCGCCAGACGGCAAAATGCCAATAGACACCGCATGTCAGACTGCTGCCGATATGGAACTGACAGGAATTGCTTTTACTGACCACTTTGATATTGATTATCCATATCCTGATTTAGTGTTCATGTTCGAACCGGATAAATATTTTGAAGACATTGAAAAAATAAAAAACAAGTATAAAGACCGGATAAAAGTTCTGGCTGGTATTGAGATCGGCCTCATGCCTGATACAATTGATGAAAACCAAAAGATTGTCAGTCAATACAATTTTGATTACGTTCTGGCTTCAGTACATGTTGTTGACGGTATGGACCCCTACATGCTAGACTATTATAATAACAAAACAAAGCACCGGGCATATGAAAGATACCTTGAGGAAATACATAGAATTATTACGCTTTTCGACGATTTTGATATGTTCGCACATTTTGATTATGTTATCAGGCCTGCCTCCTATGATGACCGTAGCTTGAGATATCGCGACCACAGCGACATATTAGATTCAATATTCAAGGAACTTATTTCAAAAGGAAAAGGATTTGAAATCAATACAGGCTCCTATAGGGACAGGACTGATGGAAAGAAACTTGCAGAATACGATATCAATATTCTAAAAAGATATAAAGAACTTGGCGGAGAATTGGTCTGCCTTGGCTCTGATGGCCATAATCCTGAGCATATAGGACTTAAGTTCAGCCAATTCAGTGAGCTGATAAAGGAAGCGGGATTTAAATATATGGTTCATTTTGAACAAAGGAAACCAGTATTAATTAAGATATAAATTAAGGTGTAAATTAAGATATAACTTAGGCATATAAAAGAATACATCCTGCAATATATAAAAAATGCATCCTGTGAAAAGGATGCATTCTGCTTATTTTACTATTACTCCTCCTCCAACAACTATATCGCCGTCATAAAACACCACAGACTGGCCTGGAGTTATAGCACGCTGAGGACTGTCAAACACAACTTTCACCATACCATTGTCCATAGGAGATATCACAGCATCTGCTTCTTTTGCATTATACCTTATTTTTGCTTTTACCCTCATCTCACCTTCCAACTTGTCAATGGAGATGAAGTTGACGTCGTTTGCAATCAAATTATCGGAATATACCTCTTCACCGTCCCCCAGCACCACTCTGTTGTTCCTGACATCAATTGCAACCACGTACATGGGCTTGCCTAAAGCTATTCCAAGGCCTTTTCTCTGCCCTACCGTGTAAAATATTATTCCTTTATGGCGTCCAAGAACATTGCCTTTTGTATCAACAAAATCTCCCGGTACAATTGGGGCATCAGTGTTTTCAGTAATAAACTTTGCATAATCATTATCTTCCACGAAGCATATTTCCTGGCTGTCAGGCTTTGTAGCCACAGTAAGGCCAATTTCCCTCGCTATCTCTCTTATTTGTTCCTTAGTATAATCTCCTACAGGCATCAGCGTTCTTGCCATCTGTTCCTGGGTAAGATTGTAGAGGGCATAGGTCTGGTCCTTTCTGTCCGTTGCAGATTTCCTTAAAAGATACCTTCCCCGTTCCTCACAGTATTCAATTCTTGCGTAATGTCCTGTGGCAACATAATCAATCCCCATTGCCCTTGCCTTATTCAGCATCGCGCCAAATTTGACATACCTGTTGCATGCTATACAAGGGTTTGGAGTTCTTCCCTTAAGGTATTCATCTTTAAAGTAGTTGATAACCTTTTCCTCAAATATATCTTTAAAATTAAGCACATAATAGGGTATGCCAAGTTTTGCCGCAACTCTCCTTGCATCGTCTACGGCAGACAGCGAACAGCATCCCCCTTCAACAGCCTTCCTTTCTTCTCCCATATCCATCCATATCTGAAGGGTGACGCCAATTACTTCATATCCTTTTTTCAGCAATAAAGCGGCAGCTACTGAACTGTCGACACCGCCGCTCATACCAACCATTACTTTCTTGCCATTCATCTTATTTAAGCCCTTCTTTAATGCAATTATTAAATATTTTTTTACTTATACTAAAACCCGAACTCTATATACGAAAACTCCAATTTTAAAATTAAAATTCCTGATGATACTCTATTCATCATCATCTATTCTGTGAATATCATCGCATCTTCTGCTGCACGAATTACTGTCACTTTCTCCATCTTCCAATAAGCCGTTCTTTCTTTTGTAATCATCAATTGCCGCCTTTATGGCTTCTTCTGCAAGATTGGAGCAGTGCATCTTTACAGGTGGCAGCCCGTCAAGTGCTTCTGCAACTGCCTGATTTGTAATTTTAAGTGCCTCTTCCACCGTCTTGCCCTTCACAAGCTCCGTTGCCATGCTGCTGGTTGCGACGGCAGCGCCGCAGCCAAAAGTCTTGAATTTTGCGTCTACAATTACATTATTCTCTATCTTAAGATACATTTTCATTATATCTCCGCATTTAGCATTTCCTACCTGACCGACTCCGTTGGCATCAGCTATTTCACCAACGTTCCTCGGATTCATAAAATGATCCATAACCTTTTCACTATACATTTTTATTCCCTCTTTCATAAGCTTCATAAAGTGGTGACATTTCTCTGAGTCTTCCGACAATCTGAGGCAAGACTTCCATTAAATAATCAATTTCCTCATGGGTGTTGTCAATTCCAAATGTCAGCCTCAGTGAACCATGCGCTATTTCATGCGGCAATCCTATAGCAAGCAATACATGAGACGGATCCAATGAACCAGACGTACAAGCTGATCCACTTGAAGCTGCGATACCTTTCATATCAAGCATCAGGAGCAAAGACTCACCTTCAATAAATTCAAAGGAAAAGTTTGCATTACCCGGCAATCTCTTATATCTGTCGCCGTTCAATCTGACAAAAGGAATTTTTTGCAGTACTTCATCTATAACCCTGTCTCTTAATTCAATTAACTTTTTGTTATGCTCATCAATATTGGCTGTTGCCAATTCAATAGCTTTGCCAAGGCCCACAATTCCGGCTACATTTTCAGTACTTGCTCTTCGTGCACGTTCCTGTGCACCTCCGTGGAGAAAAGAAACTATCTTTACACCTTTTCTGATATACAGTGCTCCAACACCTTTAGGTCCATAGAACTTGTGAGCAGAGAAAGACAACAGGTCTATGTTCATGTCCTCCACATTGATATGAACATTTCCTACTGCTTGTACTGCATCTGTGTGAAAATAAACTCCCTTTTCTCTCGCGATTTTGCCAATCTCAGCAATAGGCTGTATTGTGCCTATTTCATTATTTGCAAACATTATTGTAATAAGAATGGTATCAGGTCTTATAGCCTCTCTTACCGCTTCAGGGGACACCAACCCATTCTGGTCTACAGGAAGGTATGTAACTTCAAACCCTTCACTTTCAAGGTATTTGCATGTATGCAGAATTGCATGATGCTCAATTGAAGAAGTTATTATATGCTTGCCTTTATTTCTGTTTGCATAAGCAATCCCCTTAACAGCCCAGTTATCAGCCTCAGTACCTGATCCTGTAAAGAAAATTTCTCTTGACTGTGCACCAAGAGCAGCAGCCACCTTGTCCCTTGCCTCTTCAATTGCCTTTTTGCTTTCTCTGCCGATGGAGTATATTGATGACGGGTTGCCGAATTTTCCTTTTAAATATGGCAACATTTCCTCCAATACTTCCTCTCTCATCGGCGTAGTCGCTGCATGATCAAAATAATATATCCTTTGTTGCAAACCGTTTGTCATATTTTATACCGCCCATTCCCGCCGCTGTGCGCTCCGACATAGTATTTATATTATTTTCAAATTATTAACTAATATTTATAATTTGAAATACCATGTGCATGTTTGCAAAGCAAACATATAGCACGGGCATCAAATAATGATTTTTTTCGCTTACAACGCACAGTATTAAGTGTAAGCGTTATAGGCATATGCCCTTAATTAATTCTAACACATATTTACCACCGAATAGTATAGCTCTAAACATTTTTATTTTCAATGTTAATCTAATTAGAAATTTTCCCGTTTCAATGCTAATTATTCGCATCACCAATAATTTGTATTCATCAATACTTTATTAAAATGTTTCCCTGTTTTTTTCGCAGTATATCATTGATTGATAAATTTTTATATTATCGCTTAAAAATAAATTTTTACTTTGTAAGCCAATACTATACCGTCAATTACCTTTTACTTCAGGAAGCGTGGAACCTCCATAAGGCATCAGGAGTACTTTGGCATCGTGTCCCAATTCATCAAATGCTGCTTTTATTGCTTCGCCTACATCTTTGAAAGGATACATGAACATTTTTCTGACCAGTTCATCATCCATGTCAGAAACCAAAAAAATCTTTGCTTTCTTTTGTACAAGAGCTATTGCAGCAGCTTTGTGGCCGCCAAGTTCAAAATTCTGCTGAATATTATTGATCAGTGTATCAGGCGAATCTGCACTCATTATCCACCTTTCAAACACCTTTTCTCCAAAACCCTCTGAACAGGATGCCATAAGAATTACAATACCACCGTCTTTAACAGCGTGCTTTGCATTGTCCAGAGCTTTCTGTGCCTGGTACAGATTGATATCTTTCGGATAGCCTCCGGGTGTTGTCAATACAATATCGGCTTTTTCAGGTATTTCAACTTTATACAGGTTGTCCAAAAACTTGCAGCCTTCTCTGTGAGCATGTATGTAATGTCCTGCCACCGCCTTTATTATTTGCTTTTTCTCGTCAAGAACCACATTTACAATAAAATCAATAGGAACAAATTCAACAACTTCATCTATGTCAATCCTGACAGGATTATCATCCAATGCACCTGCCCTGGCTTCATTTTTTACCATCTGGCTGTGATTTGCCTGTATCGCATCCCTGGTGGAAACACCGGGCATAATCGCCTTAGCGCCGCCGCTATAGCCTGCAAAATAGTGAAATTCTATATTCCCAAGACATATTCTTCTGTCTGCTTCGGCAACACATCTGAAAATATCCACCGGTGTGCCGCTCTTTGTAATTCCCAGATGCACACATTCTTTGGTATCACTGTCAACGCATTTTATACTGTTATATATTTCATCACCGACAAGATACCTTTTTTCTTCTTCAGTGTGTTTTCTATGGCTTCCCAGAGCAAAAACAACCGTAATATCATCACGGCTTACGCCTGCCATTTCAAGTTCTTTCACAACTACAGGCAAAACAATCTTACTGGGCATTGGACGGGTGATATCACTTGTTATTATTGCAATCTTCTCACCGGGCTTTACTATGTCCCGTAATTTTTCACTTCCAATAGGATTTTCAATGGCTCTTTCCACCTCAGCTGCACCTGTAAGCCCGATTTCTACAGTATTTTGCCTTAACTCCGCCAAAATGTTTTCATCATTTATGGAAAATTCTTTATATCCTTTTCCATATCCGTATCGAAAATTCACATTACCACCTCATTATATCTAGTTTGAACTATTATTGGGAAACATAATATCTTAATAATTAGCATTATTAAATATTTTTATATATATTATATATTTTGATTATCATATTGTGTTAATAATTTGACAACAAGGATTCCAAACTTAAGCTTTCATTTTTCAATCACTTGCTGTTTCTGAACCTCTCAAGCCACTCCTTTATCCTTGCTTCATAACCGTTGGCAGTGGGATTGTAATAAATTGTGCCTTCCATTCCCGCAGGAAAATACTCCTGTTTAACAATGTTTCCGGGATAGTCATGGGCATATTTATAACCTTCACCATATCCGGCTTCTTTCATTTCCGGTGTAACTGCATTGCGTAAATGCATGGGAACCTCACCGGTCCTTTTATTCTGCACATCGTCAAGAGCTTTTGAGATAGCAGCATAGCATGAATTCGACTTAGGGCTTGTGGCAACCATGACAGCAGCATGTGCAAGAATTATTCTTGCTTCAGGCATTCCTATCATTCTGACAGCTTCAGCGGCTGCAACAGCAACAGTAAGCGCACTGGGATTAGCCATCCCCACATCTTCTGAAGCGCATATTATTATTCTCCTGGCAAGAAATTCAGGATCCTCGCCTGCATAAAGGGCTCTTGCGAGGTAAAACACAGCGGCATCAGGGTTGCTGCCCCTCATTGATTTTATGAAAGCACTGATATTATCGTAATGGCTGTCTCCGGATTTGTCAAAAACAATCCTTCTTTTTTGGACACAGTTTTCTATAGTCTCTATTCCAATGCGTATCTTGCCGCCGCCATCAACAGGGGACGTCAAAACCGCCAATTCGAGGGCATTAAGTGCTACTCTTGCATCTCCGTTGGAAATATCAGCAAGAAATCTTATTGCTTCGTCAGAAATCTCAACATCATAGTTTCCCAGACCTCTTTCTTTGTCTGCAAGAGCATTTCTAATTATTTTTTCAATATTTTCGTTACTCAAGGGTTTCAGCATAAACACAGACGACCTTGATAACAGAGCTTTATTTACCTCAAAATAAGGATTTTCTGTTGTTGCTCCTATGAGTATTATAGTGCCGTCCTCAACGTAGGGAAGAAGTGCATCCTGCTGAGATTTGTTAAAACGATGAATCTCATCTATGAACAACACCGTCTTCCCCGAAGGATTTAAAATATTGTTCTGGGTTTCAGAAACCACTCTCTTAATATCTGCAACCCCTGATGTAACAGCATTCAATTTTTGAAAATTCGATTTGGTGCTCTCGGCAATTATCATTGCCAATGTTGTTTTTCCGGTACCAGGAGGACCATACAGAATTACAGACGAAATTCTGTCAGCTTTGATCATCCTGTACAGCATTTTACCTTTGCCAACAATATCTTCCTGCCCTACAAATTCCTCAAGTGTCCTGGGTCTCATCCTGTGAGCCAACGGTTCTTTATTTTCCAGCATTTTTATCAACCCTGTTCATTTCAGTCCTTTTTAAGTGCAGGCGTAAATGAATTCCATATCTCCTGCATTTCCTTTAAATTCTTTTCTGAAGCATATAAATCGGATATTGCACTTATATAGCAGTATGAGTACGTTCCGGTGTTCATAACGTACACCTGGAAATCCATATATATATCCTCTTCCTCATCTTCCATACGGTAAGTATACGTCTTTACCTTATGTCCCTTAAATGTCAGGCTTCCTTCGTTCTTTAATTCAACATCCTGGCTGATTATATTGCTCAGGAACGCAAACTTCGCCTTGTCATCCGCTGTCTTTGAAAAATCTTCATTCTCAACAGCTTCAATAAGAATTATAGCACCTGTCCTGTCATTGTAAAATGTTTGTACACTGGAATCCAATTCGCTGCCTTTTGTCCAGTATCCGGCAAGTTCAATCTTCCACTCATACTCATTATTTATATATTTACTTATATCATCATTTTTACCCACCCGGTTTCTGTTTGACGCATAACTATATTTTTTCAAGCCATCTTTAAGACTGGACTGTTCCTTTGAAGAATAGCTGAAACTTTCAAGTATTTTGTTATACGTGGTTTTCTGAAGCTTGTATTTGTCCTCGGGAGACTTTATGGTAATATTGTATAACAGATCTCCGGCAACAAGGAAATTTTCCTCCACCACATATGTATTCATTCCATTAACAAGCTTATATACAATATTATGGGATTCTCTCCCACCAACACTGGATTTCCCGCTTCTTTGGAACTCATAACACTTCTCATTAAAATTGCCTTTATAATAATCAAGCAGTTTTGTTATAAACTCATCCATCTTAAATTCGCTTTCTACAGCGGCTAACTCAACAACCACATATTCCTTTTCATTCTTTCCCAACCGCGTAACGTATGGATTATCGCTATGTGTATCCATTTCATCCCATTCGGGCGGCAATTTCATTTCCCATGAAAAGTGCTTTCTATAGCTGTCATCAGTAATATAATTCTCATATTTTGCCATTCCGAATTCTACCTTTGAAAGGTCCTGAACTCCGTCTTCAAATCCTTTGTAGCCCAAGCGGAACGAATTCAACAAGCTTATGAAAAACTTATTATCTATAATATTTTCGGGCTCTGTCTCGCTATATGAAGTAAGCACAACTTTATATAAATACCGGTTATTTGTATAAAGCCTTTGAATAGCTGCTTCCTCATAGTCATTTATATAGAGAATTTCTACATACTGCGGGTTTTTATCAGAATTAAGCGTACAGTCTACCATTATTCCATCCATAAAATCCATTGGAGAATCCGAAACTTTTTCATAATAATCCTTCAGACTGCCTTCAACATTTGTATCAATGTACACTTCTATGCCTATGTCTCTTTGATCATTTTCTACATATATGTACTTGGAATTGAAAGTTATAAAGCCAACTCTCGACCCTCTCGGGACATCAATACTCCAGCCGTAATAACTGTCGCCGATTTTTGATTCGCTTATGCTGCCAATCAGGAAGGAGAGATCCGTAAGCGCTCCGTCATCTTCCAATATAACGGTCACTGTTCCTGTCTGTTCGTCTTTGCTCACGCTGACGTCAAAATATTCTTCAATGAAACTTAGCGGTATCATAATCTTGTCTTTTTTATATCTTGGCGGTGTATCAAACTGTTTCTCATCTTGATTTACAAAATACTTCCTATCACCTACAGTCAGATCAAATGAATAATCTCCGTATATAATATTGACCTTGTTATTGCCCTGCCAGTTGACTTCAGCTCCAAAAGCCTCAAGTATCAATCTCAAAGGTACAAACAAAGTACCCCCCTCGACAAAAGGACTTTCGGCGCTGTATGATTTACCATTTATAGCAATTGTGCCACTTCCCGGTTTGAGCTTTATAACAGTTTTAAAATCATCTTCATTCAGACCATAGGCAGGTAAAACGGATGATAAAATCATCACTAGCAAAACAACTGTTAGAACAAGCTTTCTTTTCAATGCTCTCTCCACCCTTCTTAATTATTGAGCGTTTGTGCAACCTATTCCTGCTCGGTAAAGGTAACTTTAAGATTTATACTTTTACCGCCTCTTATTACGCCAAACTCAACGGTATCACCCGGCAGATACTTTTTCATTGCTTCGTTATAGTCGATTTTTGTTGTGATTTTAACGCCGTTTACGCTTTCAATCACGTCATCCAAAACCAATCCTGCAGCTTCTGCCGGCGAGCCATTCTCGATATCAACCACTGTCAGGCCTTCATTTGACGGAAGCCCGTATCTTGCTGCGATTCCTTCAATAAAAGTTGCTCCAAGGTAAGGCCTTCTGACTCTCGAATATTTTTCAAAATGTTCCATCACGTATTCAACGGTATCAACAGGTATCGAAAAGCTCAACCCTTCAACACCAAAACCAACATACTTGACAGTGTTAATTCCTATAACCTCGCCTTTCATATTAACAAGAGGCCCTCCGCTGTTTCCGCCGTTAATGGCTGCATCAGACTGAATAAATCTGTATTCGCCGTCAGCAGCCCTGTTAATTCCGCTTACAATACCACTGGTTGCGGAATTACGCAGTGAAAATGAAAGCGGTGTTCCAATGGCAATCACTTGCTCTCCTACTTCAACATCTTCAATTTTGCCAAATTTTACAGGGGTAAGTCCTCCCTTGTCAATTTTAATAAGCGCGAGGTCGGATACTTCATCTATTGCTTTCAGTCTTGCACGATATGACCTTCCATTGTGCAATACAACGACAATGCTTTCCATATCGGCTACAACATGAGCATTTGTAATGATAAATCCATTTGATTTATATACAACACCTGTACCGAATGTAAGATTATCACTTTGGGGAATATAATACTGACTGCTTTCCTTTAGTTTCCCTATTATTCCTACAACAGACGGGCTTAATTTTTTCACAACTTCAGAACTTTTATCAATGCTTTCAATATTAATCACATTTGAATCTTTATTCCATTCAGCACTAATACCTGTATAAGCGCCTAAAGCCTCCAACGGCACGTAAGCCTTGTCGTCAATGATCTTTGCCTGCTGCTCAACTTGCCTGCCATTCACAATAATCCACGGGCTTGTTTTACTCTCCGCCACGGCAGCAGAACTAAAGCTCGCCATAAGAATAATTGCAATAATAAAAAGAGCTATGTACACCTTGCCTTTTCTCATATAATGCCCTCCAAATCTCACATTTTCCGGACTTGTCAATGGTTTCTCAAGTTTTCGCCAATGCTGTCTGAATTTCTGAATTACTAATAATTATTATTTAATAATACCCATTATACCACAGGTAACTATATAAGTGCATTTCAGAAATAACAAAAAAATGCAGACAAAAAAATAAATGGGATACTCCTTTAAGAGCATCCCATAAACTGCATTGTTCTGGTTTTGTGAACCCACATTAGTCTGTTGTTGCATCTATTGATAAAGACACATAGCCGAAAAAACTATGCATACAAAGGAAATTTGCTGCAAATGTTTCTTACTCTTTCTTTAACTTTTTCCTTTGAATTTTCAAAATCAGTTATAGTCAGATAAATCATGTCTGCAATCTCAGCCATTTCTTCCTCTTTCATGCCTCTGGTTGTAACTGCCGGAGTTCCGAGCCTGATGCCTGATGTAACAAAAGGACTCTGAGTATCAAAAGGTATTCCGTTTTTGTTAACAGTAATCATAACTTCATCAAGCCTGATTTGAGCCTCTTTGCCTGTAATATTCATATTTGTAAGGTCTACAAGTATAAGATGGTTGTCTGTACCGTCAGAAACAAGTTTAAAGCCTTTTTCCTTCAACGCATCAGCAAGAGCCTTTGCATTTTTCACAACTTGCATCTGATACTCTTTGAAGCTCTCAGATAATGCTTCCTTAAAGCTTACAGCTTTCGCAGCTATAACATGCATCAAAGGTCCGCCCTGCATTCCGGGGAAAACAGCACTGTCAATCAATTTTGCATATTCCTTCTTGCAAAGAATCATGCCCCCCCTTGGCCCTCTTAATGTTTTATGTGTAGTAGTAGTAACAAAATCGGCATATGGAACAGGGCTTGGGTGGAGTCCGGCTGCAACAAGACCTGCGATGTGGGCCATATCAACCATAAGATAAGCTCCTACTTCTTTTGCGATTTCACTGAAAATCTTAAAATCAATTATTCTTGGATATGCACTTGCACCTGCAACAATAATTTTCGGTTTGCTTTCCTTTGCAATTTTTCTTACTTCATCGTAATCTATCCTATAGTCTTTTCTGGATACACCATAGGAAACTACTTCATAGTATTTTCCGGATATATTTTTTGCCATGCCATGCGTAAGATGCCCACCGTGTGAAAGATCCATGCCCAGGATTTTATCGCCGGGATTGAGAACTGCAAAGTATACAGCAGTATTTGCCTGTGCACCTGAATGCGGTTGAACGTTAGCATGTTCTGCACCGAAAAGCTGCTTTGCCCTTTCGATTGCCAGGCTCTCAATGACATCAACGTGCTCGCACCCACCGTAATATCTTTTTCCGGGATATCCTTCAGCATACTTATTTGTAAGCGGTGTTCCGAGTGCTTCAAGTACAGCCTCACTTACAAAATTTTCAGAAGCAATAAGCTCAATTTTCGTTCTTTGACGCTGAACTTCATCCTCAATAGACTTTGCCACTTCAGGGTCTATTTTTGAAATTTCTTTTAAACTATACATAATCTGACCTCCAAATCCTCCCAATTTCTTTGCTTCATGACCTCATTATCAGTTGGAAACACCATTTCTTTTCATCAATCTATTTTTATCATTGCTAAAGAAAAACGGTTCTTTCTCTATAACAACAATAAAATAAAAAAGCCAAATCTCCAGATTTGACCCCTGAATACACGAATAATAAGCATACTAATATAAACACTTACTATCTCTGTCCTTTTGCCTGAGAGATTATTCCCTAAAAAACCTTTTACAAGGAATTTTACATGGAACTTGCCCCTTCGGCGCCTTATCGGTCTCTCCAGAGGTGCGTCCTGTTACAGTCATTAAACCTGAGAGTATAACTCCTTCGGTGTGCCGTATAATTATTAGATTAACTTATAGCTGACAAACAATATACGGCAACTCTCCCATAACATTCATCCGCTTATTAGTTTACATTAAATTATAATAATATTTATTTGTCGTGTCAATAAATAATATATTTATACAATCTAAAATAATATAAAATTAATATTTATTCAGCATTATTCGACAACTTTATAAAGTTCATCTGTATCAGGCTGATTTAACTCATATTCCTGACCTTCATAAATTACTTTCCTTTCAACTTCTGCGGTTATGCGCCCTATTACAGCAGCTTTAATGCCATTTCTCTCCAGAGTTTCTACAAGCCCGGGCCCGTCTGCGCATGAAATAGCCATTGAACCGCTGGATATCAGTTTTAACGGGTCAATTCCAAAGTAATCACAAATTGCCTTTGTTTCCGGTGCAACAGGTACATCGTTCCTTTGAACAATTACACCTGTTGCTGATGCTTCAGCTATCTCCCAAACCGCCCCAAGGACGCCTCCTTCTGTTACATCATGCATGGCATTTACCCCAAACCGGGCTGCAATCATGCCTTCCTTAACTACACTTATGCTGTTGATAAAGGACTTCGCGTTTTCTACAGTTTTTTGTCCAAGAGCAGCTGCAAGCTCGCTTTCTTTTAATTTTGCTATAATAGCAGTACCTTCAAGGCCTGCAGATTTAGTTATAACAACGTAATCCCCGGGTTTTGCTCCGGAAGTCTTTACAATTGACCCCTTCTGCACTTTTCCTATAGAAGTACAAATGGCAACAGTTCTGTTTACAGCAGTTGTAATTTCGGTATGTCCTCCCATTATATCAACATTTATTGAATCTGCCTCTTTACATATCTGTGCCATTATGAAATCCAAATCTTCCTTCGTCGTCCCGACTGGAAGCAGTAAAGTTACAAGAATCCCAACGGGTTCAGCACCGCAGGAAGCAATGTCATTGCATGATACATGGACTGCAAGGTGTCCAATATCTTCAGGTGTCCCGGTAATAGGGTCACTTGACATAGCAATAAGATTACCTCCAAAATCAGCTATACCGCAATCTTCACCAATTCCCGGCCTTACGATTATTTCTTCTCTCTTATCTTTTATTCTGTTAATAACCAAGCTTTTTAAAACATCATTTGGTATTTTTCCTACCTTCATAATCGTCTCCATATTCATTATATGCATCTTAATCAGTTGTGCTAAGGAATTAACAAAGTATAACCCTTTATCCGGCTAGCCAATAGAGGATAATTGTTCGTTATTAAGCTGTTGTTCCCTAATAAGCTGGATCTGTTCCCTGGTAAGTTCTAATATTCTGGCATTGTTTCTTCCTTCAGGCGAACTGATTATTCTGCTGAACCATTTCAATGACTCTTCAGGATTTCCGGTGCGCCTGTATAGTTCACCGATTAAATATGTACAGGTTATTTCATCAAATTTTCCAATAGGAAATCTCTCATTCTCATACGCATGGATATAATGCTGCAGCGCAAAATTAAGAAACTCATTCTCTTTATCCTTGTTATCCTTGATCCTATCATTCATTCTGTATAACCATGCAATTCTCAGGCAAATCCTTGCAAAGTCACTGGACTTGGCGTTTTCCAGGAGATTAAGTTCATAAAGCGCCAGTTTGAAGGTTTCAAGTGCAGTATCAATATCTCTTTCTCCTGATAAGTCTCTTGGATTCCAGCGTGGAGTTACCTGCACACGAATTATTTTGGAATTCTTATAGCTTATATCGGGGAACTTGTCCCTTTGTGCTGCATAACCGCAATAACCGCAAACCCAAATATCATAAAATACCGGATTTACAGTCTCATAATAAGTACAGAAATCTGAATCACTTCCTACCACTTTACATGCTTTGGATTTTACCTTTGTAACCTGTATATCTTTTGAACATACAGGGCATGTTGTTGTTACATTGTATAGTCCGTTATTCATTGTATACCTCGCTTAACCTATTATTTATGCTAATTATATTATCGTAATATTTTTTATTTACTTTAATTTTTGCCCTGATTGGCATATACACATCCTCAGATACCTTTTCAACATTTAACAAATTACCCTGCTTATTATAAATTTCTTTGTATACAATAACTTTCAACCCCAACTTTGCTTCACGTTCATATATTACTTCGCCATACGGTACTGAATTATCAATTATATATTCCTCTTCCTCAGGAAAGATTTCCTCTATTACTTCGGATCTGATCTTTACCACATGATCATCAGGATTTTTTTTGCCGTAAATCCTGATTTCAAGCCTGTTACCTTTTACAAAAGCGTTTATGCAAATGGGATAGTCCCTGCTGTTTTTAAATTTAAAATCTATGTAGCCCTCCGATATTGTAGCATCCTGACCGGGCTCCACATATCCCAGGGGCATAGAATGATGTTTTCTCTCGACAACATCCAGGTTTGTTCTTAGCACTGCCCCATACAATGTAGTGGTCACCTGGCAGACGCCCCCTCCTGCTCCGGGAATCAACTCATTATTTTGTATTACCGGAGCTTCTTTGTATCCATTTTCCACAGTCCTTGGGCCTAACGTCTTGTCCATTGAAAAAACTTCACCGGCAAGCAATATTGTTCCGTCTATTTTCTTGCATGCCAGTTCAATGTTGTGACTTCTGTCGGGCTGGCTTCTGCTGAATACCGTAGAAAAGGATGCAAGTACATCCTTAATATCCTTTATATTGTCGTATCTGATTTTTGGAATAATTTCATCAACCCGAAGTTTAATCACACCGGATACCCTTTTTAATACATAATCTTCTATCAACTTTTGATTTATGTCAATGTCAAGAGATCTCCCAATTGTCTCTTTTTTTATGGATAATTTGCCATCCTCAAAAGTTGTGGATGCATTACGCTCACTTGTGTCAATTTTCTTTTTAATTTCTTCCAGCAATGCACGCAGCTTTTTTTTGTCATATCCGCTCGCAACACTTATATTAACGTTATTTTTACGGACATTCATTATTTCTTTCATACGTGCAAAGATACTGCCTTTCCTTCCTATACTATAGGCTTTTTTCACAGCATCACCGGTTTCGAACACATATGACAAGCTTTTCAGATCGATTTTTTGCCTGAGATCTCCGTAAAAAAGCTCAATGTTAACATTCTCAAGATCCCGGTTAAGTTTTTGCTTCACTGCTGCTTTTGCCTGCTCGGTGGTAAGCCCTGAAACATTTACATTTTCAATAAAAACTCCGTCATATATAGTTTCTCTTCCGAGAACCGTTGAAATATATACCGCTGCCGCTGCAACAATTATCAGTACAATCAGTATAGGTAACAGAATCCATATATATTTTTTTATAAGTACAAGCAACATATATTTTCACACCAGATCAGAATTTTTAAATAATACCTATAAATTAATAACAATATATTTTATACCTGCATATTGTTTCCAATACTATTATTATTGTTGCTTGACTTGTCTCATTACATACGTTTTCCTGACAGAGAATTTATTCTTAATATTTTTTTGCCGGAGTTATAGTTAATATTTCAGTTTTTTCAATAGCCTTTTCAATTAACTCTTCAAGGTTCAATACAGATTCAGACTCTAAAATATTAGGAAGCTTCGGCTTTGTCTTCGGATGCTTGGCCACAAATACTGTACAGCAATCTTCATAAGGAAGAATTGATGTTTCAAATGTATCTATTTTACGCGCTATATCTACGACATCATTCTTGTCCATTCCGATAAGCGGTCTGAATATCGGCATATTAACAGCAGAGTCAGTACAATAAAGGCTCTCTATGGTCTGGCTTGCCACCTGGCCCAGGCTCTCACCGGTAACCAATGCAAGTGCTCCGTTGGCTCTCGCAATTTTTTCCGCAATCATCATCATCGCTCTTCTCATGATAATGGTAAGCTCATCCTGAGGGCATTTATCGTTTATTTCAAGCTGAATATCAGTGAAGGGCACAATATGAAGTTTGATATTATAGCAATAGTTGCTAAGAATTCTGGCAAGCTCAATAACTTTTTCCTTTGCACGTTCACTTGTATAAGGATAGCTGTGAAAATGCACTGCTTCCAATACAGCCCCTCTCTTTGCCATCATCCAGCCGGCCACAGGGCTGTCTATTCCACCCGAAAGAAGAAGCATTACCTTTCCGTTGGTTCCGACAGGAAGACCACCACTGGCGGGAATTATTTCAGAATAAATGTATGTTGATTCCCTTACTTCAACAAAAAGAATAATTAAAGGATTATTTACATCTACTTTTAAAACCGGAATGTTTTCGAGAAGAAATCCTCCAAGCTCCGCACTTATTTCAGGAGATTTCATCGGGAACCTTTTATTTCCCCTTTTTGTTTCCACCTTGAATGTGACCGTACCTTCTGCGCCGGTACGAGCAACCGCATTCCTGTTTATGATATCCTTTAGCATTTCAACGGAATGCTTTTTTATCTCTTCCATATCACTTTCAATTTTCCATACAGGGCTCACAGAAATAACGCCAAATACCTTGGTGAGCTTTTCTATGGCCAAATCATAATCATAGTTCTCATTTTCGGGTTCAACATATATTCTCGACTGGGACCTGATGATTTCTATTTTCCCCAGGCCATACAGAGATCTTTTTATGTTGTTTACCAGCTTAGCTTCAAATGTTGGCCTGTTAAGCCCTTTCAAAGCAATCTCGCCATAGCGTATAAGAATAACCTTTTTCATCTTCTTACCCTTCTTCCTCCACGTTTTATTTGTATTCTCGGTAGTATGCTCTTAATAGCTTCTACCACATATTCCACTTCTTCTTCGGTATTCAGTGAGGAAAAGCTGAATCTCACCGAACCTTCCATATAACATTGTTCAACTGACATTGCTTCCAAAACATGGCTCTGAATTCTCTTTCTCGAGGAACATGCAGAGCCGGTTGAGGCAAATATCCCTTTTTCTTCAAGATGGTGCACAAGCACCTCGGCTTTTACATTTGCAAAAGATATATTCAATATATATGGTGAACCGTTATCGGGAGAAATTATCCTGAAATCATCCTTTATATCCGTTAATCCGTCAATAAACAGTTGTTTTAATCTTTCAACATGCTCCCTGTTTTGCTCAATTTTTTCCGTAATCATTTTAGCTGCAAGGCCAAAACCGCATATGCCCGGAACATTCTCCGTACCCGACCTGATAAGGGATTCCTGTCCGCCGCCAAAAATAATAGGCTTTATCCTCGTCTGCTTTTTTACATAGAGAGCTCCTGTACCCTTTGGCCCGTGTATCTTGTGTGAACTCATGGACATCATATCTATTCCAAGTTGTCCGGGCAGAATTTTTATTTTTCCGTATGCCTGCACAGCGTCAACAAAAATTACTGCGTTAGGATTTATACTGTTCTTGATTTTTACTATTTCTTCAACAGGCTGTACGGATCCCACTTCATTGTTGACAAAAATAACACTGATAAGAGCCGTATCTTCTCTTATTTTATCCGCAAGCTCCTGCAGATTTATTATTCCATTGCTGTCTACCCCGATAAAATCTGTACTGTACCCATTCTCTGCGAGGTGTTTGTAAACTTCCAGTACTGCTGGATGCTCAATCCTGGTTGTAATTATGTGTTTGCCGTTTCGGGGATTTGCGGCCAGATACCCTCTTATAGCAAGATTGTTTGACTCGGTCCCTCCTGAAGTAAAGTATATCTCACCGCTGCTTACACCAATACTGCCGGCAATGACTTCCCTCGCCGTTTTTATGAGCTTTTCCGCCTCAATTCCTTTGGTATGGATCGATGAAGGATTCCCGTAAGCCTCTCTGTTTACATATGTCATATATTCAATTACTTCATCAAAGGGTCTTGTGGTAGCGCTGTTGTCAAAATATGCCTCCATATGAAATAACCTCTCTTTGTTGTTTCAAATAGCTTACAAACAAGCTTGTCCTATTGTTTCCTTTGGTATTTTACCATAATATGCATTTAATAACTATTATAATGTTTTTTCATTTTGTATCAAATTAATACCTTGCCAAAATTAACAGCTTGCCTGAACCAATAGTTACAAAATAATAGATTGTTAAAACTAATACCTTTTAAAAACTAACAGCTTCTTTAAGCTAATAACTTATTATTAAACCTAATTGCGTTCCAAAACTAATAGCTTGTTAAGTTCAATTTTTATAAGTAAAAGTTTTTAAATTTAATGCCACAACAACTTATACATGGCAACTGTGCCCGGATTTATGGTATACTATACATTAAATGTTGAGGAAATTAAAGGGGTAAATGTATTTATGTGCAGGTTTTTTAATTTATCATATATTTTTACATATATTTTTAGTTCATCACATATTTTTAATCTATCATATATTTTTAATTTATCACGCAAATTCTATAAATTGATATGCGGGCTGCTTATTACAGCTATATTTTTGTGGTCGTTTCCATGCAGTTTGTCGGCGGCCTCTTTACCTGCCGGTGTTCAGAAATTCTCCGACGTTCCGGAAAACCACTATGCATTTGAGACTATACATAAGCTTCGCGCCTTAGGTATAACCAACGGCATAGGCAATAATAAATTCGGCATGGGAAAAAACCTTACAAGAGCTGAATTTGTCAACTTCTTAAAGAATCTGCACGGTTGGGAAGATTATAAGCCTGAAAAATCAAGTTTCCAGGATGTTAAGAGTAACAAGTGGTACTATGTCCCTGTCGAAACTGCGCTGAAGCATGGTGTAATTGATAAATCCAGCCAATTCAGGCCGGATGATTATATAACCCGTGAAGAAATGGCAGTTATGATTGTAAGAAGCCTTGGATATGAAAACCTTGCAAAACGGATTTCGTATCTCGAAAGCCCCTTTGATGATGTCACAACAAATGTAGGATACATCACAATTGCTAAAGATATGGGAATCATTAAGGGGACCGGGCAAAAAAAATTCAGCCCTCATAATAACGCATTAAGGGAAGATGCCGCAACCATGCTTGCAAGGATGTATGACAGGCTAAGCCATGGCCTTGATGAGCTGCATGCATTCTATGCCATAAAGTCATATCCCCAGATTGACATGATTGAAAAACTTGATTCAGTCAGCTTTGGGTGGAGCTGCCTTAAATTTGACGAAAATAGCAGGCAGGTTGTACTTAATACATCAGACAATAAGTACGGGTTTACCATACCTTCCGGATTCTCTGAGCCTGTAGAAATTGCCAAAAACAATGGAGTCAAGACACAGTTGATGGTCTTTGCATCGCAGGATGACAAGGTGTATGATGAACGGCAAAACAAGTACATTGGATTGCTCGAGTATGTACTTTCCACTCCCGCAAGCAGGAGCAAGGTTATAGATGAAATTATAAAACATACAACCCTTTCCGGAAATGATGGCTCAAATGTAGTTTTTGACGGTGTAGTGATAGACTTTGAGGCAATGAAAGGTGAAACTCTGAAAAATAATTTTACTGCCTTTCTGACAGAACTCAGAAGCAAAATGACTGAAAACAATGTTGAAAACTTATATGTGGCTGTTCATCCGAAAAGCAAAAAGATAGGTTATTATGATGCCTACGATTACAGAAGCATAGGTGATATAGCAGACAGGGTCATACTAATGGCCCACGACTACAATGCAAAGAAACTGAGCTCACAGGAAATGTCTGCAGGTGACAGATATATATATACGCCTCTGACTCCTATAAATGAAATATACTATGCACTGCGTGAGATAACCAACGAGGATTATGGTGTAAGGGATTCAAAAAAAATATGGCTGCAGATTTCTTTTTCTACAGCACAATGGGAAGTTAAAAACGGTCAGGTTGTAAATAGCACTCCCTACACTCCTGATTATGAAAAAGTTTTTAACAGGATTGTGAATCCCGACAATATGAAGGATGTTTCTGTAAACTACTCTGAGCAGTATCAGAATCCGTATATAACTTACAGAAACGGTGAATCAGAATTTATAATATGGTATGAAGACTCAAGAAGCATTGATGCAAAAATCAAACTTGCCAGGATGTTTAATATCAATGGGATTTCCCTCTGGCGGCTGGGCAACATTCCAGACTTCGAACAAACTGTAAATGGCAGACCCTCTTATCTTGATGTGTGGCAGAAACTGAATGAATATAAGCTGAATGAATATAATCCAAATGAATAAAACTAAATGAATATAACTAAATGAATATAACTAATATAGGCTGAATAAATATCGAGTAGGAGGTAGGTGATTAATTCACCTACCGACCTCTCACACCACCTAGCCTACGGTCCCGTACTAGGCGGTTCCCAAGTTTACGCCGTTACGGTTTTGTAGTAATCCCAGAAAAATGTG
>DUMB01000084.1 GCA_012840085.1 Clostridiaceae bacterium
TAGAGGCTCGTTGTCAAGGGAACCGTGGAATAAATGCGGTAAGTAGGCTCAAGCTAAGCATAAAAATATTGACAAATTCTTACTGCAAGGAAAATGAAAAATTTGCCCACGAATACTTGACACAAACCTATATGATGCCCATGTTGAAGGCATAATAGAAATGTGGTACAATCAGCGCATAAAAAATCTATTTCGAAAGGTGACGCAGATGAAACAGGAGCGGCAGTATCCAAAAGTTATGATAACTCCAAAGGCAGAGCGCAGTGTCAAGAACGGGCATCCATGGATATACGGGGAAGAGATTCGCAAAGCAGAGGGCGTGCCCCAAAACGGCGGGCTGGTGGATGTGTTTGCAGGAAACGCCTTTATGGGTACGGGCTTTTACAACAGCGCCAGCAAGATTACCATCCGCCTTATTTCACGCAACGCCAACGATGTATTTGACGCCCGCTTTTGGCGCCGCCGTGTGGAATATGCCGTTCATTACCGCAAAACCGTCATGCCCGGTGCGTACTTCACCTGTTGCCGCCTGATTCACGGTGAGGCTGACCAGATGCCGGGGCTGACAGTGGACCGCTACGGCAGCCTTTTGTCCGTGCAGATTACCTGTCTTGGCATGGAACTTGTCAAGGACATAGTTTACCGTGCTCTTTGGGATGTACTTACTGAAATGGGCGAAACTATCACTGGCATTTATGAGCGCAACGACATTGCCCTGCGTACACGGGAAGGGCTAACTGAGTATAAGGACTGGTACCGGTTAGATGGCATACCTGTGCCTGAATCCGCCGTGACGGAGATATGCGAAAACGGAGTGAGATATCTGGTAGATGTGGAAAACGGGCAGAAAACCGGCTTTTTCCTGGACCAGAAGTATAACCGCGCTGCTGTGGCCCGGATTGCCAGGGGCAAGCGGGTACTGGACTGCTTTACCCATACCGGCTCCTTTGGTCTTAATGCGGCGTTGGGAGGGGCAGAGCATGTTACCTGTGTGGATGTCTCACAGTCAGCCATTGACATGGCGAAAGCAAATGCCGTACGCAACGGGGTGGACCAAAAAATGGATTTTCTGTGCGAGGATGTGTTTGACCTGCTGACAAAGCTGGCAGAGCGGAAATGCAGGGACTATGACTATATCATCCTTGACCCGCCGGCCTTTACCAAATCCCGTGAGACGGTGCAGGCCGCTGCCCGCGGATATAAGGAGATTAACCTGAAGGCCATGAAGTTACTGCCCCGGGGCGGATATCTGGCCACTTGCAGTTGCAGCCACTTCATGACGGATGACTTATTCCGCAAAATGCTGGCAAGCGCTGCAAAGGATGCCTCCGTGTCCCTCAGGCAGATTGAAGCCCGCCAGCAGGCCCCGGACCATCCCATCCTGTGGAATGTTCCGGAGACGGACTACCTTAAGTTTTATATTTTCCAGGTCGTATGACATATACTTATGACATGTATTTCGGAGAAAAATCAGCATATTATGAAAAAAGAAGAAATGTTATAATTATAGAGGCATTGAGAGACCTTGCTAATAATAAAAAAGCAAGGTTTTTTGTTTTTGTTATACTTTAGCATTGATCCTGTTGCTGATGGCATTTGTAACAACGATAGAAAAAGACTTAGAATAAATTTATGTAGATGATTTTCTTCATTCTATTATTGACTGCTTATTTCTGGATGGAAAATAATTTTGACGTTTCTGCAGAAATACTTGCGAAAATATATAGCAAGAGAACAGTTGAAGTTGGATTTAAAGGAGGACTGGATAAATGAATGAAATAAAAAAGGCACTGGATAGTGGAATGAAAAACATGCATTTTGATTAGGGTATGATAATTTAGGAAATAAAGTCAGTCTTTATGCCCAGGATGATTATTATAACAGGAAAGGTGCTAAATTCATATGTGTTGGTGGAACTGATATTAGCGATGAGGCATTAATGCTTACTTTACAAGCTGTAGATAATTGGACGGATCAATTTGACCCTGAAAAAGATACTGTAACAATTGCCATCAAGTAAAGTTGTTCATTTTTTATAAATTATCACATATTTATCGCCTGTTGTTATTGTGTATTGCAGCAGGCGGTTTTACTATTTTTTGTGGACATTCACATTCAGGCATTGCACTTCATTGGCAGCTAGAACAGCCGATTTTAACACATTTTTTTATCGTACTGGCGAATTTTTACGCTTTTTTACTTTGTTTTCAAAATTTATTGTCTCACTAATAGAATTCTTATATCATTTGGCTATAGGACTTTATTTTGTGCAAAGCCCTAATATTATGTGAACAATTTTCAGAAAGAGTCTTTGCATAAACTGAAGCACTATAATTCAAAAGTAAAAGGGGTATTTATTATGGAAAACAATGTTACAGTTTCGACAAAGTTCAACCGTTGGATACCAGTCCTTGCAAGCGTTGCAATTCAGCTATGTTTGGGTACTGCGTATATTTGGAGTGTATTTCAGTCACATCTGATTATCAGCGAGACAACACCAAATGCTTTGTTCAATTGGCCGGCAACTCACGGAACATTGGCATATTCACTTTTGCTTGGAGTATTGACCGTCGGCAGTACAGTTGGAGGAAGTATTCAGGATAAATTAAAACCAAGACCTGTTATTATTGCTGCAGGACTTGTTCTTGGGGCAGGTTTTTTTCTTGCTCAGTATACTACTGAAGCAACACCATGGTTGCTCTGGCTTACATATGGAGTTCTGGGCGGATTTGGAATGGGAATGGCTTATACCACTACAATTGCTTGTTGTCAAAAATGGTTTCCTGATAAAAGGGGGCTTATAACAGGAATTATAGTCTCTGCCCTTGGATTTGGCGGGCTTATATTTACTCCTGTTGCGGAAGCATTGATTGAGAAAACCGGAGTTTTAAAGACTTTTTCCATACTTGGAATATTGTTTTTCTTTGTTAATTTAATAGGAGCATTTTTTATCAAGAATCCTCCTGAAGGTTTTAAGCCTAAGAATTGGACGCCTCCTGCAGCAAAAGACGGAATAATTTCTCAAAACTTTACTCCGTCGGAGGCTTTGAAGACACCACAGTTTTATATGATAACCTTTGCATTCATGTGTGCAACCGCTGCAGGATCAATGATGATACCTATGGCAAAAATACTTGGATTGCAACCTGACAGCGGTTTGACAAAGGAAGCAGCTGTTGCCGGAGTTATGATCATTACAGGGTTTAATTCCTTTGGCAGGCTTTTCTGGGGATGGGCTTCAGATAAGCTGGGGAGAAAGAAGACTCTGCTGGTTCTGCTTATTGTTGCCGCTGTATCAATTGTAGGCGTATCTTTTACAAAAGCGTATTTAATGCTTGCATTTATCGCAGTAATTGGTTTCTCATATGGCGGATTTCTTGGAGTTTTCCCGGCATTGACCGCAGATTTCTGGGGAACTAAGTATGTAGCAACAATTTACGGTATGATTCTTCTTGGATTTGGCGTCGGAGCGGTTGCATCTTCCTATATTGTTGCTTATTTCAGCGCATCAAAAGCTTTTTCTACAGCATTTATAATTGCAGGGGTTGCAGCAGTAGTTGGCTTTATAATAATATCTTCATTGAAAGCTCCAAAACTGAAAGCAGAAAATAAGAGTATTAAATCTATAGAAAATAAGTTTGCTAAATCTATATAAGACAGTTTAAAAAGATTTACGAATTATGCATAATATGAATTATGTATAATACAAGAGATGAGACTTCTTTTTTGGAAGTCCCATCTTTATTTATAATTTTTTATTCTTACAGCATTACTCATGGGCAAAAAAGAGTAGTTGACATAAAATAAGAGGTTGATATTTGAGAGGGTTTAATCAGGTGAGGAAGGGGGTAGTAGCGTGAGTTTGGATTTAAAATTTGAGCAACTGATTAAGGGAGAATTAAAGTATAAGTCTGTTAACCTGGCCCTAAATCTGTTAATTTCCAGATTGCAAAGAAAGTATGCTGCCAATAAGACACCGGCAGAATTAACAATTTGCTTGCAGGAAATGAAGGCTTTTGTTGAAAAGTACAGTTCAATTATGACAAAAGATATTGAAGAAATAAAAAAATTATAGGAGGTAAAAAGAATGTTTGTTACACTTGAACGAGCAGCAGAATTAATTCGGGAAGGGAAAATTCTACATATTGCGGCAGACGAATCATTATTGGAACAATTGCCAAAAGGAAAGTGGATTGGCGGTACTACTCCTTATTTTATTACAGATGAGGGTGGTGTTACCAGTAAAGATAAGTTATTCGTCAATGAAATCTCCTGCGCAAGTGATTATAAAATTGCAGTGTACGATAAAAATAATGTGTCTGATATTACAAAGGATGCGTATCCTAACGGATTAACCTTTTTAATTATGCCTTTTGGAAGCGATGTTGCAGTGTTCTACTCCAAGGAAGCACCATATTCGGATGAATTGCTTTTAAATCCTGTAATAGGCTGGATTTCCGGATTCGATCTTTCTACAGACTCAAAGGCTAAAGTTTTCGATGGCATTACCGGTATATCTTATTGTGATAAGGCTGTTGCGTTGCATGTTTGTTTGCCGGATGATAAGATAGCTTCTCTCGGAATTGTGAATATTTTTGACATTGACAACAATGATACAGTAATCGAGTTTTATGAAGACTCTTTATCAGTAAAGAAATGCCTGGTGAATGGAAAAGAAGTGGTACTTTCTGATTACATATTAGAAAATAAAATCGACACACAGTTGCCATTAGTCGCAGATTATAATGGCGTATTGATAAATGTGTCCATTAAATCTGTTTCTGAAGAAAACTCAACAGTAGATTTTTATGCTCCTGTGTTCGCAGGGAACAAATATCATTTTGCAAGGCCTGTTAGTAATTATGCAGCAAGTTTTGCTGAGTACTTACAAGGACTTAAGGATGTAAAACCAATCTTTTCATGCAATTGTATCCTTAATTATCTCTACGGCGAACTTGAAGGGAAGTCAACACTGCCATTTACCGGGCCGGTAACTTTTGGAGAAATTGCATACCAATTATTAAATCAAACATTGGTATATGCCGAAGTAATCGATAAATAAACAACTTAAATAAACAACTAACAACTTAAATAAACAACTTAATTAGTAATATACCAATAGTTTTGGAGAGTATTTTTACTCTCTTTTTTTGTGTCCAATTATACAATTATAATAGTAGCAAATTTATAGTAGCTAATTTATATTATACATAATTCCTCTTTTGCCTTTTCAAACGTATCTGTTTATCAAGGATGTATAGTTGGGTGGTTCTTATAATTATTCCCAGGGATGTATGGCTTGAGGTTTCTTGTAATTACGAAAAAAACACATCCAAACAATTTTTTGACACAAAAGAACAAAACTGTGATATAATTTTCATAAATTTATTATCATAAATTATTATTATGGCTTATTGCGCTGACATATGATGCAAGGTTTCCAATGAAATTGATATATTGTAATTTGATAATAATTATACAGCCTACTTTATAAGGGGTAATGGAATGTTTGCAATTGAGAGAATTAATAAAATAAAAGAGATATTGTATAAAGATAAACGTGTAGATGTTGTTGAGTTGAGTAAGCTTTTTTCAGTAACTGAGGTAACTATACGCAGGGACTTAGACAAGCTCGAGAAGGAAGGTTTTTTGATCAAAACCTATGGAGGGGCTGTTCTTAACGAGGAAAATCTATCCGGACGTGCTGTGTTGGAAACTGATGATAGTGCTATTGAAGAAAAGAGAATGATAGGAAAAATTGCATCTCAAATGATTGAAAACGGAGAAGCAATTTTCCTGAGTCCAGGAACTACATGTCTTGAAATAGCAAAGAATATGAAAAACAAAAGAATAACTGTAGTCACAAATGATTTGCTTATAGGCTATGAACTTAGAGACAGCGCAGGCATTAAGGTTATTGTTACAGGCGGGGATCTCATAAAATCAACTTCCACATTGGTGGGTTCATTTGCACTTCAGGCTTTAAGCGGGATTTATATCAACAAGGCTTTTATTGGAGTAAAAGGGGTAAATTTTGATTCAGGATATACAGTAGATAGCTATGAGGAAGCCCTAATGATGCAGGAAATAAAGAAGATATCCAATGATATTATTATTGTAGCGGATTATACAAAGTTCAATCGTACTGCGTTTGCACGGCTTGGAGAATTGACAATGGCTAAAAAGGTTATTACAAACAAGCAAGTGCCTCCTGAATATAAAAAGTTCTATTTCGAAAATGGCATTAAAATGTTTACTGCTTTCGAGTTCGAATAGGCTAATTTTGAAGGAAGTCAGGTTCTTGTTAAGAGGAGGAAGTCATATTGGGCGATTTTTTGGAAATGAGAAAAATAACAAAGCTGTTTGGTGATAACATCGTCCTGAAAGACGTAGATTTTAGTGTAAACAAAGGCCAGGTTCATGCACTTGTTGGTGAAAACGGGGCAGGAAAATCCACTCTGATGAAAATACTTGCGGGCGTTCATGTTGCAAATTCCGGAGAAATATATATTGACGGGAACCGGGTTGAGATTAATAACCCCAAAGAAGCACAAGAGCTTGGAATATCAATGATATATCAGGAAACAAGACTTTTTCCTGATCTAAATGTTGCTGAAAATATATTTATCAGAAGAGAGCCTCTGAAAAATAAAGGAGGCCTCAGGCTTATTGATTGGGACAAGGTGTATTCAGAGACGGCGAAATATTTAGATTATTTTGGATTAAAAATAAATGCAAAGGCATCGGTGAATACGTTAAGCCTTGGCCAGCAAAAATTTGTTGAGATTATCAGAGCTTTGTCCCGAAATGCCAGAATTATTATAATGGATGAACCAACTGCTGCTTTCACAGAGCAGGAAATCGAGCTGCTGTTCAATGTCATTCAGGACATGAAGAAGTTGGGAATTGCCATCATTTATATATCCCACAGGCTTAATGAAGTTAAAAGGATTGCAGAAAAGGTTACTGTTCTCAGGGACGGGGAAGTAATTGAAACCTATGAAGTATCCGATGTTGACCTCCATAAAATTATTAAAGCAATGGCAGGTAAAGAAATTTGTGACAGGTATCCCAAATTGAAAATTAGGCACGGAAAAGAGCTTTTAAGGGTTAACAACCTTTCTTATGAAGGGCGTATAAGAAATATCAGTTTTAGTTTAAAGGAAGGCGAAATTCTTGGCATTACAGGCTTGAGCGGCTCCGGCAGAAGAACTTTGGCAAAGGTTCTTTTTGGCATAAATAGACCGTATGAAGGAGAAATAATGCTAAATGGCAGAATTTTTAAAGATATGGACACCAATAAAGCTATTGAAAACGGGCTGTGTTATGTGACAGGAATAGGAACTGACGAAGGGTTGATATTAAACGCACCTGTTACGGAAAATATTACAATAGCCAATCTGAAGAGAATATCAAAGTTTGGGTTTCTTAATAAAGAGGAAGAAGTTTTAAAGGCCAAGGATTTAATAGAAAGGCTTGAAATTGGAGCAAACGCATATGATATCGCAAGTAACCTAAGCGGAGGAAATCAAAAAAAAGTTATTTTTGCTAAATGGCTTTTTACAAATGCAAAAGTGTTGATAATTGATGAGCCAACTGCAGGTATTGATGTAAGTTCAAAAGTAGATATTTACAATATAATGAATGAATTGTTGTTGTCAGGTGCATCAATTATGATGATTTCTTCAGACTTTTCAGAAATATTGGGTATGTGTGACAGAATTCTTGTGATGTATAATGGTGAGATAAGCAAGGTTTTTGAAAAAGGTGAGGCAACACAGGAAAAAATCCTATATTATGCTTCAGGTGGCAGAGACAGTGTTTAAATATTAAAATGTTTCTGAAAGAAAAGGTTATGAAAAAGTAACTTTCCTAAACAAACTAAAATAAACATAATAATACATAATAAAACACAAAAAATAATACAAAAACAGTGGGTCATCTCAATAAAACAAATATAAATGTGTAATAAATAAACATGTCAGTATTAATCAAATAATCTTCTCTGCTTTGGGAAATATTGATTTTATCACATCTTTTGAAATTCCGGCATAAAATAATTAATACAAGAAAATTTTTTAAAAAAGAAGGATATTTATAAAGTACGGCGAATATATTAAATAAAAATACATAAATAAAAACAAATGAACATAAAAGTACTACATAAGTTTTGCACCATTTATTGTTCAAGTATATCGTTTCCTGCATTAAACAGAGGAAGGGGGCGTGTGTATTGTCAGAATATGTGCTTGAATTAAAAAGCATTTCCAAATCATTTCCAGGAGTCAAAGCACTAGACAATGTTCAGTTCAATTTAAAGTCCGGAGAAATTCATGCTTTAGTAGGTGAAAATGGTGCAGGAAAATCCACCTTTATCAAGATTATAACCGGTGTACATCACCAAGATGAAGGAGAAATATATTTAAACGGACAACAAGTTGAAATAAGAGACCCCAATGAAGCGCAAAAAATGGGAATAGCAGCTATATATCAACATGTTACCTGTTATCCGGATCTTAGTGTTACGGAAAATATTTTTATGGGACATGAAAAGATAAAAAGATTTTCAAAAAGAATTTTGTGGGAAGAAATGCATTCTGAAGCAAAAAAGCTGCTTGACAATTTAGGAGCTGACATTGATCCCAGGAGCCAGATGGGGGCACTTAGCGTTGCACAGCAGCAAATAGTTGAGATAGCTAAAGCTCTTTCGCTAAATGCAAAAATTATCATAATGGATGAACCTACAGCTGCTCTCACAAAGAAGGAAAGCGAAGAACTTTACAGGATTACCGAACAACTGAGAGATAATGGGGCTTCTATTATTTTCATTTCTCACAGGCTTGAGGATATGTACAGGCTGGCAAGCAGAGTCAGTGTGTTAAGAGACGGAAAATATATTGGAACATGGAATGTAAATGAGATTTCGAAGGAAGATCTCATTGTTGCAATGGTGGGGCGTGAAATCACACAGCTGTTTCCTAAAAAGGAAGCAAAAATCGGCGAGGAGCTGTTACGTATTGAAGGACTTGGGAAAACGGGCTTTTTTGCAGACATTTCTTTTACACTTCACAAGGGAGAGATACTTGGTCTGACAGGTCTTATAGGTGCGGGTAGAAGCGAAGTATGCCAGGCCATTTTTGGTATCATGCCTTATGACAAGGGAAAGGTGTATTTGGAAGGAAAAGAAGTAAAGATAAATAATCCCCTTGATGCTATGAAACTTGGAATCGGATATTTGCCGGAGGACAGGCAAAAACAGGGTTTGGTGCTTCAGTGGGAAATCAGCAAAAACATTACCCTGTCAACTCTGGATAAATTATGCAATAAGGGATGGCTGAATGCAAGCAGAGAGGCAGAAGTAGCAAAAGAATTATCTGAAAAAGTAAATGTAAAAGCCAACAGTGTTTTTGATACTGTAAGCTCACTTTCCGGTGGCAATCAGCAGAAAGTTATTGTCGCCAAGTTGCTTAATGCTGACTTGAAGGTCATTATTCTTGATGAGCCGACCAAAGGCGTTGACGTAGGAGCCAAGTCTGCCATTCATGAAATAATGAGTGATTTGGCATGCCAGGGCTACGGCATTATTATGATTTCATCTGAAATGCCTGAAGTTCTGGGAATGAGCGACAGAATTATCGTCATGCGGGAAGGAAGAATTACTGCGGTCTTTGATAGAGAAGATGCAACTCAGGAAGCAATCCTTGAAGCAGCTATGGTAAACAGAGCTGAAAGAGAGCTTGCCGGAGTGCGGTAGAAAAATTGGAGAAGGAGAACGTTTATGTCTGAAATAGTTTTGGAAAAGAAACTAAAAGTTACAGGTATAAGCAAGTTCAGAGAATTAGGGTTATTAGTATTTATCATTTTACTGTCTGTTTTAGTACAGCTGCGCAATCCAAACTTTCTGACTCTGGAAAACATAAACGACATGATTAAAAATACAGCAATTCTCAGTATTCTTACAGTTGGCATGATGCTGGTCATTGTCACAAGAGGTATTGATCTGTCTATTGGCTCAACTCTCGCTTTATCCGGAATGGTATCAGCTTTGACAGTCAGTGCAAACATGAATCTGCACCCATTGCTTGCAATACTGCTTGGCACAGTAATCGGTACGGCTTGTGGATGTATTGTCGGCTTCCTTGTTTCAAAAGCAAGGATTCTTCCAATCATAGCAACTCTTGGCATGATGAACGTATACCGGGGACTTACCTTTATGATAAGCGGAGGAAAATGGGTAAGCGCACATCAAATGCCGGCAAGCTTTAAAGCCATTGCTACGAGTTCAATTCTGGGAATTAATGTTTTGATATTCATAGCTATCCTTATATACATAATTTTTTACTACTTCATTAATCATACCAGGACGGGAAGACAGATATATGCAGTGGGAAGTAACCCGGAAGCAGCCACAATCAGCGGTATAAACACTGTCAAGGTGTTGTGGATGGTTTACACAATTATGGGAGCGCTGGCCGGTCTGGCCGGTGTCCTTTGGGTCTCGAAATTTGCTTCCGCACAAGGTGACACTGCAATGGGATATGAGATGGATGTTATAGCTGCTTGTGTTCTCGGAGGAGTAAACATTGCAGGTGGTTCAGGCAAGATTTCAGGAATTATTCTGGGCTCTCTCCTGTTGGGTATTTTAAACAATGCATTGCCCCTTATCAATGTGTCGCCATTCTGGCAAGAGGCAATTCAAGGTGTGATTATACTTGTAGCTGTAATAGTAAACGCTCTTGTTAAGAGAAATGTTGATAGGAAAAACCTGATGAGGAGGAAGATATAAGCAATGGAGAAAAGAATTATTGCTGCTCAAAAAGAGTTCAATCTCAGAAAATTTTTCTTCCAATGGGAATGGATGCTGGTGTTGATACTTATAATTATAAATATTATCAATGCATCTTTATCCCCGTATTATCTTAATTTCAAGAGCATAATTGACGCTACAATGACATTCCTTGATAAGGCTTTTATCGTCTTGCCAATGGCTTTTGTGATAATTCTTGGCGATATTGATATTTCGGTAGCTTCGACGGTTGCCCTGTCTTCGGTTGTAATGGCTGTTTCATATAATAATCTGGGATTGCCCATGGAGCTGGCAATGGTAATATGTCTTGTCGTCGGAACTTTGTGTGGCCTGATAAACGGGCTGTTAATAACGAAATTTAAAGAACTGTCAGCGGTCATTGTCACCCTTTCCACAATGATAATTTACCGCGGAATTGCGTATATCATACTCGAAGACCAGGCATCCGGCAAATTTCCGCAATGGTTCAGTTATCTAGGATGGGGATATGTCGGAGGTATTCCATTTATACTTATTGTATTTGCAATTTTTGCTGTTATTTTCGGTCTGCTGCTTCACAAAACAACTTTCGGCAGGCGTGTTTACGCAATGGGAAACAATATCACGGCAAGCAGATTTTCAGGTGTGCAGGTGGATAAAATCAAAACTGTCATTTTTACTCTGGCAGGTTTTATGTCAGGTGTTACAGCCCTGTTCCTTACTTCAAAGATGGGAAGTACCAGGCCGAATGTGGCAACAGGTTATGAGCTTGATGTGATAGCCATGGTTGTGCTTGGCGGTGTAAGTACGTCCGGAGGGAAAGGACGAATTATCGGTACAATACTTTCGATTTTCGTCATAGGCTTGCTGCGTTATGGTCTTGGCCTGAAAAATGTGCCTGCTCAGATGTTGCTTATTATTATAGGTCTGCTTTTGGTAATTGCAGTCATGATTCCAAATATAAAAATTAATACGGGCAAAGCGCATAAACTTCATAAAACAAAAGCTTAAGCACACTTGAAGACCTGGAAGTACAGGAATATTTATTCAGGAATACAGAGGAGGAATATCTGTCCTGGAAGGCAGCTTTTACGCTTTAAGGCTTTAGTTGGTAGTTTTTTGCGCAAAAACGGTGGTTTATAATTCAAAATTAGTATTATTATGGTATACAACAGTCGTATGACTGTATTGTATATAAAAATCAAAAAAATATAAGGAGGCAGAATTATGAAGAGGACTTTAGCTGCAATTCTTTCACTTCTACTGATTGTTTCACTCTTAGCTGGATGTGGTGGTAATAAATCAAACGAGACAGCAAAAAACGAGCCAGCAACAAATGAAGAGACAACAAAATCTGATGAAACTGCAAAAACTGATGAGACAGCAAAAGATCAGGAGCAGAAAGGAACCGGTGCGGGTAAAGCGAGAATTGCCCTTATTGTCAAGAGCACAGGAAATCCTTTTATGGAGAAAATGGCAGATGGCTTTGAGGAAGCCGTTAATGAATCAGGCGGTGAGACAATTGTTAAAGCGCCGGATCAGCCGACAGCCGAGGCCCAGATTCAGATGATTGAAGAGCTTATAGCTCAAAAAGTTGATGCAATAGCAATATCTGCAAACGATCCGGATGCTCTGCAGCCTGCTCTGCAAAAAGCCATGAATGCAGGTATAAAAGTCCTTTCCCTTGATTCCGCTGTAAATGCCCAGAGCCGTATGGTGCACATACAGCAGGCAGACCCCGAGAGAATTGGCCGTGTTCAGATTCAGGCTATATATGAGATGATCGGTGGAGAAGGAGAAATAGCTATTTTAAGTGCCACTTCACAAGCAACCAATCAGAACACCTGGATAGAATGGATGAAAAAGGAACTGGAAGATCCAAAATATAAAAACATTAAACTCGTAAAGGTTGCGTATGGTGATGATTTAAGAGATAAGAGCGTTTCGGAGACAGAAGGTTTGCTGAAGTCATTCCCGAATCTCAAAGGGATAATTGCTCCTACAACAGTTGGTATTGCTGCAGCAGGAAAAGTTCTCACAGACAAAGGCCTTAAAGGAAAAGTAATGCTGACAGGTCTTGGACTGCCTAGTGAAATGGCAGAGTACATTGAAAGCGGAGTTTGCCCATGGATGTACCTGTGGAATCCTATTGATCTGGGCTATCTTGCAGGTTGTGCTGCTGACGCTCTGGTAAAAGGAACTATCAGTGGCAAGGCAGGAGAAAAATTTACAGCCGGAAGACTTGGCGAGAAAGAGGTAGTCCAGGTTGGAGACGGAACAGAAATTATGCTTGGAGACCCGTTCAAGTTTGATGCTTCAAACATAGCTGAATGGAAAAATGTATATTAAAGAACAATGTATATGTATATCCTTCTATAGGGACTACGTGCAATCCGATAAAGCTGGTGCAATAAAACATATCAAGTTAGTGTAATGAAATTCTGAGAAACGAGGGGGCTACGGGTTTTCAACCAATAGCCCCTTTGAAATAAGTGTTTATTGATTCCAAGTTTAAGGATATATAGAACTAATACTTAAGTACTTGTAGAATCTTTCTAAAGAAAAAGTCAGTTTTCATACTCCGAGCTGATTATATTTTTCAATTCTTTGCTCAGCATATTTATTTCTTCAACGGCACTGCTTACATCCATAATTTGCTCATTCTCTTCTTTTGCCGTTGCAAGAACTTGTTGTGCTGAGGCAGCGTTTTGCTCCGAAATGCGTGCAATATTTTCGGACTGTTCCTGCACGTCTATAAACTTCTCTGTTATTTGTTCAATAATTTTCATACCTGACAGGATTTCCGTATTGGTTTCGTTAAAGGCATTTTTAATTTCATCAAAGTAAGTGGAAATATCATCGATGAGCAGCTTTCCTTCTTCCACAGCATTATTGCCTTCATTGACCATATTTGAGGTTTCCTGGGATTTGGTAAAAATATCTTTTATTATAGTGTTTATGTCATTAACAATTTTAGAGCTTTTTTCCGCCAGCTTTCTGACTTCATCAGCTACTACTGCAAAACCTTTTCCATGCTCTCCGGCACGGGCAGATTCAATTGCCGCATTTAGTGCCAGAAGATTGGTTTGCTCAGCTATTTGATTTATACCTTCAAGGAATTCGGCTATTAAATCCATACTGTCTTGCAGTTGTGAAACGGTGACAGTTGCAGAATTAATTGCGCTGCTTATAATGCCAATTTGGTTGTTCATTTGTATTATTTTATTCCATCCTTCCTCAACTTTTCTGCTCATCCCGTCAGACTTCAATGCAATTCCTTTAGATATTTCCTGCGCTTGACGTGCGCCGGACAGTGAATTGCTCATTGTCTCATTAATCTTGCTTACGCTTGCTGCTTCATTTTGTATGGCACCTGCCATTTCCTGTATAGAGCTGGTGATGTTAATGCTGGATTCCTTTGTTTGCTGAATGCTGGTGTTGAATTTGTCAATATTACTGTCAAGCAAATTAGAGCTTGCGCCAATCTTCTTAAAAGTGCTCTGAAGTTTTTCAAATAAGTTTTTTGCATTATGCTCCTTTTCCATTGACTCATCAACAAGTTTCCTTCCCCAGTTTGTCTGGAAGAAAAGCATTGCAAGAGATCCGTTAAATAGAATAAATAAAGAAATAAAATCGGTTATAAGCTGCGTTTGTCCAACAAAATTTTCAGGTTTTAGTATATATACTATAACTATTGCAATATCCATTATAATTCCATAAGCAATCAGAAGTTCCTTTTTGAAGTACAAGGTGATAATGGTTGTTGTTGCAAAAAGGATATAGTGTTTATCAAGAGAATAAAATGTCATCAGAAAAAGTACAAGGGTAACAAGGCCGGGAACTATTCCAAACAGGAGCCCACGTAGATATTTGTTGATTGGCAGGAAATAAATTATGGCAACCAGCACTAAAACTACAGACGATTTAGATGCCATATCCAGAAATTCACTTACACCACCTACAATAAGTGATTGCAAAATCATTAGAATGATAAGTGAATAAATTATTAGGACACTGATTTTATCGGCTCTACGAGTATTATATGTATCTACCTTGTTCATAATGCTCCTCCTGTGCAAATGGGCAAGTATAAAAGTACAGTTGAACCAAATATACATGTAAAAAAATAATTATATAAAATAAAAATAAAAGCAATGTATTTGCAAAGTGAAATTATGTTAACAGTGTAACATTTAGTTTTATATTTTTCAATAAATCTTCTTAAATAAAGGAATTAATAAAGGAATTTTTCACATAAAAATAAAAGAAATTTTCAAATAAAAACACAAACTTATTGCATTAAAACAAAAAATATGTTATATTATAAAAAAAGTAAAATATATCAAAAAAATTGTATAAAAAATTGGTTAATAATAAACAGTAAACATGTGAGGTATGATGTATCCTTATGAAACAATTATTGTTATCCATTGATAAGAAAGAAGAATTATATAATATTACAAAGGCTCTGGCATCAGAGATAAGGATTGATATCCTTAATCTTCTTAATTCAGGAAGCTTAAATGTAAATGAGATTGCTGAAAAACTTAACATTCCTGCATCTACGGCAGCGGTGAATGTAAAGGTGCTGGAAGATGCAGGTCTGATATTGACAGAACTGCAGCCTGGTGTCAGAGGTTCGATGAAACTTTGCAGCAGGAGGGTAGACAAAATAGATATAGAACTGACTTCGCAATATAACATAGGCAATATAAATTCTTTTTATACCAATATGCCCATAGGAAACTATGTTGATTGCAAGGTATTTCCTACATGTGGAATAACAAGTGAAAAAGGATACATAGATGTTGAAGACAATCCGAAGGGATTTTATAATCCTGAGAGAGTTTCAGCTCAGTTAATCTGGTTTCATAAGGGATATGTAGAATACAGGTTTCCAAACAGCGTTTTACAGCATGGAAAAGCTACACTTCTGGAAATTTCTCTTGAATTGTGCTCTGAAGCTCCAAATTACAGGAATAATTGGCCATCCGATATTACCATGTGGATAAATGGCATTGAAGTAGGAACATGGACCAGCCCCGGGGACTTCGGTGGACGAAGAGGAAAGCTGAATCCTCTGTGGTGGCCGGATGGCAGCACGCAGTATGGCCTGCTGAAAACATGGCGGGTGGTGGAAAGCGGTTCATATATTGATGAAATGAAAGTATCCGATGTAAGATTAAGCAGCCTTGCTCTTGAAAAAGGCGATTATATAAGCGTTAGAATAGGCATAAAAGATGACGCAAAGAATATTGGAGGGATTAATATATTTGGGGAAAAATTTGGCGATCACCCACAGAATATCGTAATGCGAATAGACTACAACGGTAATTTCCTTTAATTATTCAACAACAGACTGACGGCATTTACGCAGAATTTATTACAGTATCTATGCAATATCTGTACAGTATCAACGCAGCATCAATGCAGTATATAAGCAATATCTATGGCGGCATTTGCACAGTATTTACACAGCATCCACCAAGTATCTATCCAGCGTCGTTGGCAACATCTATGTTTTACACAAATCAACAAAAAATATGAAACAAAACAAATAATATAAATTTAATAATATAAATCTGCCTGATAATTGACACAAACACCCGCTAAATGATAAACCGGCACAAATATCCACTTTGCAAAAATGGCATAAATATCCGCTTATAAAAACATACATAAATTTCTGCTTTATAAAAAGACCGGCTTAATTAATAGCTTTTATTTCATTACACAGAAAAGGAGTGATGCAGTGTATCTTTTCAGGTAGTTATTTTGTTTTTTCCTATTAATAATTAATTAAGGAGGTATAAAAATGTTTGTAAGAGGTAAAAAAAGTCTGGTTATTTTATTGGCAATTATTTTTACACTTTCAGCTATTCTTTTTGCAGGTTGCAGTAAAAAGGAGGAAAGTGTCAAATCTGATACTACTGATAAAACGGAACAAAAAGCAGACAATAATAAAACATCCGATGACTCAAAAACTGTAAACATAAGCTTCAGCGGTTGGGGAGGACCTGAAGAGCAGGCCGTATTTACTGAATTGATAAACAGGTTTATGGAGAAAAAAACCAATGTCAAAGTTGAGTACATTAACACTCCGTCAGACCAGTTTATGACTAAATTGCAAACAGCATTGGCAGCCAACCAGGCACCTGATTCCTTCTATATACCACCGGATTATGTAATGCGTTGGGCTTGTACCGGTAATATATTGAACCTGCAACCATACCTGAAAAATTCTGATTTCTTTGATGAAAGTAACGTTTGGCCGCGTCTTCTTGACAGATACAGATTTGACGGCAAGCAGATGGGAAAAGGGGATTTATACGCTCTGCCCAAGGACGTTGGACCATTTGCTCTCGCATACAATAAAGAATTGTTCGAAGAAGCCGGCGTAACTCCGCCAGCTCCTGGTGAAGCATGGACTTTTGATGAATTTTTGGAGAATGCAAAGAAACTGACCAAAGGCAGTGGGGAAGACAAACAGTTTGCTGTGGCAGATTTTAATATTGAATCGGCAATATGGTCACATGGAGGAGAATTTATTGATGAAACCGGAACAAAAATCCTGGTCGATACTCCTGAATTTATTGAAGGCTTGCAGTTCTATGTAGATTTAAGCCTGAAATACGGAGTGGCACCGACAGTATCAGAGACTCAATCCCTGGGAAGCGTGCAAAGATGGCTTAACGGAAAGGTTGCCATGATTGGAATGGGACCTTGGAACCAGGCACAGTTCTGGACAGCACCCTTCGAGTGGGATCTTATGAGATGGCCTGTAAAGAATCCCGGAGATCCCAGTGTAGTTTGGTATGGCTCTATGGGCTTTGCAGTATCGCCAAAAACTGAATACAAACAGGAAGCTTTTGATTTGATAGCATTTCTCGCATTTGACAGGGAAAGCCAGAAAGCCAACTATGAAATGGGGCAGGCAGTACCGAATCTGATTGATATGGCTAAAAATGATTTCCTTAAATATGATAAATATCCTAAGAATAAACAGGAATTTATTGATATAATAGAAAAGTACGGAAGACCGGCTCCTGCAGAATTGACGTTTGAAAATGACTGGATAAATGAATTCTGGACTACATGGGATATGGCCCGTTCAGGAGAAAAGTCTGTTGAAGAATATTGCAGGTATATACAGCCCAAGATGCAGGAATTACTCGATAAATCAATAAAGAATATGCAGGAAGCAACAAAATAAATTCCATATTGGTTTTGCCACCTGGACAGATTCTTGTACCTGTCCGGGTGGTGTTTAACTGTGGTGCCTAAGAGGGAGGAATTAACCTTGAAAAAAAGACACTCGCTGGACAGAAAAGAAGCTTTGTGGGCGTATATTTTTATTTCCCCGCCAATATTGCAGTTTTTAATTTTCTTTGCTGTGCCTCTGGGTTTTGCTGTTTACGCAAGTTTTACAGATTGGAACATACTCAATCCCACTCAACATTTTATCGGCTTGGATAATTTTAAAGAAATGTTTACCCAGGAAAAGTTCTGGAAGTCGTTTGCCAATACTGGAATGCTTGTATTTGCAGTACCCATTTATATGTTTATATCCGTGTTGGTTGCACTGGGGTACAACAGGAAAATACCATTGAACAATGCTTTCAGGGTAATATATTACTTACCTTTTGTTTCTTCACTGGTTGCACTTACTGTAATGTGGAGATGGCTGTTTAATTCTCAGTTTGGTATTGTGAACAACTTTCTTCGTGCTGTCTTCAATATAGAAGGACCGGATTGGCTGCTGGATCCGAAGTGGATCAAACCAGTGATTATGCTGATGATAATATGGAAAATGATTGGTGTGTCATCTATTTATTATCTGGCTGCTCTTCAGAACATACCCAAAACCTATTATGAAGCAGCTGTAATTGACGGAGCATCAGGAGTAAAACAATTCAGGTATATTACACTCCCTATGCTGACTCCTATCAGCTTCTACCAGCTTGTGGTATTTTCAATCGGTACTCTTCAGACATTAATTGAGGTATATATGTTAACTGAAGGCGGTCTTGGCGGGCGAAATTATTCTGCCGGTACGGTTGCGTTCTATATCTTTGACAGTGGATTCAGAAACTATAGAATGGGATATGCCTGTGGTGTTTCACTTGTTTTCTTAATATTAGTAATGGCTATTACATTGATTCAGTTCAAATTATCGGACAAATGGGTCTTTGAAGGAAATTAAAAGGGGTTGAGGTGCTGCCATGAACAGTAAAATAAAGAAAACAATAATAGATATTGTAGTATTCATATTATTATCTTTAGGGGCTGTGACCATGCTCTTCCCGTTTTTGTGGATGGTATCAACCTCTTTGAAGCATCCGAACAATGTCCATATGTTCCCGCCACAGTGGATCCCTAATCCGGTGATTTGGCGCAACTATATAGATATATGGACAATAGCCCCGCTTCTAAGTGGAATAAAAAACAGTGCTATTGTAACATTTGCAACTTTATTTATTGGCACTTTTTCAACAAGCATTTCTGCTTTTGCATTTGCAAAGATGAGATTTCCTCACAAGCAAAAATTATTTCAGTTAATTCTGATAATGATTATGATACCGCCGGTATCCATTATAATTCCGCAATTCATTGGTTTTTCCAGACTGGGCCTTACGAATTCGTTATGGCCGTTAATCCTGCCGGGCCTTTTTGGAAATGTTTCCATGCTGTTCTTCCTGCGGCAGTATATGATTGGTTTGTCCTCGGAACTTATGGATTCAGGCAAGATTGACGGGTGCAATTATTTCGAAATATATGCAAGGATTTTTATGCCGAATTGTAAACCAGCATTGGCAGCTAACATTATCATGTGGTTTATGGGTTTATGGAATGAGTTTTTTGGTTCATTGATATATTTGAATTCACCGAAAAAACATACTATCCAACTGGTAATTTCAACATTGAATTCATATTATGCATCTCAGACAAATTTTCCAATTATCATGGCTTCATCAGTGGTTGCAATTATGCCGGTTTTAATTGTATTTATAGCTTTCCAGAAATACTTTACCGAGTCGTTTGCTTTAACAGGAATTAAAGGATAGGCATATGGGATTCCTGAAGCCAATGCATAAGAAACATATATGCAGCAATAGCAAATATAAAGGAGTATGGGTAATAAGGAGTGCCATTTTAATTACTACGCTGATATATTACTTAATTACCTGGAGGATAACAGATATTAAAATGAATATGATACAAACAAAAGCCAAGCAATGCAGGCTATATAAAAATCCTATTGCGAGACATGGGGATTTTGCAGACCCCTTTATTTTGAAATACAATGGCAGATACTATCTTTATTGTACCAATCCCGGTGTAATGTGCTGGAGTTCCACAGATCTTGTTGAATGGAAGTATGAAGGTACTGTTGCAGACATCGGGGAGTTTAGGGGGATGGTTCCCTTTGCGCCCGAGGTGGTGTACTGGAATGGGAGCTTCTATATGTATACATCGCCTTCCGGGTTGGGGCATTACATATTAAAAAGTGACAGTCCTGTAGGGCCCTTTAAACTGCAGACGAAAAATATAGGGTATAGCATTGATGGTTCTGTCTTTATCGATGATGACGGCAAATGGTATTTTTATCATGCAAGTGATTTTGGAATAAAGGCGCACATAATGAAAGACCCGCTGACAATTGGCAATGAAATCCTTACAGAAGCCTTTATGGACGGATGGACCGAGGGACCCGGTGTAATAAAAAGAAACGGTAAATATTACATGACCTATACGGGGAATCACTATTTGAGTGCCGGTTACAGGGTAAACTATGCAGTTAGTGAGAAAAGCTCTGTTAGTGGTTTTGTTCCGTATAATAAAAATCCCCTGCTGATAAATACTGAGGGTGAAGGCGTAGGGCTGGGGCATAGCATGAGCTTCAGAGGGCCTGACCTTGATACATGGTATATTACCTACCATAACCTGAACAGTGATGCTTCAAGGGATTTGAATATTGACCGTCTTGCATGGAATGGGGATAAGATGATTATTCTTGGGCCTACGGTATCACAGCAGCCTGCCCCTGATATGCCGGATTTTTATGACTATTTTGAAAGCGGCAAGTCAGATGAGCAATGGATTGAAAAAAGCGGCAAATGGTGTGCTGGCAAGGGCTTTATGGAAATTTATGAAGCAGGCAGGGACAGAAGTATGATTATAACAAAATTCAGCAGTAAAGAAAATTATACAGCTGAATTTAATATGAAAGCATCCGGAAGTCCGGCCAGTGGCTCCGGCAAGTTTGGCGCTGTTATTTCGTATAGGGATGACAGAAATTATGGAATGATACTGCTGAATCCGGATAACAAATCTGTTGAGACAAGGTTTGTTATTAACGGAATTGCCGGAGAAACTGAAGTATCAGAGCTTCCGCAGGAGTATGACTTCAGCAGGCTTCACTGTATCAGAATTGAAAAGGCAGGAACTGAAGTTAAAGTATTTGTTGACGGTATGCATAAGCAAACAAGAATTGCAGAAGGGTTAAGCGGCGGAAGTATAGGGTTTGTTTCCTACGGCGCAAAAGCGGCTTTCGGATATACCGCCGTCAGTGACAAAGTCAATGGTGAAGGTATATTCAATGCATATAAGCCCGTTCCGGGGAGTATAGAAGCTGTACATTTTAACCGGGGAGGAGAAAATGCAGGATATTATTCAAAATCAGAATCCACCGGCAATTTATTTAGAAATGATGAATTTTTCACAGAGCCTTGCATTGAAGGAGGCTATAACACGGCTTTCAGAGCAAAAGGCGAGTGGCTTGCTTATAACATAAATGTTGAAGAAACAGCTGATTACAATATTGACATGAGAGTATCAGATGTAGAACCTGATACTCAGGTTAGAATCTGGATTGATGATGTGGTAATATCAGAATCAGAAAATTTGGACACAGGTTATTTTCAGGAGTGGAGGACTGTATCTTTAAAAGGGCTGGAACTTCCTGAAGGACTGTATACTTTGAGGATAGAGCTGGTTAACGGTGGTTTCAGGTTTTATAAAATGGACTTCTATAAAGCAAGTAAAGAATTGCCGGCTTTCAAAGAAAGCTTTGATTCGGGTCTAGGCAATTGGGCTTATGTTACGGGGTTGGGACAGGAGTTTATCTGCAAAAACGGAATGCTTCAGCTTGGCCCTTATGGAAAAATTGCAGCCGGTGAGGACGGCTGGAGCGATTATTCAGTGGAAGTGGATATAAAAGCAGATTCCGCTATTAATTCCGGCGTTATTTTCAGGGTTACAAACCCGGCAGAAGGCGGGGAAGGCTGGGATTGTATGCTGGGGACGAATTTTTACCAGGGTTATTTTGCAGGATTGACAACTAAAGGTGTTGTGCTGGCGAAACAAAACTATAACCGGGAAGAGCTTGCCAGTGCAGAGCTGCGTTATGATCCCGGCAGGTTGTACCATTTAAAGGTGGAAGTAAAAGGCGATAACATTAAGGTTTATATTGATGACATGGATAAAGCCATAATAAATTACACCGACAAGGATCCGTTTACCCATGGAAAGGCGGGAATCAGAACGGAAGGAGCAATCGCTTTCTTCGGGAACTTCAAAGTTGAGGCCAACAAATAGATATTTTACAGTTAATAGATATTTTACAGTTGCAGCTAAAAAGGACATTTTAAGGTTGCAGCCAAATAAGATAACTCGCGGATTCATCCTGATTAGCTCATAGATGCCAGGGTGCTGTTCCGGCTTTCAATAATGCTCAACCGCTGCCTATTCGTACTCAATCACTACCTCTATGTCCTGATCATAGTTGCCGAAGCCTTTTCCCAAAATGTTTAATCCACCTGGATTGCGTGTGTCCGGAGGGACGGCGAGCTTGAGTGAAACAACATACAACCTGAATGTGTTATGCGTATGGTTTTAAGAAGGCCGTATTGGGAGTTGTTCTTCCACCAGCCGGGGGTGTATGTCCCATGAGTTTCACCAAAGTCTCCGGGGCACACCCAGACTCCAAGCAGGATGTTACTTAAATAAAGTAGGGAATTATAATGATAATATACTTGAAATAAGTTAATTAACTAACTTCATAGATAAACATAAATACAGGGGGTATCCAAATGAATGTATCAATACCGCGTCCGGAATTTCCCAGGCCGGATTTTGAAAGACAGGATTGGTTGAATCTTAACGGAAAATGGGATTTTGAATTCGATGACGATAATACAGGTGAAATAGAGGGATGGTATAAAGCCGGAGAAATAAATTTTTCCAGAAAAATAACCGTGCCATTCTGCTATCAGAGTGAAATGAGCGGAATTAATGACAAGAGCCTTCATGAAATAATGTGGTACAGGAGGACATTCAGCATTCCTGAGAGTTTCAGAAACAAGAGGGTCTTACTGAACTTTGGTGCGGTTGATTACCATGCCAGGGTATGGGTCAACGGAAACTTTGCAGGAGAACATAAGGGAGGATATGTTCAGTTTAAATTTGATATAACTAATTATGTTAAAGACGGGGATAATATCATAGTTGTGAGAGTCGAAGACCGATACGATACAGTCCAGCCCAGGGGAAAGCAGTATTGGAAAGAAAAACCGGACAGGTGCTGGTATACGGCAACATCGGGAATTTGGCAGACCGTATGGCTGGAGGCGGTAGGTGAGGTACATATAGAAAAAATCAGGCTGACCCCTGATATCGATAAAAGATCTGTTTACGGAGAAGTGCATCTAGACAGGGAAGCGGCAAATTTATTCATGGAAGTTGCCATTGACTATAAAGGCGGAAATATTGTCAGGATGAATTTAAATATAAAAGACAGGATAACCAGATTTGCTGTTTGTTTAAAGGAAGAGGACAGTGTAGATGAAATACATTACTGGACACCCGAAACACCCAATCTTTATGATGTGCAGGTTACAATAAAGCAAGATGAAAAAACTCTTGACCATGTAAAGACCTACTTTGGAATGAGAAAGATTTCAGTATGCGGAGATTTAATCTTGCTGAACAACAGGCCTCTGTACCAAAAATTAATTCTTGACCAGGGGTATTGGCCTGAAAGCCTTTTAACGCCACCGAGTGACGAAGCTATAAAATTTGATATCGAGATGACCAAGAAGATGGGTTTTAACGGCGCAAGAAAGCATCAAAAAATTGAAGATCCGAGATATTATTACTGGGCTGACAAGCTTGGCCTTCTGGTATGGGGAGAAATGCCCAGCGCCTATGATTTTAATGCTGAAGAAATAGAAAACATAACAAGAGAATGGATTGAGTTTATAAACAGGGACTACAATCATCCCTGCATAATTACCTGGGTACCTTTGAATGAATCCTGGGGTGTCAGAAACATTTATACAGACAAAAACCAGCAGGACTTTGGCCTGGCTTTATATTATATATCAAAAGCCATTGACGGTACACGACTTGTGAGCACGAATGACGGATGGGAAAATATAAAAGCTGATTTTTGCTCCATTCATGACTACATCGCGTGGGGAGAAGAGTTCATTGAAAAATACGGAGATAAGAGTATTCTTTATGACCTTAATACTTCGGGCAGGATGCTCTTTGCCCAAGGGAATAAATATGACGGCCAGCCGGTAATTCTTACGGAATACGGTGGAATAGCATTTGAGAGCCCTGACAGGGAAGCATGGGGATATAATGGAGCTGTAAAGGATATACAGGGTTTTATTGAACGGTATTCCAGTATTACCAATGCCGTCAGGAAAACTAAATACTTCAGAGGTTACTGCTATACCCAGCTGACCGATGTCATGCAGGAAATAAACGGACTGATGACCGCGGACAGGAAGCTGAAAGTTCCGCTTGATGAAATACGGAAGATAAATAAATAGCAGCAGAAGCAAATGTTGTACTTAAGCCAATATTATACTCGCCGATGTAAGCAAGGACGAAGGCATAACCTTGTATACGCTTCCTGCAAACTGCACGTTTGCGGGAGGCGTTTTATATTTAGTGTTCAGTCAGATTTCCAATTTACAAACCAGGAGTTACTTACCAACTCATTCCAGCAAACTTATAATCCATAATTGATACTCCCACAGCTAACCTTTATTACAATATTATATCATCCGCTTATAAATAATACTAACAAAAACAGGAATGGGAGTTTTTTGAGAACAGCTTTCTTCTGTGATAAAATTATAATTAATGGAATTCAATAGATATGCATGAGCTGTTGAGTATAGCCATTCTGATAAAAGACTGGATAGCTATTAATTGCTTAAAACAGATTGGAGGATTGATTTATGCCCTTTTCAATCGTACGGCAGGATATTACGAAAATGCATGTTGACGCCATAGTCAACGCAGCAAATACTGCTCTGCAGATGGGTGGCGGAGTCTGCGGTGCCATATTCAGAGCGGCTGGAGCAAATGACCTGAAAGCAGCCTGCGATAAACTTGCCCCCATTAAGACAGGTGAAGCGGTTATAACACCGGGCTTCAGACTGCCTGCAAAGTATATTATACATACTGCAGGACCCATTTACAGAGGCGGTAGGTACGGAGAGGAAGAACAACTTCGTTCATGTTATCTGAACAGTTTGAAGTGCGCTATTGAGAATAAGTGCGAAAGTATCGCCTTTCCATTGATTTCAAGCGGTATTTACGGATATCCTAAAGATGAAGCTCTCCAGGTTGCATCCAGGGCTATACATGATTTTCTGGATAAGCATGATATAGATGTCTATCTTGTTGTGTTCGACAAAGATTCCTTCGTCATCAGCGAAAAACTCATGGGAGAGGTTGCCAGCTATATTGATGAACATTATGTGAGTGAGCACCGGGACAGCCGGCGCAGCAGGGCACTGTTTGAAATTGATATTGATACAGAGGACCAAAGAGTCTATGATGAACCAATGATACTTTACGATGCATCTGCGATGTATGATGAAGCTTTACGTGTGCCCACAGGACTTGACGAACTGATAGGAAATCTCGATGAGCCTTTCTCCCAAACGCTTTTGCGCCTTATAGATGCAAAAGGGAAAACTGACGTTGAAGTTTATAAGCGGGCAAACATTGACCGTAAGCTGTTCTCAAAGATACGGACCGGCAAAGGGTATATGCCAAGCAAACGGACAATTCTTGCTCTTGCTGTGGCGCTGGAGCTGACACTTGATGAAACGGAGGATTTGCTCCGGAGAGCGGGCTATGCATTGTCCCACAGCAACAAGTTTGACGTGATTGTGGAATGTTTTATTGCAAACGGCAAGTACGATATTTTTGAGATAAACCAGGTGCTCTTCAAGTATGACCAGCCATTGCTGGGAGGATAAAATGTGATTTATTGAAAAATGACAATAATTTGTCGCTTTTCAAGCGACCATTTTCCACTTTTGCAGTGTTATTCTTAAGATAAATTGTTGTGCCAGATAATGAGACAGCATTGTGAAGAACTTTAGAGCTGTTTTATTAGATCTTGGGCTCGGAACTTATTCTATCGAAATGCTGGCAAAACAAGTTATGTTAATAAATATTAAGGAGGACACTGCAATGAAAAAAGGTTTAACCGAATTAGTATTTATTCTGGACAAGAGCGGTTCAATGTGTGGCTTGGAGGCTGATACCATTGGCGGTTTCAATTCAATGCTGCAAAAGCAGAAAGCAATTGAAGGTGAATGCCGCATAACAACAGTACTGTTTGACAACAATTATGAACTTCTCCACGATCGAATCGACATACAAGCCGTCAGTCCTATAACGGAAAAGGAATACCAGGTTGGTGGCTCGACTGCGCTCCTTGACGCAATCGGGAGAACAATCAATAAAATTAAAAACGCACAGAAACACACTGCTGAGGAATACCGCGCTGAAAAGGTTATGTTTGTCATCATCACAGACGGAGAGGAAAACTCCAGCAGAGAATATTCAGTTGAACATATCAGGAAAATGATAGAGCAGCAGAAAACGCACCATGGATGGGAATTTATTTTCCTTGGTGCAAATATTGATGCGGTAGAAACCGCAGTACACATTGGCATTTCTCCTGACCGGGCTCAAAATTATCATGCTGACAGTGAAGGGATTGGCCTTAGCTACTGCGCAATGAGCAGTGCTATTGCTCACTTCCGTGAAGCCGACACCCTGCCGGAAGACTGGAAAGATGAAATTCAAAAAGATTATAAGCGGCGTTTATAAATAATATTTCGAAGATAATTAAATAAATAATATGAATGATGAAAAATATGCTGCAGTTGTGAAAAAATATACGACAGATGGCTAAAGATTTATATGTAAATACATATGATAGGTGGTATATATTCCTTAAAGAACAAGAAGGAGGACATCATGAACTGCATAGATTTGATGGTGGAGGAGCACAGAAATATCAAAAGAATGCTTGCTGTGATCAGGAAATATTGCTATAAAGTTCTAAAGAATGAAAAAGTGCAATATGAGGATTTTTTTACACTGATTGACTTTGTAAGAAACTATGCTGACAGGCATCACCATGGAAAAGAAGAAGAGCTGCTTTTTAACAGAATGATGAATGAGCTGGGTTCTGCTGCGGAAAAGCTTGTCAGGCATGGAATGCTGGTTGAGCACGATTTTGGCAGGCTATACATACAGGAGCTGGAAGCTGCGGTAAAAAGAGTGATGGATGGAGATGACGAATCCAGGCTTGATGTGATTGCCAATGCCATATCCTATACACATCTTCTGCATAGGCATATCGACAAGGAGGATGCCGTAGTATTCAAATTTGCTGAAAACAACTTTTCAAAAGAAACTTTGGAAGCAATTAACCTGGATTGTGAACGCTTTGAGCGTGAAGCCCGGGAGGGTAATATACAGCAGAAATATCTTGATATTTTAGCTGAATTTGAAGCAAAAGTGTAAACAGAACAGGAAACAGCATGATATGAAACATGTGAGCAAATAACATGCTGCCAGTCACAGATTTGTGATGGCAGCATGTGGTTATACTTGATTTCTATTTGGCTTCCGATAAATCAAACTCTATTTCAGTTGTTAATTGACTTGGATCGATTTTTTCACCGTCTTCTTCCGGAATGACTAAAATGTCAATTTTTGCTTTATACTTTCCAGAGGTTAGCTTTTCTCCGTCTTTGTTTGTCATATCCCATGTGTCCTGCCATTTTAGCGATTCACCAGGATTAATGCTTTTTGTCACAATTGCCATTGTGAAAAACTTGTCATCTGAATATCTGTATACTTCTTCGCCTTTTTCATCAGTTATAGTTATTTCAAATTGCTGTCCTGATCCGAACAACAGATTTTTTGTTTCTGTATAATGACTTATCAGTTCGAAATCGAATGTCATTTTGCCATCTTTTATTTCATAACCGGCTTTTGTTTCAAACCTTCCCTCCATAATAGAATCGGTTTCGAAACTCAATTCATTTTTTATAGCTTCATGTGTATTACTTATTAAGGCAGCCAGTTCACCATAAGTAACTTTCGCCTTAGGGTTAAAAATTCCTCCACCGTTACCTTTGGCTATATTTTTCAAATACGCTAAAGTTATGGCATGATTGTATTTGGCGTCAATTTTATCTGTATCAGAATAGATTAGCATTTGAATAACCGCAATATTGTCTAAATCCTGGCCTGTCTTTTTTGCCCAAAGTTTCATAAGGTCATAAACAACCGCTTCTCTGGTCATTGCATCAGGTGACCCATCATACTCCTCATCAATTACCAGCTTTACAATATTCTTATATTCTTCCTCTTTAATATAACTCTCAAGATCTTTGTCTTTAAATATTGATTCTACATTATAGTTTTTTAATAATTTTTCAATATATGGTTTGGACCAGTGATTGTATTGACCATAAATAATTATAGGTTTTACATCTTCAGCTAATATAGGGCGTATGTTTGCAGCCTGTACAAAAGACGGAACTGCTATAAATGCACATAATGTTCCCGCAACGACTGCATTTCTAAATACATTGTTTTTGTTTTTCATATAGATCGCATCTCCTCCGGTAATATTTTGTTTGTTCTACAATTAAGACGATAAAAAAGAGAATTTGTTCCATGTATTTTGGCCGTTTGATTTTTAGCAGGGAACAGAAAGATAATAAGCCAAATTATAGAAAAGAATTTCCTGAACTGCATAGATTGGATGGCGGAGGAACGTGGAAATACTATAATATTATCAGCTGATTTGAAATTAAGGCGTAAACAGCATTTGAGACGGGCAATACTACTTGCTCGTCCTTTTTTTTGTGCATTTTGTGCATTTTTAAATTTTCCACCTCATATAGATAAAATATATAAATTCTACTAAGGATGCGTGGAGAATATATGAAGAAAACACTTACCCGATTAGCTGTGATTTTGGCTATTGTAGCAGTGTTATCAATTTACGTTTTATATGTGCTGGAAAATCTGCCATCCATTTTGCAAAAGAGCGGCAAAAAATATGACCCTGACAGCTCTCGGGCGGAGCTGTTACCCGAAACAGGAGCAGATGACGAACAAGTGCCGTCAGATGCAGATGATACCGCTTCAATTATACTATCTGATGATAAAGATGTATTGTCTGATGACGCAAATGCGCTATCTGATGATGCAAATGCAATATCAGATGATACAGAAACTTATAGCACCGAACATGATAATACCAATACTTATGGTAATGAACCCCGTCCTGACGGCGAAAGTGCTTTTGAAAATGGTGGATTAGGTCCGGATGATGCCAGTCTCAATCAGAGTACCGCGGTAGAAGATGAAACATGGCGGGCTGTTAACCGTAGTGAAAGTTACAATAATGAACTTCAGTATTATACCCAGGATAACGTAATTTTGAAGGATGGAAGCATTACAATCATCTCTAAAAAGGAAAAAAGAGGAACAAAAAACTACACCTCAGGAATGGTCACGAGTAAATTTGGCTATTTGTACGGTTTTTTCTCATTCCGTATAAGAGTTCCAGAAGGTAAGGGACTTTTTCCCGCAATATGGCTTTTACCTGTAGAAGATAAAAAACTGCCTGAAATAGATATATTTGAGATGATTGGCAGCGAACCACTGGATTTCTATGGCGTTATTCATTACGGAAGCCCTGAACAGCCAAAGAGAGAATACTTTTGCCGCAAGGTCAAAAAAAAGGAATTTTATGAGGTAGGCATTAAATGGACAAAGAATGAATTGAGCTGGTATATTGACAATCAGCGTGTTTTTACCACAAACAAAGGTATACCAAACGAGCCCATGTATTTAATTATAAACCAGGCAATTGGCGGTGACTGGCCGGGTACCCCAGATGATGCAGCGCTTCCAGCAACATTTATAATAGAATCCTATAAATTAGAACCGGAGTTGATAATAAGTCTATGATAACAGCCATTATTACTCTTGTAACATTTCTAAGTACATTTTTTGCAATATACCATTTGCTTAGCTCATTTAGGTACAAAAAGGAGCCTCTGGTAAAGGCAAACAAGCACTTACACTTTTCCATTATCATCCCATGTTATAACGAGGCAAGAATACTGCCGAATACGATAGCAGGACTGCTAAAGCTGGACTATGATAATCTGGAAGTCATTTTCGTCAACGACGGCTCGGATGATGATACTTTGGAAGTCCTGTTTAAACAGTTGGAAACAAGGGAATATCAGGACAGAGAAAGAATTTATGTAGCCGGAAATGTGAGGGTCTACCAATCCAGCAAGTATCCCCATATTTATGTCATTGACAAGGAAAATAGCGGAAAGGCGGATAGTCTAAATACAGGTATAAAATTCAGTCATAATGATCTGATAGTTACATTGGATGGTGACTGCATTCTGGATAAAGACGCTTTAAATGTGATGAATCAGGTATTTCAGGATGAAGAAATCATTGCATCCGGCGGCGTGATACATGTTATGCAGTATTTCCTGTTAAACCAAAGGAGCAAGCCAATTATTGCGCTGCAGACTCTTGATTACTTGAAGGGATTTTATATATATAAAGCATCTCTTTCCTGCAATAATGCATTGGCTATCATATCTGGAGCATTCGGTGTGTTCAGGAAGGAAGCATTGAAAGCAGTAGGCGGATTCAGAAAAGGATTGGGAGAAGACATCGATATCACCATCAAATTGCAGGAATATGCTCTAAAAAACAATAAAAAGGTAACTTATGACCTGAGGGCTATTTGTTATACAGAGTGCCCGGAAACATGGACTGACCTTGCACGTCAAAGAATCAGATGGCAAAAAGCATTTTGGGATGCTTTGGGCAAGAATAAAAAATTTATTTTAAGAAGGTTCTTTGAATCGAACGTATGCTTTTTTATACTTTTAGATGCGGCATTTAGCGGCACAGCTGCAGTTATTTCCTTTTTGTTCAATTTTGTATTGATTTCGCTCAGGTTTGCATATGGATTTCCGGCCCTTTTTATTATTCTTCTAGCACTTGCATTAATTTTTAACGTTATAAATTCGTTGGTAGCGATATATCGCTGGAAAAAGATGACTTTGTCTCAATATAAAGGCAATTATGCCGGTGTTTTAACGAATGGCAAAGTAAACATCAAATACCTGTTATTGAGCATCATAACGGATATTCTGTGCTTTAGCTTTTTGAGAATTTACTATTTCATAAAAGGAACTATTTCCTACTCTCTTAAGCATAGAAGGTGGGATAAGGTGGCCCGAACAAGCAATTCATATATTGTATAAGCCATCATACGGAAAAAATGTATTTTGCATGGGGGCAAGAATATGGAAAGCGGGAAAAAGATACTGCAAGTATACCGTCATGAAATAAAGTATTTTATTAATCGGATTGATGCATTTCTGCTTGCGAGCATGCTTAAGAAGTCTATGCAGATTGACTTAAACGGAAACGAAGACGGCGAGTATTGGATCAGGAGTTTATACTTTGATTCCCAGGACAATAAGGATTATCTGGAAAAAATTAATGGATATTCCGAAAGAAAGAAACTTAGAATGCGAATTTATGATACAAGTGATCAGACTGTAAAGCTGGAATTGAAAAATAAAAGAAGCAACTATGTACATAAAGAAACTTTACAGCTCAATAGATCCGATGCATATGAATTAATGAACGGCGACTATGACGTACTCCTTAAATATAAAAATGTGTTCGCAAATAAGGTTTATGCATATATGCATACTGAGCATCTGAGGCCGGTTTTGCTGATTGATTATGACCGGCAGGCGTTTATTTGCCCATTTAATAATATACGAATAACAATAGATAAAAACCTGAGAACATCCATTGACCCATGGAAACTGCATGAACCAGGGACTCCAATGGTACCGGTATTTGCAGACGGACGATACATTCTGGAAGTAAAGTTTCAGACGACACTGCCGGGATTTATCCGGAACATGTTATCTACAATTAATCCTCAGCTTTCGTCTGTAAGCAAATATTGTTTATGCAGACAAGCTGTTTTTATATAACTTACACTGACCTGAATAAATTGTTAACCTGGCTTGTTGTGGCAGTATTTCGATAGCAGCAACAAGTTAACTTAGCTAATGATTAAAAAAAAGGAGAGGAGATAGAGATATGAATGAAATAAACTTGTATAAGTATTTAGTGGATAACAGCAACTTGTACACACTGGAAACCATTGCATTCAATATGGCAATAACAGCAGTGCTTGCCCTGTTTATGTTTTTGATTTATAAAATAACGTTTTCCGGTGTTTTATATTCACTGAGTTTTAATGTTTCGCTGGTCATTATTTCCATGATAACAGCCATGGTAATCATGGTAATTGGCAACAATCTCGGTATCTCTTTAGGTATGGTAGGCGCATTGTCAATTGTGCGTTTCAGAAGTGCGATTAAGGAGCCACGGGATCTTACATTCCTGTTCTGGGCTATTGCCATTGGGCTTGCTGCAGGCTCGGGAGCATTTTTGATAGGGGGCGTTGGCAGCTTGTTTATAGGCTTTATGATATTGGTATTCAGCAGGGTTGTACATAAAGAGAACTGTTACCTACTGGTAATAAAGGGCAGTGAAATCAATACAAAAGAAGTGGAGAAATCATTATCACAGTACGGTATCAAGAACAAGTTAAGGTTGCATAATGTTGGCCACAATCTCATGGAAGTTACTTTTGAAGTTTTCATAAAGGATCAAAAGAAACATAGTATTGTAGAATACTTAAAGCAAAATCATGGAGCTCAGGAAGTAAATCTGGTATCATTCAACGGTGAAGTCACAGGTTAAAGATGAGATGTTTTATGCAGGGAGTGGCAATAATGATAAAGCGTTTATGGGATAAAATTCTTTTTATACTGCTGTGCCTGATGTTGGTACTTACCACAGGTACCAGGAGAAATATTTTTGCTACTGCTTATAAACAGCTTCAGAAAGTTGATTCTTATGGTGTTGTTATTAACGAAGTGATGTCAGATAACAGAAACGCCATACAGGATAATAACGGTGACTATAGCGATTATATAGAACTATATAACAATTCCGATGAGCCAATTGATTTAAAGGGTTTTGGTTTGTCTAACGATGCGAAAAAACCTTTTAAGTGGAAATTTCCGCAGGTTATTCTTGAGCCGCAATCCTTTTTGGTTGTCTGGGCTTCCGGCAATGCCGATTATGAAACAAGGCATCTTCATACAAACTTCAAGATCACAAAAAATGATGAGGTAATTATACTTACATCTCCTGATGGTACATGGAAAACTGTATTCCTGTTGCATGATATGTATGAAAATATATCCTGCGGGCGAATACCTGACGGAAGTGATACTATAGCCTGGTTTGACGGTGAAACTGCAGGAACGGAAAATACATTGCCGCCCTTAAAGGAAGGCTGTGCTTCAAAAAGACTTGTACCTGTCATTTTCTCAAAACCCGGCGGCTTCTATGAAAATGAAATATTGCTTACTTTAACACATGAGGACAGTGATGCCCGGATATATTATACCCTGGATGGTTCTGACCCTACCATGGATTCTATACCATATGAAGGTGAGATCAAGATTCCATGTAAAACCAATGAAGCTACTGTTGTACGTGCCTGTGCTTTCAAAGAGGGCTATCCCAGGAGTAAAATTGTCACTAACACCTATTTTGTGGAGAAGGGGATTTTCAGGAAATATGATATTCCTGTCTTGTCAATTGTAACAGACCCTGATAATTTATTTGATTACAGAAAAGGCATATATGTTGCCGGAAAAGTGCGTGATGACTGGATTAAGGCACATCCTGATGAAGTTGTCGGGTCTAATACGCCGGCAAATTACACTCAGGAAGGAAAGAAATGGGAGAGACAGGCTCATCTGGAAATTTTCGAACCAGACGGGACAGCCGGTCTGAGACAGGGAATTGGAATCAGGACCCACGGCGGCTATTCCCTGAGTCATGCAAATAAGACACTAAAACTTCTGGCAAGAAATGACTATGATGATAATGCAATGTTTAATTATGATTTCTTCCCAAACGACTCAGAGGAAGATTTGCCGGTAACCGGTGTCATTATGAGAAATTCAGCCACCGATGCCCACTATACATTTTTCCGTGATGCTTTTGTTCAAAGCCTGGCAGACCCTTCGATTTTAGATTTGCAAAAATCCCAGCCCGTTATTTCATTTATCAACGGCGAATATTACGGTATATATAATATTCGTACGCTGTATAATGAACAATACCTGTATAACAAGTACGGAATTGCGCCGGAGGATGCGGTGGTTATCAAAAATCCTTCCGGAGGAATAGGAGACGAAATACAGATGGGGTTCCAGGGTGATGAAATTCCCTTCTGTCAGGTCTATCACTTCATTGCAAACAACGACATGAGAATAGATGAAAACTACGCATATGTAGAGACACAAATAGACATAGACAATTATATTGAATACAACATCCTTGAGATATACTGCGGAAATGAAGACTGGCCGGCAAATAACGTGCGTATCTGGAGGAAAAGAACAGCCAAATATGAGCCGGAGGCGCCGTATGGAAATGACGGCAGGTGGAGATGGATGATATTTGACCTGGATTATGGATTTGGCTTGTTTGGAAGGAGTTATGAGTTTGATTCACTGTCAATGGCAACTGCTATAGGAAGTAAAAACTGGAACAATCCTGATGAGTATACAATAATGCTGCGGTCGCTTCTACAAAATGAGACATTCAGAAACAAATTTGTCACCCGGTTTGCTGACCTGCTTAATACAAGATACAGTGCAGAAACAGTACTGGAAAAGTTAGACAGTTTCCAGGCCATGTACGCTCCTTATGTAGAAGATCATATTATACGGTGGAACCTGCATAAGTGGCGAGTCGAAAACTGGTTGGCACAGGTTGATATCATAAGGAATTACGTTAAAAACCGTCCGTATTATATGCGTCATCATATATGCAATTATTTTAATCTGGATACGGTTGAACTTCATCTCACAGTAGGCGAAGGTGGAAAGGTCAAAGTCAATACAATCGAACTGGAACCTGGCAACACCCCATGGAACGGTGTATATTTCAAAGGAATTCCTGTAAGGCTTGAGGCAATTCCCCGGAACGGTTACGAGTTTGTCGGATGGACAGGTACAATTGAATCGGAAAATCCAAACCTGACTGAAAACCTTACTTCTACCACCAGCCTGCATGCAGTGTTTAAAAAAGCAGAAGCAGATAAAAGCTAATGAAGGGAAGAACACACATGAAGCTGTTTAATTCAAAAAGGTTTAACACAGCCACTGTTCTGGCTACTTTTGTTTTGTCCTTATTTATGTACCCCAGGCCGATTCTTTTTTTGGCCAGGGTGATAGAAGACTTTAGTGTGGCAGCAAAATTGAGCAATTATAACAGTAATCTTGAAGCGGCTGAACTGATTGATGAAGACCGTGTCCAGGTGGTATTAATGTTTGACGGAGGGTGGGAATCCGTTTATTACAATGCATATCCGATTTTAAAAAAATATGGATATAAAGGCAGTGTTTCAATAATACCATCATTAGTAAATGAAGAAGCCCATTTATCTTATTCTCAGATCAGTGAGCTTTATATGAAAGGATGGAGTGTTTTAAACCAATCATACTCTTACAAAATAAGTACAGACAGCTATAAGATGTTCAATGAATTTCAGTGTGCAAGGGATTGGATGGATAAACGGTTTTTAACGAAAGGTAAAAAAATGGCCATCATTCCCTATGGCTGCAATAATCCTTTTCTGATAAAATTATTAATTGATGCCGGATATGATAACGTGAGGACACAGGACAATGTTATCATGCTTAATGCAACCAGATTAAAAAACACTGTCTATTACCCTATTTCGATAATAGGCTTATCGCAGGATATGGATTTCAGCAAAGTAAGGTCTTATCTGTCGGAAGCATGGAGTGAGAAAAGGTCTGTAGCATTTGTTATGAACAAGATCGAAGAAGCAGATGACCGGTACGGAACGACTTTTTCGCCTGAGCAGCTTGAAAAATTAGTTGAGTATATTCACGAAAATGAGGATAAGTTTCAGGTGGTTACATACACAGACCTGTTTGCTCCTCAATAGAGGATGGTTTGGCATGTGGGCCTGAATATTTATGTTTAAATTAAATAAGTTATTGACATCTACTAGGCATTTGTGTTATAATTTTGGAACAATAAGTAAGAAGCGTTCATCTGGTGAAAAAGATTGATGGACGCATATGCAATGGTGCATAATAACTTAACATATAGTTGAATTAATTATTAAGAAGTTTAAAGACGTACTCAATGGAGAGTAGATAGTTCTTCATGGGTGCGTCTTTTTTGTTACTTAATCTTACTACATTAAATTTTTTAGTTGAGCTGCTTATACACAGCCGGCAGGCTGGAAAATGCAGCGTTGAGTAATGGTAAATAAAAATCTATGCAGATGGGAATGAGTGAGTATGAAAAATAACAATTTACCAGTTAAACAGGGACTTTACGATCCAGCTTATGAGCATGATGCATGCGGAATAGGATTTGTAGCAGACATAAAAGGAAAAAAATCGCACCAGATTATTACTCAGGCTCTTGAGGTCCTTTTGAAGCTGGACCACAGGGGTGGTATTGGAAGCGAGGAAAATACCGGAGATGGAGCCGGAATTCTTATTCAGATAAGTGACGATTATTTCAGACAGATATGTGAAGATAAAAATATAATACTTCCTAAAGCAGGAGATTATGGCATCGGGATGGTTTTCCTGCCTGTAGATGATGACTTGCGTAGAAACTGCGAAGAGCAGTTTGAATCAATTGTCGAGGAGGAAGGGCAGGAATTTATATGCTGGCGCACAGTGCCTGTCAATAATTCATCCCTGGGTGCTACAGCTGTATCCTGTCAGCCTTTTATCCGCCAGGCATTTATTGCACGCGGTCCGGAGACCAGGGAAGGAATGGATTTTGAAAGAAAGCTGTATATTATCCGAAAAAGAGCGGAGAAGGAAATAAAGCCCCATGTTGGCGGAAGTTACAGTAACATTTACTTTGCAAGTTTATCGCATAAGACAATTGTTTATAAAGGGATGCTTCAGGCAGCCCAGTTGCCTGAATTTTATCCCGAACTGCTTGATGAGAGGATGAAAAGTGCTATTGCACTGGTTCATTCGAGATTCAGCACCAACACTTTCCCAAGCTGGGAAAGGGCACATCCAAACCGCTATATTGTCCATAACGGTGAGATTAACACTTTAAGGGGCAATATAAACTGGATGCGTGCAAGACAGGCAATGTTTTCATCAGATTTGCTCAACAAGGATCTTTATAAAATCTTGCCGGTAATCGACGAGAACGGCAGCGATTCTGCCATGATGGACAACTGCCTTGAGTTTCTGTACCATACCGGATATTCACTTCCCCATGCTATGATGATGATGATTCCGGAACCGTGGTCAGGCCATGAAAGCATGGATGATCAGAAAAAAGCTTTTTACCAGTATCATAGTTGTCTGATGGAGCCATGGGACGGACCTGCTGCTATTGCATTTACTGATGGGGAGCAGGTAGGTGCCGTACTGGACAGAAACGGTCTGCGCCCGTCTCGTTATTATATTACCATGGATGGTTTGGTGGTTCTTGCTTCTGAAGTCGGCGTCCTGGATATAAATCCGCAGAACGTTATCAAAAAGGGCAGACTTCAGCCAGGCAAGATGTTCCTGGTCGATACAGCCAAGGGGTATATTATTGAAGATGGAGAGATCAAGCGGAAAATTACGGAAAGCCGTCCTTACAGAAAATGGCTGGATCAGTACATGAAAGATATCGAAGACTTGAAAGAATGCAGTAAGCAAGAGAACTCCGGGCCAAAAGATCTGCTTACGATGCAGAGGGTATTCGGCTACACATACGAAGATTTGTCCATTATATTGGAACCTATGGCGGCAAAAGGTGAAGAAGCTATTGGTTCCATGGGGAATGATACTCCCCTGGCAGTGCTGTCACCGAAGCCACAGCTGCTTTACAACTACTTTAAACAGCTGTTTGCGCAGGTGACCAATCCTCCCATTGATGCAATAAGAGAAACAATTGTTATGTCCACCGAAACTCTTATCGGGTCGGAATGCAACCTGTTGGAGCCTGTTCCGGAGGCATGCAGGCGGATCAGGTTAGACAGCCCCATTATTGACAATACGAAACTGAGTTATCTGAAGAATATCAAGCAGGAAGGTTTTAAGGCCGAGCTACTGCAAATTCTATATAAAGTAAAAGATGGAGGCCGGGGTTTGGAAGAGGCCATGGAAGATCTTTGCCGGAAAGCAGAGCTGGCTATAATAAACGGAGCGAACATATTAATTTTGAGTGATAAGGAACCAGACAGGGAATATGCTCCAATACCGGCTTTACTGGCAGTATCGGGTCTTCATCACTATCTTATAGAAAGAGGGCTTCGTACCAGAACCAGTATCGTACTTTCTTCTGCTGAACCCAGGGAAGTACACCATTTTGCAGTTTTAATAGGTTATGGTGCGGATGCCGTCAACCCGTATCTTGCATTTGAAACTATCAGGGATATGATAGACAGAGGTTTACTGAAAGACATAGAGTATTCATACGCTGAGAAGAATTACATCAAAGCGGTTGTAAAAGGAATAGTTAAAGTTATTTCCAAAATGGGAATATCTACCATACAAAGTTACAGAGGAGCGCAAATATTTGAAGCGGTTGGATTAAGCAGCGACATTATTAAAAAATACTTTGTCGGAACTCCGTCAAGAATTGAGGGAATGGATATCGATAAAATAGCCCGTGAAGTTGAATTGAGGCATAAAGCTGCATTTAACGCCGCAGACCGCGGTGACAAGGTTCTTGACGCGGGAGGGGTGTATAAATGGAGAAGGGAAGGAGAACAGCACCTTTATAACCCCGAAACCATTCACAAACTTCAACAGGCTTGCAGGACAGGAAGCTATGAAATATACAAAGAGTATGCAGACGCAATAAATGGACGCCCGGAAAGGATATATACCATCCGGGGACTGATGGAATTCAAGAAAATTAACAAACCTGTGAGCATTGACGAAGTTGAACCGGTGGAATCTATTGTAAAGCGCTTCAAAACCGGGGCTATGTCTTATGGATCTATCAGCAAGGAGGCTCATGAGGCATTGGCAATTGCAATGAACCGTATAGGCGGAATGAGCAATACCGGAGAGGGCGGCGAGGATCCCGACAGATTTAAGCCGATGCCTAACGGAGATTCCCGATGCAGTGCTATTAAGCAGGTGGCTTCAGGACGCTTTGGCGTAACAAGCGAATACCTGATACATGCAAGGGAACTGCAAATTAAGATTGCACAGGGCGCAAAGCCGGGAGAAGGAGGACAGCTGCCGGGCGGAAAGGTATATCCATGGATTGCCCGGGTAAGGCATTCAACACCGGGAGTGAGTCTGATTTCACCGCCACCTCATCATGATATTTATTCTATAGAAGACCTGGCTGAACTTATTTATGACCTGAAAAATGCAAACAGCAGTGCGAGAGTCAGCGTGAAGCTGGTATCGGAAGCTGGTGTAGGAACAGTTGCGGCAGGTGTGGCCAAGGCCGGTGCCAATGTTGTTGTAATCAGCGGTTATGATGGAGGTACCGGTGCATCACCCCGTACAAGCATAATGCATGCAGGTCTTCCATGGGAGCTTGGAGTTGCTGAGACTCACCAGACTTTGCTGCTCAATAATCTCAGGAGCAGGATTGTAATAGAAACAGACGGAAAACTGATGACAGGACGGGACGTGGTTATTGCTGCCCTCCTGGGAGCTGAAGAGTTTGCTTTTGCAACAGCTCCGCTGGTTGCACTGGGTTGTGTAATGATGCGTGTTTGCCATATGGATACCTGCCCGGTAGGAATAGCCACCCAAAATCCTGAACTCAGAAAGAACTTTTCCGGAGACCCGCAATATGTGGTAAATCTCATGAAATTCATTGCACAGGATGTCAGAGAGATTATGGCAGAACTGGGCTTCAGAAGCATAGACGAAATGGTGGGAAGAACGGATGTGCTTGCCCTGGATGAGGAAAAGCTGCACTGGAAAACGGAGGGTCTGAATCTTCAAAGTATTTTGTACCAACCTGATGTTCCACAGGAGGTAGGGCGTTTCTGCAGCATTATCCGTAATCCCCGGCTGGAAAAAACATTGGACCGTAGAATACTGCTTCAACTCTGCAAACCAGCGCTGGAAAAGGGAGAGAAAGTACGTGCAAAACTGCCTATAAAGAATACAGACAGGGTAACCGGAACCATACTGGGAAGCGAAATCACGAAAATATACGGAGCAGAAGGACTGCCTGAAGATACCATTCACCTTCATTTCAGAGGCTCTGCAGGCCAGAGCTTTGGCGCCTTTATTCCTAAAGGAGTGACTCTGGAACTCGAAGGGGATGCAAATGACTATATTGGAAAAGGATTATCGGGAGGAAAAATTATTGTATATCCTCCCAAGAATGCAATATTTATACCTGAGGAGAATATAACAATAGGCAATGTGGCTTTCTATGGCGCAACCAGCGGTGAAGCTTATATAAGAGGCGGAGCAGGAGAGAGGTTCTGCGTAAGGAACAGTGGCTTGAAAGCTGTTGTTGAAGCTGTAGGAGATCATGGATGTGAATATATGACTGGCGGAAGAGTCGTAGTCCTTGGACCAACGGGACGTAATTTTGCTGCAGGCATGTCAGGCGGAATTGCCTATGTATTGGATGAAAAAGGTGATTTCAGAAGCAGATGCAATCTTGGAATGGTGTCTTTGGAAAGACTGGAGGACGAAGAAGAAATAAGAGAAGTGAGAAATATGATAGTAAGGCATGCAGGATATACAAACAGCAGCATTGCATGGAGAGTATTGTCTCACTGGGATTATATGGTATCCAAAATTGTAAAGGTAATGCCTGAAGATTATAAGAGAATTCTTAATTCAAAAAAGAGTATGAAAAATAAGGGCATGACAGAAGACAATACTGTTATGGCAATTATTAAAAGAAATAAAAACGATAAGACCCTTATCGCCAGTAATTGATGTAGAACGAAACGGGGTGACTGAAAATGGGTAAACCGACAGGATTTATGGAATATGAACGTGAGGTACCCTCCTCCAGAAATCCTCTTGAGAGGATTTGCGACTGGGAAGAATTATATAGTACTTTTTCTGAAGAAAAACTGAGGGAACAGGGAGCCCGTTGCATGAGCTGCGGCACGCCTTTCTGCCATACCGGTCAGATAATAAGGGGCTCAGTGGTAGGATGTCCGCTGAACAATCTGATACCGGAATGGAACGATCTGGTATACAGAGGTTTATGGAAAGAAGCACTTATGCGGCTGCTTAAGACCAATAATTTTCCGGAATTTACAGGAAAAGTTTGTCCTGCCCTGTGTGAGGGTTCCTGTACTGTTTCACTCAATAAAAATGCAGTTGCTGTTAAGAGCATTGAGTTTACAATTATAGAAAAAGCTTTTGAAAACGGGTGGATAACCCCAAGAATTCCTTCGAAGAGGACAGGAAAGACAGTAGCGATTGTCGGCTCCGGACCGGCAGGATTGGCTTGTGCCGACGAGCTGAACCAGGCAGGGCATAAAGTAACAGTGTATGAAAAGGCAGACCGGCCGGGCGGATTGCTGATGTATGGAATCCCGAACATGAAGCTTGATAAAAGCAAGGTTATCCGGCGTATTGACATTATGAAAGAAGAAGGAATTGAATTTATTACAAATACTGAGGTAGGCAAAGATATATCTGCCGATGAGTTGTTAAAGAATTACGATGCTGTTGTCTTATGCGGGGGCGCCAGGAAACCAAGAAATCTGGAGGTAGAAGGGCGCAACCTGCAGGGAATATACTATGCTGTTGACTTTCTGAGTCAAACCACCCGCAGTTTGCTTGACTCCAATCTGAAGGATGGCAGGTTTATTTCTGCCAAAGATAAGGATGTAGTTATAATAGGAGGAGGAGACACAGGAACGGATTGTGTCGCCACTTCAATAAGACATGGATGCAAGAGCGTAATTCAGCTTGAAATTATGCCTAAACCTCTCATGAACAGAGGACCGAATAATCCGTGGCCACAATGGCCAAGAGTATATTCGATGGATTATGGCCAACAGGAAGCTGTAGCAGTTTTCGGAGAAGACCCGAGAAGATATTGTGTAACTGCAAAAGAATTAATAGGCGATGACCAGGGGAATGTTAAGGAGATTGTGACGTCTAAAGTTGAATGGGTTAAAGATGGCAATGGCCGTTTTATTCCTAAAGAGGTGCCGGGAAGCCGTAAAATTATTCCTGCCCAGCTTGTACTGCTGGCTATGGGATTTTTGGGGCCGGAGGATGATCTGCTCCGGCAGCTCGGTATCGAAAGGGATGAACGAACCAACGTTAAGACGAAACCTGGAAAATATGAAACAAATATACAAGGCGTTTTTACTGCCGGAGATATGCACAGGGGACAAAGTCTTGTAGTATGGGCTATCAGAGAAGGCAGGGAAGCCGCCAGTGAATGCAATGAATATCTGATGGGAAGATAACTTTCACAGCCAATTTATATATAAATGTAGCGGAAGAACATGAATTTCTTCCGCTGTTTTTTTGATAAACAAGTTTGTTCTAATAAATAAGTTTAATAAAACATCTTAATTATGCTAATCGGAGTATACTAAATCTTAAATCATACCACCCGGACTTTATATTTTCTCATCCATATATCAATCTGTATCAGATAAGCAAAAAGCTGAGGTTTCGCCATGAGCTGGCCGAACCATGGTTTACCGTAATCTGATTCGCTTTGTGAAAGTTCCAGGACAGCCTTTTTGTTTACAAAAGGAAGCAGGGGTGAACTGCTGTCATTGAGAATTTCAGTAATCCAGGTGCTTACAGCTTTTTCGTATGAAGGGTTATGGGTTTTTGGATAGGGGCTTTTTTTGCGGTACAGTACTTCATCAGGTAAAATACCTGACAGTGCCTTGCGAAGAAGCCCTTTTTCCATGCCGCCCAATGTCTTCACATTCCAAGGTATATTCCATACATATTGGGCAAGCCTGTGGTCACAGTAGGGAACCCTGACTTCCAATCCGTGAGCCATGCTCATGCGGTCTTTACGATCCAGTAAGGTGCACATAAACCATTTAATGTTCAAATAGAACAATTCTCTTCTCCGAGCCTCAAGCCCGTTTTCTCCGGGCAGGCGCGGCACTTCTTCAAGGGTTTCGCGGTATCTCCTCAAAATATATTTTTCCGGTTGGATTAGTTCATTGAGTTCTTTTGAGAAAACCTTTGTGCGCTCCTGCGTAGAACGGGCCCACGGGAACGTATCTGCATTCAGCATTTCTTCCTTGTAAAACCATGGGTAACCGCCGAATATTTCGTCGGCGCATTCTCCTGAGAGAGCTACGGTAGCATTCTTCTTAATCTCTTTGCAGAAAAGCCACAGAGAGGAATCTATATCCGCCATTCCGGGCAAATCACGGGCTTCAACTGCTGAAACGAGGGATTCCACCAGTTGAGGTGTATCAAATTTTATATTATGGTGTATTGTATTAAACTTTTCTGACATCAACTTTATCCAATGAGCATCGGAATTGGGCTGAAAAGCGCTTGCCCTGAAAAAACGCTCATTGTCTATGTAGTCGATTGAGAAAGTATGAAGCTGCTGGTTTTTATTGTTTTTAAAATGCATGGCTGCAATTGCTGTAATGGCACTGGAATCCAAACCGCCGGAAAGAAAAGTGCATACGGGGACATCCGCAACAAGCTGGCGTTCTATGGAATTTTGCACTAATTCCCGCAGTTTATCAATTGTTGTTTCCAGGTCATCAGTATGAGGCTCACTTTCAAACGACCAGTAACAGCGATTGTATATTCCTGAAGGGCTATAGAGAATATAGTGTCCGGGCTTTAACTCATGGACACCCTTGTATATGCCATGTCCGGGCGTACGTGCAGGGCCAAGGGCAAAGATTTCAGCCAGTCCTTCGGAATCAATATCAGGTTCTATAAGGGGGTGAGCCAACATAGCTTTTAATTCTGAAGCAAAAATTAGAGAATTTCCGCGCTGTGCATAGAAAAGGGGCTTAACTCCAAACCTGTCCCGGCACAAAAACAGGCTGCGCTCTCTCTCATTCCAGACAGCAAAGGCAAATATTCCGTTAATGTGCCGGGTACATTCAGGCCCCCATTCAATATATGACTCAAGAAGAACTTCGGTATCAGAGCTGCTGGTAAATTTATGCCCAAGGCTTTGCAGCATGTCTCTTAATTCTGAAGTATTATACAATTCGCCGTTATAGACAATTACAAATGTATTTTCTCCTCTGTACTTTACCATTGGCTGGCTGCCACCTGCAGGATCGACTACAATAAGCCTCCTGTGGCCCAAAAGCCCGTGAGGGGATGACCAGAATCCACAACTGTCAGGACCTCTGGGTGTCAGTATATTAGTCATATCCTCTACAACTTTTTTTTGAGGATATATGTTTTCAAATAAATTGATCCATCCGGCAATTCCGCACATGAACTATACACACCTTTCTGTTTATATATAAGTTTTAAGAAATAGTACTTCCGGAGAAATATTTCTGAGAAATACTATATCTATTGATAATGATTATCGTTATTAATTACATTATTTATTATATGTGTAAACGGTTATATGGTGATTAATTAAACATAAATTTGAGAAATTTTTGCAAGAGTGGATAAATAAAATTGCAAATTTTTCAAAAAAACTATTGACTGTATAAAAAGTGTGTGTTAATATATGATATATAAATTAATTGTTAATTACACAGTTAATTATTAATAAGGCGTATGAAACAGCCGAAATTGCAATGATGCAGAGATAGTTAATAATAAAGACGTACTCAATGGAGAGTAAAGAAATCTTCATGGGTGCGTCTTTTTTAGTTTATATCTCAAATGAAATTAATATCAATAACGCCAACAGGGTAATTTTGGTAGTTTGTATGCATATGCAAAATGCAACTATTATGCTATGAAATTGCATTTTGCTATTAACATAAATATTAATTTTGGGAGGTTGCCACTATGAGTATGAAAGAGAAAGTGTTATGTCATAAAGATTATAAATCTGTTTAAAAGAGAAGATGACATTGCCAAAGAAATATGTGAAAAAGCCAGTATTACTCTGCTGTAATTTATAAAGCTGAAAGATTAGTGAATCTTTAACTTGTTAAGTAAGTTAACTCGTTGAGTATAAACAGATTGTTTCGTGTAGGAGGGGGAATAATTATGCCTAAATATAGCAAAGAAGATATTTTGAGAATAGTTAATGAGCAGGATGTAAAGTTTATTCGTTTACAGTTTACTGATATTTTCGGTATGCTGAAAAATGTTGCAATAACATCTGAACAGCTTGAAAAAGCTCTCAATAATCAATGCATGTTTGATGGATCCTCAATAGAAGGATTTGTCAGGATTGAGGAATCAGATATGTATTTGAGGCCTGACATAAATACTTTTGCAATATTTCCATGGAGGCCTCAGAACAGCAAGGTAGCAAGATTGATTTGTGATGTATATAATCCGGACGGAACGCCTTTTGAAGGTGATCCCAGGTATATATTGAAAAGAGCCGTGGAAAAGGCAAAGGCCATGGGATTTGACAAATTCAATGTTGGTCCTGAGTGTGAATTCTTCCTGTTCTTCACTGATGAGTCAGGAAAGCCTACTACAATAACCCATGATGATGCAGGTTACTTTGATTTGGGACCTGTAGACCATGGTGAAAATGCAAGAAGAGAGATGGTTCTGTCACTGGAAGAAATGGGATTTGAGATAGAAGCATCTCATCATGAAGTTGCACCAGGCCAGCATGAAATAGATTTCAAATATGCAGATGCAATAAGTACTGCAGATAATATTATGACATTTAAAATGGTTGTAAAAACAATTGCCCACAAGAACGGGCTGCATGCAACCTTTATGCCCAAACCAGTATTTGGCATAAACGGTTCGGGAATGCATACAAATGCTTCATTGTTTAAGGATGGCAAAAATGCATTTTTCGACGAGAATGATCCTTTGCAGTTAAGCCAGGAAGCATATTGGTTTATCGGCGGGATTATGAAAAACATGAAATCTATAGCTGCAATTACAAACCCGATTGTAAATTCCTATAAAAGACTTGTACCCGGATATGAAGCTCCTGTATATATTGCATGGTCAACTAGAAACAGAAGCCCATTGATAAGAATACCCGCAGCAAGAGGAGCAGCGACCAGGGTTGAGCTGAGATGCCCCGACCCATCATGTAATCCTTATCTTGCTTTAGCTGCAGTATTGAGCGCAGGACTTGACGGAATAGAGAATAAAATTCAGCCGCCTGCACCGGTAGACAAAAATATATTCGAGATGGGAGAGGAACAAAGGCGTGCTGAAGGAATAGACTCATTGCCGGGCAATTTGCAAGAAGCAATTGAAGAAATGGAAAAAAGTGAAATGGTCAGACAGGTACTTGGAGATCATATTTTCACCAAGTATATTGAGGCCAAGAAAAAGGAATGGAATGACTACAGGACGAAGATCAGCCAGTGGGAGCTGGATCAGTACCTGGCAAAATATTGATGCGGCAGATTAAGAAATACTTATAATTATACATTTAATAATATATTTAATAATACAAAAGACGAAGTAACTAATGAAGCAAAAGATAAAGAAAGTAAAAGTGCTGTGCACTGAATTGTCAATGTATAAATTATTAATGAAAAAAATATTATTGTAATTGTGTTATGCCCCCTGTCAATATGACAGGTTCAATATCTAAAATATTAAATAAGTTGTTGCTGACGACCACAATAAATATGTGGTCTTTTTTTTCATATAATATTATGTTAATGAATCATTAAAATTTGAAGCTTGCAAATATCATGCTATTTTTTAATCAAAAGCGGACAATTTATAATTTTATGCAATTTTATATAATTAAACTTTCATAATTCTATTGACACAATTCTGTCCACATTGATATAATGTCAATAGTGAACAAGGGCGTTCATCAAGTATAAGGTTTATTATACTTTATAACTGTGATGGCGCCTTTATTTAGTTTTTTGAATAGATGATGCGGGTATAATAATAAGTATATTATTTTAAGGAGGCCGAAACTAATGACATATACAATGGAAGAAGTTTTGGAATTCGTCAGGGATAACGATATTAAGTTTATTCGCCTTGCTTTTTGTGATATCCTAGGGGTCCAAAAAAATATTTCCATAATGCCGGATGAACTCGAAAGGGCATTTAAATTCGGAAAATCTTTTGATGCTTCCGCGATTTCCGGTTTTATGAATGTCGAAAAGTCTGATTTGTTTTTGTATCCGGACCCGGTTACATTGCATGTTCTTCCGTGGAGGCCTCAGCAAGGACGCGTTATACGTTTCTTCTGCGATATAAAATACCCGGACAGGAGTGCATTTGAAGGCGATACAAGAAATATATTGAAACAAGCCGTAAAGCGTGCGAAAGACATGGGATACGATTGCATGATAGGAGCTGAATGTGAATTTTATCTGTTTGAAACTGATGAGAACGGCAAGCCGACAGATGTACCCTATGACAATGGCGGGTATCTGGATATTTCTCCTCTTGATAAATGTGAAAATGTAAGGAGGGAGATTTGCCTTACTCTCGAGCAAATGGGCATAAAGCCGGAGAGTTCACACCATGAACAGGGACCCGGACAAAACGAGATAGATTTCAAATACAGCGATGCTCTTGAAGCGGCAGATAATTTTATAACATTTAAATCGGTTGTAAAAGCTATTGCTGAAAGGAACGGATTGTTTGCATCCTTCATGCCGAAGCCAATTCTGAATGAAAGCGGAAGTGGTTTGCATATCAATTTGTCTCTTTCCAAAAACGGTGAAAATATTTTTAAAAACACCAAAGACGGTCTTTGCGGCGAAGCGGGGCAATTTCTTGCAGGAGTGATTGACAGGATTTTGGACATTACGGCATTCAGCAATCCGATACCTAATTCTTATGCCCGCTTTGGAAAATTTGAAGCTCCGAAGTATTTATCATGGTCTTATGAAAATCGTTCGCAGCTTATCCGTATTCCGGCATCATCAGATAAGTATACCAGAATGGAATTGCGTTCTCCGGATCCTTCCTGCAATCCGTATTTAGTATTTGCCCTTATCATTCATGCAGGACTTGACGGGATTGAGAAAGGACTGGAACCACCGGAGCCGGTTGATTTTAATATGTATACAGCAAGCAGTGAAGTACTGAAAAACCTTAAATCACTTCCTGAGAACATGAAAGAAGCTCTTGACATTGCAGCAGAAAGTGAGTTTATCAGAAGAATCCTGCCTGAGGCAACATTGAGGAAATATATGGCGCTAAAGCTGGACGAATGGTCAAGATACAATGAAAGTGCAGATCATATAGGTTATGACAAGCAGTTTTATTTCGCAAAAATATGATGATCTTATTTTTGGTAAATTTATTTAAGAGGGCGATGGTTGTGTGGATAGCGTATTGATTATATCAAGCTCTGAAAAAGGAAAAGAATTGTTAGTGGAGCTTATGAAATTTCAGTCTTACAATAAAATAATCACCGCCGACAATGGGAATGAAGCCAGACGGCTGCTAATAGAAAGAGATTTTGATTTATGCATAATCAATGCACCTCTGAGGGATGAATTCGGGGATGAATTTGCTATAAATATTGCAAGCAGAGAAATATCGCAGGTTATGCTTATTGTTAAGAGCGAGATGGCTGACGAGGTATCCGAAAAAGTTGAAGAATTCGGTATTTTTGTCGTGCCCAAACCAATCAACAGGCAGTTTTTCTGGAGTGCCTTAAAGCTTATGAACGCTGCGCACAACAGGCTGATGAGTTTGCAAAGCAAGAATGTTCAGCTTCAGAAGAAAATTGATGATATAAAATTCATAGACAGGGCAAAGTGTTTACTTATACAATCGCTGAAAATAACGGAAGAAGAGGCCCACAGAGCTATCGAAAAAAGGGCGATGGATATGCGTATTACAAAAAGGGAAGTTGCTGCTGAAATAATGAGAAAGTACGGAAAAGCAGATTCATGATATATAGCTTGTATGCAGTGAAGTACGGGGGTAAGAAAAATGGAAATGAAGTTTACAAAAATGCATGGCTGTGGAAATGATTATATTTATGTAAATTGCCTTACTGAAGAAATCAGTTCTCCTGAATTGCTGTCAATAAAGCTGTCAGACAGGCATTTTGGCATCGGAGGGGATGGATTGGTCTTAATATGCAAATCGGACATGGCAGATGCAAAAATGCGAATGTTCAATGCTGACGGCAGTGAAGGGAAAATGTGCGGCAATGCCATCCGATGTGTAGGAAAATATCTTTATGACAACGGAATTACCAATAAAGAAACTCTAACTATTGAGACACTCAGCGGAATTAAAAAACTGAAACTATTTATAGAGAACGGCAAGGTTTCTTCGGTATGTGTAGATATGGGAAAAGCAGAGTTTGCACCTGACAGGATCCCCGTTCTTCTGAATGGCGGCAGAATTATCAATCAGGAAGTGGAAATAGCCAACGCAAAATACCGGATTACATGTGTATCCATGGGAAACCCTCATTGCGTTGTATTCTGTGATGACGTGGATGAAATTGATATTGAAAAAACCGGACCCCAATTTGAAAATGCTCCTATTTTTCCTGAAAGAGTCAATACTGAATTTATTAAAGTAATTGACAAACATACAATAAAGATGCGTGTGTGGGAACGCGGAAGCGGCGAAACCATGGCCTGTGGAACAGGTGCATGCGCTGCTGCGGTTGCTGCCGTGGAAAACGGTTTTTGCAGCAAAGAAAGCGAAATCAGGGTAATACTAAAAGGCGGAGATTTATTTATCAGATACACAGATGAGACTGTTTACATGACAGGAGCTGCGGAAAAGGTATTTGAAGGCGTTGTTGAGATATGAGACTGGCAACTTGTGCGCAAATATTGAAATGGAATAGATTGTGGTGAAATAAATAATAAAGACGAAATCATTTGTTATGATGAAAACTTAAATTAAGACGAAAATTTTTTAATAAAAACTAAGTTTTTTATTTAAGCTGAAGTATATGAAGTATATAAAGATGAAACCCTTAATAAGAAATAATGATAAAAATTAAAAATTATGGAAGAAAAATTAAAATTAAAGAAAAAATTTAAGAATAAACTAAGTGTTATGTGGAGGAAATATGAGAATAAATAAGAATTATTTAAATTTACAGGACAGCTATTTATTTTCTAAAATATCCAGAAAAGTTGCAGAATACAAAGAAAAGCATCCCGAAAAGGACATTATCAGTCTGGGTATAGGCGATGTTACATTGCCTCTTTGCGATGCGGTTGTGCGTGCCATGCAGGTTGCAGTCGCAGAGATGGGAACAAAGGAAGGCTTTAAGGGTTATGGGCCGGAACAGGGATATGGCTTCTTAAGACAAGCTATAGCCAGGTATTATGAGAAAAGGAATATATATCTGGATCCTGCTGAGATATTTGTAAGTGACGGAGCAAAAAGTGATTTAGGCAATATCCTTGATATTTTCTCTGTTGATAATACAGTCCTGATACCGGACCCTGTATATCCTGTTTATGTGGATTCAAACATTATGGCCGGCAGAAAGATTTTATACATGGATGCAAATGCGGAAAACAATTTTCTCCCCACGCCGGATGAAAGCATAAAAGCCGATATTATTTATATTTGTTCTCCAAACAATCCAACAGGAGCGGTGTATAACAGAGAACAGCTCCGGGCATGGGTGGATTACGCTCTAAGCTGCAATGCGATTATTCTTTTTGATGCAGCTTATGAGGCCTTTATACAGGACGATAAGCTTCCACGAAGCATTTATGAAATTGAAGGTGCGAAAAAATGCGCTATTGAATTTTGCTCATTATCTAAAACTGCAGGTTTTACAGGAGTGAGATGCGGATATACAGTTGTTCCTATGGAACTGGTATATGAAAATACTGTTTTGAACAAACTATGGCTGCGCAGGCAGACTACCAAGTTCAATGGCGTACCGTATATTGTACAACGCGGTGCCGAGGCGGTTTTCTCAGAAGAAGGGCATGCACAGATTCAACAAAATATTGCATATTACAAGGAGAATGCTAAAATTATTTCGGAAACTCTCAAAGGAATGAACATTTGGTTTGTCGGTGGGGAAAATTCACCCTATATCTGGCTTAAATGCCCGACAGGCATGACATCATGGGTGTATTTTGATTATCTCCTTGAGAATGCCAATATTATAGGAACGCCAGGTTCAGGATTCGGGAAAAATGGCGAGGAATTTTTCAGGCTGACGTCATTTGGTGAGAGGAAGAATATCATAGAAGCTATGAACAGGTTGTCCAAAATATAAGTATAGGAGATTCGAAGCAAAATATAATAAAAAACTGCCGGAATTCAATACATAATTCTGCGAAATCAGCAAATTAGGAGGATTGACATGATTAGAGCGATTGTAGGAGCAAATTGGGGAGATGAGGGAAAGGGCAAAATTACAGACATGTTTGCCGAAGAGTCAGATATAGTTATAAGGTTTCAAGGCGGGAGCAATGCAGGACATACCATAATCAACCAATATGGAAAGTTTGCACTGCACCAGTTGCCATCAGGTGTTTTCTATGAACATACCGTAAACATTATTGGCAACGGTGTGGCTTTAAATATACCTTATCTGATGAAAGAAATAGAATCTCTCAAGGAAAAGGGGATCAACCCGAATATATTAATTTCTGAGAGAACACAGGTTTTGATGCCCTATCACATTTTATTTGACCAATATGAGGAAGAAAGGCTTAAAGAGCGGCAATTCGGATCTACAAAGTCCGGTATTGCTCCTTTTTATTCAGATAAATACTTAAAGACCGGCATACAGGTATGTGATTTGTTCTATCCGGACAGGCTTAAAGAAGAGTTGAGACGGATTTGTGAAGTTAAGAACGTGCTGCTGAAACACCTTTATAACAAGCCTCTTCTGGATCCCGAGGCTTTATTTGATGAACTTATGAGCTACAGTGAAATGATACGGCCATATGTGACCAACACCTTTGATTATTTGCAAAAGGCAATGTCCGAGAATAAGAATATTCTCCTTGAGGGACAGCTGGGCGCATTAAAGGATCCGGATTTCGGAATTTATCCATTCACTACGTCGTCATCAACTTTGGCAGGTTTTGCAACGGTTGGTGCAGGTATTCCCCCGTATAAGATAGATACGGTTACAGCTGTTGTCAAAGCATATTCCAGCGCTGTCGGATCAGGACCTTTCGTAAGTGAAATCTTCGGCGAAGAGGCGGAAAACCTTAGAAGACGGGGAGGAGATGCAGGAGAATACGGAGCAACCACGGGAAGACCCAGAAGGATGGGATGGTTTGACGTTGTCGCCTCGAGATACGGCTGTCAGGTTCAGGGAGCCACTGAGGTTGCATTAACGGTATTGGATGCATTGGGCTATCTGGACACTATTCCTGTTTGTGTAGCTTATGAGGTTGACGGGACTGTCACACAGAGCTTTCCTGTGAATGCCGTTCTGGAAAAGGCCAAACCTGTTTTGGAGTATTTGCCAGGTTGGAAAGAGGACATTCGCGGGATAACTGATTTCGATAAATTACCGCAAAACTGCAAAAATTATGTCCTGTTTATTGAAAAAGCCCTTGGAATACCTGTTACTATTGTTACAAACGGGCCAAAAAGGCATGAAGTTATCAGAAGGTAGCTGCAGAATTTTTATCAACCTGCAGTGAACGACATTGAGAGGCAACAGCTGCGAAGAGAATGAACCGCAGCAGCGAAGGCGTCGAACAACAGCAGCTGCATATAAACGGCAGTAGCAGCGAAGGCGTCGAAGGGCAGCAGTTGTAAATAAACGGCGTAAACAGCAAAGGCATCTAACGGCAGCAGCAAATGTAAGAATATCAGTATATTTTCCGGGCATACTAGTCTTAAGGAGTGTGACTGGTATGAACGGAAATGCTGAACTTTTAAATTTTATTTATCAAAATTCTCAAATGGGCGTACACACATTAGAACAGTTGATTGGCATTGTTGAAGATGAAAAATTTAAAAAGCACCTGGAATCCCAGTACAAGGAATATCAGGAAATCCACAAAGCTGCTCAGGAGATGTTGAATAAAAACGGATATGATGAGAAGGGATTAAGCACTTTTGAAAAGATCAGATCCTATATTATGGTCAATATGCAGACCCTGACTGACAAATCATCTTCCCATATTGCTGAGATGTTGATTATCGGAAGCAATATGGGAATTATTGATGCAGTCAAAAATATTAAAAAGTATCAGGATGCTGAGCCGGAAATCATTAACCTTATGAAAAGGCTGCTTGAGTTTGAAGAAAACAATGTTCAGGAGCTGAAAGAATTTCTTTAATTGTCCAGTTAATATGAATGTCCAGTTAGTATGAAAGTTAGTTTTTTAATAACTTGTTGTGCCAACTCCTGCTGTCGAAATGCTGGCACAACAAGTTAAACTGGTATGAAATTTACTTAAGTTAAACCAGTATGAAAGTTACTCTTAAAATGCAGCTTGAATATTGTGCGCAATTGCCAGTTGCCCGGCAAACTACTGGCATGCGCATTTGAAGAGGGGTTAGGCCTTGCGTCCGGAAAAAGTTTTTTATGAACCCGAGAGTCTGAATTATGAATTGGGTAAACAGCTGAAGGAAAAATTTAATAATGTTCCCTGGATACCTATTGAAAGCCATAATAATATTGAACAGCTGCGCAAAAACCCAAATTCTGAATTTGCCAGAATGAAGCGGTACATTATCATTGGCGTGCGAAAGTCGTTGAAATATACTCCAAATCATAAAATATCGGATTATCTGGTACCGTATACTTCATCGGGTTGCAGCGCAATGTGCCTTTATTGCTATTTGGTATGCAACTACAATAAATGCTCTTATCTGAGACTTTTTGTAAATCGCGAGCAAATGATGGACAAACTGATAAAAACAGCAAACAGTTCAGATAAGGATATTGTCTTTGAAATTGGAAGCAACAGCGATCTGGTCCTGGAAAACACTATTACCGGAAATCTGGAATGGACCATAGAAAATTTCGGCAAAAGTGAAAAAGGCTTTCTTACTTTTCCTACAAAATTCAGCATGGTGGATTCCTTTCTTCCGTTAAACCACAAAGGGAAGATTATACCGCGTATGAGCGTAAACCCGGAGGAAATAATTCGGAAAGTTGAGATAGGAACCTCTTCCCTGAAGGCCAGAATAACTGCTATCAATCGGCTGTGTGAAGCGGGTTACAGGGTGGGAATGCTGATCGCACCGGTTGTGATGGTGGACAACTGGAAGGAGCTTTACGCAGAGTTAATAGAACAGTTGTCGGATGAACTTTCTCAAAAAGCAAAAAAACAATTATTCATTGAAATTATTTTTATGACATACAGCTATGTGCATTGTGCCATCAACCGGGAAGCCTTCCCCAACGCCGTGGATCTTTATGACAAATCCATTATGACCGGAAGGGGCAGAGGAAAGTACTGGTACAAGGAAGATGTCCGCAGCATGGGTGAGGAGTTCTTACGGGAACAGCTTTCCCAAAAGCTGAAGGACGTTCCGATAATGTATGTAGTCTAGATATAAACGTAGCTTAGATAATATTCTATATAGTATAGATATAAATGTAGCTTAGATAATATTCTATATAGTCTAGATAATAAATGTAGTTTAGATAACAATCCATGTAGTCAAAATAATATTCTCTTTAGCCTATGGAATCTATATAATATTATGAAATCTATATATTATATATGGAACCTATATAATATATAGTCTAAGTGATTTAATAATCTGATTTTTATCTACGGATGCTACAAAAACTGAATAGAAATCTAAACCTTTTGTAGAGTTGTCATCTGTAATACATGCGAGGAAAGTTGATAGAATTAAATTAACCCGTTGTGTCAGCATTTCGATGGTTGGGCAAAAGTTGAGTAATGCTGTTTTATTATCTGTCACATGGGTTAATTTTGTATTGGAGCGATGTGAGGATAAGAATATGTCATTCGAGGATAAAAATATATCAAAAGCAGATGAATCAATTCTACAAAAAGATTGGAGAAACATAGCCAATGGATATGAAATACCCAGGGAAGGCTACTGTGATCAGCCCTATGTGGTAATCACAGACGACGGGAACTGGCTTTGCGTGCTAACCACCGGAAAGGGAGAAGTATGTTTTTTATACTTACAATAAGGATAATATGCGCAGTGTAATCGCAAACACCGAAGAGTCAAGACACCGGCTGGATACATTGGGCGCTTTCATGTTTAAATACTCCGATGACAACGGACATACGTGGTCAAAAGAACGGTATGAAAATCCATACAAGGGACAGGTGATGTTTTTCTGGAGTGTATCCAAACCCATTCTCTATAAAATACTCTATTGAAGACTCTACTAAAACGCCATATAAAGAACACTCTGTCAAATATATTCCATTAATCGGTAAATGTCTGTGTCTGACAGATTTGAATGATAAAATTCAATAGGATTCCAAACTTTTTGTAGAGTCGTCATCTGTTTTATAGGTCAGGAAATTACTATAATTAAAATAAAATTTATATTAAAATAAAATTTATAGCCAAAAAAGCTGAGAAAGAGGACCAGGGAATGAATTCAAAAGAACGCTTTAATCTGACATGCAATTTTATTAAGACTGACAAGCCTCCTGTTGATTATCTCGCACATTGCAATATTGATAAGAAGCTGAAAGGATATTTTGGTGTTCAAAGCGAAGAAGAATTTCTTGACAGGTTAAGGTGCGATTTTTATTACCTGCCTGGCAGGGATATCTCACAGAATGAAGGATTAATGAGATTTTACAAAGGCAAAAAGCTGGATGTTACCGATAAGGAAGGCACCTGCACTCTCGGGATCAGGTGGCATAGAGGTGCATTTGACAGCAAATTTTCAGTGGATGAGGCTATTGCCGGCCCTCTGCAGAATGCAGAAAGTTAACAGGATATACTAAGGCATGACTGGCCCAGAGCTTCTGATTTCGATTTTTCACCGCTGATTCAGGAATGCGAAGCACATAAGGATAAGGTTATAAGGATATGATTCAGAAAGTAACCAGAGATTATCCCAACTTTAAAGTAATTGCGACTACATTGAGGACGGTAAAGACGGCAACGGTCAACGACTGGGGTGCTATATGCTGGGCTGCCGGGAATTTTTACGAAGCGCCTATGAGAAAAGACCTTGAGATATTTGACAGAGTCGGGGGCGGTGACAGTTTTGCATCAGGGCTTATATATGGCCTGATAACTACAGGAGACCCACAGATGGCTGTAAATTACGGTGCAGCGCATGGAGCTCTGGCAATGACCACACCCGGAGATACATCCATGGCAAGCCTCAGGGAAGTCGAAGCACTGGTGAAAGGCGGAAGTGCCAGAGTTATACGATAAATTGAAGCATAGAAGATATGCGGCAATAAAACTTTGTAGCATAGAAATTATGTGACAAAGGATTTATACATCATAGGAGTTATGTTAAGTAACGGAATGTACGAGGGGGTTAACAAAGGATGGAAAAAGCTGATATAGGATTAATTGGACTTGCGGTAATGGGCGAGAACCTGGTAATGAATATGGCCAGCAAGGGTTTTACTGTTGCAGTATATAACAGAAGTACGGAAAAGGTAACCCGTTTTATTGAAGGCAGGGCAAAGGGGAAAAGTATAATAGGCACTTATTCAATAGAGGAACTTGTCAGTAAACTTAAAAGGCCCCGCAGGGTAATGCTTATGGTTAAAGCGGGCATGCCTGTTGACAGTCTGATTGATGAGCTAATTCCTTATCTGGAAAAGGGGGACATAATAATTGACGGTGGTAATTCCAATTACATGGATACTATTTGCCGTACAAAATATGTTGAAAAAAACGGCCTGTTATACATAGGGACAGGCATATCCGGCGGCGAGGAAGGGGCACTTAAAGGCCCAAGTATAATGCCCGGTGGTTCGGCCGAGGCATGGCCTCATGTAAAGCCAATATTTCAGACTATTGCGGCAAAGGTAGATGACGGGAGCCCTTGCTGTGAATGGGTGGGAGAAGACGGAGCCGGGCATTTTGTTAAAATGGTGCACAACGGGATTGAATACGGTGACATGCAAATTATATGTGAAGTTTACCATATCATGAAATTGCTTCTGGGAATGACACCTGGCGAAATGCATGAAGTATTCGGGGAGTGGAACAAAACAGAGCTCAACAGTTATCTGATAGAAATTACCCGTGACATTCTTGCATTTAAGGATGAAGACGGAAAGCCTTTGATAGATAAGATACTTGATACAGCCGGTCAGAAAGGTACAGGCAAATGGACTGCCATATCAGCACTTGATGAAGGAGTTCCATTGACACTGATAAGTGAAGCGGTACAGGCCCGCTTTCTTTCTGCAATGAAAGAAGAACGTGTCAGAGCATCAAAAGTGCTTACTGGCCCAATTCCCAAATTTGAGGGTGACAGAAGCTCCTTTATAGAAGATTTAAGGAAAGCACTTTACGCTTCAAAAATCATATCTTATGCTCAGGGATATGCACTAATGCATTCTGCATCCAAAACTTACGGCTGGAACCTTAACTATGGCGGGATTGCTTTAATCTGGCGAGGAGGATGTATAATACGGTCAGCTTTTCTTGAGAGGATTAAGGAAGCATATGACAGAAATCCTCAACTCACTAATCTTATCTTCGATCCGTTTTTCAGCGATAAACTGAAAAGCTGCCAGCAAAGCTGGAGAAAGGTTACCGTTTTGGCATTGGCTAACGGAATACCTGTACCTGCGCTTTCTTCTGCTCTTTGCTATTATGACGGCCTTAGAAGCGAAAATCTGCCGGCGAACTTGCTGCAAGCCCAACGTGATTACTTTGGAGCACATACATATGAACGTGTCGACAGGTCGAGTGGAGAATTCTTCCATACAAATTGGACAGGGGAAGGCGGAGACACAGCGGCTTCGACATATAATGCGTAATAGGGAAAGCGGGAAACTGCAGTTTTCACATATAATGCGTGGCAAGGAAAGCGGGAAACTGCAGTTTTCACATATAATGCGTGGCAAGGAAAGCGGGATACTACAGTTTTTACATATAATGCGTGATAAGGAAAGCGGGAAACTGCAGTTTTCACATATGTAATGCGTTACAAGGAAAGCTGAGATACTGCAGCTTCTTCATATGGCGCATGATAATGACAGAGCAGAAAAGGCTGAGGAATATAGAGATACTATAATAGATTAACTTGTTGTGCCAGGTAATGAGATAGCATTGCAGAGATCTTTAGAGCTAGTTTTTGTCAGTTCTTAAGCTCGGAACTCCTGCTATCGAAACGCTGCACAAAAGTTGAATTATTAAATATTAAAGGTATCAAGGGTGATAATGGGGGAGGTCAGTCAAAGTGTATATATTGACAACAACATCAAGTTTCAGTATAAATGAATTCCCCGATGGATTGAATGTAATTCACAATCCATATAAAAGAAAACTTACCGGAGATGAAATAAAGGACTTGATAATTAAATACCAGCCGGTGGGAATCATAGCGGGTGTAGAGCCTCTGACAAGAGAAGTTATGATGGCGGCTGAAAATCTTAAAGTTATATCCAGATGTGGAATAGGTATAGATTCAGTTGACATGAAGGCAGCCGGGGAACTGGGTATAAAGGTAACCATAACGCCTGAGGCGCCAATGATATCAGTGGCAGAACTTACTATCGGGTTAATTCTATCCATCATAAGAAAAATCACTGTTCTTGACGCAGGAATAAGAAAAGGCGGATGGAAAGGGCCTAAAGGCAACCTGCTCTGGGGCAAAACAGTAGGAATTATCGGTTGTGGGCGTATTGGCACTTATGTATCAAGGCTCTTGAAAGCTTTTGGCTGTGATGTCATAGGTTATGATCCCTATATAAAAGAACATGAGATTTGCAGAATGGTTGGATTTGAGGAATTATTGGAGAAATCGGATATTATTTCTTTGCATATACCTTACACTGATGAAAATAAGAACATTATTGGGGCAGCACAGCTGAAACAAATGAAGCCCACATGTTTATTGATTAATGCAGCAAGAGGCGGACTGATTGATGAAGATGCCCTTTATGAGGCACTAAAGAATGGTGAAATAGCTGGAGCCGCCCTGGATTGTTTTGCAGAGGAGCCTTATAGCGGGCCATTAACAAAACTTGAAAATACGGTTTTAATTCCACATATGGGCTCCAGTGCTACTGAAGCAAGAATTATGATGGAAAAACAGGCTCTGGATAACCTTATAAAAGGACTTGAGGAATTCGGAATCATATGATCTAAACATAAAACACATGCGTATAAGGCAAAGGTGCATGAAACAAAAGTGTATGAAGTGTAGATACAGATGAAACACAGGTACTTGAGACATAGCTGTATGAAGCACAGCTGTATGAAACACAGTTGAATTTGAAATATAGCGACAACCTTCCTGTTTTCTTTAAAGGAGCAGGAGGGCTGTCCTTGTACTGTCATAAATAATTTCTCCATATATATTTTTTGAGACAAAATCAGATAGTTGAATCGTTCTAAGCTTATACCAGGCAATCTCTGTATCCATACAGAAAAAGACAGTGGAACCGTCCCTCTGTCTATTTTTTAGCATTATAGCATATTGTTTTAGCATGCTTCTATTCAAAAACCTGACGGCGAAAGTATAATTTAAATTACAGAGTTCTATTTTTTTAATTTCCTTAAGAAAAATACGGAGGTGCCACAATGAAATACATTACTATTTTCCATGCGAATTTAAACTATGCTTACCTTACTCCAGATAAGTATGAATTTGTAATACGAAAAAGCTATGAACTTATTATCGACACAATGCGTGAGGAATTTCCGGATACAAAATATGTATTCGAGGCATCAGGCTATACTATTGAACAGATAGCAACCCTTACTCCTGATGTGCTGGAAAAGTTAAAGGCAGCAATCGAATCGGGACAGTGCGAGTTTATGGGTTCTCCATACGCCCATCCAATGCTTCCGAACTTCCCTAAGGAAGACGGCATCTGGTCTATCAAGTTCTCTAATGAAGTTTATCAAAAATACCTCGGTATTCAGCCAAAAAGTTTCTGGAATCCTGAATGCGGATGGAGAAGCTATGTTCCTGAGCAGGTTTATGAAGCAGGTTACAGAAATATGATCGGTGATTTTGAGGCGTACAGCCGTTCTTTGGGTGTAGACGGAAAGCCGCAAAGACCGGAGATTTATGAGAAGGAATTCAGCAAAGATCCTGCCTTTTACAACTTCGCATTCAAATATGACCTGCCCGGCAGTGAGAAGGCGATACATTTTCCATTCCATCATATCGCAGGCATGCCTGAAGGCAGTCTCAAAATGTTCCTTCGCACCGACCGTGTAGCACAGTTTGCAGTAAGGTTCTTCATGGGAATGGAAGGCTATACATTTGAAAAGTACATGGATCTGATAAAGAAGTATTCGGAACAAACACCGGGAGAACCTGAAGGGGCCCTTATTATATTTGCAGACGATGCAGAATATGTGGGAACAAACGGATGGTTCAGGCTGAAATACCAGAATAAGCCGGACAATGTTTTTGAAGAAACTCCAAAATCCAGGGAAAATCTAATCAGGTTAATTTCTGAAGTAAAGAAATTAGGCGAGTTTGTCACTTTTGACTATGCATGTAATGAAATTCCCGCATTGCCTGAAACCATAAACTTTGATGACGATGCAGCATGGCACGGGGCAAAGGCTTCCACATGGGCAAGTACACCTATGGCAAGACTGTTACGCCCCTGGCAGGACTTAGTGAGGGAAAAACTCAACAGTTTGGCTCCTACAATGGACAAGGAAACTTTGAAAAAGGCATGGTATCACCTTACAAATTCATACAACTCCGATGGACAATGGCCACCGACACTGCCTAATGCCCCACATATTATTCATCCCTTTAATTATGGCTACTGTTTTGAGAACCTGTTGAAAGCAGAGTTGCTTGTTGGCGGAGTTGACAGGTCGAAGCTTAGCGTAAATCCAATCGATACCATGAAAGAAATACTTTCCATTCAACAGGAACGCGTAATGGCAAAGGCAGATGAAATACTTGAAAGCGGAAATGAGAAGGAGAAAGCAGATGCCAGACTGGCTAAAGAGCTGATAGAGAAATCCCGTGATCTGAGCTCCATTATAGATTCAGGTGTAAATATCCTGTATTCCGATGAATACAGAATCAGAGCTGAATTCCTTGTAGAGGCCAGACGCCTGGTAGGGGGAGTAGAGCTGGAAAAAGTAGTGGAATAAATTGTTTCTAGTGTTGCGGTTTTGCGGGCTTCATACCCGTAAACCGCAACTTTGACGTTAATGCGAGGAGTTGGTGATATGCTGTATACCAGTGAGAGAAATTATGGCTGCAGGTTTCTTGAAATATCTATTTTCGGATATAGGGCAATTATTCTTGAAAATGAAAAAATAAGAACCACTTTTCTGCTGGATAAGGGTACTGAGATTATTGAACTTAACCAGAAGGAAACTGACACCGATTTTATCTGGAGATCACCACAAGGTTTGAGCTGTCTTAAAAAGGTGCAGTTTGCAAGAAAGGATTATCATTTTCTTACTGACGCTTATACCGGAGGATGGTTTGAATGCTTTCCGAATGTCGGAGAACCATGCAGCTATAAGGGAGCTTTAATTCCTCACTATGGAGAAGTTATGTATCTGCCGTGGGAATATTCGGTCCTGGAGGACAACCCTGAGCAAGTATCACTGAAGTGTTTTGTAAGAACTACAAAAACGCCATTTATATCAGAAAAAGTGTTTACGGTAAAATCGGGTATACCTACATTGTTTATTGAGCAAAAGATAACAAACATCGGAAGGGAAGACATGGAATTTCAGTGGGGTCATCACGTCAATTTCGGGGCTCCTTTTATAGATGAGAACTGTATTATAGAGATGCCTGCAACAGAAGCCAGAATCAATTATTCAGCTCCAGGCACAAGATTTGTTCAGGATACAAAGGGTATATGGCCGTTTATTAAAGGAAGGGACGGCACGGATATTGATGTCCGCAAAGTTCAGCCTGAAAACTCAGGTATATGCGAAGAAATACACCTGTCAAACTTAAAAGAGGGCAGAACCTGTGTATATAATCTTAAAAAGAGAGTTGGAATAGAGCTGACATGGGATATAAACGTATTTAGGCACAATGCTATCTGGCATGTGGCAAACGGTGATATTGGCTATCCAAGATACGGGAATACCTATGTTCTTGGTTTTGTGCCCAGAAATGACACGGTTTGGGGCCTGGAGGCTTCCGCGAATTCAGGAAGCTGTCCCGTTATTAAAGCCGGTGAGACCAAAACAGCATGGATTAATGCAACAGCAGTTATATTGTAAGCTATTATTATATTGTCAGCTATTATTATATTGTCAGTTGCTATATTGTTGTCTGTTTTCAATAACCTGTTTTTTAGCCGTAAATTTCATTATTAGCTATGATAAAAACAGTTTTGGAAAACAGCAGGGTGCATTGGTAGAATTGAAAAAAGCACCTCCGGCATGGTAATAGTGTTGACACCTCCATTTTGAAGTTATAAACTTTCAAATGGGGGCATTTTTTATTATAAAGAAATTTTGTTCTTGGAACATTTTGTTTTTAAGACAGGTTTTTATCTTTGAGAAAATTTTATTTTTAGATAGAGAAGCTTTAAATTTTAATATATAGAGGTTTTTATTCTTAAACAGATAGGTTCTTATTGAGAGATATCTTTTTCTTAAATTGAGATGTGGCTTATTCTTAAACAGCGAGATTTTTTGTTTAATGAGGTATTGAGAAGGTGAGTTTGAGATGGGCGGGGGGAAATATGATTAAATTCAGGAGACTATGTCTGAGCGTTGTTTTTAGCATGATTGTTGCTTTTTCACTTATTGCTGTCTTCCCAAATCGAATTTTCGGACAGGTACAACCAATTATAGAGATACAGGAAAAGCTGGAAGAGATTTCTGATGAGGAAAAGAAAGTTCTTGCTCATCTGTTCATTCTTTTGCAGGAAATTGAAGAGATGGACAGACAAGTGGCCGGCATTACACAGGAAATAGAAATATTGCAGACAGAAATCGAAAATCTGGAAACAGCCATTGAAAATAAACAAAAAGACTATGATAATCAGCTTAAGGTTTTAGAACAGGTTTTAGTGAGTTATCAGAGAAGAGGACCTGCCTCCTACCTGCAAACTATTTTAAGTGCAAAAGATCTGACTGCTTTTGTAAGGAGTTTTAATACAGTAAGGGATCTCAGCCGTAATGTGGGAGAGCTTTTAGATGCCATTGAAGAAGGTAAAAAAGAACTGACAGCACAAAAGGAAGTTCTTGCGGAGAATGTGGCACTGCTGGAAAAACGCAAGGGTGAACTCAAGGAAGCCTTGGCGAGGAAACAGCAGATAAAGGACGAACAGGAAGTTTACCTTGCTTCATTGAGAGAAGGAAGAGAGTATTACGAGCAGCAACTGGCCATTATAGAACAAATGTGGAATGATTCAAAGGCTATGTTTTCGCAAATCATAGACGAATTTACCAGGATTATGAATGAAGGGAACATACCATTGGAAGCATTCAACATAAGAATTGCTTTTCCTTCTGTCAAGGGAACTATTTATGAAGAGACAATAAATGATATAGTCGAAGAGCATTCCAGGCTTCCTAAAATGGTCTTCCATTTCCGTCCTGGAAAAGTGGAAGTAGAAGTACCTGAAAAGCATCTCAAACTTACAGGAACATTTTCCATAGAAGGTAAGAGTGTGATTAAGTTCATAGTGGAGGAAGGCAGTTTTTATGAAATGCCGCTGGAGCCTGTATCTATAGAAGAACTGTTTAAGAATGGATATTTGTCCATTGATTTTAGTAATTATGTAGACAATATTACTTTGGAATCAATAGAGATTAGTGAAGGCTATATGGAATTTAAAATCAGACCTTTTTTCTAGAGAGTGAAACTTTCTGGAGAGTGTCACAAGGGGGATAAGTATGATTGAGGCAAAAGGGGTATCTTTAAGATACCGGGATGGAACGCTGGCTTTGAAAGATGTAAATCTGGAAGTGAGTCCGGGAGAACTGGTGTATATTACCGGGCCGAGCGGCTCGGGAAAGACCAGTCTGTTAAAACTGTTAATGGGAATGGAATATCCTACTTCAGGTTCCTTAAGTGTATTGGGCCAGGCAATGACAAAGGATGATCCCAGGAAAATCAGAAAGCTGCGAAGGTTGATTGGACCTGTTTTTCAGGAGTTCAAGCTTATCAAAGGCAGGAGCGCAATGGAAAATGTTCTTATGGGCATGAGGTTTTTGGGTATTTCGCCCAAGCAGATGAAGGAAAATGCCAGAAATGCCCTTATCAGAGTAGGTCTGGAACACAAGATGCTTTCGAGGGTGGAAAACCTGTCCTGGGGGGAAGCCCAAAGAGTAGCAATTGCACGTGCGGTAGCCAGAAAACCACTATTAATATTGGCAGATGAGCCTACGGGTAATCTTGATCATGACAATGCATTAAATATATTGGATCTTTTAACATCCTTTAAGGACAAGAATACAACAGTTATTATTACCACCCATGCAACCCATTTGATTGAAGGGCAAAGTGATGCAACTTTCGTTAAGGTACGCGAAGGAAACATTTCTGTTGAAAGGAGGGCCAAGTTCAGTGAAAAATGTTTTGTATAATTTGGGATATTTTTTGAAAGAGGCTAAGAAAATTATACAGTTGAATTTGCTCTCCAATATTTTTTCCTTTTTAGGTACGGGGCTGATATTATTTATGCTGGCGATGGTTGTCTGCGGATGGAGCATTGGTAACCGTTTGGTTGAAATGCTTCAAAAGGAGGCGGAAATCAATGCATATTTTCAAGAGGGTACTGATGAGCAGGATGCCTTGAAGCTGGTTGAAACTATAAAGAACATCGAAGGGGTATCTGATGCTGTGTTAATTGACGAGGCAGAGGCTTTCAGGAGAATGGAGGAAGTACTGGGAGAGGAAGCATACATCCTGGATCTTTTTGAAGATAATCCATTTGAGGCATATATCGAGGTGAGAATACACCTGGACGATATAGATACTATTCTGGAAGAAGTGAAAAATCTTGATGGGATTGATTACGTAAGAGACAACAGGGAAGTATTAGACCGTATTCAAAGCATTACAGAGGGACTTAAGTATTTAGGTTACCTGATCTTTGCGGCTGTCGGCATTACCACACTGGTGATTGTATCTCACATGATCCGGCAGGGTATATACAATAACAGAGATCAGATTAATACTTTGCGCCTTCTCGGAGCCCCAAACAGTTTTATCGGCTTTCCTTTTGTGCTGGTAGGTATGCTGTTGACTTTGGGGGGAGGAATATTGTCAGCTGTTTTAATAGTAGTTTTGATAAACATGGGATATGGGCAGATGAGCGGTACACTGCCGTTCATACCATTGCCCCCGAGAGATGAACTCATTTCCGGTTTACTCATCCTTATTATGTCTACCAGTATTATTCTTGGACTTGCAGGAAGCCTGTTTGGACTGTCGTCTATAAAGAATACGGGAAATAACGGGCAATAACTGCTTTCACGGGAAATAGGGAAATCAAAAGATTGAAAAGCAGGAGTATACCGCAAAATGCACAAAACAGTGCCTTATTAACATAATATAATATGTTAGTAATATACAAATATTATTTGGTTTACAAAGCAATTATTGATAAAACTCACACACCCTTTTATTATAATAAGTGTGTTGTTTTTTTTTTGCAAAATATTTTATTCTTAGAAAAACAGAGCGAATAATTATATTTTGGATAACGGGGAGTAAATATGAACAGCAATATTAGGGACTCGGGAATTGACATCATCGGCAGCATTCCATGGGGGACTCATATTGGGCAATTGTATACATCGAAAGAAGAAATATTTGACATAATGTTGCCGTTTATTAAACAAGGTTTAAATGATAATGAATTATGTGTAGTGGTTTACTCGGACAACACAAGTTATAATGAGATAAAAGAAAGGTTAAGCGGAATTGTTGAGGATGTTGATTCATATCTTGAGAGCGGCCAGCTACATGTAATTTATTATAAAAGTTGGTATTTGGAAGACGACCATTTTAATGAAATGAGGGTAAGCATACGGTGGAATAGATATATCAAATTTGCTTTGGATAATGGCTATGCCGGGCTTAGGACAGTTGCAGATGCTTCCTGGCTGGACAGGTGTCATTTCATTAATTTTTCAAACTATGAGTATCATGCTAATAATATAATGCACGAATTACCTTCTATAGCAATTTGCACGTATGATGCAAACAAACTGAATACCTTTGAGATTTCCGAGGTAATAAAAAATCACAGCTATGTAATAACCAGACATAAGAATAACATGGAGCTTATAAAAAATATCGAACTCATAATAAAGAATAAACAGTTGGCGGCAAGTAAGGAAAGGTATTTGAATTTAATTGAGATTTTACCTGATTTTGTTTTTATCCATGATGAGAAAAGAATATATTATTGCAATGAATCAGCTGTACAAATAACCGGAACTAAAGACCCTCGTGAGCTTGCCGGAATGTCACTGACAGACATGGTTCCTATGGAGCATAGGCGTGATTTTTTCAGGTTTATTAAAAAGTCATTGAAAGAAAATATAGCCTCCGGCAGTGTGGAAGAACGCAATTACCTTCAAAGCAAATTTATCTGCAGCAACGGTGAAATCAAGGATGTTGAGATTATTTCAAAGAAATACTTTAGTCAAGGTTGTTATGTATTGCTATCTGTTGTCAGGGATGTAACACCTTTTAGGAAAATTAATGAATTGGAAAAGGATTTGCAAAAGAAAAAAGAGCTGCTGGAATATGCCCAGGAATATGATAAAATAAAGACTGAGTTTTTTGCGAATATTTCACATGAGTTTAAGACTCCGCTTAATGTTATACTGTCTGCAATTCAGCTTATGAAATCACAAATGGATTTTGACCTCTATACTTCGAGTATGCGTAAATGCATTAAAGCCATACAACAGAATTGTTTCAGATTGTTAAGGCTTGTGAATAATTTAATAGATATAACTAAAATTGATTCGAATTATTTTGAATTTACACCACAAAATTATAATATCGTAGAGCTTGTAGAGAATATAACAATGTCTGTTGTTGATTATGCAAAGAATAAGAATATTACAATTATTTTTGATACAAATGTTGAAGAAAAGATAATTGCATGTGACCCGGATCATATCGAGCGTGTTATGCTCAACCTTCTTTCGAATGCAATAAAGTTTACTCCGAGAGACGGCAGTATATGGGTGACTTTATTTGATCGAGATGAGATAATTGAGATTTCCGTCAAAGATACGGGAATAGGCATACCTAAAGATAAGCAGGAAGTTATTTTTGACAGATTTCAACAGGTTGATAAATCCACAACAAAGCGGTATGAAGGAAGCGGTATAGGTCTATCTATTGTAAAGGCGCTGGTTGAGAAACATGACGGAAAAATTACTTTAATCAGTGAGCCGGGCGTGGGAAGTGAATTTATAATAGAAATACCTTGTAAAGTACTTGCTGAGAGCGAGAACAGGCCTGTTGTCAGATTGAATAACAATGCTAACAGCTTTGTTGAAAAAATTAATATTGAGTTATCGGACATCTATTTTAATTGATTAATTTATCCTTCTTGAATTTCATATAGTTAGTATAGTGGTCAAAAAACAAGGGGAGAAATATTAATGACTACAATTCCTAAGCCTGTAAGGGCTTTTTTATTTTGAATTTTATACAGTACAGCCGGCGTTTTGTTTGTTGATAAATCGTTATCTGATGAGTTATAATTTGGTAAGGATAAGAAACATTGAAATAATTGGCAATATACATAAATCAATAATTTATCGTGAAAAGAGGTTGTAAAAATGCTGTTACTTGATAGGATGAAAACGCAAATAAAAAGGAAAAGTTTTATAGAAGGTGCTGTTACCTTTATTGCAATAGTTGTACTGAGTATCTTAATAATGTCAATAACCTTTGCTTTTTCAAGTGCGGCATTCAATTTACCGCTTTTTAAGAGCTACTTTAAAGGACCACTGCTTTTGTTGATGAACTTTATACCTATTTTTTTATTTATGATGTTTGTGTATTTGTTAACAAACAGACTATGGGCTGCGTTTTCACTTACAAGCCTTTTATTCGTTACAATGTCTATAGTAAATAAATTTAAATTAATGTACAGGGATGACCCTTTTGTTTTTGTTGATGTAAAACTGGTTGGCGAATCGTTAATAATGGCCCAGAAGTACAATATACGGCTGAGTCTAAAAATGATAGTGCTTATTATTGCTCTAATTGTACTTGCGATAATGCTGAAGATTTTTTTTAAGTACAAAATTGCGTCCAGGAAGGTCAGAATTTCATCCCTGGTTGCTTTGATTCTTGCAGGCATTGCAATCTTTAAGGGTTTTTATTTTAATGCTGACATATATAAAAAGGTAGGAGATAAAAGTTTAATAAATATCTGGATAGCGTCTGAACAATTTCAGTCAAAAGGATTTGTATATCCATTTATATATAGTATAAAAGATGCTATAGAGACACCTCCTGAAGGGTATGATGAGAAAAAGGCCGTTGAGGAACTGGCTGCCAGGAATTACAGCGATATACCGGAGGATCAGAAGGTAAATATAATTTCCATTATGCTGGAGTCATTTAATGATTTTTCTGTATTTAAAGATGTAGAATTTGGAATTGACATATATGAAAACTTTCATCAACTGCAAAAGGAGTCCATTCACGGCAATTTGATAGTAAATGTCTTTGCCGGTGATACAATAAATACCGAAAGAGCATTTATAACGGGATACTACAATCACCCCAACTATTACAGGAAAACCAACTCTTTCGTCTGGTATTTTAAAGAGCAGGGATACAGGACAGAGGCTTCGCACCCTATCACCGGATCGTTTTATAACAGGCGCAATGTAAATGAATACCTTGGTTTTGATTCCTTTGACCATTATGATAATAAGTACAGATATGTTCAGGAATCGTATTTAGAGGATTTTTATTTCTTTGATTACATAATTGAAGGATTTAAAAATAACAAGAAAAACAATCAGCCATATTTTCATTTTTCCGTTACATATCAAAACCATGGGCCTTATTCTACAGAAAAGTATACGGAAAAAGAATATTTAAAGAAAAAAGACGGATATGATGAAGCAAATTATAATATCATAAACAATTATTTTGCCGGAATTTATAAAACTGACCAGGCTATAAAAAAACTGGTTGATTATTTCAGAAATGAAGAGGAACCTACTATAATTCTCTTATTCGGGGATCATAATCCCTGGCTTGGGAAAGACCATACAGGCTATGATATGCTGAACATCAACCTGGATTTGTCTACTGTAGAAGGGTTTGTGAATTACTTCCAAACTCCGTATATAATCTGGGCTAATGACAGCGCAAAAGAAATGTTTAATAAGGACTTTATAGGAAAAGGCAACACTGTAAGCCCAAACTTTCTCATGGCAGAATTGTTCCAGCATCTTGGCTGGGAAGGAAACGAATATATGCAATGTTTATTTGATATGAAAGAAAAATTTGATGTAAATCATAAACTATATTTTAAGGAAAATGGGGAGTATAAAAGTGAACTGTCCCCTGAAAACAAGGAACTTTGGAACACATTTTTGAGTCTAGAGTATTATTACAGTCATAAATACTATGGCCATGATTTGAAATAAAGAAAGAGAGGATGTAGCTTTGAAAAGCAGTAATGAACTGCAGCAATTGCTTTATTCAATAGACGGACGGGGTTATTCGGCTTATAAGAGCATAAAGGGAGAATATAATTTTGGAAAGTATGTATTAACTATAGATCATGTACAGCCTGACCCTTTTGCCCCCCCTTCCAAATCTCGCATAATTATATCCCGTGAAGAGGCAGGTTTTCCTGATGAACTGCTGAATTCAAAGGAAAAGATAATAGCTGTTTCGGATTTTCTTACAAGAGCATTCAGAAACAGCATTAATCATTTTAATAGCGGAATCAGCGGTACGGGAAAGAGCGGATTGCTGACAATTGACCGGTGCGGTCAGGAAATGCTTGAAAGGACATCTGTATTAATCAGAAGAGACAGGATTGAAGCCAGGTTTGAAATTGGATTGCCGGCTGCCGGAAGGAGAGTTTTAGGCAAGGCTGCCAACAGCATTTTTGTTGGTATTATCCCTAAAATTGTGACCAGCGCGTTGGTGTATAAAAATGTTGACCAGGTAGCGCTAAAAAAGCAGGTGGATTTAATAGTAGACCAGGAATACATCAGGCGAGAATTAAGGAAAAGAGGCTTAATAGCATTTATCGCAAACGGTTCGGTACTGCCCAGAGAAAGCGGTATATCCGACAGGCCGCTTAAGGGAGCTATTCCATTTAAAAGCCCGGAAAGTCTTGAGCTAGAGCTTGTATTGCCAAACCGCGGGCCTGTAAAAGGAATGGGAATTCCGGAGGGAATCACACTAATTGTAGGAGGAGGCTATCACGGGAAGTCCACATTATTAAGAGCCCTTGAATTAGGTGTTTACAACCACATTATGGGAGATGGACGGGAACTGGCCATTACTGTAAGTGATGCAGTTAAAATACGTGCGGAAGATGGCCGTAGCGTAGAAAAAGTCAATATAAGCCCATTTGTTAACAATTTGCCCAATAATAAGGATACACAAAGGTTTACCACGGAAAACGCCAGCGGAAGTACTTCACAGGCCGCAAATGTCATGGAGGCGCTGGAGGCAGGCGCAACAGTTCTACTGATAGATGAAGATACTTCAGCAACTAATTTCATGATACGGGATTGGCGCATGAGACAACTGGTTTCAAAAGATAAGGAGCCCATTACTCCTTTTATTGATAGAATAAGGCAGTTATATGAAGAGCACGGAGTATCTACAGTATTGGTTGTGGGCGGTTCCGGTGATTACTTTGATGTAGCTGACAGGGTTATACTTATGAACAGATATGTGCCGGAGGATGTTACGAAAGCTGCAAAGGAAATTGCAAAAAGCGATAAAGATACAGTAGGGAAGAAGAATGACACAGAAAAAGATGCTTTCGGCAGTTTTACACCAAGAATCCCTCTCAGGTCCGGATTTGCCAATACCGGACGGGATGACAGGATAAAATCAAAAGGGCTGCATAATATAGTTATTGGGAAAGCGGTTATTGATTTGTCCAGCCTGGAACAGCTTGTTGACGACAGCCAGACCAACTGCATTGCAGTAATGTTGGATTACCTGAGAAAAAATATATTTGACGAAAAAATATCGCTTTCAAAGGCTGTGGATGTATTGCTTAAAAGGATAGAGAGCACCGGCCTGGATTCCATATCACCCTATACAGGGCATCCGGGCAACCTGGCATTACCCAGAAAATTTGAGATATGTGCGGCGATAAACCGTTACAGAGGGTTAAAGGTGCTTTTGGATGAATGAGCCGAATACAGCTGTCTGTTTGCGTAGCAGGCAAATGGCAGAAGCAGCTGTAAATGACACCTAATATGGTTTCAAGAGGGGTAAACCGAAATGATAAAATGTTTAACAACAATTGCAGTATTAGTTTTAGCTATATTGGTACTGAGTGCAACTTTGACATTAACAGGTTGCACAGGCAAAATTCGCACCAAGAGTCCTGAAAATATTGCAGAAAAAACCGAAACACCGTATAAAGAAAAGCAGCAGAAAAACGGGAAGCAAAAACCTCAGAATGAAACCCGGAGACCTCAGAACGGAAATCAGAAACCTGAGGAGACAGCTAATCCCGTCAAAGAGCTAATCAGTAACATGACCCTGGAGGAAAAAGTTGGGCAGTTGGTTATAGTTGGCCTTGAAGGATATGCAATGGATGAGAATGCAAGATCGATGATTGAAGATTATCATGTCGGCGGCTTTATTTTATTTGGCCGCAATGTGGAAAATGCCAACCAGCTTCTTGATTTAATAAATTCATTGAAGGTTACCAACTCGAAAAAGAAGGTGCCTATTTTTATATCTGTGGATCAAGAAGGGGGAAGAGTGAACAGAATGCCTGAAGAGCTTATAAAACTTCCCTCTGGCAGAGTGGTAGGAGAAGTAAACGATGAGGACCTTTCCTATGAAATTGGAGGCGTTATTGCCGAACAATTAAGGTCATTTGGATTTAATATGAATTTTGCACCTGTCCTGGATATTGACAGCAACCCTAAAAATCCAGTAATAGGTGACAGGTCCTATGGCTCAAGCGCAGAAATTGTGAGCAAGTTAGGCATGGAAAGCATGAAGGGTATCCGGAAAGGAGGCATAATTCCTGTAGTCAAGCATTTTCCGGGGCATGGAGATACATTTGTGGACTCCCACATAGGTTTGCCTACGGTTGACAGTGATATTGACAGGCTGAATGATTTTGAACTTGTACCGTTCATTGAAGCGATAAATAACCGTGCTGATGCAGTCATGGTTGCACATATTCTTATAAATAAAATAGACCCGGAGTATCCTGCTTCATTGTCAAAAATTATAATTAAAGATATTTTGAGAAGAGAATTGAATTTTAACGGTGTGGTAATTACAGACGATATAACAATGGGTGCCATTACAGAGAATTATGATATAGGTGATGCTGCTGTCAGGGCTGTCAATGCCGGAAGTGATATTGTTCTGGTTTGCCACGGGCATGACAACAGGATTGCGGTGCTGGATGCATTGACAAAAGCGGTGCAGAATGGTACCATACCCGAAAAACGGCTGGATGAAAGTGTATACAGGATATTAAAACTGAAACATAAATACAGGATGACGGACAATACCGTTGATTCTGTTGATATAGATAAGATTAATGACAAAATAAGCGATATTCTAAATAAAATCTCTTTGCCATCAGAAGAATAAAATTATTGAAAGAAGGCTCATTCCCAACATGGCAATTAAAATGTGAAAGGTAATGTGCAATTAATACTCAGGAATTGCAGAATAAAAAAGGCGGCGGGGAGGTCATAAAATGCAAATGATAAAAAGATTTGTTTCATATTATAAACCACATTGGAAGCTTTTTCTTTTGGACATGATATGTGCCTTTTTAATATCAGCCTTTGACCTGGTATTTCCCATAGTATCCAGGAATGTAATCAACGAAATAATTCCTCAGGGTAGAATCAAAAGCCTGTTTGTTATTACAGGAGTGTTAGTTTTACTATATATATTGAGGTATATAGCAAACTATATTGTGGACTATTATGGGCATGTTGTGGGCACAAGAATGGAATTTGACATGAGAAAGGAAATATTCACCCATATTCAGTCCCTGTCTTTCAGCTATTTTGATAACACCAAAACCGGACACATAATGTCCAGAATTGTAAATGACCTGAGAGAAATCACAGAGCTTGCCCATCACGGGCCGGAAGACCTGTTCATTTCTTTTGTCATGCTTATAGGTTCTTTTATTATTCTTATGAGGATAGAATGGAGGCTCACGTTAGTAATTTTTGCTTTCATTCCCATCATGGTGTGCTTTGCAATTATCAAGAGAAACAAGATGGAAGAGGCATTCAGAAATCAGAGAATAAAAATTGCCAAGGTAAATGCACAGCTGGAAAACAGCATATCAGGTATCAGGGTGGCTAAATCCTTTACAAATGAGGAATATGAAATAGATAAATTTGATATTGGCAACAGCGAATTTAAAGAGGCAAGGGAAGTTTCTTTCAAGTCGATGGCAGAATTTACAGCCGGAATTCAGTTTTTTTCAAATATATTAAACCTTGTTGTAATAGGACTGGGCGGGTACTTTGCTTACATGAAGATTATAAGTATAGGAGATTTGTTTGCATACATATTGTATGTCACGTTTTTCCTACAGCCAATAAAGAGGCTGTCTCAATTCATCCAGCAGTTTCAGGAGGGTATGACGGGATTTGAGAGATTTGTGGAAGTGATGAATATAGAACCTGATATTAAAGACAGCGAAAACGCTATTGAGCTAAAAAATGTAAAGGGAAGGATAGAACTGAGAAATGTTACTTTCAGTTACGGGGAAAGCGAAAAAACTGTGTTAACAGGAATAAACCATACCATTGAAGCAGGAAAAACCGTAGCCCTTGTAGGACCTTCAGGAGGAGGAAAAACCACCCTGTGCCATTTAATACCCAGGTTTTATGAACTGGATGATGGTGAAATACTGATAGACGGCATCAACATAAAGGATATAAAACTAAAGTCGTTAAGAAAAAATATCGGTTTGGTGCAGCAGGACGTTTTCCTGTTTACAGGAACTATAAAAGAAAATATTTTGTACGGGAATTTGGATGCAACTGACGAAGAAGTAATTGAAGCGGCCAAAAACGCAAATATACATGATTTTATTATGTCATTGCCCGATGGATATAATACATATATAGGGGAAAAAGGTGTAAAGCTTTCAGGAGGGCAAAAGCAAAGAATATCAATTGCCAGGGTATTCCTGAAGAATCCTCCCATATTGATTCTTGATGAGGCCACATCCGCCCTTGATAACGAAACTGAAATGGCTATTCAGGAATCTTTGGATAAACTGTCCAGGGACAGAACTACGCTGGTAATAGCTCACAGGCTTTCAACGGTAAAAAATGCGGATGAGATAGTTGTGCTCACAAACAAGGGCATAGAAGAGAAAGGTACCCATGATGAGCTGATGAAACAGGGGGGCATATATGCGAAGCTGTATAATATTTAGGCAAATCACGGGAAATAGAATATTACCTATACGAAAAGCGGCTCAGAATCCAGCCGGGTATGATTTGCCAACAACTGTCCTATGAAATGCGACACTTTAATTATGGTATTTATTTGACAATTTAGTTATATTATAGTAATATTAAAAAGACAGGTTTTTATGGGCTTGTCATAAGATACAAATTCTGGGGAATTCTTAAATAAGTAATTCTATTAAAATATTAAGGTTAGTTGTTATTAACATGAAAAAGCTGGTTATATCTATTATAATTTTTATTATACTGCTAGCTGTTTGTGCCGTGTATCTTACTTTCACAGGACGAGAAATAAACCATGCCAATGAGGAAATGAATTATGACGACTATAAGTACCACTTTGTTATAATTACACAGCAAAAAAACGATATTTTCTGGAACAAGGTTGAAGAAGGAGCAAGGGCTGCCGCTAAAGACCTCAAAGTTGCCATACAGTGTATTAGTTCGGAGCATGTAGATATACAGCATGAAATTGATTCCCTCGAACTGGCCATTGCATCAAGAGTTGATGGAATAATTACGCATGTTCCCGAAGAGGACAAGCTCGTGCCTATTATCGATAAAGCAGTGGAACGTGATATACCTGTTATAACTATAGATACCGATGCACCTAAAAGTAAAAGGATTTCATATGTGGGTGCCAACAATTATGCTACAGGAGAAAAAGCTGCAAATGAGTTGTTGAAGGAAATGCCGGAAGACGCTGTAATTGCAATAATTGCTGAAAATAATAAATCCAGCCGGCAAAATATGATGATTCAGGGTTTTATAGATAAACTTGCCGAAGAAAAAGTAGAGATTAAAAAAATCATTGATGTATATAATCCAGATACAATGGAAGCAATGGACAAGACGCAGTTATTGATAAACTCCGACCCTGATGTAAATATTCTGTTTTGTACAAATTCAGTCAGCACAATAGGAGCAGCAAGGGCTATCGTTGATTTGAACCTGGTTGGTAAAATAAAAATCATTGGTTTTGGTGACCACCCTGAAATCAGACGGCTTGTTGAAAAGAAAGTAATTAGTACAATAGTTGTTCAGGATCCTTATTTGATGGGGAAATTAGCCGTCCAAAACATGAATGATTACAAGAATGGAAAACAGATTTCTGAATTTATTAATACAGGAGTAAAGGTTTTTTCATGGGAGAATATTAATGCTTTTGAACAATAGGTGAGATAATAGTGTCAGATAAAAAATTTTTCAGCTTAAGAAAAAAACTGATTCTATTTTTTCTATTTCTTGTTGCAACAATGATTGCTGTAAGTTATATTGTATACATTAATTCTTTAAACACTACAAATGGTTTTATTGTTTTAATGCGAAATTTGATTGTCTTAAACAACCTTTCAGACAACATAAATCTTATACAACAGAACCTTGAAGAATATATAAACATAAAGACTGGTGAAGCTCTGGATAAATACAATTCGTATTATTACAATCTGACTAAGGAAATTGAGAACTTTTCACTGGATTTTACTACAGAGAATGAGTATATGGCCTTTAATAATATTAAAGGGATGGTGGTAACGTACGCAGAAGAAGCCGACAAGGCTATATGGGCGAGTAGAGGAAGGGATGCAGGAAAAACACTCATTCACATGAATGAATGCAGAAAGATATACGGCTATATGGAAGAACAGATAAAGTATCTTGTTTTTAGCTGCCTTTCGAGAAATGAGTTAATCTTCTATACTTTGATAAAGAATATGAGCAGGGTTCAAACAATTATCATTATATTTATTCTTGGTACGGGTGTTCTTACCATGATATTTGCAGTTGCCTTTTCAAGAGATGTTACACGTCCCATACTGGAGCTTACCCGGTCAGCCAAAAGCGTATCAATAGGAAACTTTGACATTCAGACAATCAAGTCCGGTGGAAAAGATGAAATAAGTATTCTTGCATCCGCTTTTAACATGATGGCATCAAATATCAAAAGGTTGATAGACGAAATCAAAGAAAAAGCTGAAATTGAAAGCAAGCTCAGGCAGAGAGAGGTGGAAAACCTTGAAATAAGCAATCTGTTGAAGGAGACCGAGCTTAGAGCTTTGCAGTCACAAATAAATCCGCACTTTCTATTTAATACTTTAAGCTGCATTGCGAATACAGCTTTATTAGAAGGGGCCAATAACACATGTGATTTGCTGGAATCCGTTTCAGACCTCCTAAGATATAATCTCAGGCAAATAGATAAGGAAGTAAAACTACAGGATGAGGTCCGGAATCTTAATACTTATGTATTTATCCAAAAAGCCCGCTATAAAAACAGGGTAAATTTTGAATTGAGTATAGAGGATGAATCTTTACTCCAATTGCCTATTCCATGCCTTACATTGCAGCCTATTGTGGAAAATGCATTTATACACGGAGTAGAAAAATGCGAAAAACCGGGAAAGGTTTTTGTCAGTGTTTATAAGAATAATAACAGGGTTATCATTGAAATATCAGATACCGGAATGGGAATGGAGCAGGAAACAGTTAAAAAAATACTGTCTGACAAAGATGACGAAGCATCTAATATCAAAGGGCATACCACAGGGATAGGAATAAAGAATGTTATAAAAAGATTACAGCTTTTTTACGGTGTCAACGACATTGTTCATATAGAAAGCGCTATTAATATGGGAACGAAGGTTATTTTATCACTTCCTTTTGAGAAGGCATCTGTCAATAACCCTGTTAATAGCAATGAACTTTGCAAAAGAATGTGAATTTTATACTTCCGATAAAGCATTTCTGATTTGAAAAAGTTTTATAAATAAGATTAAATTGAACAAATTATACATAAGATCTAAAACTGTACTTTCCTTTTAAAGAAAACATATTAAAGTGAATGATAAAGGAGGGGTCAAATGTATAAGGTTATTATTTCCGATGATGAAGAAACTACAAGAAGTGCTTTTAAACTCATGATATGCAATCACTTTCCGGAACTGGAAGTAATTGCAGAAGCGGAAACGGGAAGAGAAGCAATTGAACTTGCCTGTGAACACAAACCGCATATCATGATAATGGATGTAAGAATGCCTGGCATTGACGGTTTACAGGCTATTGCCGAGATTAAGCAGCAAAATCCGGAGATAAGGTTTATTGTAGTTTCAGCATATGACCACTTTAAGTATGCTAATGAAGCTATTCGACTGGGTGTTGACGATTACATCCTGAAGCCGCCAAAGCGAAAAGATATAATCAATGTAATAAATAAAGTTATACATGCTATTGAAAGTGATAAGAAGAAACGAGACAGATTACTTGATTTGGAAGAAAAGATTAACAGTCTGATTCCCATGCTTGAAAATGAATTTGCCTATGCCTTGATATTCGGTGATATTGAAAAAATTCGTAATATTAACTATCCAAGCTTACTCGGAATTAATTTTGAAGCCGGAATTTCAATGATCGCATGTTTTAATAAATCCAGTTATCCTGATAATATTCGAAACGAATTGGGAAAGAACTACATGAACCATAAGGTCCTGGAGTTAATAAAGGTTTTTTTCGATGAGCAAGAGATTCCATGTATTGTAAGTCCCATGATTTCAGGAAAGATAAATATATTCATAGCTAAGAATGCCGGAGAAGATGCTTATGCTGCAAGGCTTTGGTCAATAGACATAGCAAAGGATTTATTGAAAAAGATTCAGTTAAGTACAAATGTAAAATGTATTATAGGGATTGGTGAGTACCATGAGTGTATTGACGGTTTGCTGACATCATATAACGAAGCATTGACTTCACTTAGCCACTCTGTTGAACCTGGAGGGATTGTACACTTTGGAGATATAAAAGGTGCTCATGTCCAGCAGCGGAAATATCCTATTCACTTGGAAAGAGTTTTATGCGACAAGTTAAGAACGGGCGATGTTAAGGAATCGCTGGATGCTTTTAATGAGTTTTTTAGTGTAATATCAGAGGAAGAAATACCTAGACTACAAAGCTATATTTCTGAGTTGATGGTGGTTATATCCCGGGTTATTTATGAGTTTGAAAATGAAGACAGTGCATTATATACCTTTGACCTGAATGAACGTGAAAAATTATACAAGCTTTCCTCACATCAGGAAATATTAAACTGGAGCATCAGTAAAATCAGGCTTATCGCAGAAACCGTAGACAATATTAAAAAGAAGCATGCTGATAGTATAATTGCCAAAGCAATCGAGTTTATTAATGAAAATTATACAAAAGATATAAATCTTGCAGACGTATCAAAATATGTTGCTGTTAGTCCGTATTATCTGAGTAAGCTTTTTAAGTCGGAGAGAGATAAGAACTTTATAGAATACCTTACGGATTTAAGAATAGAAGCGGCAAAGAAGATGCTCATGGATTCGGAAATGAGCGCAAAGGAAGTTTGCTATGCAGTCGGCTATAGTGATCCCAGTTATTTCAGTAAGGTTTTCAGAAAAATAACGGGACTGACTCCAGTTGAGTTTCGGGAGGGTTATAAATAATGGGTTTAAAGATACATACACATGTACGGCTGTTTTTATGCATCGTACTAATAGTTGTACCTTCAGTCTGTATGTATCATTACTGTCAGCATAAGAACACATCAACTTTTAATAAATCTCAGAAAAACCCTTCTTCGAAGATTAGAATAGGCTTTTCTATTGCTACCATGCAGGAAGAGAGATGGATCAGAGACAGAGATCTTTTTGTTGCAAGAGCAGAGGAATTGGGTGCAGAAGTTGTTGTCCAGTCAGCGAACGGGGATGAAAACCTTCAGAACTCCCAGGCTGAAAATCTTATAACTCAGGGAGTGGACGTGCTGGTTGTTATTCCTCAAAATGGTGGAACTGCTGCCGCCATAGTTGATGCGGCTCATAAGGAAAATGTAAAGGTTATTGCCTATGACAGGCTTATAAACAACTGCGATTTGGATTATTATATATCCTTTGACAATGTCAAGGTAGGAGAAATTCAGGCGGAAGCTATTGTTAAAAAGTATCCTAAGGGAAATTATGTGCTGATAGGCGGTTCACCTACCGACAACAACGCCAAACTTGTAAGACAAGGTCAAATGAACATATTGCAGCCATACATAGACAGAGGTGACATAAAGATAGTTGCAGACCAGTGGGCAGACGGATGGAAACCCGAAGTAGCATTGAACCATGTTGAGAATGCATTGACAGCAAACAATAACGATGTTATAGCGGTCGTGACTTCAAATGACGGCTGTGCAGGCGCAGCAATTCAGGCTCTTGCAGAGCAGAAACTTGCAGGCAAGGTTGGCGTTTCCGGGCAGGATGCGGATCTTGCAGCTTGCCAGAGGGTTGTGGAAGGAACACAGACTGTAACAGTTTACAAACCCATTAAGGCTATAGCCACAAAAGCAGCAGAGATGGCAGTTGCTTTAGCAAAAGGAAAAAGCATAGCAGATGCTAATCAGAAGACCAACAACGGCAAAATTGATGTTCCTTCAGTTCTTTTGACACCTGTCGCAGTAGATGCTTCGAATATGTATGATGTTATCATCAAAGACGGATGGCATAAGCTTGAAGATGTTTATAA
>DUMB01000085.1 GCA_012840085.1 Clostridiaceae bacterium
ACATTTTTCTGGGATTACTACAAAACCGTAACGGCGTAAACTTGGGAACCGCCTAGTACGGGACCGTAGGCTAGGTGGTGTGAGAGGTCGGTAGGTGAATTAATCACCTACCTCCTACTCGATTATTTAAAGTATAAACTTGTAAATGTATGAATAATAATAAAAAGGACTTGTATTTTAACTGCATATTATGTAAAATATATTGTATTGTTATGCACATATAAGTTATAAGTATAATTTAGTAAGTATAATTAGGGGGAAGAAATATGAAAGGTAAGAATTTATTGAAGTTTGCCTCATTGGTACTTGTCATTTGTATAATGTTTACTTTGGCAGCTTGTGGAGCTAAAACAAATAAAAGTGGAAGTCAAAATAATGATACCCAGAACAATACAGCAGATACTGATAAAAACACTTCTGAAAATACATCAGACAGCGATTCCAGCAGTGAGTCACAATCAAGTGAAGAAGCAAATGATACATTGTCAAGAGTGAGAAAAGCAGGAAAGATTATAGTTGGAACAAGTGCTGACTATGCACCATATGAATTCCATACAATTATAGACGGAAAAGATACAATCGTAGGTTTCGATATTGAAATAGCGAAAGAAATAGCAAAAGACCTCGGCGTTGAATTGGAAATACAGGACATGAGCTTTGACGGACTGCTTCAGGCTCTCAACTCTGACAAGGTTGACTTTGTAATTGCAGGTATGACTCCTAATGAAGAAAGGAAAAAGTCAGTAGACTTTACAGACATATATTACACTGCTCAGCAGGGTGTAATGGTAAGAGCTGAAGACAAAGACAAATATAAGACAATTGAAGACCTGAAAGGTAAGAAGGTTGGAGCACAATCAACCACTATACAAGAGGGAATCGTAAAGGAACAGATGCCAGAGTCACAGCTTGTTTCCCTTACAAAAATTCCTGATCTCGTAATGGAACTTCTCAATAAGAAGGTAGAAGCTATAGTTGTTGAGCTGCCCGTAGCTAAGGGATATGTAGCCAACAATGGCAAATTGGCTATTTCCGATATTAAGGTTCAGGATGATACAGGTGGGTCCGCTATAGCTGTAAAGAAAGGCAACCCGGAATTGGTTGAACTGATGAATAACACTCTTAAGCGACTTCAGGAAGATGGTTCTATAGACAGATTCGTTGCAGAAGCAAACGAAATGAATGTAGTCGAAAATTAATTGCAGAGTTACAGTGACTGGAAGTAAATTCTGTAATTACGTATACAGCAGAACCGATGAAGCTTGGACAATATTTGTGAATAAAGCGGGTTGGGCTTTAATAGCTCAGCCCCTTTTTGTTGTATATTAATTTCCATTCTTTAATAGGTAAAATAACTTATTATGCCGGATAATGAGATAGCATTGTGGAGAGCTCTAGAGCTAGTCTTTATTGACTTTTAAGCTTGGAACTCCTGCTGCCGAAATGCCGGCACAGTAAGATAATACAAATGACATGTATGGCAATAGGCTTAGGCATTGGCAGTAACTGCATGCGAAGTGTTTTGGTGTAAGTTTCTCATTCTTTGTTATTTACATAAGCAGAATTCACGTATATAATTAAGTAGGTATATTGATGCATAATAATACGGGCAATAGTGTGTAATTTTATTCAATCTAACTTGTCATATTTTCATAATTGGGGGGAAGAATATTGGATTTTAGTTTTCTTCGGGGATATTATGTTTACTTTTTTACAGGAACTGCAAATACGGTAATATTAGCACTTTTTACAGTATTTTTGGGAGTAATTATAGGAACTTTCATTGCATTAATGAAAATTTCCAGGAACAAAGTTCTAAGTTTTATTGCAACTGCCTATGTGGAATTTATTAGAGGTACTCCGTTAATGGTTCAGTTGTTTATTATTTATTATGGAATTCCGCTGCCGGTTCCTGACGTTACAATTTTGGGTATGGATATGTCAAGGTTTATTCCTGGTGTTATGGCTCTATCAATAAACAGCGGAGCATATGTAGCTGAGATTATACGTGCAGGAATACAGGCAATTGACAGGGGTCAGATGGAAGCTGCACGCTCTCTTGGGCTCACCCACTCAATGGCTATGCGTTATATTATTCTTCCACAGGCTTTACGCAATATTCTTCCTGCCCTTGGCAATGAGTTTGTAGTAGTCATAAAGGAATCTTCCATAGTTTCAATTGTAGGTATTGCAGATCTTATGTTTAACACCAATGTGGTAAGGGGAGCACTATACAAGCCAATGGAGCCGCTAATGGTTGCTGCACTGATTTACTTTATACTGACATTTACACTGTCTAAATTATTGGGCAAGGCTGAAAGGAGGATGAGGTCAGATGATTGAAGTAAGAGGATTACATAAGCATTTTGGTAAATTACATGTGCTCAAAGGAATAGATGCATCTATTCAGAAAGGTGAGGTTGTCGTTGTAATAGGTCCCAGCGGATCTGGTAAGAGTACATTCCTCAGATGCCTTAATCTCCTTGAACAGCCCACTGAAGGTGAGATTATTTTCGAAGGAATTAACATAACCAGCAAGGAAAATAATATAAATTTATATCGCCAGAAGATGGGAATGGTATTCCAGCAGTTTAATCTTTTCCCACATCTTACTGTAATGGGAAATATAACTTTGGCGCCTATGAAATTAAAAAACTTATCAAAAGAAGAGGCTGAGGAAAAGGCACTGAACCTTCTCAGAAGAATTGGCCTTGAGGATAAGGCAACAAGTTATCCGTCACAGCTGTCAGGCGGCCAGAAACAGAGAATAGCCATAGTAAGGGCATTGGCCATGTCACCTGATGTAATGCTTTTTGATGAGCCAACTTCGGCTCTTGACCCTGAAATGGTCGGAGAGGTGCTTGATGTTATGAAAGAGCTTGCTGATGATGGAATGACAATGGTAGTTGTAACACATGAAATGGGATTTGCAAGAGAGGTAGGCAGCAGGGTGCTGTTTATGGATGATGGAAAGATACTTGAAGAAGCTAAACCTGCAGAGCTTTTTAATAATCCAAAGCATCCAAGGACGAAGGAATTTCTGGCTAAGGTACTGTGATGACAATATTTCGAAATTTTGTTATATTATAATTGTTTTGTATTATAATAATTGTTGTGTATTATGTGAAGTTACAGATTAGCTTATTGTGCTAGTTTCCTATAGCAGCTGTGCTTGCTTTGGTATGGCACAAAAAGTTAACCAGCAAAATTAATAAGAGGAGTGGTTTATGTGCTAAAAGGAATTCCAAGTATTTTGTCTCCCGAGCTACTTAAAATCTTAATGGAAATGGGTCATGGCGATGAACTGGTTATTGGCGATGGCAATTTCCCATCAGCAAACTATGCTCAGAGGCTTGTAAGATGTGACGGACACGGTGTACCGGAATTGCTGGAAGCAATATTAAAGTTTTATCCCCTTGATACATTTGTAGAATGCCCGGTTTCACTTATGGATGCACCGCAGGAAGTAAAACCTCCCATATGGGATAAATACAAGGAAATTATGAAAAAGTATGAAGGAGAGCATAAGATAGAGTATTTGGAAAGATTTGAATTCTATGAGAGGGCAAAAAAGGCTTATGCTATAGTTGCTACAGGTGAATCGGCACTTTATGCAAATATAATTCTAAAGAAAGGTGTAATTAAGGAATAATACATAAACAAAATATAAACAGTGGCGAATATTAATTCTCCACTGTTCTTTTAATGCGACTAAACTTAAACTTTGTTCTTTTATTTATGACCCAACTTTGTTTATTTTATTTATGCCTAAACTTTGTTCTTTTATTAATGTCCAGACTTTGTTTTTCTATTTGTGTCTAAATTTCCATATTTATTTTTACATATCTGTGACCATTATGGAGTATCTGTTTTTATGCAATGTTTTTTATACATTACTTTTTTATGCAAAATTTTTTGCATTTTGCTGTATCAAAAGCCTATTTAAACAGTAATTCCGATAATCCATACTGCCAATCTGAAATAAATTGTAAGGGTTGTGGCGTCTACTATAGTAGTTATAAGCGGGCTTGCCATCATCGCCGGGTCAAGTTTCAGCTTTTGAGCTATAATGGGCAGTATACCACCAACTACCTTTGCTGCAATTATTGTAAGTACAATAGTCAATGACACAGTTAGAGATATAAGAAGCGAATAGCCTTCAAGGGAATATACTCTTATAAAATTAACACAAGCCAGTAAAACTCCTGTTATAATAGCTATTCTTGCTTCCTTCCACACAACTTTGAATATATCCTTAATACCTATTTCACCAAGAACAAGTCCTCTGATAACAACTGTTGATGACTGTGAGCCTGCATTACCGCCTGTATCCATTAACATAGGTATAAAAACTGCCAGTGCAACTACAGATTTCAGGGCTAATTCATATTTCTGAATTATAAAACCGGTTAAGGTGGAAGAAACCATCAACACCAACAACCACACGATACGTTTACGTGCAAGTGTAAATACACCGGTATTAAGATAGCTTTCTTCAGAAGGCTGTACTGCTGCCATGCGATAGAAGTCTTCCGTTGCTTCCTCTTCAATTACGTCAACTACGTCATCAATAGTGATTATCCCCACAAGCCGTTTCTCGTTATCCACTACCGGGACAGCAAGAAGATCGTATTTTTTAAATATGTCTGCAACGTATTCCTGGTCATCGTGGGTTTTGACGTAAATAGAATCCTTTTGCATTATATTTTCAATTTTTTCATCGTCACCTGCCAGTACAATATCCTTAAGAGTTACCGTACCTTCCAGATGACGCTCTTCGTCTATTGCATAACATGTATAGATAGTTTCTTTATCCGGTGCAATTCTCCTGATTTTAGCAAAAGCATCTTTTACATACATATCCTTCTTTAAATCAACAAACTCAGTAGTCATAAGACTGCCGGCTGAATAATCAGGATACATAAGAAACTGGTTTATCAGCTTGCGCTCCATTTCACTGGTATTTTTCAAAATCTTTTTTACCACATTTGCAGGCATTTCTTCCAGATAGTCTATTTTGTCGTCGAAGAACAATTCATCAAGAATATCCGAAAGCTCTTTTTCATCAACCAGGGTAGACAATTCAGCCTGCTTTTCCGTAGAAAGGTAAGAAAACACTTCCGCAGCAATGTCCTTTGGAAGAAGCCTGAAAACCAACAAAGTATCCCTTTCGTTAAGCTCTTCGAGGATACTGGCTATGTCAACCGACCGAATATTTTGCAATTCCAGTTTTAATCCGGGATAATTTTTTTCTTCAATTAATTTCATAATTACTTCAAGGTTCAATTTCTTCAACCTCCTTTACAATAAATTTAAGCTTACTTCTTGTAAGAAGTTTAAGCACGCTCTCTGTAAAAAGTAGGAAATGGAAAGAGAGCAAAAAAGACAGCCCCAATATTTCTGACCGTATATGTACTTTATGGTAGATTCAGATCATAAGGGGTTAATATCTTTTAATGCTATAATCTTTTGTATTATGTGTAAAAATAAAATTAAAATGTAAGAGAAAGCATTTACTTTTTAAGTTGCCTGTTTAAATGTGTATCGGGAGCTTATCTAAACAGTAATGCCAATAATCCATACTGCCAGAGTAAAATAAATTGCAAGGGTTGTTGCGTCTACTATAGTAGTTATAAGCGGACTTGCCATCATTGCCGGGTCAAGTTTCAGCTTTTGAGCTATAATGGGCAGTATACCGCCAATTATTTCCGCTACCATTATTGTAATAACGATAGTTATTGACACAGTTAAAGATATTTGCAGTGAATAGCCCTGAATCAAATAAACTCTCATAAAGTTGACAAGTGACAAAATCGAGCCTACAATTAATGCCACCCTTGCTTCTTTCCATATAACAGTAAATATATTTTTAAAGTCTATTTCACCGAGAACAAGTCCTCTGATAATCAGTGTTGATGCCTGAGAACCTGCATTACCGCCATTATTCATCAGCATAGGTATAAATGATGCCAGTGCTACCACGGATTCCAGGGCAACCTGGTATTTATCAATTATAAAACCGGTAAATGTTGCAGAAATCATCAACACCAACAGCCATACGATACGTTTACGTGCAAGAGTAAACACATCGGTATCAAGATAGCTTTCTTCAGAAGGTTGTACTGCTGCCATGCGATAGAAGTCTTCCGTTGCTTCCTGTTCAATAACATCAACTACGTCGTCAATAGTGATTATACCCACAAGCCTTTTTTCGTTATCCACTACCGGGACTGCGAGAAGATCGTATTTTTTAAATATGTCTGCAACATATTCCTGGTCATCGTGGGTTTTGACGTAAATAGGATTCTTCTGCATTATATTTTCAATTTTTACATCATCACCGGCCAGTACAATATCCTTAAGAGTCACCGTACCTTCCAGATGGCGCTCTTCATCTATTGCATAACATGTATAGATAGTTTCTTTATCCGGTGCAATTTTCCTGATTCTGGCGAGGGCATCTTTTGCAAGCATTTCCTTCTTTAAATCAACAAATTCAATGGTCATAAGACTGCCGGCTGAATAATCAGGATACATAAGAAACTGGTTTATCAGCTTACGCTCCATTTCGCTGGTATTTTTCAAAATCTTTTTTACCACATTTGCAGGCATTTCTTCCAGATAGTCTATTTTGTCGTCGAAGAACAACTCATCAAGTATATCTGAAAGCTCCTTTTCATCAACCAGGGTAGACAATTCAGCCTGCTTTTCGCTTGAAAGGTGAGAAAACACATCTGCAGCAATCCCCTTTGAAAGAAGCCTGAAAACCAATAAAGTATCCCTTTCGTTAAGCTCTTCAAGAATGTGTGCTATGTCAACCGGTCGAATATTTTGCAATTCCTGCTTCAATTCAGGATATCTTTTTTGCTCGATTAATTGCATAACTACTTCCAGGTTCAATTTCTTCAACCTCCTTTACGAATATTTTAAGCATATATTTCGTCAAAAAGTTATAAACCAATGACACACAGTAAAGCTGTCACCAATTTGGTTTATAGACACCTTCCCCGTAGATTTTCGGAAATAGCAGGGCTAGCCGCTTTTGACGCCATACTCTTTTTTGTATTATGTGTAAGATATAAATTAAAATGTAAAAGAGGTACAAGATTACTGTAATCAACCATGCAGGATGGATCTGTCGTACAATGCGGGCATAGGCCGAGTAAGACAAATCAACCCTGAAATACAGTTATACCATGGAATACAGCTATACCATACAATAAGGATCAGCCATACAGGATGACACTTAGGCGGCAGAACACAGCTATCCCTGTATTATATAAATTATTATAATAACCCTTATGACTACCAGGGCCAGCGTCCATTCTACCACCTCCAATAAGATCAGAATTTTGATTTTACATAAGTATTATATGTCTTAATTCCTGGTAATGCAATAAAAAATTTGCAATGACGTAATATTTATGACAACATTTTCATAAATTTAATTGTATTATGGCTAATCAACGGCTGGTGATTAAATGAATGAATTCTTGAACAATACAATATACAACTTTCTTATAGCTTTTGGTGTAATAACCGGTGCAAGTATTTTTGCGGGGATAGCAGCCTTGATAAACGATCATCCCCCTCTGAAAACAATGCTGGATATAGCCAGTTCAATTAAAATTTGGGCTGTCGCTGTTGCCCTTGGTGGTACATTTTCATCTTTTGAAGTAATTGAAAAGGGAATCTTTAAGGGAGAGATCAAGTCAATAATAAAACAGGCAATATATGTGGTTGTTGCAGTAATAGGAGCAAATGTAGGCTTCAATTTTATTAAACTTATTACAAGGTGTGGGGAGATGTGGACAAAATAAAAAGGCGTTCAGCACTGGCTATATTTCTGATAACAGGGTTCATAACCGGATTTCTTACCGGTGCGGCAGCTGTGGGCACTCTTGCAAGCTACAGAATTGACAGCTATCATGCCAGGATACGGGAACTTGAAATAAGTCTGGAGGACAGGGATGTTCAGCTCGAGAAGCTTAAGGAATCAATAAATAAAAGCCGTTTTGTTCTGAAAGATATAGAAATAGTACTTGAATATGATGGAGATGAAATAGACCGAATGACAATAGAAAAGCATATAAAGAATAAATACAGGAATCTTTTGGGTAAGGAAGTCAGAAATATAGACACAGATATTCTAATAGAAGTAATAGACAAAAGAATATTTAAACTGGAAGAGAGAGAATACAGTCTGAAGGTTAACAGGCTTGTGCTGGCTGAGATACTAAAGCTTTGGATATCTGCGGAAGAAAAAAGTTGATTATCCCGAATATTTTTGGGATTTATGGCAAATTATACAGTAAGACGTTGTACAAGCCTAAAAAAGGGTATATATAGTATTGTAAGAAAAGTTCGGAAAAATACTATAAGAACAGGAGGTTTTTTATGAGCGAGGTCATTAACAATAGGGAGTACAGGCAGAAAGTATTAAAAGAGTTGATAATGGAGCTCCATAACGGCAAAAGCGTGGAGGAGGTAAAACCCAGGTTCGAAAAGCTTATTAAGGGAATATCTCCAAGTGAGATATCGGAAATGGAGAACGCTCTTATAATGGAGGGGATGCCGCTGGAACATGTTCAAAAACTTTGCGATGTACACGCAGCTGTATTTAAAGGCTCCATTGAGGAAATTCACAGTACCAAGGATCCTTCTGAAATTCCGGGACACCCGCTTCACACCTTTAAGATGGAGAACAGGGAAATTGAAAAGCTTATAAACGAGAGAATAAAGCCTCATCTTGCCGAATTCAAAAATAATGACAACGGAGATATAGTTAAAAACTTACTTGAGGATTTTAACCTTCTGTTAGAAGTAAGAAAACATTACAGCAGGAAAGAAAATCTTCTGTTTCCTTACCTGGAGAAATATGGAATAATGGCTCCTCCAAAAGTAATGTGGGGAGTGGATGATGAAATAAGAGCCGGCATAAAAGAAGTAATATCGCAGCTGTCCGACTACAAGGGAGACCGTGAAAATGTTGCCGATAAGATTGAAGATGCAGTAAATAGAGTATTGGAAATGATTTTTAAAGAAGAAAACATATTATTCCCTATGGCTATAGAATCATTGTCGGAGGATGAATGGCTTAAGATCGCCCGGGAAAGTGACGAAATAGGTTATTGCCTGACGATGCCTCAAGAAACATGGAAACCTGAAAGAGTAAACATTGAACAGAAAATGGAGAAAGAAGGCCTGGAGAAAGTCGAGGAAGGGTATGTCAAATTTGAGACCGGTACATTGACTTATAAGGAAATTGAGTGCATGCTAAATACTTTGCCCTTTGATATAACCTTCGTGGACAAGGATGGCATAGTTAAATATTTCTCCCAGGGTAAGGAAAGGATTTTTGCAAGGACAAAAGCGGTTATAGGAAGGACAGTACAAAACTGTCATCCACCTGCAAGCATACATGCTGTGGAGCAGGTGGTTGATGACCTTAGATCAGGAAGAAAAGACCATGTGGACTTTTGGATTCAAATGGGAGACGTTTATGCACTCATCAGATATTTTGCAGTAAGAAATAACAAGGGAGAGTTCCTTGGAATTCTGGAAGTTACTCAAAATATCAAGCCCATTAAGGATATAAAGGGTGAAAAAAGGCTTATTTAAATCTTTTTGAGGCATAAATTCTTCTTGATATTATTCTCAATGAAATCCTCATAATAATAAAGATAGCAACTAATGTAAGTATAATTGTTATGATGTTTTTCAGGGTATTATTTTGAGAAATGCCCTTTTTGATTTCTTCATTTATATCATTTTTAGGTGCTGCTTCAATAGATTTTGAAGCTATTATATCAACTTTGCCAAGCAGGGTGCCGTTTCTGGTACATTCAATGTAGCCCAGTACCTGGCCTGCCTGTACAGGGGCAACTATTTGGGGGTCAATAACTTTATTAACGCTTATGTTCCATTTGCTTTTATCTATTGGCAGCACACATTCCAATTCATCAGAAGTGACGAGATCCAGCATTTCTGTATTGTCTTCCGCTTCGGAAACATACACGGATTTTACTGTCTGGTTTTTGTCTATAACCTTTTGCAGAGCAAAGTTTTTAAAACCATATTCCAGTAGTTTTTCAGAATATGTATATGAGTTTTCTGTCGGGGTTGTTTGCATTACACCCATGACAACTCCAATTAACTCCATACCTTCATCATTTATTGCCGAAGATACGAGATTCTGTCCGGCCGGGCCAGTATATCCCGTCTTTATGCCGGTTACACGAAAGAGTTCGTTCTTGGAATTTCTTAAAAGCTTATTGGTGGAATATAAAACCGGCCAATCATCATGTTTGTTTGTCGGTGGCATTTGATAGCTTTTCTTTTCAACGATTTTTCTGAATTCTTCATTGCGCATGGCATATACCGCAATTTTTGCCATATCTGCTGCAGTCGTATAGTGGTTATCATCATGCGCACCGCAAGGATTTTCAAAATGGGTGTCTAAAGCCCCAATTTCACGGGCTTTCTCATTCATGAGATCGATGAAATCCTGACGGGTATCACATAAATTTTCTGCAATAATATTGGCAGTTTCATTTGCAGAACTAATGAGCATTGCATCCAGCAAATTTCTCATGGGAATTTGCTCACCGGGCATTATACCTATATTCATGCCGTCTTTTCCTATATCATAAACTGCTTCTTTGCTTGCAGTCATTATTTGATCCGGATCTCCCAGTTCAAGGGCGAGTATTGCTGTCATAATTTTTGTTGTACTTGCAGGATACAGTCTCGTTTCGGTGGCGTTATGCTCATAAAGAACCTGACCGGTCTTTGCATCAACAAGTATGTACGCACGTGCGTTAAAGTTAAGCTCTTCTGCGCTTACTGAAATAAAATTACATACAAAAACAAGTAATGTCATCATAAAAGTAAAATACCTTTTCATTAGTACCTCCAAAACCTGTCACTGGTAATCTTGCATAAATTAACACGCGAAGCTGCCATTTATACGGTATATCTGATTCAACTTGTTCGCCAGCTAATGAGATAGCATTGTGGAGAGTTTTAGGTATATTTTTATAAGCTCTAAAGCCCTAAACTCCTGCCTTAGATGAACTCTTGCCATAGAAATGCCGGCACTGCAAGTTGTTTTTAATAATTTCACAATAAGAAGTATACCAGAAAAATATTCAAAAATGTATACTTTTAGGAAAAGATATGACTTGAAAAAAAAGGAAATTAGGTTCTGCTTCAGAACATATCTGTATTGTTTGAAATAGTAATAAATGGTATAATATGTAATACAAGCTAATAATCGTGCAGGTGAATAATTTATGAAATTTTATATACTGAACAGGGAAATAACCGTAAAAAGTGATGTTATCATAACATTGGCTGTTTTTTTGGCAGTGCTTATTGGAATGGCTGTATATGCAATAACTGCAAAAGGCGGAGATATTGTCATCTATGGGGATGGAGAAATAGAAGACTTTTCTGACAATCATACTAATTCAGATAAGAATTCTAAATTGAGCTCGGAAAAAACTGCTGGTGATGAAGTTGAAGCAGGTAATACTGAGAAGGTCAGCAGTGAGAATGACAATGAGCATAATAAAACTGAAGAAATAAAAGTCTATGTCATCGGCTGTGTAAAAAATCCAGGAATAGTAACTTTAAAGAAAGGCCAGCTTATAGATGATGCAGTCAAAGCGGCAGGAGGGCTGACAGATGATGCAGATATCTATAACATTAACCTTGTGTACAGCCTTAATGAAAACATGATGCTCCGTATAAAATCTAAGAACGAAGTGAATGAAGAAGAAAATGAAGGCGAAATGCGTGAAGAAGGGAAGGGGGTAGCCATAATTACCGATGAAGGTGCCGGAGTTAATACTGCCGGGCAAGGTACAAGCAATAAGACAGGAAAGATCAACATAAATACTGCATCTGTGAATGAACTTGATACCCTGCCGGGAATAGGAATTGCCACAGCAAATGATATCATTGCGTATAGAGAGGCAAACGGGAAATTCAAGTCTATTGAAGACATTATGAAAGTACCCCGGATAAAAGAAAACAGGTTTAATAATATAAAAGATTTTATTACAGTTGACTAATTATATAGCGGATTAACCAGTATGATTAATTACACAGCAGATTAACCAGTGCGTAAAACTACATTGTTGATGAACCGGTGCAGAAAGCTGCAACAGTCAGGCAAGTAAGGGCTAAAGCAACGTTTACCCGTTCATAACAGGCAGAATGATAAGTGAAGATATCAGATAACCTATTGCCAGCACAAGACTGGGCAGAACAAATATAAAAAGGAAATAGTTTCTTATTTTTTTTCTTCTGTACCTTTTGAATTTTTCCACTCTTTTCGTTCTCATAATCTTACTCCTTCCTCTTTAGTTTGCCACTTTATACCATGATTATACCATGGATTCCTGTTTTACAAATATTTCCGGGAAATGATGTACAACAAGTTACGTTGCCCTGATAAAGTTTATTTGTTTATATATTGACAATAGCTGCCTGCATATTTAAAATATAAGTATCATGTAACCTCGTCTGTTCAGATTTAATTGAACCAGAGTGGGCGATATAAGCCTATTTTAGGGTGACACAGCGGGAATTAATCCTCTCGTCCCTGGTATGTCAGTTGGACGGGGGGTTTTTTAATATGTTTATGGAGGTTTGAAAATGTTAACAAAAGCGCCAAAAGGGACTAAAGACATTCTTCCATCTGAGGTCTATAAATGGCAGTATATTGAAAGCATAATAGCAGATGTATGCAGAAGTTTTGGCTATAAAGAAATTCGTATTCCCGTATTTGAGCATACAGAGTTATTTCAGAGAGGCGTAGGAGACACAACGGATATAGTGCAGAAGGAAATGTATACTTTCCTTGACAAAGGGGGAAGAAGCATTACCTTAAGGCCGGAAGGAACTGCGGGAGTTGTCAGGAGCTACATAGAGCACGGAATGTCTTCTTTGCCACAGCCTATAAAGCTGTACTACAACATAACTGCTTACAGGCATGAGAACGTTCAGAAAGGCCGTTACAGAGAGTTTCACCAATTTGGGGTGGAAGCATTTGGTGCAAAAGGTCCGTCAATTGATGTTGAAGTTATCAGTATATTGGACCTGCTCTTTAAAAAGTTGGGCATAAAGGGTGTAGAACTGAATATCAACAGTATAGGATGTCCTGTCTGCAGGAGAGAATACAATATAAAACTGAAAGAATTTGTTAAGCCTGTTATTGAACATTTATGTGAGAACTGCAAAACCAGATATGAGAGAAACCCCTTGCGTATTTTGGACTGCAAGGAAGATAAGTGCAAGAGCTATTTAAAAGATGCTCCTGCATTGATTGATAACTTGTGTGATGAGTGTACTGAGCATTTTGAAGGTTTAAAAGCAGGACTTGATAATTTGGGAATAGAATACAAAGTTGAGAAAAACATAGTTAGGGGTCTTGATTATTATACAAAAACTGTATTTGAGTTTGTTTCCAAAAACGTCGGAACTCAGGGTACCATATGCGGAGGCGGCCGGTATGATGGCCTGATTGAGACCTGCGGTGGTACTCCGACACCGGGAATAGGTTTTGCACTTGGAATGGAAAGACTTCTTCTTGAAATGGAAAGTCAGGGTATAGCAATACCTAATGATGAAGATATAGAAATATATGTGGCTACAATAGGTGAAAAGGCAGACAGATATGCCAGCAAACTTGTGTACCGGTTAAGAAGTGAAGGAATAAGTGCAGAAAAAGATCTGATGGGGAGAAGTCTTAAAGCCCAGATGAAGCATGCTGACAAACTGGGAGTAAAATATGTGGTGGTACTGGGTGATGATGAGATAGACAGCAACAGGACCGTGCTTAAGAATATGAAAACCGGACAACAAAAGGACGTAAGCCTTGATTCCATCCTGGATCGCTTAAGAAGAAAGGAATAGTTAATGGAGGAAGGATAATATGAGCGAATCTATTTATGGTTTAAAAAGGACACATATGTGTACCGAATTAAGTGCCCGAAACATTGGGGAAAAAGTTACTGTTATGGGCTGGGTTCATAAAAGCAGAAATCTTGGCGGAGTAATATTTGTCAGTTTAAGAGACAGAACCGGGCTGCTTCAGGTAACTTTTTACAGCGAGCAAGATGAAGAACTTTTTAAAAAGGCTGAAACATTAAAAAGTGAGTTTGTAATTGCCGTAGTTGGCACTGTAGCCGGAAGGACACCTGAAAACATAAACCCCAAAATGAAAACCGGAGAAATAGAGGTTATCGGCGAGGAATTGAGAGTTTTGAACAGTGCTGAGACACCCCCGATATATATTGAAGAAGATCTGGATGCTAATGAAGCCATAAGGCTTAAATACAGATATCTTGATCTCAGAAGGCCTGATATGCAGAGGAATCTTTTATTAAGACACAGGGTAGCAAAAATTGCCAGAGACTATTTTGACGAGCAGGGCTTTGTTGAGATCGAGACGCCAATGCTTACAAAAAGTACACCTGAAGGTGCAAGGGATTACCTGGTACCCAGCAGGGTTCATCCTGGGAAGTTTTATGCACTGCCTCAATCACCGCAGCTTTTCAAACAGTTGCTCATGGTTTCAGGTTATGACAGGTATTTTCAGATAGCAAAATGTTTCAGGGATGAAGATTTAAGGGCTGACAGGCAACCTGAATTTACCCAGATTGACATTGAAATGTCTTTTGTGGATGTTGATGATGTTCTTACGGTAAATGAAGGATTTATCAAGAGGGTGTTCAAGGAAGCCCTTGGAGTGGATGTTGAAACTCCCTTCGTAAGAATGTCATATAAAGAGGCCATGGAAAGATATGGTTCGGACAAACCTGATATAAGATTCGGCCTTGAACTTGTTAATCTATCTGATATAGCTGAAAATTGCGGATTTAAAGTGTTCTCAGATGCAGTAAAAAGCGGTGGAAGCGTACGTGCCATAAATGCCAAAGGTTGCGGTGCAAAATTCAGCAGGCGTGAAATAGACAGCCTTGCGGATGTGGTAAAGACATACAGGGCAAAGGGCCTGGCATGGATTGCTGTGGAAGAGAACGGTTTAAAATCCCCGATAACCAAGTTTTTGAGTGAAGATGAAGTTAAAGCGATACTGGAAAGAATGAAAGCTGAACCTGGCGATCTTATTTGTTTTGTAGCGGACAGGAATGATATTGTATGTACATCACTCGGCCAACTGCGCCTTGAAATTGCCAGAAGGCTTAACATTCTTGATAATAAAGTGTTCAAATTTTTGTGGGTAACTGAATTTCCGCTCTTCGAATACGATGAAGAAGAAAAGCGCTGGGTTGCTATGCACCATCCATTTACATCGCCTATGGATGAAGATATACCCAAGCTTGATACTAACCCGGGTGAAGTTCGTGCAAAAGCGTATGATATAATTCTTAATGGAGTCGAGCTGGGAGGCGGAAGTATAAGAATACACAGCCAGGAACTGCAATCCAAAATGTTCAGCCTGATAGGTTTTACCAAGGAACAGGCCTGGGAAAGATTTGGCTTCCTGCTTGAGGCCTTTAAATATGGTACACCGCCTCACGGTGGCATGGCATATGGCCTTGACAGGCTGATAATGCTTATGGCCGGAGCAAGCAGTATCAGGGATGTTATAGCATTTCCAAAGGTACAGAATGCTTCATGCCTTATGACAAATGCTCCTGATTATGTTGATGAGAAACAGCTTGAGGAACTGCATATAAATATAAAGACAGAAGTTGAGAGTTAGAGGCCTTATATTGAAGGCTGAAGGAAAATGAGGACATTTCTTAATGTAAGGAGAGTATATCCTGCTTAAAAGAGTGTCCTCTTACTTTATATTTGAAGGGAGATGTACCGATGACGGGAAAAACTGTTGTCAGGGAAACACTTGACTGGATTTTACACATTGTTATAGCTGTTGTCATTGGATTTCTTATAGTGACATTTGTCGCTCAGAGAACCATAGTACATGATGTATCTATGCAGCCTACCCTATATGAGGGTGACAACCTCATTGTGGAGAAAATCAGCCCCAGGATTAATAATCTGAAACGGGGAGATATTATTGTATTCCATGAACCTCAGGGAGATAGGCAGCTTATAAAGAGATTGATAGCGGTTGCAGGTGACACGGTAGAAATAAAGGATGGAAAAGTTTTTGTAAATGGAGAAGCTCTTGAGGAAAATTATATAAAGGGAGACTTTACGCCGCAGGGTGAATACAGCATTCTTACAGTTGGAGAGGGTAAATTGTTTGTTTTGGGAGATAACAGAATGAACAGCCGTGACAGCAGGAGCTTTGGCACTATTGACATCAGCCAGGTGACAGGTAAGGCTATATTAAGGTTTTACCCCTTTAATAAAATAGGTATACTATAAGCAGTTACCAGACAAGGGTTATAAACAAGAGGGACGGTTTTTCTAGACAAGGGGGACGGTTCTTCTGTCTGAAAGCTCAGACAGAAGAACCGTCCCCCTTGTCTGTTTATTGCCTATTGCAATTTCTAAATATATTATTTATAATAGTTATTAGAAAAACGTTTTTTTAACTAATTAATATTTTTACTATTTGACAAGGACGTGAATAAATGGCAAGTATAAAAGACGTGGCAAAAAGAGCCGGAGTTTCTATTTCTACCGTATCCAATGTAATCAATGGCACCAAACATGTAAGCGATAAATTAAAGCAAAAAATACTGGATGCTATTAATGAACTAAATTACGAAGTGGATCCTGTTGCACGAAGCCTCAAGAGTAAGAAGACCATGACCATCGGAGTTATAATTACCAGCATTAACCGCATCTTTTTTCCGCAGGTTTTAAGAGGAATTCAGGACGAGGCTTCCAGAAACGGGTACAATATTACTTTTTACAACACAGATGACAGCTTTGAAAAGGAAAGACACTATATTCAAATGCTTGAAAATAATTGGGTAGACGGTATTATTGTAGACTCAGTGGCGGATAGTGAAAACAAGGATTATTTTATAAGCCTTTCAAATCTTGGCAGCTCCAAAAAGCGTATTCCCGTTATCAGTTTAGAGCGGAGAATAGACGGTTTTGGGATAGACTCGATAGCTGTCAACAACCACTTAGGGGGAAGAATGGCAACACAGCATCTTATTGAACTGGGATGCAAAAAAATTGCCCATATTACAGGGCCATCAGGCTCATGCATGTCGCAGGACAGGCTCAGTGGCTACAAAGAAGAGCTTTTGAGAAACGGACTGGATATCGATAACGCCAGGATATACAGCGGCGACTTTTCTCCTCCCAGCGGGTATCAGGCTATGAAGCAACTGCTGATAAGCGGGATTGAAGTTGACGGAGTGTTTGCCGCAAACGACCAGATGGCAATAGGGGCAATAAAAGCCATAAGGGAGCATGGATATAGAATTCCCGAAGATATAAAGATTGTTGGTTTTGATAACAGCTTTGTCGCATCTATAGTAGAGCCTTCACTTACTACTGTAAATGTTCCCAAATACAAGCTTGGTGCAACTGCAGTCCAGCTGCTGCTAAAAAGGATAAACGGAGACACAGATGATGCAGACTTTGTTGAACTGCCTGTAAATCTGATTGTACGCCAGTCGACAGACCTGCATGGCGATAAGAATTGGGATTTATATGGTTGGTGAGTTGCCGGTCTTATTGCTGATAAGCCTTATTGCTTGTGTTTATTGTCTGTAAGTTGTTATTGTCAAAACAAGATTTATTTTTTTTAGCAAATAGAAAAACGTTTTTCTAATTCGGGAGTGCTATTGAATCTGAGTATAGATTTGTGAGTGCTTTTAAGTCGGAGTACCGGCTCAAATATAAATTTTATTAGAATGAAGGGGTGTCAAGCATGAGTAAAACAAAAGTAATACGTGAAACCTTTGAGAAGAATGAAGGGATACTAAGATTGATTCCTGTTTTTGTACCGCGCCGTTTCTCAAAAGCAGGACGACGTCTCCGCCTCCATCCGGACGATTATTATGCGCTTGGAACGAAACGTGGTTCAATCAAGGAGCGCTGGTTTTCATCAGTAATTCCGGCAATGAACGGAGAACTGGCTCCAGAAGACGAGGGAATGAGTTATGTTGCAGTAAGTGAAAAAATTGAGGACAAAATTTTGTTTAAAGATTTTGTAGATGAACTTGGAGCGGAATTAATAGGTGAAGAGTTGAAACAAAAATATGGTACCTGGCCAATGTATTCCAAGTTCTTTGACTATGAAGATCCCCTGTTCCATCACCTGCACCTGGACTTTGATGCCGCAGCACTTGTTGGAAGGCTTGGAAAGCCGGAAGCTTATTATTACCCGCCTCAGCTCAACAACTATCCTGGAAATTTTCCGCATACATATTTCGGATTTGACCCAGATGTGACAATTGAAGAAGTACGGGCAAGACTTGTCGATTATGAGAAACGTGATATTCGCATCACTGAGCTTTCACGTGCTTACAGGATTGAGTTGGGTACAGGCTGGTATACTCCGCCGGGAGTATTGCATGCACCAGGTTCCTATCTTACTTACGAGCCACAATGGAACAGTGATGTGAATTCAGTATATGAAAACATCACTGCAGGAGAAGTTTACCCCTATGAGTTCCTGGTTGAAAACTGCCCGGAAGACAAAAAATACGACATTGATTATATCTTAAGCCTTATGGATTGGGAGAAGAATATTGACCCTAACTACAGAAAGCACTACTTCAGGCCCCCTGTTGTATGCAAGCATTCTGATGAAAAGCATGTTGAGAAATGGATAGTCTACGCAAATGATTACATAGGAGCAAAGGAACTGACCGTTATGCCGGGACAGACAGTAGTGGTGAAGGATGAAGCCGCTTATGGCTGCATAATTGTACAAGGACATGGAAAATTTGGCGTTTATGATGCAGAGGCAGCAATTATGCTAAGGTTTGGTCAGATGAGTGCAGATGAGTATTTTGTAAGCGAACAGGCGGCACGCAAGGGTGTAACTATTACAAATGTAAGCAAGTGGGAGCCTCTTGTTATGCTGAAGCATTTTGGCCCAAACCATCCCGATATGCCTAAAACAGTACCTGGAGTATAACCGAACAAAGCTCGCAGAAATCGCAGAAATAGCAGATATTGCTGAAGTTCATAGAAATAGCAGAAAGGGGAAATATACTTGCGTTCATATAGTTTAGGGCTTTATGAGAAGTCCATGCCCAACACCCTGACCATAGGAGAAAAGCTGAGGGAAACAAGGGAAGCAGGCTTTGATTTTATGGAGATAAGCATTGATGAGACAGATGAGAAGCTAGAGCGTCTGAAGTGGGATAGCAGCAAAAGGCAGGAGGTTGTGCGGGAAATGTGGAAGGCTTGCACAAAAATACTGACCATGTGCTTAAGCGGACATAGAAAATACCCCATTGGCAGTGAGGATAAAAAAACACGGGACAGGGGCATGGAGATAATGTCTGACGCTATCAACTTTGCCGTTGACATTGGAGTCAGAATAATACAAATCGCAGGATATGACGAGTATTATAAACCATCCAATGACAATACAAGGAAACTCTTCTTTGATAACCTCAGGCAAAGTGTAAAAATTGCTGCACAAAAAGGTGTTATCCTGGCTTTTGAAACTATGGAAACTGAGCTTATGAATACCGTGGGAAAAGCCATGTGGTATGTAAATGCAGTCAACTCACCATATCTGCAAATGTATCCCGACCTTGGAAATATAACCAATGCGTCGTTAATGTATGGAAGTTCGGTTTCAGAGGACCTGAGAAAAGGCAGGGGACATATAGCTGCATTGCACTTAAAGGAAACGGCACCAGGGAAGTTCAGGGAAGTACCATTTGGTACAGGTCATGTGAATTTTGCCGAAGGTATAAAGACTGCAGGTGAACTGGGCGTAAATCTGTATGTCGGTGAATTCTGGTATGTGGGCAATGATGATTGGAAGGATCAGCTTAAGTCTGCAAATACATTCCTGAAATCCAAACTTTCTGAATGTTATAGGTAACGTAAATGTAGTTTACTATCCTTATATGAAGGGGTGAAAAAAATGCCAAATTACTATATGGGTATCGATAACGGCGGTACACTCTGCAAGGCTGTTATTTTCAGCAGTGACGGACGGGAGGTGGCAAGCGCGTCCAGCGGGCAGAATATGATAACTCCCCAGGCCGGATTTACAGAACGTGACATGGATGAGCTATGGAGTACCAACTGTAAGGTAATCAGAGAGGCTATTGCAAAAGCAGGCATAAAACCGGAAGAAATCAAAGGAGTAGCGTGTACCGGACACGGCAAGGGATTGTACCTGTGGGGCAAGGACGGCAAGCCTTGCTGCAACGGAATTGTGTCCACAGACAGCCGAGCCTGGGCATATCCTGAAAAGTGGAACAAAGACGGAACTGCAGACAGGGTTTTTGAGAAGACATTTCAAAAGATTCTCGCGTGCCAGCCGGTTTCGTTGCTGTGCTGGTTAAAGGACAACAAACCGGAGATAATATCGAACATAAAGTGGATCTTTGAAGTAAAGGATTATATACGATTTAAGCTCACCGGAGAGGCTTTTGCCGAAATTACCGATTATTCCGGTTCAAATCTCATGAACATAAGAGACGTGTGCTTTGACCGTGAGCTGCTGGATGAGTACGGACTTGGAGAACTTTATGATGCGTTGCCGCCTCTGAAATGGTCAACCGATCCCTGTGGAACTGTAAGCAAGACTGCAAGTGAAGAGACAGGTCTTGCAGAGGGTACAATGGTTGCCGGAGGCATGTTTGACATAGACGCATGTGCTGTGGCTATGGATATCACCAATGAGGACAATATTGCAGTCATAGCGGGTACCTGGAGTATAAACGAATACATATCCAGAAAGCCTGTATTAAATAAAAGCATAATGATGAATTCCCTGTACTGCATAAACGGCTATTACCTCATAGAGGAGTGCAGTCCAACCTCTGCAGGAAACCATTCATGGTTTGTGGACATGTTCATGGGAGAGGAAAAGAGTAAAGCCAGGGAACTGGGTATGAATGTGTACAAGTATTATGATGAAATGGCCGCAAAGGTAGCACCTGACGAACAGAACATCATTTTTCTCCCATATATTTTTGGTTCAAATTACAATCCTCAAGCCAAGGCAGTCCTTATAGGGCTTGACAGCCACCACACTAAAGAACATATTGCGAGAGCGGTGCTGGAAGGAATAGTTTTCTGCCACATGGTTCACATGGAGAAGCTTCTTGCCAACAGGCAGTCAACAAGGGCTGTAAGGCTTGCCGGAGGCGCAGCGAACTCTATGGTATGGGCACAGATATTTGCTGATGTATTCAGACTGCCGGTTGAGATTATAGACACCAAGGAGCTTGGAACATTAGGCTGTGCAATGGCTGCTGCCGTAGCTGCAGGGGAGTACAGGGACTTGAAGGAAGCAGCACAAAAAATGGTTAAGATAGAATGCCGCATTGAACCAAACCCGGAGAATGCTGCCATATACGGGAAGAAGTATCAAATTTACAAGAAAATAAGCGAGTCTCTCGAGGGCGTGTGGAAGGATTTTAGCTGAGAATTATCGAAATAATATATATGATAATAATGTAAATGTTTTAATGATCTTAAATCAAATCTGAAACTACCGGAATAAGGCAACTCAGTTACACATTAGAAAATGTAAGCGGTATTGACAGAGCCGGCATGATCATTGAAATAAAATCCAATTAAAGATAAGAAGGGATTAATGGATATGTTGAAAGGAATACCTTCAATTTTATCACCTGAGCTGCTTAAGATACTTATGGAGATGGGCCATGGTGACGAAATAGTCATAGGAGACGGGAATTTTCCGGCTGCCAGCCATGCCCAAAGGCTTGTCCGGTGCGACGGGCATGGTGTGCCTGAAGTTCTTGAAGCTGTTCTCAAGTTTTTTCCGCTGGATACTTTCGTAGATAAACCTGTTGCATTGATGGAAAAAGTTCCCGGGGACAATTATGAACCTGTTATATGGGAAACTTACAAAAGCATTGTACGCAGTTTTGATGAAAGGGCGGCAGATTTCGAGTATGTTGAGAGATTTCAATTCTATGAAAGGACAAAGAAAGCTTATGCAGTTATAGCTACCGGAGAAACCGCCCGATATGCAAATATAATACTGAAAAAGGGTATTATTGCCGAGTAAGATATAAGCGGCACATAACCGAATTAATAAGGCTGGCAGTATTTGCATACTGCCGGCTTTTAATAAAGTTGAAGTTAAATTATAAAGAGCAACTAATAGCAAAACGGGGGAAAAATGTTAACTGTATTTAACAATTTAAGCATTAAATACAAATTGTTTATCTATTTCATGGTGTTGGTGCTGCTTACTATATTAACCATAGGTTTTCTTACAAATATTGTTTTCTCAAATGCAATGGAAAAATTGGCAAATGAGTCTGCCCTCCATGCTATCAGTCAGGCTAATATAAGTGTGGAAACCAGCATCCGGAACATGGAAAACATAATGGATATTATTGCAAGAAACCCTCATGTACTGAAATTCATAAGAATGAAAATTGTTGACCCGTCTGATGAACGTTATGAAGTGGAATCAAATGTGCGCAGTCTGCTGGCCGGATTTACCCAATACTACTATGATATAGAAAGCATTGCCATCGTAAATAAAAATGACCTGTTTATAAGCAATGAAATGTACAAAGTTGAAAATGATCCTCTTATTGATGAAGGCTGGTATATAAAGTGTATTGATCATCCTGATGTTCTTCACATCCTGGGAAGGCCTTTCGGAAGAAATTTGACGGAATATAAAAAAGTGAGTACAGATGAAATTTTTTCTATTGCTAAAGCAGTCAGAGACCCTTCAAACAATGAAGTAAGCGGTGTAATATTGATAGACCTGAGAATTAAAATATTGGAAAATATCATAAAAGATATCCAGCTGGGAAAAAGCGGTTTCGTGTATATTGCAGATTCCAACGGTGATGTGGTATATGCTCCGGTTAATCATGTGGTACCAAGAATCAAAAGGCAGTGGTTTTCAGATGAGAGAGTTTTCAACAAATATATTTTAGGGCAGCACTATCAGTTCATATATACATCATCGTTTTACACTAAATGGAAAGTTATTGGAGTTTTTTCCCTGAATGAGACTTTAAAAGAAGTGGTAAACATACGCAATTATACCTTGGTGATTTTATTAGTTATTAGTGTGATTGCCCTTGGACTGTCATTTATACTTTCTTCTTCCATTGCCAAGCCTATCAGCAAATTGAGAAGACTGATGAAAAAAGCAGAATCGGGAGATTTATCGGTAAGCTTTGATGTAATGTATAATGATGAAATAGGCCATTTGGGAAGAAGTTTTAATGCAATGATCAATGAAATAAGAAATCTCATTGAAGTAGTATACAAGGAGCAGAAAAGCAAGAGGGAAGCAGAACTTAGAATACTTCAATCCCAAATAAAACCTCATTTCCTGTATAACACACTTGACACAATTCATTGGATGGCCAAGAAATATGGTGCCACCGATGTGATACAGGTAATAAATGCCCTTACAAAATTATTCAGGATTTCCCTTAGCAAAGGGAATGAAGTAATAACGCTGTCAGAAGAACTGGAACATGTAAAGAGTTACCTGCTTATACAAAAAGTAAGATATGAAGAAATGCTGGAGTATGAGATAATAGTGCAAAACGACTTAAATAAGCTTTATATTCAGAAGATCATTCTCCAGCCAATAGTTGAAAATGCCATATACCATGGAATAAAAGCAAAAGGTGAACCAGGCAAAATAGTGGTGACAGCTTCTGTTGAAGATAACACACTTGTTTTGAGAGTAAAGGATGATGGAGTAGGGATTAAGGATAACGAACTGGAAGCCATTAATAATACTCTGGAGAATCTAAGCGGGAAGAGAACCGGATATGGATTGTTCAATGTGAACGAGCGGATAAGATTATCATATGGGAATGAATACGGTATAACTTTGAAAAGTGCACCTGGGAAAGGTACCGAGGTAATAATAAGGCATCCTGTAATGAAAACTCCGAAAGGGTGATGTAGAATGTTTAAGGTTTTAATTGCCGATGATGAACCTAAGATAAGGAAGGGTCTCTATGAAGCGATAGATTGGGAAAGTCTGAATATGACTGTTGCAGGTGTTGCGCGAGACGGACGGGAGGCGCTGGCAATTGCAGAAAAAGAAAAACCGGATATTTGCCTTATAGATATTTGCATGCCTTTTGTCAACGGCTTTGAACTTATAGACGGCCTGAAGAAGCTGAACCCTGATTCTGTTAACATTATAGTTACAGGCTATGATGAATTCGAATATGCCCAGAAGGCTGTTAAGCTTGGCGTTTTCGATTATATATTAAAGCCTGTTTCAGAAGAAGAACTTCTGCGAATTGTTATAAAAGCCAAGACTACACTTGAGGAAGCCATTACAAGAGAAAAAAGATATGAATGGGCTAATGCACAATTAAAAAAAAGCATGCCCTTTCTGAAAGAGAAGTTTATAAATGACTGGCTCAATGGAATGCTTACAGTGGAAGAAATTGACGAGCAGCTGGATTTTCATAATATATCAATAGGCCCGGATATTGGTATGATAATTGTAAAGACCAGGGGAGTAGTGATTACCGGTAAGGCGAATATTGAATGGGAAAGGCAGCTTCTTGTGTTTGCAATTCAAAATATATTTGAAGAGATGCTTGAGCCATTCAAATCTTTTATTACTGCAAGGGATGCGGGGGAAAACCTTGTAGCCCTGGTCAGTGTGAATGACAGGAAGGCGTGGGGGAATTTCCGCCAGGCATTGCAGGAGAGCGTGGAAAAGTATCTTAACCACAGGGTGGAAGTTTATCAGGAGTATATCCGGGAAGGAAAAGAAGGAGTCAGCTGCACATATGAGGATATACTTAAAACAATGAGAAAAAACAGCTGCTGTCTGCCTGTAATTAAAAAGATCAAAGCATATGTTGAAAAAAATTATCATGATCCCGAACTGAGCTTGCAGAGAATAGCAGATGAAATGGAAATCAGCATAAGCCATCTTAGCAAGTTGTTTAAACAGGAAACAGGCATGTCATTTATTGATTATCTCATAAAAACCCGCATCATGGAATCAATAAAACTGATGAGTGACCCGAACATGAAGATATACGAGATTGCTGAGAAAGTGGGTTACAGCAGCCAGCATTATTTCTGCGCGGCCTTTAAAAAAGTTTTAGGCTTTTCGCCTACGGAATACAGAAATAAAGAGCTGATAAAATAGCACCCTTAATCGAAGAAGGAGTGGCATTAATGTGGAAAAATAAATATTTTAAGGTGTTTGCAGCGGCCTGTATACTTGCAGCAGCACTCATTATTTATCTGAATATATATAGAAGTTTGGATTATAAAGAAGAAGGGATAAGATACATTATTGGGGTATCTCAGCCTGATTTGCTGAGTCCCTGGCAGCTTGCCCTGAATGAAGAGATAAAAAAAGAGGCTGAAAAATATCCGGACATCAAAGTGATTTTTAGTGACGCAGGAAGCGATGAAATAAAGCAGAAAAGGGACATTGAAAATATGCTTGAGCAGAAGATCGACGTTTTGATTGTGGTACCATACAACGGAAAATATTTGGATGGCACAATAAGCAATATAAATAAAGACGGCATCCCTGTAATAGTTTTGGAAGATTCCTCAGAGATAGAGGACTATACGGTAAATATATACTGTGATAATTACAAAATAGGCAGGGAAGCAGGAAAGTATATCTGTGAGCTTTTAGGGGAAAAAGGCGGAACAGTGCTTGAAATATTAGGGGATCCGGATTCACCTGTTTCGATGAAAAGAAGAAAAGGATTCAGTGAAGCTATAAAAGAAAACCCTGCTGTAAACCTTGAATACGTAATGCTTGGTTACTGGTCCAGAGACAAGACTGAGGAAAGGGTAATGGAAATCTATAAAAAACAGCCTGCCGTTGATGCTGTATTTGCCCACAATGATGATATGGCAATAGGGGCATGGAGGATCGCTACCTATGAAGATATAAATGCAATATTTATAGGTGTCGGAGGAACTGACAGGAAAAAAACAGGTTTGAAAGCAGTTGAAAACGGTATTCTCAATGCAACTTTTATTTATCCTACAGGTGGTAGTGAAGCAATTGAAAATGCAATAAAAATATTGGAAGGTCAACATGTACCAAAGATAATTGAACTTCCCGCAATGAGAGTTACAAAAGATAATATTTATTCAGGCAATATCTATTAACAATAATATCAAGCCCAAAATATATTTTCCTCAAAATATATTTACCCCAAAATATTTAAACAAAATATTTACCCAAAAATCCTTAAAAAATAACAAAACAATGTAAAGACGCTGTACCCTCTTATCAATATACTTAAGACTGTAAATACTTTATTTATTGAGGAGGGTACAAAATGTTTAAAAAATTCTTATGTATTCTTTTGGCTGTATGCATGATCGCCGTATTGTTTGGCGCATGCGGAAAGAAAGCTGAACCGGTTCAGAAAGAAGATTCCGGTACAACTCAGGAAACTCAGAAGGAACAAAATGAAGCAAGCAGCGATGATGGAAAAATTGTTATAGGGTTATCCATTTCTGGTTTTGCAGCTCCTTATTTTAAGGCCATGGTTGCAGCAGCCGAAGAAGAAGCCAAAAAACAAAATGTTGAGCTGAAGGTCCTGGATGCAGAATGGGACACTCAGAAACAGGCAAGCCAGGTAGAAAGCCTTATAGCTCAAAAGGTTGACGTAATTGAAATCGTTCCGTGTGATTCTAAAGCAATAATCCCTTCAATGAAAAAAGTAAAAGAAGCAGGCATACCTCTTATAGTTGTAAATACTCAGCATGATCCTGAAGCAGAAGACCTTATAGTTACATTCGTAGGTGCAAGTATGGAAGAAGAAGCTGCTATTGCAGCCAAATCCGTTAAGGACATACTTGGTGAAAAGGGTGGAAATGTCGTAATAATTGAAGGAGCAGCCGGTTCCTTCCCGGCAATTCACAGAACCAGCGGTTTTAAGGATGCCATAAAGGACAATCCCAACATCAAAATTCTTACAGCTCAGAATGCCGGATGGGACAGGTCACAGGCAATGAGTGTTATGGAGGACTTCCTTACCAGATATCCCGATATTAATGTTGTATATGCTCATGACGACAACATGGCTATAGGAGCCATACAAGCAATTAAAGCAGCCGGAAGGCTCAATGAAATGTCTGTTGTATCCATTAGCGGTACTATTGAAGGCTATGATGCTATCCGCAATGGCGAGCTGTACAGTACAGTTTCACAGCCACCGGATTGGGAGGGTATGATGGCTGTACAAGCAGCTGTTAAGTTGTTGAATGGTGAAAAACTTGAGAAATGGATCAAGACTCCTATAGCTGAAGTTACAAAGGAAAATGTAGATCAGTTCAAGGGAGTATGGTAATTCTGTAAAACCTTACTGTGCATGTGTTATACACATGCACAGTAAGGTTAAAGAATTGTACAAAGTTTAAAAGAATTGTACAAGGAGAGTTTGTATGGGAAATGATATTATTCTTGAAATGAAAAATATATGCAAAAGCTTTCCTGGAGTTGTAGCTCTCAATAATGTAAGCCTGTCAATAAAAAGAGGGGAAGTTCATGCGCTTTGTGGTGAAAATGGTGCAGGCAAATCCACTCTTATGAAAATTCTTTACGGCATATATCGTGCGGATTCAGGTGAAATATGGATTAACGGCGAAAAAAGAAATATTACATCTCCCGTAAAGGCGCAGGAAAACGGGTTGAGTATAATTTTCCAGGAGTTCAACCTTGTGGATACTCTTTCAGTAGCGGAAAATATATTTCTTGGAAGGCTGAAAACCACCAAGTCCGGTAAAATTGACTGGAAAAGCATAGAGAAAGATGCCGCAGAATTAATGCTTCATATCGGTTGTGACATTGACCCTAAGACACCTGTAGGCAGTTTGAGCGTCTCTCAAAAGCAGATGGTTGAAATTGCAAAGGCTTTGTCTTATAACGCGGAAATTATTGTCATGGATGAACCTTCGGCAACGCTTACAGACAGGGAAATGGAAAACCTGTACAGAATTATACAGGAATTGAAGGAAAAGAAAATAACGATAATATACATATCACATAAGATGGATGAAATATTCAAAATTACCGATCGGGTGACCGTACTTCGTGACGGAGTTGTAATCTGTACCCTTGATACATGCAAAACCTGCAGAGAAGAAATTGTAAGCAACATGGTAGGAAGATGCCTGGGGCAGGAATATCCGAAAAGGGAAAACTACTCAGGTGAGAAGGTACTGGAAGTCAAAAATATTAACAGAAAAGGGGTACTGAATGATGTCAGCTTCTGCCTTCACAGAGGCGAGGTGTTAGGAATAGCAGGGCTTGTGGGTGCGGGCAGGACAGAACTGGTGAGAGCAATTTTTGGAGCTGACAGAATAAGCAGCGGAAAAGTGTTTGTCAACGGAAAAGAGGTTAGAATTAAATCTCCAATTGATGCAATTCGCAATGGAATTGCGTTGTTGACAGAGGACAGAAAGCAGCAGGGTTTAATTCTCAATAATACGGTGAAAGAAAACATATCTATAACAAATCTTAAGGACATCGTCAAATTCGGTCTTTTAATGAACAGCAAGGAAAACAATATAGCAAAAGAATATGTTGACAGGCTGTCTGTTAAAACTTCTTCCATAAACCAAAAATGCATCAATCTGAGCGGAGGCAACCAGCAAAAGGTAGTGCTTGCAAAATGGCTTTATTCAAATGCTGACATACTGATTCTTGATGAACCCACAAGAGGTATAGATGTAGGTGCGAAGCAAGAAATCTACCACATAATAAATGAGCTTGTAAAGATGGGAAAAGCTGTTATTATGATATCCTCAGAGATACCTGAAGTTCTGGCATTAAGCGACAGGATACTGGTCATGCATAAAGGCAGGATCACAAGAGAATTCAAAAACGAATCCAGGAATGTAACACCGGAACAGGTCATGAACTGTGCAATTGGTTGATGCGAAAGATATAGGGGGGAAAATAAGTGGAAGTTGGCACTCAAAAGTTAAACACGAGTAACCTGAAAATTAATGACTTTTTGAAAAAGTATAAAATGTTGCTGGTATTTGTAGGAATGATAATAATATCATCTATAATTTCAGATGTATTTATGACCAGCAGGAATATATCCAATATAATGCGGCAGGTGTCTGTCAACGGCATATTGGCATGCGGAATGACTTTTGTTATGCTCACCGGGGGCTTTGATCTGTCCGTTGGTTCGCTCATTTCGGTTTCAGCGGTAGTAGCAATAGGAATGCAAGATTACTTTGGAGTTGCCGGGGCTATTATTATTGCCCTTGTAATAGGCGCTATAGCCGGAAGCTTGAATGGTATATTACTCTCTAAAATAAATGCGAACTCCGGAGATGCATTTATGATTACCCTTGGTTCTCAGCTTGTGTTTGCAGGCGCTGCTCTGCTGTACACAAATGCACGTGTCCTGCCGGGAAGCAAATCTGAATTCTATAACAGCCTTGGACAGGGGACTTTGTTTGGCTTCATTCCTACGCCGGTTTTCATTTTTTTAATTATAACAATTATTTCTCACTTCATACTCAGCTATACAAGCTTCGGAAGGAAGATTCATCTACTGGGAGGAAATTATGAGGCAGCCAGGCTTTCCGGGGTCAGGGTATACTTCTATAAGGCAATAGTCTACTCCATTGTAGGCTTTACGGCGGCTATAGCAGGAATAATACTCAGTTCCAGGACACTTGGAGGTTCTCCCCTTGCGGGCGTGGGTTATGAACTGGATGCCATTGCAGCAGTTATTGTCGGGGGAACCAGCCTGGCAGGCGGTGAAGGAAGCGTAATGAGAACCCTTCTGGGGGTATTTATCATTGGTGTTTTGAGCAACATACTGAATCTTATAGGCCTGTCATCTTTTAATCAGATGATTGTAAAGGGAATTGTTATTGTTTTGGCAGTATGGCTTGACGTTAAAAAACAGTAATTTGGCGATGGGGGTGAATTTATGAATAAACAAGCCGTTAAAATTGGAAACTTTTTGCTTAAGGAGAAGGTGTTCAGCAGCTCTGTTTTGCTGCTAATTGCCATATCCATTGCCTCACCGTATTTTTTAAGTGTGGACAATTTGAGAAATCTTGCTGTACAAATTGCTGTTTATGGAATTGTTGGTCTTGGTATGACCTTTGCAATTATTGGAGGAGAGTTTGACCTGGCTGCAGGTTCCATGATATCTATTTCAGGAGTTCTTGCCGTCGGCCTTGAACCCAAGATTGGCCTCGGACCTGCGCTTGTTGTTGCCATGCTGTCAGGATTGGTCTTTGGCTGTATAAATGGCTTGCTGATATCAAAAGCCGGAATTAATTCATTCATTGTAACTTTTGGCAGCATGGTTACGGTAAAAGGGCTTGCATTGACTATTGCCAACGGCAGGCCTATAACAAGTCAGAGTGAAGCTTTAAACAACTTTGGTGATTTAAGGGTGATTGGCATTCCGGTTATGTTTTTAATATTTGTAATACTTCTTGTAGTGTGCCATTATATTTTGACATATACAAGGTTTGGACGCAACATCTACGCTGTTGGAGGTAATTTGGATGTTGCAAAGGCAACAGGATTAAACGTTGCTTTTTATAAAGCAATACTTTTTATATTAACAGGTTTATTTTCCGCGTTAGTTGGTATTTTACTGGCAGCCAGGCTTAATACAGGTTCTCCGATCCAGGGGGATGATATTACTTTAACTGTAATTGCCAGTGTTGTTATCGGCGGAACAAGTCTTTCCGGCGGCAAAGGAAATACCGCAAGGACACTGCTGGGTGTTTTTATTATGATGCTGCTTTCAAATTCTTTTGACCTTCTTGGGATACAGCCATATATACAGAAGGTTATAAAAGGGCTTATTATCATATCTGTTGTTGCATTTGACAGTTACAATAAAAAACGAATTGAAAGGTAAAAAGGAGGATCAAAATGAATACAAGGGAAAGATTTCTTGAAGTTATGAAAAATTTCAACACGTCGGTACCCACAATGAAATGGGAATTCGGCTACTGGGGAGAAACAATTAACAAGTGGTATAAAAGCGGATTGCCCAAAGAGAATCCAGCGCCCATTCCAAGAGAATATACCAGCCCATCCTCGTCAATATATACTATGTCGTGGACATGTGAGAATAAATATGTTGCTGAAGGAGAATATCCAAACGGTTTTGTGCACATGGCGGGAGGCTTGTATTGGCCTACACAGGGATTTGCCCTGGACCAGGATGTCAGGGATTACTTCGGAATGGATCAGACGCAGCAGCTGGTAGACCTTAACTTGTTTTTCTATCCCATGTTTGAACCTAAAGTTCTTGAAGAAGACGATGAAATGCTTAAGTATCAAGATATAGACGGAGTTGTCAGACTGTTCCTGAAGAAAAGCGCAACCATGGCTTCAGGCTGGGAGTGGCCGATAAAGGACTGGAAGTCATGGGAGCAGCTTAAAGAAGAAAGAATCAATATGGATAAAATTAGAGAAAGGCTTCCTAAAAATTGGGCTCAGAAAGTCAAGGAATATAAGAACAGAGATTATCCGTTGGGTTTAGGGGGTTACCCGTTGGGCTTTTTCGGCACCCTGGCACATCTGATAGGTTATGACAAGCTATTCTTTATGTATTATGATGAACCAAAGCTGGTTCACGATATTATAGACACATTTACCAACCTGTGGATTGCTGTTTTTGAAGAAGTACTGGCTGAGGTGGAAATAGACCATATGCAGATATGGGAAGATATCTCCTTCGGTTCGGGTTGCATGCTTTCAGACGCTATAATGAGAGAATTTATGCTGCCATACTATAAAAGGCTCACAGGTTTCCTTAAAAGCCATGGAGTTGACCTCATATTTGTTGATACAGACGGTTATTGCATGAAAATTATACCGTTCTTTATAGAGGCAGGGGCTACAGGCATGTTTCCATTTGAAGTGCACTGCGGGATGGATGTGGTCAAGGTTAGGAAGGAGTTCCCGGAACTTGCCATAATGGGCGGCATACCAAAATCTGAAATCCAAAAAGGCAAGAAGAGAATAGATCAGATTCTTGAGCCGGTAAAGGAAGTACTTAAAACAGGAGGATACATACCTTTTGGAGACCACTTCATACCTCCGGAAGTTGAATGGGAAGATTTTAAATATTACAGAACCAGGCTTAATGAGATTATTGACAGGGTATAGCAGCCAAGTAAATGTTTTCTGTTTTATTTCTTTGTATTTTATTTTACAATAAAGTTATACATATATTTGCGAAGGGAAGATACAGTTTGCCGAAAGCAAAAAAGGTATTTGTATTCATACTATTCATTATAATGTCTACTGCAGTGCTGACGGGATGCAGCAAACCAAAAATGATTGAAAAAATCGAGACAGAGGATGCAGTATCGGAAGAACGGATAATAAGGAATCAACAGGTAAAGCAGGAAAGACAAATTACAATAGGAGTATCTCTTTTATCCTTTGACAACATATTTATTGCTGATGTGAAAAATGCAATGGAAGCAAAAGCAAAAGAACTGGGTGTATCGCTTATTATAAGCGACGGTCAGAACAGTACGGAGAAACAGGTCAGCCATGTAGAGAACTTTATCGCACAGATGGTAGATGTTATAATACTCAATCCCAATTCAATGGTCGGATGCAAGCCAGCCGTAGAGTCGGCAAACAGAGCAGGCATACCTATAATTACTGTAAATACATTGGTTGAAAATCAGGATAAGTGTGTCGCTTTTGTCGGGTCTGATGCAGTTGAATCAGGAAGGATACAAATGGAATATGCAGCAAGGCTTCTCGGCGGAAAAGGTGATGTTATCATTCTAAAAGGGCCGCTGGGTCATGAAGCGGAAATTGGCAGGAGTAAGGGCATGAAGGAAATTCTGGATAAAAATCCTGGAATTAATGTTGTATATGAACAATCTGCAAACTGGTCACGGGGTGAAGGCAGAATTATAGTGGAAAACTGCCTGAATTCAGGAAAACACATAGATGCAGTTATCTCGCAAAATGATGAGATGGCCCTGGGTGCTCTGGAAGCAATTAATAAGTTTAATCTCACGGGTAAAATCAAAGTGTTCGGTATAGATGCAATTCCTGAAGCATTAAAACAAATCAATGAGGGAAACATGCACGGCACAGTATTTCAGGATGCAAAGGGCCAGGGAGCCATGGCTATACAAACAGCGGTCAAAGTAGCCAAAGGCGAAAGAGTGGAAAGCAACATTTATATACCTTATGTGTTGGTCACAAAGTATGATGTGTCAAAGTATTTAAATTAACTTGTTGTGCCGGCATTTCGACAGCAGGAGCCGGCACAATAGGTTAAATCAATTATATATGAAGTAAAGCCTGATGGTTAAGAGAGCTGTTACTTTATCCCAAATAGTGTTTATGCTGGTAATGTTGTTTACATTGCCGCTTGCCGGGTGTAATAATTCGCAACCCGGTATATCAGACATCAGTGCTCCGGATTTGGATAATAAGCATTCCAAAGTAATTGGCTTTTCAGTAGCGGGATTCACAGCACTATATTTTAAGGTTTTAATAGAATATGCCAGGCTTGAAGCTATTAAACATGATGCAGAGCTGGTGGTTTTGGACGCAAAGTGGAGTAATGAAAGGCAGAAAGAGCATATAGAGGAGTTTATAAAGCTTCATGTGGATGCCATTTGTGTAATTCCTGTCGATTCCAAAGCTGTAATTCCTGCATTTAGACAGATCAAGGAAGCCGGAATACCTCTTATTGATGTAAATGTACAAAACGACCCTGAAGCAGATGAACTCATTGATGCTTTTGTCGGTGCCAGCATGGACGAAGAAGCTGCCCTGGCCGCTGAATCCATTATTAAACTCCTGGGTGAGAACGGTGGGAATGTCGTCATGCTTGAAGGTGCGGAAGGAAACTTTGCCACCATCCACAGAGCACTTGGGTTCGAGAATTCTATCAGGGAATATCCAAACATAAGGATTATAGCAAGGGAATATACAGGATGGGAAAGGGCAAAGGCAAAAAGTGCCATGAGAGAGATTCTTTCCAGGCACAAAAGAATAGATGCCCTGTATGCCCAGGATGACAATATTGCAATAGGCGCAATAGAAGCAATAAAGGAAGCCGGCAGGGCAGGTGAATTTCCTGTTGTATCAATAAGCGGAAATATCGATGGATATGAAGCGGTGAAAAGGGGAGAAATATACAGTACTGTATCCCAGCCGCCTGATTGGGAGGGGATCACTGCCGTTCAGGTAGCTGTTAAATTAATTAATGGCGAAAAAGTTGATAAATGGGTAAAAACGCCCGTGCAACAGGTTACAAGAGAGAATGTGGTTTATTTCAAAGGATTGTGGTAAGTAACCAGCGGGTTGCAGGTGTGGAGGTATAATGATGAATAATAATATGATTATACATAAAGCAATTGAAAAAGGTGAAGGAATATTAAGGTTTGCCCCAACATGGGTTCCCAGGTCTTTTTGCAGACCAGGGAGAAGAATCAAGCTGCATCCGGATGACTATTACATTTTAGGTCCTGAGCGCGGAGGAATTGATGAAAGATGGCTTGCTTCTACCACTCCGGCTGATAATGGACCGGGGACACCTTCTGATGAAGGATTGAGCTATATTGTTGCAGATGATGAGGGAAAGGAAAAGGTTTTATTGGCAGAAGCTGTTGAATTGTTAAAAGGGGAGGTTATTGGAGAAGAGTTGTGGTCAAAATATGAAAAGTGGCCTATGTTTTCAAAATTCTTCGATAACCTGGGACCTCTTCCTCATCATGTACATCACCGGGCAGAGCATGCTGCAAGGGTTGGTCAGGAGGGAAAACCCGAAATGTATTTCTTTCCTTCGCAGTTGAATAATCATGGAGGCGAGTTTCCATTCACATTCTTTGGCTTAAATCCTGGAACAAGCAAAGAGGAAGTGAAGGAGTGCCTTATGAATTTTGCAAAGGGTGATAACAGACTGCTGGAACTGTCCAGATCTTACAAGCTGTCGGTTGATACCGGTTGGGATGTTCCGCCCGGAGTGCTTCATGCGCCGGGGAGCTTGTGTACATATGAACCTCAATTTGCATCTGATGTATATGCCATGTACCAGTCTGTCCTCTACGGAGGCCACTGTGTTCCGGAATCTCTTTTGTGGAAGGACACACCACAGGAAGAATTGAATAATTTTGATTACCTGATTGAAGTTTTGGACTGGGAACTCAATGTTGACCCTGATTTCTACAAGAACCGTTTTATGGCTCCAAAGCCTGTTAAGAATGTGGATGAAATGAAAGAGGAAGGTTATATAGAAGAATGGATTTGCTATAAATGCAGGGAAGTGAGTGCAAAAAGGCTCACAGTACTGCCGGGGAAAACAGTTACAATAAAGGACAATGCGGCATATGGATTCATACTGATTCAAGGGCATGGAAAGTGTGGTGTGTGGGATATTGAAACACCTGCATTGATAAGGTACGGACAGTTGACCAGTGATGAATTCTTTGTGACAGAAAAAGCGGCCAGGAAGGGAGTTTGCATACATAATCCTTCTAAGTCCGACCCTATTGTAATGCTGAAGCACTTTGCCGAAAACCCGGATCTTGTAATTGAATGACAGAAATAAAATGACATGAAGCAAGAATAACAGGAAATAAGAATAAAAGGAAATATGAATAACAGGCAGTAAGAATAACTGAAATAAATATAACAGAAAAATGATAAAATGAGCAAAGAATAAAACAAGCAAAGAATAAAACAGACAAAATTTATCAGGCAATAAATATAAGCAGACCGGCTCCTCCCACGGTAGAATAAGTCTACCGAAGGAGGAGTTTTTCATGATAGCATGAATATATAAAGACTTTTAATTTCGATAACTACTTGCATTAATGATTTACTTTTTAATATACTTATGTGCTATAATTAAATGCAAAAGTACTGTAAAAATATAACTTGCTTATTTACAGCTTTAATTTTTTTGGGTAGTGAAATTTTTATGCAGCTATATTAAGCATATATATTAAGCAGATATATTATTCAGACATATCAAAAAGCAAATTGCTTAACTATTTTTTTAACTATGTTTTTATTATTTTATTAGGGAGGCAGGATAAACAGTTAATAAACTGTTTGTGAGTCTTATGAGCAAAGTTTTATATGTGGGGTTGGATGTAGGTTCTACTACTGCAAAGGTTGCTGTTCTGGATAAAGACTGTAATTTAATTTTCAGCAAATATCAGAGACACTACCTGGACATTAAGAAAACTATATATTCTCTTTTGCAGGAAACATACAGCAAATTCAGGGGAGCTGACGTTTGCGTTACCGTAACAGGTTCTGCGGGCATTTCTGTATCAAAATGGCTTGGACTGCCTTTTATTCAAGAAGTAATAGCAGGTACCAGGGCTGTTGAAAAATTTATTCCTCAAACCGATGTTTCCATAGAACTCGGGGGTGAGGACGCCAAAATTACCTATTTCAAGGGAGGAGTAGAGCAAAGGATGAATGGCACATGTGCAGGAGGCACAGGTGCATTTATAGACCAGATGGCTACACTACTTCATACAGATGCCGCAGGCCTTAATGAACTGGCTAAGGGTTGTAAAACAATATACCCCATTGCTGCAAGATGTGGCGTTTTTGCCAAGACCGATGTTCAGCCGTTGCTAAATGAAGGAGCAGCAAAAGAGGATATAGCAGCTTCCATTTTTCAGTCTGTAGTTAATCAGACAATCAGCGGACTTGCATGTGGGAAACCTATAAGAGGTAATGTAGCATTCCTGGGAGGACCCCTATATTATCTTTCAGAGCTTCGTAAAAGATTTATTGAGACTTTAAAATTGTCAGATGATCAGGTAATATTTCCTAAGAACTCTCAGCTTTTTGTAGCCATTGGGGCAGCTACTGCTTCGATGGATGCTGCTGCAATGCCCATAAGACAGTTGATTGAAAGAGCAGAGACATTGGAAGATGCGCAAAGCTTTGAAGTTGAGCGGTTAAGGCCTCTTTTTAAAGATGAAAGCGAACTGCGGGCTTTCAGAGAAAGGCACAGTAAAAACAGGGTGAAGACAAAAGTTCTGAAAACTTTTAATGGAAGGTGTTTCCTTGGCCTGGATGCCGGTTCGACTACGACAAAAGCTGTCTTGATTGATGAAGAAGGCGCAATTTTATATTCATATTACGGAAGCAATGCCGGCAGTCCTTTAATTTCTGTAGTTGAAGTACTCAAGGACGTTTACAGCCGCCTGCCTCAGGGAGCGGAAATAGTAAATTCCACTGTTACGGGTTATGGAGAGGGATTAATAAAATCAGCCCTGCGTGTCGATATTGGTGAAATTGAAACGGTGGCACACTATAAGGCTGCAGACAGCTTCCTGCCGGGAGTGGAGTTTGTTCTTGATATTGGCGGGCAGGATATGAAATCCATGAGAATAAAGAATGGAGTTATCAGCAGTGTCATGCTGAACGAAGCCTGCTCCTCAGGGTGCGGATCTTTTATTGAAACTTTTGCTCATTCCCTGAACATGACTGTTAAGGAATTTGCAGATCAGGCTCTGATGGCGGAAAACCCTGTGGATTTAGGTTCAAGGTGTACAGTATTTATGAATTCAAGAGTGAAACAAGCTCAGAAAGAAGGGGCTACAGTTGGAGATATTTCAGCGGGCCTGTCTTACTCAGTTATAAAAAATGCCCTGTTCAAGGTCATAAAAATAAAGAATCCTGAAGATTTCGGCAAAAAGATAGTTGTGCAGGGAGGCACCTTCTTTAATGATGCAGTGCTAAGGTGCTTCGAACTGATATCTGAGAGGGAAGTTGTGCGTCCTGATATTGCGGGGCTGATGGGGGCATATGGGGCTGCAATCATTTCCCGCGAAAGGTATGTTGAAGGACACAAAAGCTCTCTGATGAAGCCCGAAGAAATAAAGAACTTTGATGCCCAGGTAACAATGAAAAGGTGCGGTCTCTGCGCAAACAATTGCCAGCTTACGGTGAACAAATTTAATGACGGAAGGGAATTTATATCGGGAAACAGGTGTGACAGAGGAGCAGGAATTGAAAATACAAGAGAAGAAATTCCCAACCTCTTTGATTATAAATATAAAAGGCTTTTTGCTTACAGGCCTCTGCCGGAAAAGGAGGCGAAAAGAGGTACTGTAGGCATACCAAGAGTGCTTAACATATATGAAAACTATCCTTTTTGGTTTACGTTTTTTACTCATTTAGGATTCAGAGTAGAACTTTCACCAAGGTCATCAGATAAAATATATCAGATGGGAATGGAGACCATATCTTCAGAGTCTGTGTGCTATCCGGCAAAGCTTGTGCACGGGCATGTTATGAGTCTTGTAAGAAAAGGTATAAAGTTCATATTCTATCCATGTGTTCCCTATGAAAGGAAAGAAGATGAGGGAGCCAACAACAATTATAATTGTCCTATAGTTACTTCATATTCTGAAGTTATAAAAAATAATATGGATGTACTCAGGGAAAATGGTATCAAATTTATGAATCCCTTTTTGCCGTACAACAATAAACAAAAGTTAAAGAAAAGGTTATTCAGTGAATTAAGAGAGTTTGACATATCAATGGAGGAAATTTCAGAAGCGGCTGAAGCTGCATGGGCGGAGGATGAAAAATTTAAAAAGGATATAAGGCAAAAAGGCGAGGAAGTTCTTAAGTATCTCGAAAGGACAGGCAAAAAGGGAATTGTCCTGGCAGGACGGCCTTATCACATTGATCCCGAAATAAACCACGGCATACCTGGCATTATAACAAGCAATGGTATGGCCGTGCTTACCGAAGATTCCATATCGCATCTGGGAGAGGTAGAAAGGCCCTTAAGGGTAGTAGACCAATGGATGTATCACACAAGGCTTTATAAAGCAGCAAGCTTTGTAAAAACGCGTAAGGACCTAGAGCTTGTGCAGCTTACTTCCTTTGGTTGCGGCCTTGATGCGGTTACTACTGACCAGGTGGAAGAAATACTGGAGTCAAGCGGGAAAATCTATACTTTGATAAAGATTGATGAAGGCAAAAACCTGGGGGCGGCACGCATAAGAATCCGCTCACTGAAAGCTGCTGTGGATGAGAGAGAGAAAAGGGGATATGCTCTTCAAAAAGGCAGTTCCAGCATTAAGAGGATTGTCTTTACGAAAGAAATGAGAAAAAATCATACCATTCTTTCTCCTCAGATGTCTCCTATACATTTCCAGTTCCTGGAGGCGGCTTTTAGAGCAGCCGGGTACAATGTTGAGATATTGCCTTCAGTTGATGCAGAAGCGGTAAATGAAGGGTTGAAATATGTTAACAATGACGCCTGCTATCCTTCAATAATTGTTGTGGGGCAGATGATTGAAGCGCTGAAGTCAGGGAAATACGACCCTGAAAATACCTCCCTGATTATTACCCAGACAGGCGGAGGATGCAGGGCTACCAATTATATAGGTTTTCTGAGAAAAGCACTGAAAGATGCAGGATTTCATAAAGTACCTGTAATATCCCTTAATACACTTGGGTTGGAAAAAAACCCGGGGTTTGCAATAACGCCTGAGCTGGTCAATAAAAGCTTGATGGGACTTATATACGGTGATCTGCTGATGAAGGTACTTTACAGGGTGAGGCCCTATGAGAGAATTGTGGGATCAGCCAATACTCTTTATGAAAAATGGGTAAAAAGATGCAAAGAATCAGTAATTGACGGAAAGCACAGTACGTTCAGAAAAAATATAAATGAGATAGTTAAGGATTTTGATAACATTGAATTAACAAATGAGATTAAGCCCAGAGTAGGTCTTGTAGGAGAGATATTGGTCAAATATCACCCTACTGCCAATAATGATATTGTATCAATAATTGAAGGCGAAGGTGCGGAGGCAGTAGTTCCGGATCTTACAGGATTTATTCTTTATTGTGCTTATAATGCAAATTTCAAATATAAATATCTGGACGGAAAACTGTCGACAGCAGTTGTAAACAACGCTGCCATAAAGGGAATAGAATATTACAGGCATGAGATGAAAAAGGCCCTGAAAAGAAGTAAACGCTTTGAAGCTCCACCCAGCATCAGGAACCTTGCCGCATGGGCATCCAGAATTCTTTCAATAGGCAATCATACGGGAGAAGGGTGGCTTCTGACGGCTGAGATGATAGAATTGTTAAAAGCCGGCATAAATAATATAGTTTGTATGCAGCCCTTTGCATGCCTGCCTAATCACGTGACCGGAAAGGGTATGATTAAGGAGCTCAAGAGATTATTCCCTCAGGCTAATATCGTTGCTGTGGATTATGACCCCGGCGCCAGTGAAGTGAACCAGTTGAACAGGATAAAACTCATGCTTTCTACAGCCTTTAAAAACATGGGGGAGGGAGTCATTAAAGCGGTCAAAGATGTAAAAGATACAGCCATGTCAATGAAAAAAGAAGTAGGGACAGCTCAGTGAAACAAGCAGTGAAATATATAAAAACAGATAAAAAGGAACCAGTTTCACCAGTTCCTTTTTATCTGTATTTTCGAGGCTTTTTCTGATTTTTCTGTCTTGCGTCATGCTTTTTAACCGACCATGTGAACATGAGGCCGAAAACTGCAAAAGCAGCAAGAGTGGCAATTAGAATAATAATTTGCGTTGTAATGGGTATCACCTATTTCATTCAGATTTTCTCACTATTTGTTTTTGTTGGACAAATAGTGTAGTATGGCAACAATTATACACATAAAATTAAAACAATTCAAGAGAAATAATTTGGGGGACATTTTCCCTAAAGACCGGCTATGATCTAATAGATGACTGTTGGCCTGAGTACGTGGAGCAATTGGGGATTGAACGCACAATGCTTCCCAATATTGTTGCGCCGGGATAATTTATTGGCAAAGTATCTAAGGAAGCAGTTGAAGAATTGGGCCTGTCTACTGCTACATGTGTCATGGCAGGCGCAACAGACGGATATGCATCTGCGCTTGCGGCAGGTGCTGTACACGTGGGAAGCTGGGCAACGATAATTTGTTGACGATAGGGGAAGAGCGATAAACAGTGAACGCAGCTTTGCCGTATTTATCAGGGAATACCTGAAAGAAGCTCCTTCATCGGTTGTATATGATATAAAATCCTCTTCAGTTGTAACAGATACTGTACTCGAACTGGGAGGAGAACCAATACTTGAGCGCAGCGGACATGCTTTTATAAAAAAGACATTTTTAGAGAAAAATTCTGCTCTTGCAGGTGAGATCAGTGGTCACTTTTTCTTCCGGGAATTAGGCTATGATGACGGTATCTATGCGGCACTCAGAATGGCGCAGATTTTGGCCAAATCAGGAGAGAAGCTTTCCGACATTATTAACAGGATACCCAGCACACTTATAACTCCTGATATACGTGTGTTCTGCCCTTATGACAAAAAAATATAAAATTTCCCTTATGGACGGTGTCAGAGTTGATTTCCCATATGGCTGGCTGCTTGTGAGAAAATCAGTTACAGAAGAGGGCATCACAATAAGAATCGAGGCCAAAAATGAAGAAAACATGAATAAGATAAAGTCATTGATACTGGAGGTTTTAACAGAGATACCTGAAGAATTGCTATTGTAAGTAAGTAAAAGATAATAAAAACAAAAGTGAAAAAATAAGAGGGCGTCTTGATTAAGTACAAGCAGGCGGGGGAAATAGGTCTGTAAAATTTGATGACGGATGTATGGCTATCAAGGTTTTGGGTATTTGCCGGAAGAAATGACTTTAAACTCAGGATTTGTGGTTGTAAACGGTGTACAAATGAAAAACTATTACAATGAGGAGCACGATGCCGGCCTGGACTGCAATAATCTAAATTTCATATCATAATAATATATTTGAATTTTCTATTATTTCCCGTTGATTGTTATATTTAACTCACCATCATTAAGTCTCATCTCCTTAAGTATCATAACACTTTATATTTCAAACTGTGGATTTTTTGATTGTCATAATATTACTCCGGTTTGAATACTTATTAGAGTACAAGTTTATTAGTTGTTTTGATATTACAATAGCCTAAAGGCGGGGGAAAAAATGACTCGTAGATACGCAGAGAAAAAGAAAAGGGAAAGAATCCGGAAAATAATTTCCATACCCATTTTCATTATTTTTGCCGTTGCTGCGGTATATACAGGAATGGCTGCAGGAGATTTGATTTTCAGTATTGACAGTGGAATAGTTGAAAGTATTGATTCGCAGACCTTTAAGGACACACTGAACACAACCTTTCCAATTATTGATACGATATATAACAGTGGAAACATAAACGTATCACTTTCCAGTGAAATTGGCAGGTTAATAAGAAACATATTCGATTTTGACCTGGGAACACCAATTACTATTTTAAATGCGCAGTCTTCACTGTTTAACAGGTATTATTATAACGAATACCAGTTATTGCTGGCACAAGGTTATGAAGAAAAAGGAAAGGAATTCGATGTTGCGGACAATAATAAAACGGACAAGGAAGACAAGCAGCTGCAGCCGGATGAAACTGACACAACTCCGAGACAGGAAGATAACATCATATCTGACGGCGTAGCAAGCAGCATTTTTTTCGATGAAGCGGATGAACAAAAGGACTTCTCGGATAAAAAATCCATTTCTGCCGGAGAAGTCACTATTCAGAACCAATCTGATATAAAGATTGAAAAATCCGACATAGATGCAATGCTTAAGGAACCTTTAAATATAAAATTTGACAGAAAAGGACCCAAGATATTAATATACCACACCCACACTTCGGAAGGGTATGTCAGAAATGCATCAGAGCTGGGTAAGAATAAAAAGGAATCTCCCAGCTATACCAGTGATGTGAAGTACAGTGTAGTAAGAGTGGGAGACCAATTGGCTGAATATCTTGGAAAGACATACGGTATTGAAGTTATTCATAACGGTACGGTACATGGCAATTACAGCAAGTCGCTGAAAACCGTAGAGAGTTATTTAAAAAGCTATCCATCAATAAAAATAATATTTGATATTCACAGAGATGGTCTTGCTGCAGATAAGCCAAAATTGAGGCTGACAAAAGAGATAAACGGGAAGAATGCCGCCCAGGTGATGTTCGTTGTTGGTACAAACGGGTCAGGATTAAAACATCCTAATTGGAAGAATAATCTAAAGCTGGCGGTGAAGCTGCAGCAAAAACTGAACGAAGAGGCTCCAGGCCTCGCAAGGCCTATATACATAAGCAATAACAGGTATAACCAGCACATGGCCAATGGCGCTTTGATTATTGAGATTGGTGCAGACGGGAATACTATAGAAGAAGCTCTGGAAACAACAAAATATGTTGCAAAAGCTATAAGTGAAGTTATTAAATAGATGAAAGCGGGGAATAATAAAAATGGTGATATAAAATGAGCAGACTGGAAAGATTCAGGGAAGCCAGAAAGTATAGGAGAAAAATATTTTCTTCTATTTTTTTATTTTTTTTAGTGCTTATTACAGGTATATGTATTGTTGATTATACGACAAATTCTCTGTTGAAAGATGAAAACTGTATTAATATTTTTTCCATTCAAAGCGGGGATTCGTATATTGAGATAGCCTTTATGAACAATGCGCTCAGGTTGGATACAACATATATCGAAAAGGACAGGAAAAAAATCATGGAGTTTCTTTTCGGATATTAATTTATTGTTCACTTGTTACGAGTTATGCTATAATATGAAAGCGTAGCGACATGGTAAACATGGCAGTTAATATGAAAGCGGAGCTTTCATATTATGCGCAACTGCCTGTTTGCGCAGCAAACAAATGGCAGGCGCATTAAAAAAGTATTAATTGCCATCGCCCTGCTTTCATTGATTCTTCTGTTGCGGTCTTGCGGGATTCATTCCCGAAAGCCGCAACATGGCAATTAATATGAAAGCGTAGCAGAAACATGGCAGTTAACAGGTCAGTAGTGAAATGCCACCATAGATAGTGTTTGAGTTATGGAGGAATTAGTTGATGGCAAGTGAAAGACAGAAGAAAATACGCAATTTTTGTATAATAGCACATATAGATCACGGAAAATCCACGCTGGCCGACAGGCTTATTGAGAAGACAGGTGTCGTAAGTGAAAGGGAAATGAGCGACCAGATTCTTGATAACATGGATTTGGAGCGTGAAAGGGGAATTACAATAAAGGCGCAGGCAGTAAGAATGGCATATAAAGCAAGTGACGGAGAGGAGTATATATTTAATCTGATAGATACACCGGGACATGTTGACTTTAATTATGAAGTATCCAGGAGCCTTGCAGCCTGTGAGGGTGCTGTGCTTGTTGTGGATGCGGCTCAGGGAATAGAGGCTCAGACACTGGCCAATACGTATCTTGCACTTGAACATGACCTTGAGTTGCTCCCCGTAATAAACAAAATTGATCTCCCAAGCGCACGGCCAGATTATGTCAAAAAGGAAATAGAGGATGTCATAGGCCTTGATGCATCTGACGCACCGCTGATTTCAGCAAAAAACGGTATCAATATTGATGAAGTTCTGGAACAAATTGTGACCAAGCTGCCGCACCCTGAAGGTGATGAAAATGCTCCTCTAAGGGCATTGATATTCGATTCTTTTTACGACAGCTACAGGGGAGTTATAGTGTATGTAAGAGTTAAAGAGGGCAGACTCAGGGCTGGCGATGAAATAAGAATGATGAATACCGGAAAGGAATTCCAGGTTGTCGAGGTAGGATATTTCAGGCCCGGTACGCTTGTGCCATGTGAAGAACTGGCTGCCGGTGATGTTGGATACATCACTGCCAGTATAAAGAATGTGCGGGATACCAGGGTGGGAGATACGATAACCCTTGTATCAAATCCGGCCAAAGAACCGCTCCCGGGGTATAAAAAAGTAAACCCCATGGTATTCTGCGGAGTATATCCAGCGGACGGAGCTAAATATGATGACTTGAGAGATGCTTTGGAAAAGCTGCAGCTGAATGATGCATCGCTGCTCTTTGAGCCTGAGACATCTGCGGCTCTTGGCTTTGGATTCCGATGCGGCTTCCTCGGTCTTTTGCACATGGAAATAATACAAGAGAGACTTGAGCGGGAATATGACCTTGACCTGGTTACTACAGCACCAAGTGTTGTTTACAAGGTCGTAAAATCAAACGGGGAAACATTGCTTATAGATAATCCTACAAATATGCCGCCTGCAGCAAGTATAGAATATATGGAGGAGCCTATAGTAAAGGCTTCCATAATGACACCCAGTGAATTTGTAGGCAACATAATGGAACTTTCCCAGGAAAGACGCGGAATTTTCAAGGATATGAGTTATATAGACGAAAGCAGGGTAATACTGACTTACGAGCTTCCCCTTAATGAAATAATCTATGACTTCTTTGATGCTCTTAAGTCAAGGACAAAAGGTTATGCATCTCTTGATTACGAGCTTATTGGATACAAGAGATCGGAGCTCGTTAAGCTTGATATTTTGCTAAACGGCGAGATTGTGGATGCTCTTTCATTTATCGTACACAAAGACAAGGCATATTCAAGGGGCAGGCGTATCGCCGAAAAACTCAAGGAGGCAATACCCAGACAGCAGTTTGAAATTCCCATACAGGCATGTATAGGCGGAAAGATTATCGCCAGAGAGACAGTTAAGGCATATAGAAAGGATGTTCTTGCAAAGTGCTATGGCGGTGACATAACAAGAAAGAAAAAGCTTCTTGAGAAACAAAAAGAGGGAAAGAAGCGCATGAGGCAGGTAGGCAGCGTGGAAGTACCGCAGGAAGCTTTTATGAGTGTCCTGAAGTTAGACACGTGATGAAAGTTGGAATTTTGACAGAATCTAGAAACATGACAGAAGTTAGATAATTGATAAGAGTTATATAATTTATAAAAGTCAGACGATTTATAGAATTAAATAGTTTATAGAAATTAAATAATTAAAGGAGGTCAAACGGGCGTACAAACTGCCGGAGTTAATGCAGTGTGTACGCCTGTCTAAATTGATACAATGAAATACGATACACATGTTCATTCAACATTTTCACCAGATGCAGTATCCACATTTGAAGATTATTCACGGAAAATTGACGAAGGAAAGGTTTGTGGCATTGGATTTACTGAACATGTTGATTTTTTGCCTGAGTGTGGAGCATATGGCTTTTTTGATTACAATGCATTTATGGAAAAGATAAATGAATACCGCAACAAAGGATATGAGTTCCATGCAGGGGCGGAGATAGACTATGTAAAATCAGTGGAGGAAGAAATAAAAACCCATTTGCAGTTTCATTCATATGAGTATACCATTTGTTCCGTCCATATGATCAACAGAATATCTGTATCAAACAGCAAGAAGCGTGAAGATCTCAATACTGATGCTGCAATACTGGATATGCTGGAAAAGTACTATAACGAGGTGTATTCGGGTGTGAAGAACGGCATGTTCGATATAATAGCCCACATAGGAATATACAGACGGTCACTGAAAGAAGAGTACGTGAATGAAAAAATCGAACTGGTAATAAAAGAATATGACAATGAGCTTGCGAAAGCATGTGCAAACTCCGACAAAATTATAGAGGTGAATTCATCAGGGCTGAATTCACCGATAGCTTCAACCTTTCCGAATGTCGATTTTCTAAAACTGTATTATGAATATGGGGGAAGAAAAGTAAGTATGGGAAGCGATGCCCATAATGCAGAAAATGTTGCTTTTGGGTTTGATATTGTAGAAGACATTCTCAGGGAAATAGGATTCAGATATATATACATTCCATGGGAAAAGGGCAGGACTGTTAAGATATGAATAAAATTAGGAGCAACGAAAGTAAAACACTTGGTCTATATATACACATTCCTTTTTGCAAGTCAAAATGTCTTTACTGCGATTTTAATTCCTTTGCAGGAATGGAAATGCTGATAGAACCGTATTTTAATGCTCTCAAGAAGGAAATTGAGTTATATGCAGGCAGGCTGGAAGACTGCCTGGTTAAGACAATATTTATCGGAGGAGGTACCCCCTCTTTTGTTGATGCAGCTTTTATCTCTGATTTGCTTCATATCTGCGAACGCAATTTTACTTTAAAAAAAGATACTGAAATAAGCATGGAGGCAAACCCCGGAACGCTGTCCCGCGAGAAACTGGAAACATATATGAAGGCAGGAATCAACAGGCTTAGTATTGGACTACAGGCGTGGCAGAACAAAATGCTCAAGTTTATTGGCAGAATTCATACTGTTGAGGAATTCCTGGACAACTTCAGGCAAGCAAGGGATGAGGGGTTTAAAAATATAAATATAGATCTGATATTCGGACTTCCCGGTCAGACAATGGCTGATTGGAAGGAGACTGTTGACAGTGTAGCCGGATTGAATCCTGAACATGTATCATGCTATAGCCTCAAAATCGAGAAGGATACACCTTTCTGGGAAATGCTTGAAACGGGGAAGATATCTCAGGCAGAAGACGAAATGGACAGGGAAATGTACTATTACGCAAAAGAAAAGTTTAACGGCAAGGGTATGAAACATTATGAGATTTCCAACTTTGCATATCCTGGCTTTGAGTGTGAGCATAATCTAATATATTGGAAAGCTGAAGAGTATATTGGAATAGGTGCAGGTTCTCATTCATATATCAATGGGGAAAGGTATAATAACGTTTATGATATTTGCAGATATATTAAAGAAGTGACAAACGGGATAATTCCCCTGGAAAATGTTGAAAGAATAGATTTCCGGGACAGGGTATCCGAATTCATTATACTTGGACTCAGACTGATTGAAGGTATAAGCACTGTAGAATTCAGGAAAAAGTTCGGCTGTGATATTTCCGACATTTATGGCAGGCAATTGCTGAAATTGACTGAAAGGGGATTAATTGAACAAAAGGGCAATAACATAATGCTCACCGGCAAGGGTCTCGATCTGGCAAATCAGGTATTTATTGAATTTGTGTGACTAATAAACTTGTTATGTTGGCACAACAAGTTAAATTAATATGCATGCAATCCTTAAAACCACTTGACAAAAAAAATACCAAGTGGTATTTTTAATGTATAATTAGCACTCGACAAACTAGAGTGCTAACAAAGGGGTGCTTAATGATGTTATTAGATGATAGGAAACAAAGAATACTTCAAGCTATTATCGACGATTACATCAGCACTGCAGAGCCTGTAGGCTCCAGAACCGTTGCCAGGAAGCACGAATTGGGATTAAGTTCAGCTACTATCAGAAACGAAATGGCTGACCTTGAAGAAATGGGGTACTTATCCCAACCTCATACGTCAGCTGGTAGGATACCATCAGATAAGGGTTACAGATTCTACGTAGATAAGTTGATGAAGGTCAGGGAACTAAGCGCAGATGAGACAGAAAGCCTGAGAAAGGCTATGGAAGTACGTATAAGTGAAGTAAACCAGCTTTTAAAACAAGCATCCTCTGTTATGTCCAGGTTTACGAACTACACTTCCGTAGCAGTGACCCCACAAATGAAAAAGAGCGTCATTAAGGCCATACAGACTTTACCTATAGATACCGGCAAAGCCCTTGTTGTTGTTGTCACTAACGCAGGCGTTATAAGGAACAGTATTGTAAAAATTTCTGAAAGTATATTGCCGGATACTTTGACACGAATAGCAAATTTTTTAAATGACAAACTTAGTAATATGACAATAGAGAAAGTTGACAAGTCAATATTTAATGAAATAGAACGGGAACTTGTCATTCCAGGCAAGGTAGTTAAGCCGATATTGGACGCTGTTACGCATTGTATAAAGCAAATTGATTGTCCGGAAGTTTATCTTGATGGTGCAATAAACATATTCAATCATCCTGAATTCAGGGATATATCAAAAGCCAAGGAATTCTTAAGTGTACTGGATGAGAAATATGTTTTGTACAGCATTATGGATAGCGTTTCCAATGACCGTTTAATAAATGTACTAATTGGAGCTGAAAATAAAGTTGAAGAGATAAAGGACTGCAGTCTTGTTACCACAACTTACAGTCTGGGAGGTATGACAATCGGTTCGATAGGTGTCATAGGTCCAACCAGAATGGAGTATTCGAAAGTTATATCCTCCATGAAGTTTATAAGGGAGAAGTTGAATCAGGAGATTAACAAACTTCTTGGAGATGTTGATGAAGATTAAAAGATCATCAGGTGGCTGTCAGGGTTTTCGATACATTTCGTACATTCGAAAACCTCTGCCACTTACATAACACTTACATAAAATATTTAGCAGGGAGGAAAATTAACTTAAATGGATAAAGATAAAACGGTGAATGAAACTTGTGAGACAGCTGAAGTGAACAAGAGTGAAGAAGTAGATATAAAAGATGAGGGGGCACAAGACAATCAAGAAAATCAAGAGAATCAGAAGAGTTCTGAAGCAACCGGGCAGGAAACAGAAGTATCTGAAAACTCTGAGATTGAGTCTTTGAAAGCCTCACTTGAAGAAAAAACAAAACGGTGTGATGAGTATAAAGACATGCTTCAGAGATTGGCAGCAGAATTCGATAACTACAAAAAAAGGACTGCAAGAGAAAAAGAAGCTTTATATTTCGATGCTTTAAGTGATGTAGTTTCTGAGTTTCTTCCGGTTATAGACAATATTGAAAGAGCGATAAACGCTTGCAAAAGTGAAAATTCCCAGGAATCAATGCTTGAAGGTATTGAGTTGATCAACAGGCAGGTAAAAGAGACTTTGAAGAAACTTGGAGTTGAGCAAATTGACTGTGTAGGTAAAAGGTTTGATCCTAACTTGCATGAAGCCGTAATGCATATTGAAGATGATACATATGAACAGAACGTAGTAGTTGAAGAGTTTCAGAAAGGGTATATCTTTAAAGATAAAGTAATAAGGCACAGCATAGTTAAAGTAGCGAACTGACAATTATTACATCCAATTAATCATTAGATAATATAAATAACTATAAGTGCATTTACTCTGAATTTTACTCTAAATATATATTAATAACTAAAAATAAATGGCATAAAAATACTTAATTAAAATAATTAACAAAAAATTAATAAAAAGATAATTAACTTTAAATATAATTAACTCTAAATAAATTATACCAGTAAAAACATAAAGAAAGTGTAAAGAACTTTTTTATTGTAAAAAGGGAGGCATACGATATATGGGAAAGGTAATTGGAATAGATTTAGGTACAACTAACTCATGTGTTGCCGTTATGGAAGGCGGCGAGCCTGTAGTAATACCAAATGCAGAGGGTAATAGAACTACACCGTCGGTAGTGGCTTTCTCAAAAACAGGTGAAAGGCTTGTAGGACATGTTGCAAAAAGGCAGGCCATTACAAATCCCGACAGGACAATTATGTCCATAAAGAGGGACATGGGAACTGACAGAAGGATAGAAATTGATGGTAATAGATACTCACCACAGGAAATTTCAGCTATGATACTTCAAAAGCTAAAGGCAGATGCTGAAGCTTATCTCGGAGAGAAAGTAACTCAGGCTGTAATAACTGTACCTGCATATTTCAGCGATTCACAGAGGCAGGCAACAAAAGATGCAGGCAGGATAGCAGGCCTTGAAGTATTAAGAATAATAAATGAGCCTACTGCTGCTGCACTGGCCTATGGTCTTGATAAAGAGCATGACCAGAAAATAATGGTGTTTGACCTGGGTGGAGGTACATTTGACGTATCAATACTGGAAATAGGAGACGGAGTATTTGAAGTTTTAGCAACAAGCGGTAACAACAGACTTGGTGGAGATGATTTCGACCAGAGGATTATAGATTACCTTGCAGATTCATTCAAACGCGAGCACGGTATTGACCTGAGAACTGACAGAATGGCGCTGCAAAGGCTTAAAGAAGCAGCTGAAAAAGCGAAGATAGAGCTCTCTGGAGTTACCACTACAAATATAAATCTACCTTTTATCACAGCAGATGCTTCCGGACCAAAGCATCTTGATATGACGCTTACAAGAGCCAAGTTTGAAGAGCTGACAGCTGACCTTGTTGAAAAAACCATGATTCCTACAAGACAAGCTATGGCAGATGCCGGGCTTACACCCGATAAGATAGATAAAATACTTCTCGTAGGTGGTTCTACAAGGATTCCTGCTGTTCAGGAAGCTGTAAAAAAATATCTTGGCAAAGAACCTTTCAAAGGAATAAATCCTGACGAGTGCGTTGCAATAGGAGCCGCTATACAGGCAGGAGTACTTGCAGGTGAAGTAAAGGATCTGCTGCTGCTTGACGTTACTCCTCTTTCTCTTGGTATAGAGACACTGGGCGGTGTATTTACAAAGCTCATTGAAAGGAATACAACCATACCGACAAAGAAGAGCCAGATATTCTCCACTGCGGCTGATGGACAGACCAGTGTTGAGATACACGTGCTGCAGGGTGAAAGGGAAATGGCTGCTTACAACAAGACACTGGGCAGATTCCAATTAACAGGTATACCTCCGGCACCAAGAGGAGTTCCACAGATCGAAGTTACTTTTGATATTGATGCTAATGGTATAGTTCATGTATCCGCAAAGGATCTTGGTACCGGAAATGAGCAGAAGATAACAATAACAGCATCCACCAATCTCAGCGAGGAAGAAATACAGAAAGCTGTAAAAGAAGCCGAAAAATATGCAGAAGAAGACAAAAAGAAAAAGCAGGAAGTTGATATCAGAAATAATGCTGATTCAATGGTTTATCAATCTGAAAAGACTTTAAAAGACTTGGGCGACAAACTAAGCAGCGAAGATAAAAGCAAGATTGAAGCTGAAATCAATAAGGTGAAGGAAGCTCTCAAAGGAACTGACACAGAAGCTATCAAGAGAGCTACTGAGAGCTTGACTCAGGCTTTCTATGAGATATCTTCGAAAATATACCAACAGAATCCGGGTGCACAGGCAGGGCCTAATCCAGGAGCAGGTTTTGGTGGCGCTGCAGGAGGACCTGGAGCTCAGGGCCCCGGAGCAAATGGGCAGGATAATGTCTATGATGCTGACTATAAAGTTGTTGATGACGATAATAAATAAGCTCAAAATGGCAGTTGATTTGTAATACACGGATAATTTCTGCATTTAAATAATAAGCTAAAGTCAGGTATTGACTTTGGCTTATTTAATGCAGCATGAAAGCTTTTAGTTATGCCTGTTCTTGAGAATGCGGACTGAAGCCTGACGAAGATGAACTGTAAATGGAATATTACATGTGATATAATAATGCAGGTATTTTTGAGAAAATCCCTGTCATAGAATGGAGTTGATTGGGTGGCTGATAAGAGAGATTACTATGAAGTATTAGGTTTAGACAGAAATGCAAGTGAAGAAGACATAAAAAAGGCATACAGGAAACTGGCAAAGAAGTATCATCCTGACCTTAATCCCGGCGACAAAGCTGCTGAAGCAAAGTTCAAAGAGATAAATGAGGCTTATGAAGTATTGAGCGATCCTAAGAAAAAAGAGCAGTATGACAGGTTTGGCCATGCAGGTATGGATGGCAATGGCTTTGGAGGTTTCGGTGGTTTTGGCGGCGGATTTGAAGATTTTGATTTTGGCGGGATTGGAGATATATTTGAATCTTTCTTTGGTGGTACAGGTTTCGGCAGATCCAGAAGCAGAACCGGTCCCCAGAAAGGTGCTGATATAAAATACTCTATGGAGGTTTCCTTCGAAGAAGCTGCATTTGGTACTGAGAAGGAGATAAGTGTAAACAGGATGGAGACGTGTACTACATGCGGCGGATCAGGTGCTAAACCAGGTACTTCACCCACGACCTGTACTCGCTGCAATGGTACAGGCCAGATTCAGTATAAACAGAGCACACCATTTGGGCACTTTGTTAATGTAAAAACTTGTGATGTGTGCCATGGAGAGGGCAAAGTAATTACTAATCCGTGTCAAACATGCAATGGCAGAGGAAAGGTAAGAAAAAAGGTAAATATAAAAGTGCGTATTCCTGCGGGAATAGATGACGGACAAACAATTTCTCTCAGAGGAGAAGGAGAAGCAGGCACAAGAGGAGGCCCTTCGGGAGACCTGTTTATTTTGATAAGAGTGAGACCTCATCCTTTATTTAAAAGACAGGGTAATGATGTGGTATGCGAAATACCTATTACATTTGTCCAGGCGGCACTTGGTACAGAACTTGAAGTACCTACGCTGGATGGCAAGGTCAAGTACAATATTCCTGAAGGAACTCAGACAGGTACTGTCTTCAGATTAAGAGGAAAGGGAATTCCCTTCCTGAGGGGAAGCGGACGAGGAGACCAGTATGTCAAGGTACATGTTGAGGTTCCTAAAAAGCTGAATGAGAAGCAGAAAAATGCACTGAGGGCGTTTGCTGAACTGCTGGGCGATGAGGCGTATGAACAGCGCAAAGGTTTTTTTGATAAGATGAAAGATGCTCTGGGAATGTAATGAGGAAGGGAGCACCTTGGTTTAACGGAGGATAATTATGAAATGGATTGAAGTTAGAATAACAACTACTGCTGAAGCCAGTGATGCTGTAAGTGAAATGCTTACGCAAATAGGAGCAGGCGGAGTGGTAATACAGGACCCGAATGAAATTAGAAGGGAAATATCCAGGCCTGATTCTCTTGATTATACTGATGACAACTTTTTGGATTCTCTTGGTACTGATGTAAATATAATGGCATACTTTGACAGCGAGGTGAACAAGGAGAATCTGAAAAATCTTATAAATGAAAAGCTCCGCTTTATATCGGAATTTCTGGATGTCGGCAAAGGCTTTTCAGGCATGAGCGAGGTCAACGATGAAGACTGGGCAAATGCCTGGAGAAAGTATTACAAGCCCTTCCATCTTTCAGAACGTATTGTGGTAAAGCCATCCTGGGAGGATTTTAACGCAGGGGATAAAGATATTGTAATAGAGCTGGATCCCGGAATGGCTTTTGGCACCGGGACGCATGAGACCACAAAAATGTGTGCGGTGCTTGTTGATAAATACATTAAAAAAGATGATGTTGTGATGGATATTGGGTGCGGTACAGGAATTCTTTCCATAGTTGCCGCAAAACTGGGTGCATCGGAAATTGTTGCTGTTGATATTGATGAAGTAGCAGTAAAGGTAACAAAGGAAAACTGCAGAATTAACGGAACTGATCATGTAGTTAATGCTTTTCAAGGGACAATTAAAGATATAAAAGATATAAAGGCGGATCTGATTGTTGCCAATATTATTGCAGACGTAATAATTGATATGGCAAAAGATGTATCTGACTATTTAAAAACAGACGGGTTATTTATTACTTCCGGAATAATAAAAGAAAGAAAGCAGCAAGTTATTGAGGAATATCAAAAGTGTGGATTCTTTTTAGCAGAATCTATGGAAACTGGTGAATGGGTGGCGATGGTTTTTAAATGCCGAGATTCTTTGTAAAGCCTGAAAATATACTCTCCGACAGTATTATTATAGACGGAGACGATGTTAAACATATAAAAAATGTGTTGAGGTTGAGGTGCAATGATATTATAACTTTATGTGACGGAATGGGCACCGACTTCACTGCAAGAATCGAAAAATTTGAATCAAATCTGATATATGCAGATATAATAGATAGAAGAGAAAATACCACAGAGCCTCCAATAGAAGTGGCTTTATTTCAGGGTATTCCAAAATCGGATAAGATGGATCTGATTATACAGAAAAGTGTTGAGCTTGGGGTAACGCGTATCGTTCCTGTTATTACAGACAGGACGGTTGTTGTCTTAAGAACTGAAAAAGATAAAGCATCAAAAACCAACAGATGGCAAAGAATAGCCATGGAAGCTGCAAAACAGTCTAACAGGGGCATAATCCCGATTGTGGATTTGCCCCTGGATTTTAATAAGGCATTGGAATCTGCAAAAGAAATGCAGCTTGGAATTATCCCATATGAAAAAGAAAATGAGAAAAGTCTGAAAGTAGTATTAAAAGATTTCAGTGCCAAAAGTATTGCTGTTTTTATCGGCCCTGAAGGAGGTTTTTCTCAGGATGAGATAGATGAAGCAATATCAGCAGGAATGAAACCTGTAAGCCTGGGGCCAAGGATTCTGAGAACCGAAACCGCAGGGATTGCTGTTTTGTCGGTGGTTATGTACGAGTTCGGAGGCTTTGACTGCTTGAATGAGGAAAGAGGGAGCAAAACGAAGTAAACACGAGTAAACGAGAAAAAATGTGTAAAAATTGCCTTATAAGTCTTTTCAAACTAAAGAAGTATGTTATAATACTAAACTAGAGCAAGGATTTTTCAAATGCGGCACAGCAAAGTTAAGTTTCCCTGCTTCGTTGTGTTTCGTTTGAAGAAGGGATGGTTTGGACATGATAAGAAGTATGACAGGATTTGGAAGAGGAGAATATGAGAATGGAGGTAGAAAATACGTTGTAGAAATCAAGACGGTAAATCACAGGTATGCTGATATATTTGTAAAAGTTCCGCGGCAGATATCTTTTATTGAAGACAGAGTCAGACAGACAGTGAGCAAGAACCTTTCAAGAGGGAAAATAGATGTATTTGTAAATTATGAATCCAATGAAGAAAATTCTAAATTGGTTTTAATAGACGAAGTTCTGGCAGAGAGCTATATTAATGCTGTCAGATTTTTAAGAGACAATTTTGGTCTTCAGGATGATATTTCAACCTCCCTGATATCCAGATTTCCTGACGTGCTTAAGGTCGAAAAGGCCGAAGAGGATGTGGATGAAATATGGGAAGGTTTGAAAATTGCGCTGGATGAAGCAATCAGTTGTGTTATAAAAATGCGTGAAAACGAAGGAGAAGGACTTAAAAAGGACTTTCTGAAAAAAGCTGCTTATGTGGAAAGCCTGGTTGAAGAAATATCCAAAAGAGCTCCTGAAGTTGTCAAAGATTACAAGCAAAGATTGGAAACACGGATAAAGGAACTGCTTGAGCAGCAAACTATTGATGAAAGCCGTCTTGCTATGGAAGTAGCTATATTTGCAGACAGGTGCAGTATTGATGAGGAACTGGTAAGAATAAAGAGCCATATTAATCAGTTGAGGGAAATTCTGGATATGGATCAGCCAATAGGCAGAAAGCTGGATTTTTTGATTCAGGAAATGAACAGGGAAATAAATACAATAGGCTCTAAGGCAAATGATCTAATAATAACAAAAAATGTAATTGAAATAAAAAGTGAAATCGAAAAAATAAGGGAACAAATACAAAATGTTGAATGAAAGGGAGGTTTAGCGATGAAGCTTATAAATATTGGTTTCGGAAATATTGTATCTGCAAACAGACTAGTTGCTATCGTAAGTCCTGAATCTGCGCCCATAAAGAGAATTATTCAGGAAGCAAGAGACAGAGGCATGTTAATAGATGCAACCTATGGAAGAAGGACAAGAGCTGTTATTATTACAGACAGCGATCATATAATACTTTCAGCAGTACAGCCTGAAACAGTTGCCCATAGGTTGAACACCAAAGACAGTGAAATGGATATAGAAACTGAAACTATAGAATAACAAGTTTAAGAGGGGTATAGGAGACGAAAAATGTTTCAGAAAGGTTTACTGGTAGTGTTATCAGCTCCTTCCGGTACCGGCAAGAGCACTGTTGCAAGATTGCTGGTTCAGAGGAATAGCAGGTTGAGGCTGTCTGTTTCAGCTACAACAAGAGAACCACGCAAGGGTGAAGTAGAGGGGAAGGACTATTTTTACAAGACTGTAGATGAATTCAAAAGTATGATAGAAAATGATGAATTTGTCGAATGGGTTGAGTATTGCGGGAATTACTACGGAACTCCAAAGAAATATATCGAGGATTCCATTGAAAATGGTTTTGACGTACTGCTTGAAATTGAGGTTGAGGGTGCCGCCAAAATTAAAGAAAAATACCCTGATTGTGTCTTAATATTTATGCTGCCTCCTTCTTTTGATGAGTTAAAAAAGAGAATAGAAGGAAGGGGAACTGAAAAGCCTGAGGTGATTGAAAACCGCTTAAATCAGGCCCGAAGAGAAATAAAATGTATTGACATGTATGATTATTTTGTAATAAACGACTCAATAGATAACGCTATAAACAGCGTAAATATAATTCTTCAGGCAGAAAAGTCAAAAGTAAAGAGAAATAAAGATTTATTGGAACACATTGGTTTTGACAGGAGGTAATTTTGCATGATAGAACCGTCAATTAACAGTTTGCTGGAAAAGGTGGACAGCAGATATACTCTTGTTATAGTTACCGCAAAAAGAGCAAGGCAGCTTGTTGATGGAGCTGGAAAGGTGACAGCTTCTGAATCTGATAAACCTGTCACTGTGGCAATTAACGAAATAAATGAAGGAAAGGTTACTTATACACGTACTAAAACCGGTATAAAGTAATGTTTGGCTTGTGTTTGGTCGGGAGGTGTGTGCGTGCTGCAGAAAAAGACTGTAGTAGTAGGTGTATGCGGCGGAATAGCGGCATACAAGGCTGTTGAAGTTGTAAGCAGATTAAAGAAGCTTGGTGCAGATGTCAATGTCATTATGACTGAAAATGCATCAAAATTTGTAGCACCCCTTACTTTTCAGACAATCTCCCACAATCCTGTTGTTATAGATATGTTTGAAAAGCCGGTTCGTTGGGATATTGAACATATTTCGCTGGCTCAAAAAGCGGATGTGTTTTTAATAGTACCTGCTACTGCAAATGTTATAGGAAAGGTAGCGGGAGGAATAGCCGATGATATGCTTACGACTACTATTATGGCTACAAAGGCTCCGGTAGTCTTTGCTCCGGCTATGAACCATAACATGTATGAAAATGTAATTGTACAGAAAAACATTGAAACACTAAAATCAGCAGGATACTTATTTATTGAACCCGATAAAGGGCTTATGGCTTGTGGAACATATGGGAAAGGGCGGCTCCCGGAGCCTGAAACCATAGTACAGGCTGTAGTTGATGTGCTTGCCGGGAAGCAGAATATTTCAATTACTGAAATATCCTGCAACGTTGCAAGTGGTGTGGGTGGCAAAAGTGATTTATCCAATGCTGAAGGCGAGATAAATCAAGACATGAAAGGTTTGAGGGTACTTGTCACTGCTGGGCCGACTATCGAGCCTATCGATCCAGTGAGATTTATCACCAACCATTCCTCAGGCAAGATGGGATACGCCATTGCTTCACATGCTGCGGCCAGAGGAGCTGATGTATTGCTCATATCCGGCCCTGTGCATATACCCGGGCCTGAGAATGTGAACGTTATAAATGTTAATACTGCGCAGGAAATGTACGATAAAGTGATGGAATATTTTCCTGATTCTGACATTATGATTTTTGCAGCAGCTGTAGCTGATTACCGCTGCGCAGAAATTCACAGCAACAAAATCAAGAAGAACGATGAAGAAATATCCATAAGGCTTGTTAAAAATCCCGACATTGCAAAGGAAATTGGAGCATTGAAGGGTGACAGGGTACATATCGGCTTTAGCGCAGAAACGGAAAATCTTCTGGATAACGCAGTAAAAAAACTCCAATCCAAGAATTTTGACATGATAGTAGCAAATGATGTTACTATGGAAGGAGCGGGTTTTGGTACTGATACAAATATAGTGAAAATAGTAAGCGGTGACGGCAGCATCAGAGAGCTGGGAAAAATGAGCAAGTATGATGTTGCAGGTGAAATTCTGAATGAAGCATTGAATATATTGAAAAGGAAAAAGGGCAAATAGGATAGGGAGGAAATGGACAATGGCTGTTGAAAAAACTATGGAAAAGATTGTTTCGCTGGCAAAAAACAGAGGGTTTATCTACCCGGGTTCTGATATTTACGGTGGATTGGCAAATGCCTGGGACTATGGCCCATTAGGAGTGGAGCTAAAAAATAATGTAAAAAGAGCATGGTGGAAAAAGTTTATCCAGGAGAGCCCTTATAATGTTGGTGTTGACTGCGCTATTCTTATGAATCCCCAGGTGTGGGTTGCATCTGGGCATGTTGGCGGTTTCAGCGACCCGCTGATTGACTGTAAAGATTGCAAAACCCGTCATAGGGCTGACAAGCTGATTGAAGAGTGGAATAAGCAAAATAATATAAATATGCCTGTTGACGGTTGGAGCAATGAGCAATTGATGGATTATATCCAGAAAAATGGTGTACAATGTCCCGAATGCGGATCTACAAACTTTACCGGCATAAGAAAGTTTAATCTTATGTTTAAGACTTTCCAGGGTGTGACGGAGGATTCCAAGGCAGAAATATATTTGAGGCCTGAGACAGCTCAGGGAATTTTCGTGAATTTTAAAAACGTTCAGAGGACTACCAGAAAAAAGATACCCTTTGGAATAGGCCAGATAGGAAAATCCTTCAGAAATGAAATAACACCTGGTAATTTTATTTTCAGAACCAGAGAATTTGAGCAAATGGAGCTTGAATTTTTCTGTGAACCAGGAACTGATCTGGAATGGTTTGCATATTGGAAAGAATTCTGCATTAACTGGCTTTTGAATCTTGGAATTAAGAAAGAAAGCATTCGTACGAGAGACCATAGCAAAGAGGAACTTTCGCACTACAGCAATGCTACTACAGACATAGAATTTAAATTCCCGTTTGGCTGGGGAGAACTCTGGGGCATCGCAGACAGGACAGATTTTGACCTGAAACAGCATATGGAGCATTCAAAAGAAGATTTGTCATATTTTGATCCTACTACTAATGAAAAATATATACCTTACTGTGTAGAACCTTCGCTGGGAGCAGACAGGGTAACTCTTGCATTCCTGTGTGATGCATATGACGAAGAAGAAGTTGCAGAAGGGGATGTGAGAACCGTACTGCGCTTCCATCCCGCACTTGCACCTGTCAAGATTGCGGTGCTGCCTCTTTCAAAGAAACTGGGTGAAAACGCATTCAAGGTATACGAATCTCTTATCAAAAAGTATGTTTGTGAATATGATGAGACTGGAAGCATAGGCAAAAGATACAGACGCCAGGATGAAATCGGAACACCGTATTGCATTACTTATGATTTTGATTCACTCAATGATAACAGTGTCACAATCAGAGACAGAGATTCTATGCAACAGGTAAGGATTCCTATTGATGAACTTGATAAGTATTTTGCGGATAAATTTGATTTTTAACAATGATTTTTTAAAATAACTTGTTGTGCCAGGTAATGAGATAGCATTGTGTATAGCTTTAAAGATAGTTTTTGTTAGCTCTTAAGCCCGGAAGTCCTGCTATCGAAATGCCGGCATAACAAATCAAGTTGAATGCATAATTATGCATGTAGTATTTTGGTGCCAGGTCAAAGTTACCTGGCACTTATTATATACGCCAATAAAATTAAAGTGCTTAAGCTTAGTTAAATTACGGCAGGTATAAATTTTATAAACTTGGGCAAGTTTTATATTGCTTATTATTTCTATTTTAAGAAACTTTAAAAAATAGATGAAAATTATTCATTTTATTGTTATAATAGTATCCGGTTAAATTTTGATTAAAAATTAATTAGATAGTTTCTACCAATGGGTAATCCATAATTATAGATGTAGAACTGTGGAATGAAATTAAAGAACACTGGGAGGTATAATTCATGACAAAGTACGTTTATCTCTTTAGCGAAGGAAATGCTTCAATGAGAAACCTGCTTGGTGGTAAAGGTGCTAACCTTGCCGAAATGACAGGATTAGGACTTCCTGTTCCAAGAGGATTTACTGTAACGACCGAAGCTTGTACCAGGTACTATAACGACGGAAAAGTTATTGCAAAAGAAATCGAAGATCAGATTTATGAAGCTTTAAGAAAGACTGAAGAAATTGTAGGCAAAAAGTTTGGAGATCCATCCAATCCATTCCTTGTTTCAGTACGATCTGGCGCAAGGGCTTCCATGCCTGGAATGATGGATACAATTCTTAACCTTGGTTTGAATGATGAAGTCGTAGAGGGACTTGCAAAGCTGACAAACAATGAAAGGTTTGCTTATGACAGCTACAGAAGGTTCATCCAGATGTTCAGCGATGTTGTTATGGAAGTGGAAAAGTCCAAGTTCGAAAAGATTTTAGATGCAGTTAAGGAAGAGAACGGTGCAAAGACTGATACAGATCTTACAGCAGAAAATCTTAAAGAAGTAGTAAGACGTTACAAAGAACTCTTCAAACAGGAAAAAGGTTTTGATTTCCCAATGGATCCGAAAGAGCAGTTAATGGAGGCTGTAAAGGCTGTATTCCGTTCATGGGATAACCCAAGAGCTATTGTATATAGGAGACTGAATGATATACCAAGTGATTGGGGTACCGCTGTTAATGTTCAGGAAATGGTATATGGCAACATGGGCAATGATTCAGGTACTGGTGTTGCATTTACAAGAAACCCTGCAACCGGAGAAAAGAAATTATACGGCGAATTCCTCATGAATGCCCAGGGAGAAGACGTAGTTGCCGGTATAAGGACACCTCAGAGCATAGACCAGCTTAAAGAAATAATGCCTGATATATACAAACAGTTTACTGAAATTGCTGAGAAACTTGAAAGGCATTACAGAGATATGCAGGACATGGAGTTTACAATTGAAAGAGGAAAACTCTTCATGCTCCAGACAAGAAACGGAAAGAGAACTGCTGCAGCTGCTCTGAAAATTGCCGTAGACCTTGTAGCAGAAGGTATGGTAACTAAGGAAGAAGCAATAATGAAGGTTGATCCAAAGCAGCTTGACACACTTTTGCATCCTGCTTTCGAACCTAAAGCACTTAAAGCTGCTGTACCTATTGCAAAAGGATTGCCCGCTTCACCTGGTGCAGCAACAGGACGTATTTACTTTACTGCTGAAGAAGCCGTTGAAGCTGCAAAAGGCGGCGAAAAGAAGATTATACTTGTAAGATTGGAAACTTCACCGGAAGATATTGAAGGTATGCATGTATCACAGGGTATACTTACAGGACGCGGCGGAATGACTTCCCATGCTGCAGTTGTTGCCCGTGGAATGGGAACATGCTGTGTTGCAGGCTGCAGTGAAATAAGAATAAATGAAGAAGAAAAATACTTCATTGACAAAACAGGAAAGAAATATGTAGAAGGCGACTGGATTTCACTTGACGGTTCCACAGGTAATGTATATGGTGAACAGCTTCCTACTACAGAGCCTGACGTAACAGGAGATTTTGCTACTCTGATGGAATGGGCAGATGAAATAAGAAAACTGAGAGTAAGAACAAATGCAGATACGCCAAGAGACGCTGCTGTAGCAGTGAAGTTTGGTGCCGAGGGTATTGGACTTTGCCGTACAGAGCATATGTTCTTTGATGCTGACAGAATTCCTGCCATGAGAGAAATGATAGTGGCAAGAACTGAGGAACAGAGAAGAAAGGCTCTTGATAAACTCCTTCCAATGCAGAGAGCTGACTTCGAAGGATTGTTTACAGAGATGAAGGGACATCCTGTTACAATCAGATTGCTTGATCCTCCGCTTCACGAGTTCCTGCCACAGGAAGATGAAGATATTGAAGCTCTTGCAAAAGAGATGGGAATTGCATTTGAAGAACTAAAGGCTATAGTCAAGGATTTACATGAATTTAATCCTATGATGGGCCACAGAGGCTGCCGTCTTGCAGTTACCTATCCTGAAATTGCAGAAATGCAGACAAGAGCAATCATTGAAGCTGCTATTAACGTAAATAAGAAAGGTATGAACGTAACTCCTGAGATAATGATTCCTCTTGTAGGAGAAGTTAAGGAATTAAAGTATGTTAAAGACGTTGTAGTAAAGACAGCTAATGAAGTCATTGCTCAATCAGGAATTAAACTTGAATACAAGGTTGGTACAATGATTGAAATACCAAGGGCTGCAATTACTGCTGATGAGATTGCCAAGGAAGCCGAATTCTTCTCATTTGGTACCAACGACCTAACACAGATGACTTTCGGTTTCAGCCGTGACGATGCAGGAAAATTCCTGGAAGAATACTACAATAAGAAGATATATGAATTTGACCCGTTTGCAAAACTTGACCAGAAAGGTGTCGGCAAGTTAGTAGAAATTGCAACAAAACTGGGTAGGGAGACAAGACCGGATATCAAGCTTGGTATTTGCGGAGAACATGGTGGAGATCCTTCATCAATCGAATTCTGCCACAAGATGGGCTTGAACTATGTATCCTGCTCACCTTACCGCGTACCTATAGCAAGACTTGCAGCTGCTCAGGCCGCTGTAATAAACAAATCAGGCGACGATGCAAATTCAGTTGGTCAAAGATAAAAAATCTTGTGCATCTTGTGCATTAAGTGTACAAAAGATTTTGTGTACTAATTGTACCAATGGTTTGAGAGGATTTTACGAGAATTGAATTAGTACAAAATAATTAGGGTATTGTCCTTAGTGATTTTAAGGTTCAGTACCCTAATTTTTTATTAATGTCTCGCATAAAAATATAAAAAACTATTAAAAGTTTGTTTGACAAGGGAAATAAGTTGTGTTATAATCTACCAAAATAGTTTTAATTTGTTTAGGCTGATTGGTAATTTCACTGGTTGTGCTGGAAAAGATTGTTCTTGTAATTGTAATTAAGATTATTTCTTTAATGATTGTCCTTGGAATGTGGAAAAGACTATTAAAAAAATAGCACAACTAAAAATAGACTGGCATAATTATATAAACAAATAAACTTGCATAATTATAATTAAAAATTGTGTTAAACCGATGAGCAAGAGGAGTAAGAATAATTATTTGTATACAGAGAGCTGCCGTTGGTGCGAGTGCAGTTACAAAGGTTATTCCGAATGGACTTGCGAGGGAAGCCCGAAATCGAAAGAGAGTAGGCGCTTACGGGGGGCCGGCCCGTTATAAGGAGGATGCATATGATGGTATGCAAAAATGAGTGGGCGTAGAAATACGCCAATTTGGGTGGCACCGCAGAAGTGTAAGCTTTTGTCCCTGTTATGGGAACAAAAGCTTTTTTTATTACCAATAAATCCTTTTTGATGTACTGCAGTACTAGTGAAATAAAAACTTTATATGGAATTAATAAAAAATTTTACCTGGAAGAAGAAATCTTGAAGAAGCAATTTTATTATCTTAGCTTTTAGGAAAACGAGGTGATTGATATGGTAACTCCTGACTATAACAAAATTGAGCAATTGGCAAAAGAGTTCAGCATTGTTCCCATCTGCAGGGAAATCTATGCAGACGTTACGACTCCAATTGCACTGCTTAGAAAGATTTCCCGGATAAGCAACAGGTATTATCTTCTCGAAAGTGTTGAAGGCGGCGAAAAATGGGGCAGATACTCGTTTCTTGGTTTTGACCCGATTGCGCATATTGTGTGTAAAAACGGTGAAATGACCATCGAGGAAGATGGAAAGAAAGAAATTGTACATTCTTTAAAACCATTTGAGCTATTAAGGGCTTATCTCTCGAAATATAAAGTACCAAGGCTTGAAGGCATGCCGCCATTTACAGGCGGACTGGTCGGATACTTCGCATATGGCATGATTGGGTATGCAGAACCTGTTTTAAAGCTTAAAAGCAGCGAATTTAACGATTTTGACCTTATGTTGTTTGACAAGGTAATTGCTTATGACCACCTGAAACAAAAGATTAGTATTGTTGTAAACATGCGCACAGATAAAATCCCGGAGAACTATAACAAGGCAGTTGAAGATATTGAGGACATCGTCTGGATCATTACAGAACAGGCCTTGCTACCTAAATGTAAGATAAAAAGCAAACCGGTATTTACTTGCAATGTATCGAAAGAAGAATACTGTGATATGGTTTTGAAAACAAAGGAATACATCAGAAACGGGGATATATTTCAGGCAGTAATCTCCAGACGCTTTGAAACGGAGTACAAAGACAGCCTTCTTAACGCCTACCGGGTATTGAGAACAACTAATCCGTCTCCCTATATGGTGTTTATGCAGAACGGAGATGTACAGCTGATCAGCGCTTCTCCGGAAACTCTGGTAAGATTGCAGAATGGCATACTTTCAACTTTTCCCATTGCAGGTTCAAGGCCCCGGGGCGGGAACAGGGATGAGGACGAGGCATTGGAAAGGGAATTGCTGGAAGATGAAAAGGAGCTGTCTGAACACAACATGCTGGTCGACCTGGCAAGAAACGACATCGGGAAAATATCAAAATACTCCAGCGTGCGTGTTGTGAATTACAAAAAGATACACCGTTATTCAAAGATCATGCATATTACTTCCGAAGTAGAGGGGCATATCCGGGAAGGGAAAGACGCATTGGATGCTATAGAAGCACTGTTGCCGGCAGGTACTCTATCCGGGGCACCCAAGATTCGCGCATGCGAGATTATTGAAGAGCTTGAAAAAGAACCGAGAGGAATATATGGCGGAGCCATTGGTTATATAGACTTTACAGGCAATATGGACACCTGCATTGCAATACGCATGGCGGTAAAGAAAGACAGCAAGGTGTATATTCAAGCCGGTGCAGGAATTGTTGCAGACAGTGTTCCCGAAAAGGAATATGAAGAATCCGGAAACAAGGCTAAAGCCATAATGGAGGCTATTATTGCGGCAAGTGAGGTGGATGGCTGATGATTTTATTAATAGATAACTATGACAGCTTTTCTTATAATTTAGTGCAGCTTGCAGGAACGATTAACAGCGATATCCGGGTGATACGCAACGACGAGAAGACTTGCGAAGAAATAAAAGAAATGAACCCTTCCCATATTATTCTTTCGCCTGGCCCGGGCTTTCCGAAAAATGCCGGCATATGTGAAGAAATTATAGAACAGATGAAAGGCGAGGTTCCGATTCTTGGCATATGTCTTGGCCACCAGGCGATATGTGAGGTGTTTGGAGCTTCCATCACATTGGCAAACCGCATAATGCACGGTAAGCAAAGCAATATTCATATTGCCAATGGAAGCAGAATATTCAAAGGTTTGCCTCCTATCATACAAGCAGCAAGATATCACTCCCTTATTGCGCAAAGGTCAACTCTTCCGGATGAGCTTCTGGTAATTGCGGAAGATGACGAAGGGGAAGTCATGGGAGTGAAGCACAGGAATTATGAGATATACGGCCTTCAATTCCATCCGGAATCCATACTTACACCACAGGGCTCTGTAATAATGAAAAATTTTTTGGGAACAGGTGGTGAAGTGAAATGATAAAAGAGGCAATTCAAAGATTGTTGAACAGGGAAAACCTTTCTCTTGAAATGACTAAATCCGTTATGGACGAGATTATGAGCGGAAGCGCGACTAATGCACAGATAGCATCTTTTATTACGGCTATGAGAATGAAGGGAGAGACAATAGATGAAATCACGGCTTGTGCCATGATTATGAGAAAATACGGAACGAAGCTGAAGTATGATGGCGATGTTCTTGATATTGTCGGCACCGGAGGGGATCAGGCATATACATTCAACATATCTACCGTTTCTTCACTGGTAATTTCGGCGGCGGGTGTACCGGTGGCAAAGCATGGAAACAGGAGTGTGTCCAGTAAATGCGGAAGCGCCGATGTGCTCGAGGCACTGGGGGTAAAAATAGATATTCCGGTAACAAAAAGTGAAAAGATCTTAAAAGAAATAGGAATTTGCTTTATGTTTGCTCCCAACTACCATTCTTCCATGAAATATGCTGCCCCCGTAAGAAAAGAATTAGGAGTCCGTACAATTTTCAATATTTTAGGACCGCTTGCAAGTCCTGCGAATGCGAATTTTCAGTTGTTAGGTGTTTATGATGAAAATCTGGTTGAGCCTCTTGCCAGAGTGCTGTCCAACCTTGGCGTAAAGAAAGCCATGGTAGTGCATGGGCATGACGGTCTGGATGAAATATCTCTAACCACTTCATCAACAGTTTGTGAAGTAAATGAGGGATATTTGAACAGCTTCTTTTTAGATCCCCGCCAATTTGGTTTTGAATACTGCAAACCGGAAGATTTAATCGGTGGCGGTCCTCAAGAGAATGCCGAGATTGCCATAAGTATATTGAGCGGCGAAAAAGGTCCTAAAAGAGATATTGTACTGCTGAACTCTGCAGTCTGCCTGTATATGTTTTATAACAACATTACTTTGAGGGAATGCGTGAAGATGGCGGCAGACATTATTGACAGCGGAAGAGCTATAGAACAGCTGAACAGGTTTGTTAAGCTGTCTAATGAATAAGATTGAGCAAAAGGCAGGTGGGTGGATATGATTCTTGAGAAAATTGCCCAATCTACCAGAATGCGTGTAGAATCTGCAAAAAGAAAAATGTCCTTTGAGGATTTGAAGTCTAAGATTTTTTGTAACGGCACGGTAAAAAAGTTTCAAAAGCGTGATGATTTTGCCTTTGAGAGAACGTTAAAAAGTGAAGGAATTTCCTTCATATGTGAAGTGAAGAAGGCCTCGCCGTCCAAAGGAATAATATCGCCGGATTTTCCCTATCTGGAGATTGCCGTTCAGTATGAGAAAGCGGGAGCTAACGCCATTTCAGTATTAACAGAACCGGAGTTCTTTAAAGGAAATGATATTTATCTTGAAGGAATCAGCGAAAAGGTAAGAATACCTGTACTCAGGAAGGACTTTATTGTTGATGAATATCAGATTTATGAATCAAAGCTGATAGGAGCCGATGCTGTATTGCTTATCTGTGCCCTGCTTGATACCGCTACTTTGAAAAAATATATTGAAATATGCGATGAACTCGGACTTTCCGCCCTTGTAGAAGCCCATACAGAAGAAGAAGTTGCTTCCGCGATTGAGGCGGGAGCAAGAGTAATTGGTGTGAACAACCGAAATCTCAAGACCTTTGAGGTTGATATCCAAAACTGCATTGCTTTAAGGAGACTGGTTCCTGAAGATATCATATATGTTGCAGAAAGCGGCATTCAAACACGGAATGACATAATACTCCTTGAAAAAGCCGGCGTTGATGCGGTTTTGGTTGGAGAAACACTGATGAGAAGTACTGACAAACAAGCTATGTTGTCATACCTGAGAGGAAGTTAAGATGAATTATATCTGACAAGGGCAATGATGAGCCGATCATGAATGGAGACAGTGATAAGCCATACCTGGGAGGCTGCAAAGATGAGCTAAACCAGAGAGAACGCAATGATGAGCCATGTTTGATAAGTTGGGAAGATTAGCCATGCTTGAGAGGTGGTTAAGGTGACTAAGATCAAAATATGCGGTTTAACAAAAGAACAGGATATAGATACTGTAAATGTTGCCTTTCCGGATTACATCGGTTTTGTTTTCGCTAAAAGTAAAAGACAGATTGACCAGAAAAAGGCAAAAGCGCTGAAAGACCGTTTGAATCCTTCTATTAAAGCAGTAGGGGTGTTTGTCAATGAAGAAATTGAAAAAATTATTGAGCTTTGCAACCGGCAAGTGATTGATATGATTCAGCTCCACGGTGATGAAAGTGAAGATTATATAAAGAGACTGAAAAATTATGTTTCAAATAAAATTATCAAAGCAGTCAGGGTTAAAGACCTGAATGATATAAAAAGAGCGTTGGAATTTCCCAGCGACTACTTGCTGTTAGATGCATATCATGAAAAAGAATACGGGGGTACCGGAAAAACCTTTGACTGGTCTGTGATTCCCCATATAAACAAACCCTTTTTTCTGGCAGGTGGCATTAATTCAGGCAATATAGTGAATGCAATTGAGCGCCACAAGCCCTACTGCATTGACATAAGCAGCGGGGTGGAGACGGACGGATACAAAGATCCAAAGAAGATAATGGATATTGTGGCCCAGGTCAGAGGCCTTAATAAATCAATATAGAAAGACAACAATCGTTTATAGCTAGGCAAACAATTATTTTAAGTCGGTATGGTTGAGGCAAGTCAATTTATTTAACACATGTAAAGTCTAAAGTATGCAAGATTTAAAGAATTCAAGGAGGATGCAGTATGGGTTTCATTTATATGAAAAAACTTATATCCCATGATGAGTTGAAAAGTGCTTATCCATTGCCTGAAAAGTATGCTCTTGTAAAAAAAGAAAGAGATAAACAGATAAAAGATGTCCTGGCTGGAGCATCCGACAAGTTTCTCGTCATTATAGGACCCTGTTCGGCAGATAACGAAGACGCTGTCTGCGATTATGTCTCCAGGCTTGCCAGGGTTCAGGAAAAAGTAGCGGACAGGATTGTTATAATTCCAAGAATATTTACCAACAAGCCAAGAACCACAGGAGAGGGGTATAAAGGGATTGCACATCAGCCTGACCCGGAAGGGGAGCCCGATTTGCAGGAAGGGCTGATAGCAATGAGAAAAATGCATCTGAGGTCTATAACCGAAACAGGACTAACTGCTGCTGATGAAATGCTTTACCTTGAAAACTGGCCGTATGTGGAAGACCTTCTGTCATATGTGGTTGTAGGCGCCAGGTCTGTAGAAAATCAGCCGTATAGATTTGCAATCAGCGGAATGGATTGTCCTGCCGGAATGAAGAATCCGACCAGCGGAGATTTCTCTGTTATGCTGAACTCCTGTTCCGCTGCACAAGTCAGCCATACATTCCTCTACCGGGGTTATGAAGTACGCACTACAGGCAATCCGCTTGTCCATTGCATTTTAAGGGGGGCAATAAACAAGCATGGGCAATATGTGCCGAATTATCACTATGAGGATTTAGTGCGGCTCCTTGATATGTATAAAAAACGCAAATTGGCAAATCCTGCAGTAATTGTCGATGCCAATCATGCCAATTCCAATAAATTGTATTACGAGCAGCCAAGAATTGTGAGAGAAGTCCTTTATAGCCGTTCTGCCAACCGTGATATAGCACAATTGGTCAAGGGCGTCATGATAGAAAGCTATATAGAGCCGGGCAGCCAGAATATCCATGAACGGGTTTACGGCAAATCTATTACCGATGCCTGTCTGGGTTGGAAGGAATCTGAAAGATTGATTTATACAATTGCAGAACATGTTTGAGATGGAAACCAACATTATATTTGGTAATTCAACATTATATTTTGTCAATCAACATTACATGGAAGGAGGATGTCAAACATGTCAAAAGGAAGATTTGGGGAATATGGCGGTCAGTATATCCCTGAAACTCTGATGAATGCTGTTATCGAGCTTGAAGAGGCATACAACCGCTTCAAGAATGATCCGGAATTCAAAGCGGAGCTAGACAATCTTTTGAGGAATTATGCAGGGCGGCCATCGCCGTTATACTATGCGAAAAAAATGACACAAGACCTGGGTGGAGCAAGGATCTACCTCAAAAGAGAGGATCTCAACCATACAGGTTCTCATAAAATCAATAATGTTCTGGGGCAGGTGCTTCTTGCAAAATGCATGGGAAAGACCCGTGTGATTGCCGAGACAGGAGCAGGACAGCATGGTGTCGCAACTGCAACTGCCGCTGCACTTATGGGAATGGAATGTGAAATATTCATGGGAAAGGAGGATACCGACCGTCAGGCACTCAATGTTTTTCGAATGAAATTACTTGGTGCAAAAGTGCATGTGGTGACTAGCGGCACACAAACCCTGAAAGATGCGGTGAATGAAACCCTTCGCGAATGGAGCAGACGTGTCAGTGATACCCATTACGTGCTAGGTTCAGTAATGGGGCCACATCCCTTTCCTACTATTGTCCGTGATTTTCAAAAAGTTATTGGGTGTGAGGTCAGAAAACAGTTACTTGAAGCAGAGGGCAGGCTTCCAGATGCATTGGTAGCTTGTGTTGGAGGTGGCAGTAATGCAATAGGCCTGTTTTATGATTTTATTGACGAACCAAATGTACGGCTTATTGGCTGTGAGGCGGCCGGTCATGGCATTCATACAAAAAAGAATGCTGCAACAATAACAACTGGAAGAGTAGGAATTTTCCATGGCATGAAGTCTTATTTCTGCCAGGATGAATATGGGCAAATTGCTCCGGTTTACTCTATTTCAGCAGGACTTGACTATCCGGGTGTAGGCCCCGAACATGCATACCTGCATGATATTGGCCGGGCGGAGTATGTGGCGGTTTCTGACGAAGAAGCCGTAGAAGCATTTGAATATTTGTCACGCATGGAAGGAATTATTCCGGCAATTGAAAGCGCTCATGCCGTTGCCTATGCCAAAAAACTTGCACCTGCTATGCGGCAGGATCAAATTTTAGTTATTGGGCTTTCAGGAAGAGGAGATAAGGATGTTGCTTCGATAGCACGCTACAGGGGGGTGGAAATCCATGAATAATTTGCAGAGGGTATTTGCAAACGGGAAAGCTTTTATTCCCTTCATAACTGCGGGAGATCCTTCGATAGAAATAACTGAACAGTTGGTACTTCAAATGGAGGAAGCCGGTGCCGACTTAATTGAACTTGGTATACCTTTTTCTGACCCTGTTGCCGAGGGACAAGTGATTCAAGATGCAAATATACGTGCTTTGGCCGGTGGTGTAACAGTGGATAAAATATTTGACATGCTTAAAAATCTTCGCAAGACATGCACTGCGCCTATAGCACTAATGACATATATAAATCCGGTATTTGCTTATGGCACGGACAGATTTATGAGAAATTGCCGGGAAGCCGGAGTTGACGCAATTATAATTCCTGATCTGCCGTATGAAGAAAAAGGGGAACTCATGCCTTTTTGTCTGAAGTATGGCATCAGCTTAATTTCAATGATTGCGCCTACTTCCAATAATCGCATATGTATGATAGCTAAAGAAGCGCAGGGATTTGTTTATTGTGTATCGTCCATGGGAGTGACTGGTGTACGGGAGGATATCAGCGATGATGTGAAGGAAATGGTGAAGCTTGTAAAAACGGTTAATGATATTCCATGTACGATAGGTTTTGGCATTTCGACCCCTGAACAGGCATTGAAAATGGCTGAGTTTTCCGATGGTGTAATTGTGGGAAGTGCAATTGTTAAAATTGTGGAAAAATACGGCTCTGAATGTGTGCCCCATGTTGCAGAATATGTGCGTATGATGAAAAATACAGTTATGAAGTGTTCATATTAACACAACAGTTGGCAATAATTTTTATTAAATGGATTTAAATGGATGCTATGCATAAAAAATCATGTATAAGCAAAAAAAACTTATTTAGGACAACCTATTTAAGTTTTTTTGTGTTTGTAACTCAAAAACAAGCATTGCGCTTATTGCTTATATATGTTAAAATTTAGTGTACTTACATCAGAGTACAAATAATCCATCTGGAGGTACTCTTTTATGGATGGAATAAATTTTCTGGCAATTGTAAAACTGATATTAAATATCATTTTAGTCTCAATACCTGAAGAAATTTTTTTTGTAGCTTTTGCATTGCTAATCCAGAAACGGTATGATCTACTGAAGCCTAACAGGAGAAATGTAGTTAGGTTTGCTGTACCCGTTTTATCTTTGGCGTTTCTTTCAAATATATTGAGAACTTTTTTTGAAGTAACAGCAGATTTTATGCCAATAATTGCTGTTTTAATATTGTTTGTTTCTACTGCTCTGGTGTATAAAATAAAGAATATCACACAATTATTAAAAGTTTTTGCTTCATATATTTTAAGTTATTTGGCGGTATCAATAATACAGCTTTCGTATATACCTTTACTTCTTAATACTACAGGAATTACTGCAAATGAACTGAACAATTATGGTTTGTTATTAGTGTTGATTTCCTTACCGGAAAGAGTAATTGAGTGTTGTTTATTAGCTTATTTATTAAGCAAAAGGACAAACATGATAAAGATAAATATTTTCAAAGAGATTTTCAAAACCAGAACACTTTCAATTGTTACTATTGGTGTATTTATTCTTAATGTTGTATTTGTAACATTAATGGGGAAACTGGTATTTTTCAACCATATTTTGTCCAACCTGGGGATTGTTGCTCAGTTTGTAGTAATTGAAGGAGTGCTTATATTCCCGATATTAAATATAGCTATGCTTTTTGGAGTAATATATAACATGGCAGCCAAAGAAAAATTCGAAAGAATGCTTTCAAGGGAGAGGATAGTGACGCTGGTCAGTATATTGAAAATGTATGCCAGCAATCAGAACTACGGAAAAGTAAATGCAGTAATTGACGATATTAATAAACATCTTGAAGAGCTATATCAATATAAAATATAAAAATATTACTTTTGACAACAAAACTTATGTAAGAGTAAAACATATACAAAAAACAAAAATTATAAGGGAGGGGATTCTTTTGAAGAATCTTTGCAAAGCTGTCTCAATTGTTCTCGGTTTATTAGTTTCTATTTCAGTGACACCTGCGTCTGCTGTATGGATTATTCATCACCCGAAGGTACCAAAGAAATTAATAAAATAAAGAGCTTTTAAGCTCTTTATTTTTGCCTGTTTTTTATTTTACCTCTTTTTTTATTTTAATTGATATTTCTGCATTATTGAGAAGATCGGGAGTAATACCGGCCTTATAGGCTTCATATATGAATTTAATATAAGGATAATTATCCGGATTATTGACCCACTTTTCAATTTCTTTATCCATAAAAATGGATTTCTTAAAAGGATTACTGTTGTTTGCCCTTTGAACTTGTAATGATGCCGCGTTAGTTTTTATATAAAAAAAGTTCTCGGGTAGCCCTTCGGCACTTGCAATACATTCAGCTACTACTTCATCCGGGTGTTCAAGCCCGTTTTCATATCTTTCAAGCAATACCGGACTAATATTTAAACCAAAGTTTTCTTTTAAATATGTACTATATTCCTCGTAGGATCTTTCTCCTCTAAGCAGAGTGAGGTTTTCCCTATAAAATTTCTTTTCAAGATGGCCGGCTGCTATCATTAATTCCTCATAGGTTACACCGTTATGTGCATTATCTGCTATCTTCTTTAATGTGTCAGGTGAAGGAGGATTAATCATAATTCCTCTCATTACCCTGGAAAGGTGACCAGCATCAACTCCTGTCTCCTCTGCAAAACGGTTCAGCGAACGATCACCCTTTGCAATTTTTAGAAGTTTAATTAGTTCCTTGTATTGTGACATACGCTCACTCCTTAGCTATCCAATATATATTGTATAATTTATGTTGCATTTATGCAATTATAAGTTGATTAAATTTTGATTATTTATGTTAAGTTTAGGTAAATAGTGCATGAAATGATATTGAAGTTATGGTAAAAATGGTTTATATTATGATTTTTTTTTCAAAAATATGCTTGAAAAAATTCCTAATTGCAGTTATAATAAAGAAGGTGTTGCATGCAGGCAATGAATAATAGTTATTTATACATAATTTTTTGGAGAGATAAAATATGGATTTAGGGGAGAAGTAAGTATAATTTCGTTATAACTATTAGTTATAACGAAATTATACTTACTTGTATTTATGTTAATTGTTTTTGATTTATCGTTGTTTGACATATCTTTGTTTAATTTATCGGTGGGAAGCAAAAGTTTTTTGGATTAATTAGAAATATAATTTTAGAAAAAATGAGGAGATTTATGCACATAGTGTTGCATGCATGCAATACTACCACAATATAAAGCAATATAAAGCTTTCTTAATTGATTAGTTACTAAATTTCTATTCCTTAATTTCTATCCCTTAAACTTCTATTTCTTAATTTCTATTTTTTATTCTATTTCTTATTCTATTTCTGATATTTCTATTTTTTATAAAAACAAAAAAGAGCTCTTTATCTAACTTTCAGGAATTTATCCACTTATATCATTGAATTTTCTTTCGCAAAAGTCTAATAATCGAAATCCGACAATAAAAACTAAAATTAGAGGCTGAAAAATCTAGAATTTGTCTCAGATGACTATAAGTCTTACCCGATATAAGTCTTGTCTGTTATAAATCTTACCGGTTATAAGCAGTACCTGCTATAAGCCTTAGGCACTACTGGTTGTAAGTCTTGCAGGCTTGTCCGGCAAACCAGCAAAAATCTAGGTATGGACTTTACATGTTTTGAATATTACATATTATCGTTTGGATATTTCATGTACAATCAAATGAGCTATTTGTTAGAATCAAAATAAATATAAGATACCGAGGGGAGTATTTTGTGTGAAAAAGACAATACTTGAGTTGAAAGATATTGTTAAGTCTTTCCCTGGAGTTTTAGCGCTGAACAGATTAAAGTTCGACCTAAAGAGCGGAGAAGTACACGCAATATGTGGGGAAAATGGTGCAGGAAAGTCAACTTTAATGAAAGTGGTTTGTGGTGTTTACAAACCTGATGAAGGCGAAATCTATGTAGATGGAGTTCCGCAATCTTTCTCCAGTCCATTGGACGCTTACCGTAACGGCGTATCAATAATATTCCAGGAAACCAGTCTCTTTGAGGAAATGACTGTTTTGGACAATATTTTTCTGGGACATGAGATTATTAAGAAAAAAGCCGGACTGAAGCTACTTGATTATGCGGCTATGCGGAAGAAAGCGACAGAAATTTTCGACAGACTGAACACTAAAATCGATCTGAATGCCTGCATCAAGACCTTAGGTATGGCCCAGAAGCAAATGGTGGAGATTGCAAAAGCGCTTACTTTTGATGCAAACATCATCATCTTTGATGAGCCTACCGCCTCTTTGACGCAGAGAGAAGTTGATGCATTGTTTGATATTATCAACAAGCTCAAACAAGAAGGGCGAGGGATTGTGTATATCAGCCATCGACTGGAGGAAATATTCCAGATATGCGACCGAGTAACCGTTATTCGCGATGGCCAGTATATTTCTACACGAAATGTGGCTGATACTAATAAAGATGAGCTTGTTGCTGATATGGTAGGAAGGGCCATGACTAATTATTACCCGAAAGCACAGACAGATATCGGTGAAGAAATTTTCAGGGTAGAACATTATTATGACGACGGATTTCTCAAGGATATCAATTTCTATGTACGTAAGGGAGAAATTGTCGGCTTTGCCGGTTTGGCAGGCTGTGGCCGTACTGAATTAATGCAGTCTATTTGCGGATTTACCGGAAAGGCTGCCGGAAAAGTATTTTTGAACGGAGAAGAAATTGAAATTCACAATTATAATGATGCAAAAAATCGGGGTATTGTCTATGTGTCAGAGGACAGGGGCAAATACGGCCTGATTGTTGATATGAGCATTGAGCAGAATATTACGTTGCCTCAATTGCAGAATTTTGCGAATAATATGTCTATTATCGATACTGAAAAAGAAGCGGAGATCGCGGGTAAATACCTGAAGGAGTTTGAAATTAAAGCTCCCGATACGGAGTTTTTGGTTGCAAACCTGTCAGGTGGAAATCAGCAAAAGGTATCGGTTTCTAAAGCACTGGCATTAAATCCTACACTTCTGATACTGGATGAACCGACAAGAGGTGTGGACGTCAATGCAAAGGCTGAGATTCATAAAATCATCAGTGAACTTACAAGAAGGAATCTGTCCATTATCATGATCTCATCCGAGCTTCCTGAGTTGTTGGGAATGTGCGACAGAATTTATGTAATGAAAGACGGTTCAATTGCAGGGTGCTTTGATCGTGGAGAGTTCACTCAGGAAAAGATTCTGTCTATTGCATTGGATTAATCAGCAAAGGATCGGCTCGAATTCAACTTTTGTTTTTGTGTTCTAGCGATCCCTTATAGAGAGGAGAAGGACGAATGGTTCAAGAGAAAAAGCGAACCGCATCTTTTTTGACAAAAGAATTTTATCTGGCTATCTTTTTATTGGCTGTGTTGATATTCTTATGGATTTTTGCAAAAGGATTTTACACTATCAACAATATAATGAGTATATTGAACACATACAGCTATACACTGATTGCTGCAATCGGTATGAACATGATTATTATCACTTCAAATATAGACGTATCAACAGGTGCATTAGTATCGGTCGTATGTCTTGCATCTGCGGCAATAGGTAAGTTGGGACTTCCTTTCCCGGTTTTATTGCCGGCAGCTATGGTGATGGGAATAATCCTGAGTACCATAAACGGTTTATTTATCACCAAAACTAAGATACCGGCAATTGTGGCTACGTTGGCAACTACACAAATATTTCAGGGAGTATTGCCGCTTACCACAGAAGGCTCCATATACGACTTGCCTGCCACCTTTACATGGCTGGCTTTTGAGGCGAAATTATTCGGCATTGTTCCTGCGAGTGTTCTGATGTGCTTGATAATCACAGTGATTGCGTTGTTCTTTATGAAGTATTCGAGATTTTCCAAAAAATTGTATGCCATCGGGAACAACCAGCACAGTGCCCGATTGGCTGGAATTAATGTCGAAAAGACAATAGTTATTACCTATGCTATAGCAGGAGCATTATTCGGAGTAACGGCAATCATCATCGCTACTGCCGGACAAAGGGTTACCACAACTATGGGCAGTGGTTTGGAAATGACACTGATTGCTTCAGTAATACTTGGTGGAACCAGCACGGCAGGAGGTTCCGGAAAAGTTATCGGTACAGTGATTGGAGCATTGATTTTGTGCATAGTATCTCCTGCAATCAACTACCTGGGAATAAGTCCAAACTGGTCGGATGCAATTAAAGGAGCCATCATCATGATATCAGTTGTTGTAGGTGCGTTCCAGCAGGTTAAGAAGAAAAGAGTAATTCAGATCCCGAAGGAGGTCCTTAATAATGGCAAATAAGAAGAAATTTAAAGTTACTTTTAACATGTTATTGTTTTTGATCTGGATACTCATATTCATTGGTATTGCGGCTACAAGCCCTGTGTTTTTGTCTCCTAGCTACCTGCTCAATGTTATGTTGAGAAATATTATAGAAATTGGTATGGTTGCTTTACCCATGACATTAATCATCATTATGGGTGGTATAGATCTTTCGGTAGGAAACATCATGATCTTAGCGGCAACGCTGGGTGGACTGGCTGCTGTAACTTATGGATCAGCTGTCGCAGTTATTGTAACTATATTGACAGGATTGGTATGTGGCTTGATTAATGGATTGGTTATTGTGAAAGCGAAAATTTCCCCAATGGTTACGACCCTGGCAACGATGTATTTATATCTTGGTATCTCGAGGGGAATTTCCAAGGGCAGCAGCATTTATTCCTTTGATTTTGCAACTACGATGGGGACTACTTCCCTGTTTGGAATTCCAGTACAAGTTTGGATTTATGTTCTTCTGGTAGTAATATTTACAGTTCTGCTGGCAAAAACTACGCTGGGAAGAAAACTGTATTCAATAGGCTTGAATGAGAATGCAACGCAGTATGCTGGTATAGATGTTGGCAAAATTAAGATTGCAATGTATATAATATGCGGTTTGATTTGTGCATTGGCTTCATTCATATGGCTCGGACGTTTTACAAGCATAAAGTTTGATGCCGGTACGAATTTTAATATGAAGGTCATCACTATTGTTGTACTTGGTGGAACCAGTATTAACGGAGGAATTGGAAGCATGATTGGTACCATAATTGGTACTCTGATCATTGCGACCTTAAACAGTGGATTAACAGTAATGAATATCCCGATCGACGTGCAGACTATCGTACATGGTTCAGTTTTGATCGTTGCATTGATTGCATACGCTGTTGTGAACAGCAGAGCTAAAAAGAAGAAGTTAATAAAAATCGAAGCGGCTCCTAAACAGGTTGCTTCAATGTAATCTTTATGCTGCGCTGTGTACGATGCATCAGGCTTGCACAGCGAAGTCCAGCGTTGATATCCGGATTCTGCGGCTAAAGAGAGTTATAGAGAAATTTGGCTGCAGAGTCTAGATATAAATAAAAAAGAAAGGGAGAGATGAAGGTAATGAAGAAAAAACTACTCCAAAAAATTATCGCAGCTGCAATGGTTTGTATTTTAATGGTAGCTGCAGTCGCAGGATGTTCCAAAACTGAAACAACACCTCAAGGAGAGCAAGGTGGAAAAGAAACGACTGGTGGCAAGAGCGATGGCAAGCTGGTTATAGCCATGCTTCCAAAGTTTAAAGGTGAGAACTACTTTGACGCTTGTAAGGTAGGAGCACAGGAAGCAGCAGATGAGCTTGGAATTACTCTTCTTTATGACGGACCACCACAGGATCAGGCTACAAACCAGAAACAGGTTGATATTCTTGAAGGTTGGATTGCTCAGAAAGTAGACGCAATAATTGTATCACCTAACGACCCAACGGCTATTGCACCAACATTGAAAAAAGCACAAGAAGCAGGAATCAAAGTTATCACTTTTGACGCAGACGCACAAAAAGACGCAAGAGATCTCTTCGTTAACCAGATTACTGCAGATGCAGCTGGTAAAGGCTTATTGGAAGCAGCAGCCCGTGAATTGAAGGCAAAAGGCTATGGTGCGGACAAGAAAGCTAACATCGCACTTGTTTCAGGATCAGGAACCGATGCTAACCAGACTGCATGGGAAGCAGCAATTGAAAAATATCTGGCAACAGATGAATATAATTTCATGGTAATCAAGAACAGAGAAACAGACGTTTACTATCCAGGTACTGATGAAACAAAAGTTAATGCTGAGTGCGCAACACTGATCAGTAGAATGGGACCTGGTGAAGATCAGATCCAGGCAGCTATTGGATTGTCATCAATGGCTACACCTGCTCTCGGAGCACAGTATCAGTCAGCTTCTCAAAAACCTGATGCTAATGCTATTACATTAACTGGTTTGGCAACTCCTAACGCATTAAAGACTTACATTAAAGACGAAGAGAACCCAATGAACGTTGGTATGCTCTGGAACTGTATGGACCTTGGATATCTGGCAGTTCAGGTTGCTTATCAGTTAAAGAATGGTGACATCACTACTGAATCCACTTCTATTAATGCAGGAAGATTAGGAACAAAAGAAATAGTTGACCGCGAATGTGTATTGGGCGATGCTCTGATTTTCGACAAGACAAATGTTGACAACTTCAACTATTAATATTTAGCAAAATGATGTTCGTGAAAGCTTGAAAGACTGAACCTGAACACATTATCAAACAAGATGGACGCTGCGAACGCAGCGCCCATCATTGTTTCTAACATTGTATCGATTATCAAGAAAGTGGGGGGCTCTTTCATGACAAACAGAGAAAGAGAATTAAAAACTTTAGGGTTTCAGAAAGTAGAAGGCAGAGGCTCTGTGCAGGAAACCTTTTATCCATGGGTATTGACTACACAGCGATTTAAGGATGAAGGAATGCCTGCAGAAATCGCAGATAATGCAAGGGATATTACCAACAACCTCGCAGGAAATAAAGCAAATCAAGCGGAAAAATATCTGCCTGTAGCCTGGGGCGAAGGTGTTATGAACTATGAAACCTGGCTAGGGTTTGATCCGGTGCGCAGAATTCATTTTGTGTTGCCTTTCCGAAGATTTGATGAGTTTGAGATTGAGGAGACCGAACATTATATCCTTAAACAGGATATTTACGGAAGGCAGGTCAAGTACTTCAAAAATTCAGGCATCGAAGTGGAACACAAGCATGTAGTAAATTGTGAAGATGATTGGAAAAGGCTGAAAGAGCATGGAGACAAAGAGCTGGAAAAGTACTTTACCGATGAGGAAATCTATCGTGCCTATGCTCCTCTGAAAGAAGGACATGACCGTGGTGATTATTCAATCCGGCTCAATATCGAAGGCTTTTTCTGGGTTCAAAGAGAACTGTTGGGTATTGAACCTCATTTCTTCGCTTTCTATGACAGTCCTGAAATGCTTCATGATATGAATCAGTATGTACTCAATGTTTATAGCACAAAATTAATGAAGGTAATTGAACTGCTCCAGCCGGATGTTGTATATTTTATGGAAGATTTAAGCGGTAAAAACGGTCCAATGCTTTCACCTCCGTTATTTGATGAGTTTGTTGGTCAGTATTATAAGAAGCTCATTCCTATGTTTAAGGAACGGGGCGTAGGATATGTATTTGTAGATACTGACGGCGATTTCAAACAGCTCATTCCAAACTTTATCGCTGCCGGAGTGGATGGATTCCTTCCAATGGACGTCAATGCAGGAATGGATATTGTAAAAGTCAGGAATGAATTCCCAGGAGTTCGTTTTATCGGTGGATACAATAAACTGTGCATTGCCGAAGGAAAAGATGCTATTGACCGTGAATTTGAAAGGATTATGCCGGTAATCAGAGGCGGCGGGTATATTCCTGGAGCAGACCATCAGGTACCTCCTTCTGCTTCACTGGAAAATTACAAGTATTATATTTCCAAGTTGCATGAAGCAATGAAAGAATGCGGTGCTGATTTATAACGGAATCATTTATATATATTACAAGTTTTTGGTAATAACTAATATAATATGCTTTGTTGCAGGCGGAGAAAGCCCGACTATATTAAGGTTTTCTCTGCTTTTTGGCTATTACGGTAAAGGAATTTTTTTCATTATAAAAACCGGGATTTGTATGTTATAATGCTCATATGCGGTTGCTGGTGCAGGAATTATTATTTATAATTGTTTAGTGCATACGTGGAAATAGAAACGGTTCCCGAAAAAACATATCAGAAACTGATTGAATGTATAGTAACGGAGAAGATACCATGAAAAAGCGAAAGATGTCAGGAAAGCTATCAACAACTTATGCAATTCTTGTGGTCATCCTCGTAGGTATTGCTTCCATCATGTTTTATGAGTACAACAGAGATATTATTTATAATGAAGGTATCAGCAACTTGGATCAGGTATCTACATCGGCGGTGACTCAACTGGATAACAGACTGACATCCATGGAACAGGTAGCAGTAGATGTGCTTACTGATACTGTTTTTATGTCTAACTGGCAGGAGTATATAGGGCAACAGGTTAAGTCACCGGATAATGTGTTGGCTATTAAAAGAATTTTAACAAAAGCTTATGCAAATAAATCCGATATCCGCAGAGTAGCTGTGTTTTCACTGGAAGGAGATTACATTGCCACCGGAGAGGTGAATGCGGAAAAAGAGGATGTAGCTCAAAAAATAACTCATTTGCAAGAGAATTATGATATAAACAACAGAATGTTTATCAGCAGCCACCGGGATGATTGGGATACAAACAGTGAAACTTATGTGATTTCGGAAATTAAACCTATTAAGAACCGGCAAGCTGAAATTATCGGGTTTATAGAGATACAGCAAAATATCTTTTATCTTGAGAATATTTGCAACCTCCAGTACAACAACAGCAAATTGAAGGTGCTGATATTCAATTACTCGGACGATAAACTCTTTTATAGCAACAGTTACCTTGATGAGGATTATATAGAGAATATTGCAGCCTTGACAAGAGAATACAGAAAAATTCGAGAGACTTCTGATGCGATTTTAGCCACAAAGTCTTCGAATTTTTACCAGATGCAAATGGTGTTCATACTGGACAAAAGTACTCTTTATAACTCGTTGAACAATATTGTACAGGGTATAGTGGTAGGTGCCGTTGCCCTTATTTTGCTGACAATAAGCTACATCATACTGGTTACCTACAGGATTATGCAGCCTATCAATCATCTTGTACGCCGAATGCAAAATATTGATTTTGATAACCTTAATTACAATGAAAATTTTAATTATAGCAAACATAAAATAAAAGACTGGGAGACTGAAATCCTGATCAATGCATTTGAGGAAATGGTAGAACGGTTGAAAGAAGCTCAACATAGACAGCAGAGATTGCAAAACCTCCATACAAAATCCATTTTTGATATTCTTCAGTCGGAAATCAGCCCTCATTTTCTATATAATGCATTGGGAGGGATTGCTAATTTATGTGAGGATAATGAAAGTGCTGCAGCTGCCGAAGCTTGCTACAGCCTGACGGAAATTTTGAGATATTCATCCAATTATGCTACGACCGAAGTAACAGTTTTTGATGAGATTCAAAACCTGATTTGCTATATAAATGTTATGAAGAGCCGATATTGTGAACGCCTGGAAATTGGGATTGAGACAGATAATAATGCGCATCATTTTATTCTGCCCAAACTCACATATCAGCCAATTGTGGAAAATGCGATTAAGTATGGCCTGATGGATAATGAAATGGTAAGGATTGACATTAGTACAAAAGTGATAGATAATATATTAATAATACAGGTAGATGACAACGGACGTGAAATTTCAAAAGAAGCCATAGAGGCAATCGAGGAAAAGGTCCAAAAGCTGTTAAGCACAGAGGAGGATATCTGCAGAGAAGTTCAGTTTGGAGGCATGGGGCTTGGAGGCACTGTAGTTCGTTTGACTATCTTTTTTGGGGACCGCTTTAAATATGTAATAAAAGGTAATGAAAACGGAGGAACCACCGTTAGATTTGAGATTGATTACAATTAATATAATGATTGAAATAAAGAATGATTACGATTGATTTAAAGGGGGATTTTCTTGTACAAAGTACTGCTTGTAGATGACGAACCTGCCATCCTTAAAAGCGAGAAGAGAGCCATAATGAATCGCACAGAGGGGTTTGAAGTGGTTGGTGAAGCACACGATGTAAAGAAAGCCATCTCCTTGTATAACCATCTTGAACCTCATGTCGTATTGACAGACATCCGTATGCCTGGAGAAGACGGCATCAGCCTGGTTAAATATGTTTCTGAAAACAGAAGGAGTTTTCCGACACTTTGCATTGTAGTCAGTGGGTATTCTGACTTTGACTATGTAAGGAGTTCTTTTATCAATGATGCTTATGATTACCTCCTAAAACCTATTAATCCCAGCAAGATTGAAGAATTGTTCAGGCGAATTCGCAATGAGATTGAGACAAGAATGGACAGAGATACGGAAAACGAAGAGAGTTTGTCTGAGAGAATTATAAAGACTGGATATATGGACTTGGTGGAAAGGATCAAGCACTATGTTGAAAGCAATCTGGCAGGCGACAACAGCATTGCGGCAATATGTAAACAGTTCTCCATCAGCCAGCCTTATCTGAGCAAAATTTTCAGAAAGGCAATGGACTGTACATTTATTGAATATTTGACAGATGTGAAGATCAAGAAAGCTAAAGAACTCCTGACTCACCGCCAGGATTTGCTGATTAGTGATATTGCTTCCCAACTGGGATTTTCCGACCAGTTTTACTTCAGCAAGGTGTTTAAGAGTGAGGAAGGCTGTACACCGTCGGAATTCCGCAAAAAGGTTATGTCAGAATCAGATTGCGTTGACGAACAGAACAATTGGAATATAAATAATGAAACTTGTGAAATACACAGTCACTAAGTTTCTTTTTTAAAATTTCCTTTTTATTGTATCTTTATCCAATTGTTGTGCAGGTCTTTTTGTTTTGTTATTTTTAGATCAGAAAATGAGGCAATTCCCAAGTTAATCACATTAAGTAAATTGTTGTGTTTGACAACAATCTGCTTTTATGTTAAAATATTTCGGTAGCCGCACGACAATGGCCCGATACCCTTTTCATGAGGGCAATAAAATGCATTTTATATGAAATGCTGCCATATGTCGGCGAGACTGGGATAAGGGAGGTGCTCCTAATGTACGCAATTATTGAAACTGGTGGAAAACAGTACAAGGTACAGGAGGGCGATGTTATTTTTATTGAAAAACTTGCAGCAGAAGATGGTGCGCAAGTTACATTTGACAAAGTCCTTGCTGTTTCAAAGGAAGGTAAAGTGGATTTTGGCAGCCCGATTGTTGCTGGCGCAACTGTAGAGGCAAAAGTACTGGGCCATGGAAAAAGCAAGAAGATAATTGTTTTCAAGTTTAAGCCCAAGAAAGGCTATAAGAGAACACAAGGCCACAGACAGCCATACACCAAGGTTCAAATTGAAAAGATTAATGCTTGATTTAATACTTAGTTAAAATGAAAGTAATATGATACAGATAAGTATAACAAGAGATAAGTCCAATTGTATACGGCAGATTGTTATTGAAGGTCATGCCGGTTATGCAAAGCATGGCAGCGATATTGTCTGTGCTGCAGTTTCGGTTACAGCCTACACTGCGGCAGGTGCCCTTGAGGAACTGGCTGGAGTAAAAGGCTGCTATACTGCTGAAGACGGGTATATGATGATAAGTTTACCCGATGACATTAAAGGCGAACAGAAGCGTACAGCTGAGATTATACTGGAAACTACAGTGATTGGATTTAAACAGATTGAAATGGAATATGGCAAATATATATCTGTTCTGGATGAGGAGGTGTAGCAGGTGATTAGAATAAATTTGCAATTATTTGCTCATAAAAAGGGAGTTGGAAGCTCCAGAAACGGACGTGACAGCCAGGCTAAAAGGCTTGGAGTTAAAAGAGGAGACGGACAATACGTTCTTGCCGGAAACATTCTCGTAAGACAAAGAGGTACAAGTATACATCCAGGAGAGAATGTAGGTAGAGGAAAAGATGATACACTCTTTGCCCTGATAGATGGAAAGGTTAAGTTTGAGAGAATGGGCAGAGACAGGAAGAAAGTAAGTGTAATCAGCGTTTAATAAATGATAGAATGAACCCGGCAGACACCGGGTTTTTTCTTATTTTTCATGTGGTATTATTATAACAATAACTGCAGAAAATAATATTTGTAATTATTTGCACAGTGGAGGAATATCGATGTTTATCGATAGAGCAAGGATATTTGTAAAAGCAGGAAACGGTGGCAATGGAATAGTGTCGTTCCGAAGAGAAAAATACATAGCAGCAGGCGGGCCAAATGGCGGTGATGGAGGTAAGGGCGGCGACGTAGTATTTTTAGTGGATGAAAACCTGAGTACCCTTATTGACTTCAAATATAAAAAGCATTATAAAGCAGAATCCGGACGGGATGGAGAACCATTCAACCGCACCGGACGAAGCGGAGAGGATCTGATTATAAAGGTGCCCCCGGGAACTGTTGTAATAGATGAGGAGACGGGAAGAGTTCTTGCAGATCTGACTAAGGCGGGCCAGACAGCCGTAATAGCAAGAGGGGGAAAAGGCGGAAAGGGTAACCAGCATTTTGCCACACCTACACGACAGGTACCAAACTTTGCAAAAAGTGGTGAAGAAGGAGAAGAGCGTTGGGTACTTCTTGAATTGAAACTGCTGGCAGATGTCGGATTAATCGGCTATCCCAACGTTGGAAAGTCAACTTTATTATCAAGTGTCTCAGCAGCAAAGCCTAAAATTGCCGACTACCACTTTACCACAATAGACCCTAACCTTGGGGTTGTAAGTTTGAACAGGGAAACAAGTTTCGTCCTTGCAGATATTCCCGGGCTCATTGAAGGTGCCCACGAAGGTGTCGGGCTTGGCCATGAATTTTTAAAACATGTCGAAAGGACAAAAGTGCTTATACATGTTGTAGATGTTGCTGCTTTTGAAGGAAGAAATCCTGTTGATGATTTTGAGCTTATAAACCGTGAGCTTTCTGAATACAGTCCCATGTTGATGGATAAGCCACAGGTTGTAGCCGCGAACAAGATTGATATTCCAGGTGCAGCCGATAACCTTAAGAAATTTACTGAAGTTGTAGAGGCAAAGGGTTACAGGGTTTTCCCCATATCCGCTGCCACAGGCAAGGGAGTAAAGGAATTGATGTATTATGTTGCAGAAATGCTCAAGAAACTCCCTGATGTTGAATTATACGATGAAGTTGAGGAAGAAGTTGTTTACAAAGCAGATGATGAAGCTCCATTTGAAGTATATAAGGAAAACGACGTGTATGTAATTACAGGGAAATGGATTGAGAGGCTTGTTGCTTCAACCAACTTTGCAAGTTATGAATCACTTCAGTACTTCCAGAGAGCTATAAAGCGAAAGGGAATTGTGGATGAGCTTGAGAAGCTTGGAATAAATGAAGGGGATACCGTAAGAGCCGGAGGTTTTGAGTTCGAATATGTAAGATAAAGATAGTAAGGATAGGCGCATTGCCGCTTAAATACCTACTAGACAAATGTCGGGGGAATATTGTAAAATATTTAATAATCGTATAAAACCAAGGTAAGATATGATCAGGGAGGCTGTTTTTTATTTTATGGAATGCTATAACTGCGGAAACTGCAAAAGCGGCAATGTTGCATACTTCTGCTTGATGAAGAATGATTTTGTTCTGAACAGTGAAGTGACAAATTCTGTTATAGAAAAGAGCAGAAGTGGATGGAAAAAAGGTAAGGCGAATTATGAGACTCACAGGAGAAGGGCACGCAAGGAGGTAGAGATACAGTAATCGCAAAACAGTAAGATGATTTAAGCCGTTTCGGGAAAGAATAGTAATGTTCATTCGATAATAAATAGTCTTTATAAGATGTTATATAAATATGAATGGGGTTGTGAGGGGTAGATAACGATCTATCCTTTTTGTTTGTACTGTCCCTGCTTAAAGATTTTAACAGAAATGAAGATGGAGGGAATACAATGATTACAACAAAACAGAGAAGTTATCTTAGAAGTCTTGCAAATTCAATTCAGCCTATTTTCCAGGTAGGAAAAGGCGGAGTGAGTGAAAATATGATAAAGCAATTCGACGAAGCATTGGAGGCAAGAGAACTGGTTAAGGCGACAGTACTTAGAAACTCCGAAGAAGATGTCAGGGATGTATGCAACCAAATAGCAGAGGCTACCGGGGCTGATATTGTTCAGATTATTGGAAATAAATTCATACTGTACAGAGAGTCAAAGGAAAATAAGACTATTATACTGCCATAACTCTAATTCCTTTTTCTGGTAAGACTTTCTATAATCTCGGCATATATCTGCTGTGAGTACTTTTTCCAATTTTCGCATATTGTCCGGGCATCGCTTTTGGTTCCGACAGCAATGTTGAGTTCTATAAGAGAAAACTTATCTTCTCTTACCTTGCAGGATACTATAAATTCATTTTCACTTTCGGGTATGTAGTCAGCAGTTACGAGAAGCTCATTCCTTATGTTGGATTTGGCAGAAGGAATTGCATCATCGATGACTGCTCTTATGCTTGCCGGTATAAGGTTTGTGAAATAACTGAGAGTTTGTTTTCCGCTTTCTGTTATTCTGTATAAAGTTTTGCCCTCAAACTGTTCAGAGGATAGAAAGTTTGACTCACGCAGTTCGTCCAGGTATTGCTGAAGCAGGAAATAATTCATAATCTTATTTTCCAGTATGATTTTTGTCATCTGAAGATTGCTTACAGGTATTTCAAGTTTATCTATAATATAAAGAAGTATTAGTTTATTTTCTGCAAGCTGCCTGTTATTGCCTAAAGAGTTCATTTTTTATCCTCCCAGTCTTTCAAAAAGTGTTCATTTCGTTAGCTAGAATAAAAGCTCTCCACAATGCTGTCTCATTACCTGGCACAACAAGTTAAGTCAATAAATGCTCCTTTGTGCAGGTATGTACAATTATTATAGCATAACAGGCAGTATTTCGCTATATTACCTTTATTTTTCGCCATATTGCCTGCATTTCTTTAATTTTTCATTGTAACTAGGCAGGCGGATAAGATGTTACGCCTATGCATATCCATATAGATTCTATCCTTCGAGTTGTCTTTATAAATTGTCTTTATTGGATAAAAAATCCTTAATTTATGATATAATTTAAATAACTGATATTTAAATAACAAGTTTAAATAAACAATTATGTTAAAATACATAATTGTGTTTAAACTAAATTATTATGTTCAAATAATAATTTATGCTTAAATAATTTTTTTATCATATAATTATTATATTCAGGCAATTATTATGTTTTAATAGTTATTGGGACAGATAAAAATAAAATAGGCAAAATCAGTACTGCAGCTTAATTTGATTAGTTATGAGGTGGCAAATATGGACTTTGCAGAAGAATTACAGCAAAAATTAATAGATTGGGGAGCAACCTTTACCGGATGTTCAAATGTTGAAAACGCGCTGCCTGAGAATCTTAAACCCCTGAAATATGCTTTAACCGTTGGGGTGAGATTATCAGATTACATTATAGATCAGATAACTGATAAGCCTACGTATACTTACTTTCATCACTACAGAGCAGTGAATACCCTGATTGATCAGTTAACACTAAGAGGAATGCTTCTGATTCAGGAAAAAGGATATTATGCAGTTGCAGTTCCCGCATCCCAGACAGTGAACGATGTAAAGGAAAGCTATAGCGCAATATTTCCCCATAAGACAGCAGCAACTATGGCAGGATTGGGCTGGATAGGCAGAAACGGATTGTTTGTAAGTCCGGAGTATGGGCCGCGTGTGAGGCTTGGAACTATTTTGACTAATATGGAATTGCCGGTAAATAATAATATTGTTGAAGCAGGTTGCGGAGAATGCAGAATATGTGTTGACAGCTGTCCGACTATGGCACTTACCGGGAACTGTTGGGAACAGGGGTGTGACAGGAGCCGGATAGTTGATGCAAAGGCATGCAGTGATTATATGAATTCCAAGTTCAAGCATATTGGAAGAGGCTCGGTTTGCGGAATTTGCATCAGGGTTTGTCCTTATGGAATAAGGAAATAGTTTGAACGCAAAGACTCTGCCAATATAAATCATAGTTTTTAAGCAAGCACCGTGATGTTATTTGGCAGGAGTTAAACGGTATTAAACACAGGGAGGAAAGCATGATGATAAGGAAGGAGATAATCGCTCTTTTGCTTGCGGGAGGGCAGGGGAGCAGACTCGGGGTACTTACTAAGAGGATAGCAAAACCGGCGGTTCTTTTTGGAGGGAAATACAGGATTATTGATTTCTCTCTGAGCAATTGCATAAATTCAGGCATTGATACCGTTGGTGTGCTTACACAATACCAACCTCTCAAATTGAACTCCCACATAGGCATAGGAAAACCCTGGGATATGGACAGGATGAACGGGGGATTAACCATACTTTCACCATATCTGAAAGGGGAAATCGGTGAATGGTATTTGGGCACTGCTAACGCTGTTTATCAAAACATCGATTATATCAATAAGATTTCTCCCAAGTATGTAATAATTTTATCGGGGGACCACGTGTATAAAATGAACTATTCCCTTATGCTGGATTTCCATAAGGAGAAAGGTGCTGAAGCCACAATTTCCGTTATAGATGTACCCATTGAGGAAGCACCCAGATATGGGATCATGAATACGGATGATAAGGGGCGGATATATGAATTTGAAGAAAAGCCGGAACATCCGAAAAGCACTCTTGCTTCCATGGGAGTATATATTTTTACATGGGAGGTATTGAGAGATTATTTGATTGAGGATAACGGGAATCCTGATTCAGACCATGATTTTGGCAAAAACATCATTCCTGAAATGTTAAGAGACGGACGGAGCATGTGGGCATACAAGTTTACCGGATATTGGAGAGATGTCGGCACCATACAGGCTTATTGGGAATCCAACATGGATCTGACAAAAACAGTGCCAAAGCTCAATCTATTTGACCCTGCATGGAGGATTTATACTCCGAATCCCGTGAAGCCTCCGCACTATATTGCACCTTGCGGAAATGTAAAAAGGTCTGTCATTGCTGAAGGTTGTATGATTTATGGCAGAGTAAGAAATTCTGTAATATTTCCGGGTGTATATATTGAGGAAGGATCGGTTATTGAAGATTCCATAGTGATGTCCAACAGCAGAATATGTGCAGACAGTCATCTGAATAAATGTATAATAGGTGAACATGTGGTAGTTGGAAAGAATGTGCGGATAGGTACAGGAGAGAATATTCCAAATGAACTGAAACCTGGTATGTACAATTCAGGGATAACGGTTGTAGGTGAGGATGCAAAAATACCTGATGGTACGGAAATAGGTAGAAATGTAGTTATTGATATTGGGGCAGGACCTGAGGATTTTCTTTCCCAAACAGTTCCGTCCGGAAAAAGTATCGTAAAGGGTGGTAAGTGTCAATGAAAAATACGATAGGAATTATACTCACCGGAGGTAAAAAACGCGAATTAAAGGAAATGACCATAAAACGCGCAAGCGCTGCAATCCCTGTGGGTGGGAAATACAGAGCGATAGATTTCGTGCTTTCGAGCATGGTAAATTCAGGAATAACCAAGGTTGGAGTAATAACGCAATATAATTTGCGCTCCCTGATGGACCACCTTGGGTCCGGAAAAGAGTGGGATCTTGACAGAAGACACGGTGGTCTCTACATATTTCCACCATCTCTCAGCGGAGATGATACAGGCTGGTATAGGGGTACGGCGCATGCAATGTACAGCAATCTCACATTTCTCAAACGCAGTGATGAGGATTATGTAATTATTGCTTCAGGTGACTGCATATACAATATGTTATTTGATGATGTATTGAAATACCACATTGAAAAAAATGCGGATATAACTATTATTTATAAGGAAATGGAAGGCCTGAGCCAGAAGGAATTATCCAGGTTTGGCATACTGGAGGTGGATAATGACGAAAGAATCATAGATTTTCAGGAGAAACCCCTCCATCCGGCAAGCACCAAGTGTTCCATGGGAATATATATCATATCGCGAAAGATGCTCATGAGTATTCTTGAAGATTGTGCTGCCCATGGCTATTATGATTTTGTAATGGATGTTATAATTAAACGGCTTAGAACTCTCCGGATTTATGGCTATAAATTCAGCGGCTACTGGAGAAGCATTAATTCAATAGAAGCATATTACAAGTGCAATATGGAATTGTTGCAGCCTGAGATAAGGGAGGAGCTTTTCCTGCAGGGGGACAGGAAGATATTCACAAAGGTCAGGTCTGAGGTTCCAGCCAAGTACAATGAGGAAGCTGAGGTAAGAAATTCTCTTGTAGCTGACGGATGCATAATAGAAGGTTTTGTTGAAAACAGTGTATTGTTCAGAGGCGTTACTGTTGGAAAAAATACTATAATAAGAGACAGCATAATTATGCAGGATGCCGTAATAGAAGATAATGTGGAATTAAATTGTGTTATACTTGACAAGAATGTGAGGATTACCAAAGGTAAAACTCTTAAAGGTGAGAAAAGCTGGCCGGTTATAGTCGGCAAAAGGATTGTGGTTTAATCAAGAAGATAGTTGTATAATAATGCTATCTCATTGCCTGGCACAACAAGTTAACTTAAATAAGGAATACTTACTTTAATAGGGGGAAAATCATTAATGCCGTTACATAATACACAACAGAGAAACAAATATAATAAAATGCAACATAAATTGCAATTATTCAGATCAATACAACTATTTAACTCAAGAAATACATTAGAAGGGATAAAACTGTAATATGTCAAAACACTTGAAGGCAGATTTATCCCTCCTTTTGGCGACAGCAATATGGGGTTCATCTTTTACACTGATAAAAAACGTGATTGACCACATACCCACTTTTGCATATTTATCTTTGAGATTTATAATTGCAAGTATAATATTAATTGCGGTATTTTATAAAAAACTGAAATACATTAACAAAAAAGCTGTTATATACGGCTGTATTATAGGTCTTATGCTGTTTGGAGGCATGGCTTTGCAGGTGAGCGGGCTTTACTTTACATCTGCCTCCAATTCCGCCTTTATTACAGGGCTGAATGTCATCATGGTACCTTTATTTTCTTCTGCGATCTTAAAGAAAAAGCCGGACAGAAGTTCTGTAATTGGCGTGATTTTGGCATTTGCAGGACTGTTTTTTCTTACCGGAGGATTGGACTTCCGTTTCAACATCGGGGATTTTTTGACACTATTGTGTGCAGTGTGTTTTGCTTTGCAAATTATATTTATTGACAGATACAACAAAGAACAGGACCCAATTATTCTGACATTGATTCAGATAAGCTTTACGGCTTTGCTAAACACTGTGGTGTGGCTCTTTATTGATTACAAACCGGTAGTTATTAATGCTAACGTTGCTTTTACTCTGTTTGCAACAGCGGTGCTGGGCACGGCAATTGCCTATCTGATTCAGACAGTTGCACAGAAGCATACAACTCCAACCCATACGGCATTGATATTTACAGCAGAGCCGGTGTTTGCCGCATTTTTTGCGATGATTATTCCGAATTCAAATGGCACTGTTGAAAGCCTCAGCTTAAACACTATTATAGGATGTGCACTTATTCTGGCGGGTACACTGATATGTGAATTGAGAAAATAAAGTTAAAACCAATACCCGGCTTTCGTTGATTCTTACATTGCGGCCTTGCGGGACTCATTCCCGAAGGCCGCAAAATGTGTTTATTTACGGAACTTATTCCCGATGGCTACAAATGTGATGTTTGCATGATTTGTCCCCGGAAGCCGCAACATGGCAAAAGCCGCAACGTGGCAATTGATATGTCATGTATGACAATATATGACGAAATATGACAAAAAGGTTCGCGATTTTAACAAATAGTTCGATATATTAAATAAATGGGTATTTTATCAGTGATAATATTATCCTTTATGTTATAATTAGCGTGTACAATAATGAATTAAATGTGTTAACATAACATATAAGATTGTATACTAGGTGTATATTAAGTTAACTTGTTGTGCTAAATAATGAGATAGCATTGTGGAGAGCTTCAGAGACCGGCGAGGGGTATCCCCTCTGCACTCCCCGTGTTAAAGGAAGTTTTCTTTAACACAAGCGAATTGATTTGCCCCGTAACGAGCTCATTAGCTCTTGAGCTCGGAACTCCTGCTATCGAAATGCTAGCACAACAAGTAAGTTATTTAAATATGGTGGTATTTTTTAAAAAGCTTAAAAATTTTCTTCAAGGCTTCGCAGAACCCTATAACTTGTTTCACTAAAACTTCATTGTAAACTGCTAAATACACGAATTATTGGCGCCCGATAAATATTACTACTTATTAACATAGCAGTGCTTAGGTTGGACAGTGGTTTATTATGTTTTATCTAGGTGGGGGAGATTATGTTCAATGTTTTACTAGTAGATGACGACCAAATTGTGGTAGAAGGTTTAAGAAGATTTGTAAATTGGAATGAACTTGGATATCAGGTCATAAATGTTGCACTATCTGAAAAAGAAGCTATAAAAATCATTGAAACCGAGTACGTAGATGTTGTGCTTACCGATATTGTAATGCCGGGAAAGAGCGGTCTTGATTTAATAAAGGAAGCACATGAGATAAATCCATACATTAAAATCGTGATATTAAGCGGTTACGGTGAATTTGAATTTGCAAAACAGGCACTGAAGCTTGGAGCCTTTGATTACCTTATGAAACCCGTGAATTTCTCTGAGTTAATTAATACATTTGACAGATTGAAATCAGTTCTTAAAAATGATATTGAAGAAAGACAAAAACAAAAAGAATTTTTGTCAATAAGACGCATGCAGTTTATGAATAATCTTGTAAATGGCTATTTCAGTAATATTGAAAGCATCAATCGGAAAGCTTTTGAATTGGGAATGGATTTAAGCGAAGGCAGCTATTGCTTAATTAGAATATATATAGATGAAAATTTGGATGTCAGCGATAAGACTAAGGAAAATGACTATGTTGAACTAAAATTGAATTATAGCAGCAAAATAAATGATTTTTTATGTGAGTTTGGGAGGGCTTTTGTTTTTGACAACAATTTAAAAGAATTATGTGTACTCTTTTACCCTAATGATATAAATAATGTGGAAAGTACGCTGGAAAGTCTACTGAAATATGTTAACGGGAGTGAACCTGTCAGAATGATTTTGGGTGTAGGTGGCATTTACGACGCTATTACTGATGCACCCAATTCATATACGGAAGCTGGAAAGGCACTTGAATACTGCTATGAAAAAGACAGTTTCATATTATTCTATAATAAGGTCAAATATATTATAGAAGAAAAATCGGTTATTAGTTCTGAAGTAGAAGAGGAAATTTTAAAATGCCTGATTAACAGCGACATTGATTCTCTTGAGGAATATATTCTGAAAATGTTGGATAATCTTAAGAATACAAATAAATCTGACAAATCAGTTCTATACAATATGTGCCTTGAAATCCTTCATATAATAAATAAATATCTGTCAAACTTCGGAGATGAAGTTATTGTGATTAGGCAAAACAGCTATAACACAATCATATCAATCCTGAGGGAGAATGATTTTGACCATATTAAGGACTTTTTCTCAGGATATTTGAGAAAGGTCAGCTCTGTAATCAATGAAAACAAAAAAGAGCCGGTTGGCTATGCTATTGAAAAGGTGATTAAGTATATCGATACACATTATAATGAAGATATATCTTTAAATAAACTCTCAGAAATTGCTTATCTGCACCCCATCTATTTAAGCAAGCTTTTTAAAGAAAAGACAGGTGAAAACTTTACAGATTATCTTGTAAAGGTAAGAATAGAAAACGCAAAAAAATTGCTGCGCAATTTATCTTTGCGGATTTACGATATAAGTGAGATGGTTGGCTATGACAGTTCGAAACACTTTAGTAAGGTGTTTAAGGAAATAACGGGAATTACGCCAAGAGATTACAGAAATCAATTCGGAATACTGTAAAAGGGTCAGGGTGAGCTTTGTGCAGGATACATTTTTCAGACGAATTTTAAACAGGTTTTTTTTCAGCATTTTAAACTCTTTAAGACGCTTCAGAATATATAACAGGCTAATTGTATCTTTTTTATTGATTATAATAATTCCCAATCTGATTATTAGTTACTATTCTTTTAATATCAGCTCTCATGAAATGGATAAGATTATTTCCAGCAGTACCAAGCGCATTCTTAGCAACATTGAACAAACAATTGGCGAAAGACTGAGGTTTTATGAAAAGATAGCACACAGTATTTACTCAGATCCTGAGATAATTGATCTTTTAATTAAATGTAAGTCCTACTCAGAATCGAAGATAAAAGACCAGCTTTTGCTTGAAGAATATGAAGAATGCAAGAAACGGATTGGAAATATTTTAAATCACATGTCTCCGACACAAGATATTAACAATCTGCAAATAGTAAGTGATTATGACCAGTTTGTGCAGATAGACAGTGGTGGTGTAAAAAGAGGCGCTTCAGTAAAAGATATTGAGTCTTATACAAAGAGCGACAATTACATCAGAGCATTAGAGGCAGACGGTTCACCCATATGGGTTGACACGTCAAGGGAAGAAGGGGTCTACCTGGTTCAGCCGTCTGAAACGTCTTATCTGGGAGGCTATATAACACTTTTCAGGGCAATTCCCGATCCTGCCATAGGCCGGAATAAATACCTGGGAGTTATTGTTATCAATGTGCCCTGCAGGATTTTTAAGGACTTGGTAAATCTAAAAAATATGTATGATGAAAATGAAGTGATATTATTGGCAGGCAAAACAGGTATCATTTCAATTATGAACGGCGTATACAGAGTAAACAAAAATCCTGACCTGATTGTGCTAAACGAAATGTATCAGCAAAAAGAAGGCAGTTTAATAAGAAAGGTTTCAGGTACTGATAACATATTGGTTTTTCGAACATTTGAAAAAGCAGATATGATAATTGCCTACATGACGGAAAGGAATAAAATACTTAAAGGCATTTACAATGTCAGAAATATTACTGTAAAAGTGACATTAATGTGTATCTTATGTGCGCTGATACTGTCCTATATAGTGACCAAAAGCATTTCAGTGCCACTGAACAGGCTTAAGAAAACAATCGAAAGTGTTGGAGAAAGCAATCTGGAACTTGAATACGTGGACGATCAGAAGGATGAAATAGGAGCTCTGGGAATGAGATTTAATATAATGATATCCAGAATAAAGAACTTGCTTGATAAACTGGTTGAATCTGAGGTTTCCAGAAAGAGCGAGGAAATCAGACGGAAGGAAGCAGAATTGAATGCTCTTCAAATGCAGATTAAACCGCACTTTATGTATAATACGCTGGATTTGATCAGGTGGAATGCCATTTTTGCAGAAAATGGCGAGAGTACGGTCAGCAAAATGATCGCAGAGTTTTCAAATTTGCTGAGATTTAATACACTAAGGAGCAACCAGCTGGTGAAAGTAAATGAAGAATTTGAGCATCTCAATGCTTATGTTAAAGTTTTAAAGTTCAAAAAAGAATTAAAATTCAATGTAAAAATAGATCTTGAAAGCGATAAAATACTGGATTATAAAATAACAAAACTTACATTTCAGCCTATCATTGAAAATACCATCAAACATGGATTTATAGATATGAACAAAGAGGGTGAAATAAAAATTAATGCGTATACATCAAATGAAGATTTATTCATTGAAATAAGAGACAATGGTGTAGGAATATGCAAAGACAGGCTTGAATCATTAAATGATGAGCTGCAAAACGGGAAAGCTACAGGCGGAAGTATGGGCTTGAGAAATGTAAATGAGAGAATTAAACTTCATTTTGGAGAAAAATACGGACTGAATATTCTAAGCGAAGAAAGAAAATTCACATCGGTAATAGTTCATATTCCATGTGTGTCTGATTAGAACGTGTCTGATTAAATATTAAAATAAGTGTGGTTCAAGAAGTTAATTTAGCTAACCTTCAAGAAGTTAATTTAGCTTACCTTTTATTAATGTAAGGTCATTTAAGGAAGAACCCGCTTCTAATATAATTGAAACATAGTTTTTCCAAAATATATAAGGAGGGGTTCTTAAATGACTAAAAAACTTATTATTCTTGTTGTCGCAATTGCACTTATGGCGACAATGTTTGTAGGTTGTGGTGGATCAGATAAATCTAATAGCAACACGACTGCAAACGAAACTGCAAACGAAACGGGAAACTCTGCAGGTAATACGGACAATACTGTGGAAGAACAACCGAAAGAAGTAACTATAACCTTATGGCAACAAGCCGCCAACACACCTCAATCAACATTGGATATGCAGGAGAGGTTCCAAAAGGATAATCCGCATATTAAACTTAACATTGTTGAAACACCGGATACCGGAACTGAGGCAGTTATAGCAGCAATTGCAGCTGGTAATGCTCCTGCGGCCATATCAATGGGAGCTCCTACAATAATGTCTTACATATACAGAAATGCATTGCTTCCTATAGATGATTTTATCGCAGAGACACCTGATTTTGCCAATTTTGATCCGAAGCAGGTAGATGCATTCAAGGTAAACGGGAAGCGCTACGCTGTGCCATACGACAAATATGTTATGGGATTCTACTATAACAAGAAATTGTTCGCTGAAGCAGGTATAACTTCAACTCCTACTACTTGGGAAGAATTCCTGGAAACTGCTAAAAAACTTACAAAACCTGAAAAGCAGCAGTATGGATTTGCGCTTAATGCTATTCAGTGGGGTTCATGGCATTTTGAAACCTGGGTTTGGGGTGCAGGCGGAGATTTAACAAAGCAGAACCCCGATGGAACACTCGAGTTGACTTTCACAGACCCTGCAGCAATAAAAGCAGCAGAATTTTACAGAACTTTAAAAAAGGAAAAAGTTATTCAGTCTGATGAAACCAAGAATCTTGAAGGATTAAACAAGGACTTTGCTTTGGGAAAAGCAGCAATGATATATGACAGCATAAATGCAGGTACCTTGGCGAAATTTGTTGATTTAGGTGCAAAAGCAGAAGATATCGGATACTTTACATTCCCCAAGGGACCAAGCGGACAAGCCTATACACAGGACGGAGCAAATGCTTTTGTTATCCCGACAACTAAAGATGAAAATGTTGCCAAGGCAGCATGGACATATATAATGTATGCAAATTCAAAGGAAGAGCTGATAAACACTTTAAAAGAACAGGCTGCTAAAGGTTCGTTAGGTGCTGCAATTCTTGCAAGAACTGACGTCAAAGTTTCTGACATTGGTCCTATTGACGAAGAAATGCAGAAAGTAATGGATGAATCCAACTTAATCAGCAGACCTGAATACTATGGCAAAGGTGCTGTTGGTTCATTTGCAGATGACATGGTTGCAAAAATATTTGGAAACACTAACAGCGATATAAAAGAAGTATTCCAGGAATATCAGGATAAGGCTGCTAATGCAGTTGAAGAGTTCAATAAGGCTGTTCTTGAATCAAAATAATAATCTGTTTGCGTTAATTTTCACTTAATAGTTTTCAGTTTATTAAAAGGCAGAAAATTAGAAGACATAAAATCAGATGCACAAAGGGGCATATAAAAGGTGCCTCTTTGTGCAAACAATTGGGGGATCCAAATGAAAGCTTCAACAAGCAGTGATTATACTGTTGCATTAAATAAAAAAAGACAACTTGAAACCTATCATATAAAGAAAGCTATAACTCCATGGCTGTTTTTACTTCCCGCAATAGTAACTACGTTTGTTCTAAGATATTATACAATATTCCAGGCATTCAGGATTTCATTTTATCAGTATGATGTATCAAATCCTCCTGGCAGATTTGTCGGATTTCAAAAGTTTATTGAATTATTTAAAAACAGTGATTATTGGCAGGCATGGAAGAATACCATTGTATTTTTAGGACTTATGATAGTGTTAAATTTTTTCGTTCCGATAATTCAGGCACTTTTATTAGGTGAGATTACTAAGTTGAAAGGTTTATTTTCAACCTTATATATATTACCGGCAGTTATTCCGCTTACAATAAACATTGCTCTTTGGAAATGGGTATGGGAGCCTGAATATGGTGTAGCCAATTATTTTCTTAAAATTTTTGGAGCTGAGCCAGTAGCATGGTTGTCCAGCTCACAGTGGGTTAAATTTTGCATAATTTTCCCGGGAATTATTGGCGGCGGATTTGCTGTTTTGCTGTATCTTGCAGCTATCCTGGCAATATCTGATGATGTAAAGGAAGCAGCGAAGTTGGATGGCTGTACGGGAATTAAACGAATATTTTATATAACATTGCCGAATATAAAGTTTATAATCCTGATTCAATTTGTTTTGACTACTATAAGTGCATTACAACTGCTGGATTTACCTTTCCAGTTTACAGACGGTGCACCTGCCGGGGCATCAAGATCACTCCCCTTATTTATATACCATTACTATACCAGAAACTATGATTATGGTCAGGGCAGTGCTGCAGCAATGACATTGATGCTCATTATTTCAATTATTACATATATTCAGCTAAGACTAAACAATCAGGAATCAGAATAAGGGGGGATAAAAGTGGACAGAGGAGATTCAGATAAGAGGTTTAAAATTGTAGCATATGTACTATCTTCAATATTTTTATTAACCATTATATTCCCGTTATTTTACATAATAAGCTTGTCTTTTCAGGATGACAGTGAAATATATACTTATCCTCCAAAGCTTATACCTAAGGCAGGTACAAGTATCAGTATAGTCATGGATTACTCCAGGTACAGCGATAAAACTGAAAAGGAGCTGGAAGATATCATTATTAAAGACTCAACATTGGCAATGTATTCGACCATTTATGAACTGAACAGGGAAAAAATCAGTGAAGTAAAGGTGTATGGAATTTCTGACGGCAAAACTATATTTTATTCACGTGCCCATGGGTTGATGCTCAGGTTGCAGCTTCAATTCGGAGTTTATGCAAGAGCACGGGTATCAACAAAAGTTTTGCTTAATGGCGATAATTATAAAAAGTCTGCAGAATTAATAGGATATGAGTTTAATATCGACGGTCTGGACAAAAGTTATGATTCCATCAGGCTGGGAGAAGACAAATTTAGTATTCCAGTGGGTAACTTTTTAAATTCAGTTTATAATATTAGCGGAGACTATAAGGGTACGGTTACGGGTCAAAACTATCTTCTGCTGTTGGAAAACTATAAGTACTACTACCTTACGCCCACCTACATGTATAAGAACATTCCGGCCATAAAAGAATACAGCTTTTTTGCCTTTATGTTCAATACGGTTCTGACAATTGTATGGGCAATTATATGTGAGGTAGTGCTGGGTTCCTTGACTGCATATCCACTATCCAGGTTGCTGAGCAAGAAGGTCGCAGATCGCATATTGCTATATTTTCTGGCAACTTTAATGATACCGTTTGTATGTATTATGATACCGCAGCTTTTACTGGTAAAAAGCTGGGGAATGTACAATAACTATGGAGGAATGCTTGTCACATGGTTATACCCGTATCCGTTTTATATATATCTCTTCAAAGGATTTTTTGACAGAATTCCTTCAGCTTATTTCGATGCAGCAAGAATAGATGGAGCCAATGAACTTGCTACTTTTTTAAAGATATGCATTCCCATGTCAAAGCCTATAATAACACTGGTTGCATTACAGACTTTTGTCGGAGCATGGGGTGATTTCTTCTGGTATTTCCTTGTAGCCAACAAACCTAATCTCTGGACTTTAAATGTTGCAGTCTATACTATATCAAAGACATCACAGGTAAGGCAGAATTTAATGATGGGTTTGTCGGTGGTCACAATAATGCCTGTCTTAGCGGTAACAGCTATATTCTCAAAACAGATAAAGGCAAGCATAATGTCATCCGGAATAAAAGGCTAAGGAGTTATTTACTATGAGCAAAATAGAATTAGCTAAACCTACCAGACAACAACTAAGGTGGCAGGATCTCGAAATGGGCATGTTTTGCCATTTCGGTATGAATACTTTTCATGATCAGGAGTGGGGGGACGGAACCGATTCTCCGGATTCCTTCCTTCCAACCTCCCTCGATTGCAGGCAATGGGCCAGAACGGCCAAGAGAGCCGGATTTAAGTATTTGATTCTCACAGCAAAGCATCATGACGGATTTTGTCTCTGGCCAACCAAAACTACTGATTATTCGGTAAAATCCAGTCCATGGAAAGACGGAAAAGGGGATGTGGTTTATGAATGCGCTGAAGCCTGCAGGCAGGAAGGCATCCTTTTCGGAATATATTTATCCCCATGGGACAGACACGAACCCTGTTACTCTGATGAAAAGGCCTATGACGATTTCTATGCGGAACAGCTCACAGAACTGTTAACGGGATATGGCCCATTGGTGGAAGTGTGGTTTGATGGCGCAGGTTCCGAGGGGAGAGAGTATAACTGGCGCAGAATTACGGATTTGGTGGCAAAGTATCAGCCCGATGCCATGATATTTAACATGGGACGTCCAACCATACGCTGGGTCGGAAATGAGAGCGGGTTGGCACCATACCCCTGCTGGAATACGGCAACTGAAGCAAGGGTAAGCATGTTTACCAATGACATGCTCACATGGCTGCCTGACACTCCAAAGTGGGTTCCTGCCGAGTGTGATGTGCCAATCAGAAAGCTCCACTGGTTCTGGCATCCCGACGATGAAAAAAGTTTGCTGACTTTGGAAGAGCTTATGAATATATACTACAAATCAGTTGGCCGTGGGACTAACTTGCTTTTGAATATTTCACCGGACAGAAGAGGATTGCTTCCCGAAGCGGACGTAGAACGTGTGATTGAGTTCGGTGATGAAATAAAAAGGCGTTTTTCAAAACCGATAAACCGGATTTCCGGCGAAGGCGACTGTCTGGAGCTTGAAATATCCGAACAGGTACAAATCAATCATGCTATCTTGATGGAAGAAATTGCTGAAGGTGAACGGGTGCGGGAGTATGTGCTTGAAGCGAGGCAGGACGGGAAATGGGTAGAGCTGGTTCGCGGGAGCGCTATCGGGCATAAAAAAATAGATTGCTTTGAAAGCATACAAACAGACAGAATAAGACTGAGAGTTGTAGAATCTGTTGGAATTCCGCTTCTGAGAGATTTCTCCCTTTACTGTGTCAAGGAGTAAATTTGGCTTAACTTAAAAAAACCAATAATAATGGATAAGGATAGGAGAGCTATAAACATGAAATACGGGTATTTCGACAACAATACCAGAGAGTACGTAATAACCAGGCCGGATACCCCTTTGCCCTGGATTAATTTCCTTGGGAATGGTGAATATGGTGGATTTATTTCCAATAATGCCGGCGGAATGAGTTTTTATAAAGACCCGAATTCACGTCGCATCACCAGGTATAAATATAACAATCTGCCTTTTGACAGGCCAGGGCGATACATTTATTTAAGAGATATGGACAATGGTGATTATTGGTCTCCATCATGGCAACCTGTGATGAAAAAGCTTGATAAATATGAATGCCGCCATGGTTTGGGATATACCACAATTACAGGAGTCTATGCCGGTATTGAAGCGGAAACAACATACTTTGTGCCTGTCGGCAAGGATTATGAAGTATGGAAAATGAAAATTAAGAATTTGTCTGACAAAAGCCGCTGTTTGAAAGCTTTTACCTATGTGGAATTCAGTTATCCTGAAGCATTACTTGACCTCATATGCGACTGGCCTCGTATGCTGTTTAATACTGAATATAAGGATGGATTTATCTTTTTCGAAGCAATGGGGAAAGATTTCTATTCCTATATTGGAACAAATCTTGAAGTGGAAGGTTACGACTGCAGTTTGGAAAAATTTATAGGGCCTTATCGTTCAGAATGCAATCCTGTAGTAGTAGAGAACGGCTTGTGTACTGATTCGATAATCTCATCTGACAATGCCGTTGGGGTATTGTGCTGTCCTTTGAAGCTTGCAGCCGGTGAAGAACTAACGATGGCAGTAATTCTGGGTATTGCTGATACCGGAAGAACTGCAAAGGATGAAGTTAAAAAGAACCTAAACCTGAATGTCATTGAAAAAGACTTACATGATCTAAAGTCATACTGGGACAAATATTTATCAAAAATTGAATTCAATACACCGGATAAAGAAGTCAATCTGATGCTCAATATCTGGAATCAGTATCAATGCAAGACAACTTTTGACTGGTCAAGGTTTGTTTCGCTTTATGAAAGGGGTATTGACCGCGGACTCGGATTCAGGGACAGCATGCAGGATATATTGGGTGTAGTTCATGCTATTCCTGAACAGGTAAAGGCCAGAATTAAGGATTTATTAAGCATTCAGAATAAACGCGGGGATGCCATGTCGGTACTGTATCCTGCTACCGGAGAAGCACAGGGAGGCGGCAGGTCGGACGACCATTTATGGTCTGTTTTCTCAGTGTGTACCTATATAAGGGAAACAGGTGACGTGGAATTCCTTAATGAAACCGTTCCTTTTTATGATGAAGGTGAGGGGACGGTTCTGGAACATCTCGAAAATGCGCTTAAGTTTACAATGAACAATCTGGGAACACATGGAATACCCCTCTTGCTGAGAAGTGACTGGAATGATACTCTGGCATCTATTAATGCAAAGGGCGGTTCTGAAAGTGTTTTTGTGTTCTTCCAGCTGGCTCATGCTGCTTATGAGCTGATACTTCTGTACAGGCATTATGGTTATGAGGAAAAACTGCAATGGGCAACTGAAATTTATGATTATTGCAAATCAAAGCTGGATGTTATATGGGATGGAAAGTGGTTTTTAAGAGCGTTTAACAGTTACGGGGAAAAGTTCGGGACTGCTGAGGACCCATATAACAGGATATTCCTGAACCCGCAGACATGGGCTGTACTGAGCAGGTTACCTTCAAAGGAACAGGCCGTATCTGCACTTGATGCTGTATACGAATATCTTAATACGGACTTTGGTTTAATTGCAAATTATCCGGCTCCAAACTTCTTTGATATCGAAAGAAAGGCATACATGCCCTGTGCAGCGGGAACCAAGGAGAATGGAGGCATATTTTATCATACAAATACCTGGGCAATTATCGCAGAGGTTATATTAGGAAGAAATGAACGCGCATTTGAGTATTACCGCAATGCACTTCCCTGCAGAAGAAATGATATATCAGATATTTGCAAAATTGAGCCCTATGTTTATGCTTCCCATATATTCGGAAAACAACATCCCAGGTTTGGAGAAGGCACAAATTCCTGGCTTACGGGAACCGCTTCATGGATGTTCCTTGCAGCCTCACAGTATATACTTGGAATCCGCCCGGATTATGACGGGTTGATCATAGACCCCTGCATACCTGCAAGTTGGGAATTTGCAGATATAGAAAGGGATTTCAGAGGAGTAAGGTTTAAAATCTCCATCAAGAACAAAAGCGGAAAAGCAAAGAAAGTACAGAAATTAACAGTAGACGGAAATGAAGTTAGCGGAAACAAAATTTCTATTAATTATATAAAGGATAAAAAATCAGTTAATGTAATTGCAGAAGTATAACATTTCAAAATTCAATGAAAAAACGGTGATAGCTTATGAATAATGTAAGTAACAGAAAATGCTCACGCAAAAAGATGATGTGGGTGATAGCAATTATTGGAGTTGTAGTTGCAGTTACAGCTATATTCATATCGTTTCAGGTAATTCGAAACAATACGGAAAATAAGATTGTAGCCACTGTAAATGGTGATCCTGTCTATGTTGAGGAATTCAGAGAGAGATTACTGATGCAGAAAGTTCCGGTTCAACAGTTTTTCAGGGAAAAGTATGGGATACAGGCAGGTGACGGTTTCTGGGAAAGTTATTTTGAAGGTGAAAATCCCTTAAAGACAGCTAAGGAAATGGCTTTAAATGAGTGTGTCCAAATAAAAGTTGAGCAGCAGTTAGGCCGGGACAAGGGCCTGGTGGAAGATATAAGCTATCCCGCATTTCTGAAGCAGCTTGAAAAGGAAAATAAAAGAAGAAAAAAAGCTGTCGAAAACAATGAAATAATATATGGGCCGGTAGAGTACCAAAAAAATGTATATTATGAATACCTGTATTCAAACATGAAAATTGCACTGAAAGAATTGCTTGAAGGCAAAGAGATACAGTTTACTGAAGAAGACCTTATGAGCTACTACGAACAGATAAAAGACAGCCTTTATAGAAAAGAAGGCGAAGTGAAAATCTTAAAGGCATACGTCACTTACACGGATGAAAATAGGAATTTTAGCGAAGAAAACAGAAAAGCAGCATTGGAAAAAATCAGACAGGTTAAATTGAAAATGGATCAGGGGGAAAATATTAAGAATATATCTGACAGCTCCCCAAAGGGAGAATCATTAAAAGTAAATTTTGTGGAACAGGTATTCAATGAAAAAACAGCAAAACATGACCAGCAATCGGCCCTCGAATTGAAAACCCGCGCAAGAAGACTTTCTGTAGGTGAAATAAGCGACATAATCGAAGAGAACAATACATTTTACGTAATAAAGTGTCTTGAAAGAGAAGCTGACGGTTACAAGTCCTTTGAGGAAGTAAGGGAAAACGTTAAATCCAAGTTTATAGATGAAAAGTACAATGAGATGGTTGAAGGATTGGTAAAAGCAGCAAAGGTTGAAATCGTCGGAAGTGTGTATGACCGGATAAATATGCAATGATGTGGCAGGTATGATACTAAGGGGGTGCTTTAGGTGTTTTGTTTGATGGCAAACAGGCTTCGCAGAATGTGCAGAATGTTAATAATAGCAGCGGTGATTTTAAGCATGATGCCTGCAGTATCAGTGCAGGTATGGGCAGATGACGGCAATATTACATACTATGTTGATGCGGTAAATGGAAATGACAATAACAGCGGAACCAGCCCAAATGCAGCATGGAAAACATTGACGAAAGTAAACAGTACAACATTTCAGCCCGGTGACCGGATTTTGTTTAAAGCCGGATGTACCTGGAATGGACAGTTATGGCCAAAAGGGTCAGGAACAGAAGGCAATCCAATTGTTATAGACATGTACGGAACCGGAAGCAAACCTTTATTTGATGGAGAGGTTCAGGGAGACAACCTGGTGGTCAATCCCGGATTTGAGTCTGGCAGCAAAACAGGATGGATTGCCAGCGATGGCTACAGCGTCATTAATTATAATCAGTATGCAGGAAGTTATTGTGTACGGGTCAATTCGGGAAATTCAGCAGAGCAGATTATATATGGACTTTTACCTAACACCACATATACATTGAAGGCATGGGTGAAGGTGGACAATGCAGCCAATAAGGCTTATTTAGGAGTAAAAGACTTTGGAGGGCAAGAGACAGCAGTATCCACTAACAGTACAGGTTATAAACATTTGAGTGTCACATTTACAACAGGTGCTTACAATACATCGGCTAAAATATACCTTTGGCACAACGCTTCAGCCAGTGGTTATGCCTATGGGGATGAATTTGAAATGTACAGCATTTCCAATGTCCGGGAAGTCTTTAAGTTACGCAATCAGTCCTACTGGGAGGTCAATAACCTTCAGATTGTTAACTGGGGTGCAGATGGCATTTCACTTAACAGAAGAGCGGTATATGTTGAAGCTGCAGATGCAGGAACTGTAAGACACGTGCATTTTTATAACCTTGATATTCATGATGTAAATGGTGGCGATCCAAACCATGAATATCTGGACTATCACAGCGGAGGCATTGTCATGCTGGTAGTGGATGACCCTGGAGCACCTGATGTAAAAACGAGATTTGATGATGTGTTGATTGAAGGATGTACATTTAGAAATGTAAGCAAGGAAGGAATATTTATCAGAAATAATTACAGGCTCCGTGGAGGCTTCACAGCTGAAAATACTCCTGATGCTCTTGGAGAATGGTATCCCAATACAAATGTAGTGATCAGGAACAACAGCCTGGACACTATAGGAGGAGACGGAATAGTAGTCTGTGAAAGCGAATCTCCTCTGATTGAGTACAATGTGGCCAAGGATTGTCATTATGACCATGAATTCTGGTGTGTGGCAATATGGTCAATAAACTGTGACAATGCAGTATTCCAGTATAATGAAGCTTATGGCACAAAGACAACTGATGACGGGCAGGGATTTGACATAGACTGGAACCAGCGCGGGACAATCATGCAGTACAATTACAGCCACGACAATGAAGGCGGTTTCATGCTGATGTGCTGCTGGTATGGGGACTCCTTCAATGAAAACAGCATTGTAAGATACAACATAAGCCAAAACGATATGTGCAGGGTATTTGAAATTCATGGACCCGTTAAGAATTCCAAAATATATAACAATACCATTTATGTCAGAAATGGATTGAATACAAAGATTTATAACATGGACTGGTGGGACAGCACTGATGGCAGATACCCGGAAAACACATACAATTATAACAACATTTATTTTAATTTAGGCAATGGTGGTTACAACTTCACAAACAGCATTAATACCGTTTTTGAGAAAAACTGCTTCTATGGTAACCATCCTTCCGGTGAACCTTATGATCCTTACAAGATAACAAGCGATCCTTGCCTTGTTAATCCCGGAAGCGGTGCAATTGGAAGGCATACTTTAGATGGATACAAACTTCAGCCCAATTCACCCTGCATCAATGCAGGTAAGACTATAGAAAACAATGGCGGTAAGGACTTCTGGGGCAATCCTGTTCCAAATTCTAACGGTTTAACAGATATAGGCGCTCATGAATACCCGGGGAATGATTTATGCGTAGGAGGTACAGTTACTGCCAGCAGTGAGAATCCGCCATATGAAACGGCTGCCAAGGCCTTTGACGACAACGTTTCTACAAAATGGCTGTCTGTAAACAGCACAGGATGGATTCAGTATGATTTTCCAGGTACGGAAGCTTATGCAGTTAGTAGCTATACCATAACATCCGCCAATGATGTTCCGGGCAGAGACCCTAAAAATTGGACTCTCAAAGGCTCAAACGACGGGGTCAACTGGACGGTGGTAGACACCAGATCATATGAGAGCTTCGACAGCCGTTTCCAGACAAAAACCTTCAGCTTTACAAATAACACTGCTTATCAGATGTACAGGCTGGAAATCACTGCAAATAACGGTGACGCCCATCTTCAGCTGGCAGAGATTGAGATGTTCGTGGACAGAGGTGTTGTACCGGTAAGGGAAGACAGATGTACAGGGGGCGCAGTTTATGCCAGCAGTGAAAATATACCGCATGAAACAGCAGAAAAAGCTTTTGACGATGATATTCAAACGAAATGGTATGCCTTTGGAAGCACTCCCTGGATCCAGTACGATTTTGACGGAACTAATGCTTATGCGATTGACTGTTATACCATAACATCTGCTAACGATGAGCCGGGAAGAGACCCCAAAAGCTGGGTTCTTAAGGGTTCTTCAGATGCTATTTACTGGACGGTACTTGACACAAGAACCAATGAGATGTTTGACAGCCGGGGACAAACAAAGACCTATTATTTCAATAATGACACTGCCTATACGGTATACAGGCTGGAAATCACAGCCAACAACGGTGCAAATGATACGCAGATAGCGGAGATAGAGATGTTTGAAAATTAAGCTGCTGAAAACGGTGCTGATAAATATAAAAACGATGCTGCTAAACATTTGAAACAATTAATTACAATAATTGTAAATATATTTTATTAATTAAAATATATAAAAAAACAAACAGGGGGGAAGTCAATTTGAGAAAAAACAAACTAAACAAAGCATTTGCACTCATTGTGACAGCTGTAATGATTTTAAGCATGTTCACAACAATACCTGTAACAGTATCAGCAAGTGGACCAGGCGGAGAAGGAACTACATATTATGTTGATTCTGTAGGCGGGGACGACAGCAACAGCGGTACAAGTGAGGAGCAAGCCTGGAAGACACTAGAAAAAGTAAACAGTACGACCTTCCAGCCCGGCGATAAAATTCTGTTTAAAGCCGGATGCAGTTGGAACGGACAGTTATGGCCCAAAGGGTCAGGAAGGGAAGGCAATCCCATTATAATTGACATGTACGGAGAGGGAGAAAAACCCCTGATAAACGGAGGACCTATTGGAGGGTCCGGAGGGGAACCGATTGATCCCGAACCGGAAAATCCTCTTCCGGAACCTGAAAACCCAATGCCGAACCTGATAGTCAATGAAAGCTTCGAGACAGGAAATGATGAAGGCTGGCAGTTTAAAGGTTATACAGAAGTTGTAAATGAAGAGGCACGTACAGGCAATTACGCTGCCAAGATATTATCAGGAGCTGACAGCGCCGCAGAGCAGGTAGTGACAGGTCTGAAGCCAAATACTACTTACAGGCTTAAGGCATGGACCAAGGTTGTAAATGAGCAGGGTAAAGACGGTGCTGAAATATGCCTTGGAATGAAGGAGTACGGTAATCCGGAGGCAGGCGTAAGGACCAGAAGCACCGAGTACACACAGTTAAGCATCGAATTCACAACAGGACCTACAAACACATCTGCAAGGATATTCTTATGGTTTTCCGGAAGCAGTGGGTGGGCTTACGGAGACGATTTCGAAGTAAAAGAAGTGGTTACGACAGTAAACTTGAGCAATCCGGGCTTTGAAGAGGGAGACAAGACCGGCTGGACCGGTTCCGGAGAATGGAATGTAGTAAATACTGACCAGCATGAGGGCAACTATTGCGCTCAAATACCCGCAAGTGCATCGGCAGAAATGACTGTAACAGGTTTAATGCCAAATACATACTACAGGTTGTCAGCATGGATTAAGGCTGAATCTGAGACTGACGTTGCATATCTCGGTGTAAAGAATTATGGCGGTCAGGAAATTTCCAAGAAAACTTCAAGCACGACTTATGAACAGATAAATGTTGACTTTTTAACAGGGCCTGACTCAACAGCAGCAACAATTTATTTAAGAAATGCTTCAGGCACCGGCAACATTTATGGAGACAGTTTCGATCTGAGACTATTGCCGCAGTCATTAATTCCAAAAGATGAACCAAACAACAAAGTAAAGAATGCTGGATTTGAAAAAGGTGTAATGTCTCCATGGGAGATTTCGGACGAATGGAGCGTTGTTAACGGCAACCAGAAAAAAGGTGAATTCTGCGCACAGATAAATCCCAATGGCGTTGCACAGCAGACATTAACCGGCCTAAAGAAGAACAAAGGTTATAAGCTCAGGGCATTTGTCAAAGTCGATAATGAGAATTGTATTGCACAGCTTGGTGTAAAAGATTATGGCGGACCGGAAGTGTTCACACAGACTTCCAGCACGCAATACAAGTTTATAAGTGTCGACTTTACTACAGGACCTGACCAGACAACTGCGACAATCTATATAAAGAATGCATCAGACAGCGGCTTGGTTTTTGCTGATAATTTCGAATTGACAGAAACGGGCAGCGAGACATTTAAATTGCGTAACCAGTCATATTGGGAAGTTAACAATCTTCAGCTGACTAACTATGATATAGACGGTATTGAGCTAAAAAGAAGGGCAGTTTATGTTGAGGCTGCGGATATAGGTACAGTAAGCCATATATATTTCAAGAACCTGGATATACATGATGTTAATGGAGGAGATCCATATCATAAGAACCTGGATTATGAGAGCGGCGGTATTATCATGATGGTACAGGACGATTTCCAGGCTCCCGATGTAAAATCCAAGTTCGATGATGTGCTGATTGAAGGATGTACATTTAGAAATGTAAGCAAGGAAGGAATATTTATCAGAAACAATTACAGGCTGCGTGGAGGTTTTACAGAGGAAAACACTCCTGACGCTCTTGGAGAATGGTATCCCAATACAAACGTAGTGATCAGGAACAACAGCCTGGACACTATAGGAGGAGACGGAATAGTAGTCTGTGAAAGCGAATCTCCTCTGATTGAGTACAATGTGGCCAAGGATTGTCATTATGACCGTGAATTCTGGTGTGTGGCAATATGGTCAATAAACTGCGATAATGCAGTATTCCAGTATAATGAAGCATATGGCACAAAGACAACGGATGACGGACAGGGATTTGACATAGACTGGAACCAGCGCGGGACAATCATGCAGTACAATTACAGCCATGATAATGAAGGCGGTTTCATGCTGATGTGCTGCTGGTATGGGGACTCCTTCAATGAAAACAGCATTGTAAGGTACAATATAAGCCAAAACGATATGTGCAGGGTATTTGAAATTCATGGACCTGTTAAGGATTCCCAGATATACAACAATGTCATCTATGTCAGAAATGGATTAGCTCCAAAGATTTATAACATGGACTGGTGGGACAGCACTGACGGCAGGTTCCCTGAAAACACATACAATTATAACAACATTATTTACAATCTTGGAAACGGCGGATACAATTTCTCAAATAGTATAAATACCGTTTTCGAGAATAACTGCTTCTATGGAAAGCATCCTTACAGTGAACCTGATGATCCATACAAGATAACAAGCGATCCATGTTTTGTTAATCCCGGAACCGGCGCAGTCGGAAGAGATACATTGGAAGGATACAAGCTTCAGCCCTATTCACCTTGCATTAATGCCGGTAAAACTATAGAAAACAACGGCGGTAAGGATTTCTGGGGCAATCCGGTTCCATATAATGGCGGTAAAACTGATATAGGAGCATTCGAGTATCAGGGAATAAAACAGCCTCATCCTGACAACAAAGTAAAGAATCCCGGATTTGAAACTGGTGATAAGACTTACTGGAATTCAGGAGACCAGAGCATTGTTAACAGCAGTTTGCAGTATGAAGGCAACTATTGTATTGAGATAAGTCCAAATGCTTCTGTCGAACAGACAATAGAAGGCCTGGAACCAAACAAGACTTATAACCTTAAGGCATGGGTTGAAGTTGAAAATGAGTCGGATGTCGCAACTCTGGGGGTAAAAGAATTTGACAGCGGCAGAGAAGATGATGATAATACTGTAACGACATCCAGTACTGGTTATACACAGTTAAGTGTTAACTTTACAACGGGAGATTCTGATACAACTGCCAAAATATATCTGTGGTTCGGCGGTGAGAATACCGGCAAGGCTTACGGAGATGACTTCGAAGTAATGGAAGTTGGAGGAACAGCTCCACAGATTCGCACAAACATAATGACACTTAATCCGGGATTTGAGTTTGGCAATAAGACAGGATGGAGCCCCGACGGTACAAGTGAAGTTGTTGACTATAACCAGCGTTCAGGAAATTATTGCATAAAGGTAAATCCGAATAGTTCAATAGAGCGTATTGTAACAGGTCTTAAGCCTAATACTGATTATACACTCAGGGCATGGGCCAAGGTTGAGAACGGATCTGGAACTGTGTATTTAGGAGTTAAGGATTACGGCTATAATGAAATAGCTGACAAAACTTCAAGCAGTGAATATGTGCAGTTAAGTGTTAATTTCACAACAGGTCCGGAAAACACATCAGCTAAAATATACCTGTGGCGTGATGGCACGGGTGAAGGCAGTGCATTTGGCGATGATTTCGAAGTATTGGGCGTAGTAGGACCTACACCGGTTGCAAATGCTCCGGCGCCCCTTGATACGGTTCCAACACCTAAACAGATTGCATGGCAGGAACTTGAACTTACAGCATTTGTGCATTTTGGATTGAATACGTTTACAGGAGAAGAGTGGGGAAGCGGTAAGCAAGACCCAAGCTTGTTCAACCCAACGGAGTTCGATGCCAATCAATGGGTATCGGTACTTAAAGACGCAGGCTTTAAAATGCTGATATTGACTGCCAAGCACCATGATGGTTTCTGTCTGTGGCCTAGCGCATACACTGAGTACAGTGTAAAGAACAGCCCATGGAAAGATGGAAAGGGCGATATAGTAAAAGAGGTTGCAGAAGCATGTCATGCAGCGGGTATGAAGTTTGGTATTTACCTTTCACCATGGGACCGCAACAGTAAATTATATGGTACCGGACAAGCATACAATACTTATTATGCAAACCAGCTTAAAGAATTATTAACCAACTATGGTGAAATCACCGAAGTATGGATGGATGGTGCAACTGACGGTACTGTTGCTCAGGAATGGGATATTTACAATTGGGCGAATATTGTTTACGAGCTTCAACCCAATGCTGTTATCTTCCAGGGTAATTTTGACATAAGATGGGCAGGCAATGAGTTTGGAGTGGCTGATGACCCCTGCTGGTCAACAGTAGACGAGAACAGAACACCTGTGCCGGATGGAATAAGGTGGATGCCTGCAGAATGTGACGTTCCGATCCGTCCAGGCTGGTTCTACCATGAATCAGAGGACAATCAGGTTAAATCCCTTAGCCAGCTGGCATTTATATACAAGAATTCCGTTGGACATAATGCAAATCTTTTGTTGAATGTCTCTCCGGATAAAAGAGGCCTGATACCTGAAGGAGATGTATTAAGACTTAATGAGTTCAAAAACTATCTTGATGCTTCCTATGGAAACAATCTTGCAAAAGACGCTGTTGCAACAGCTACAGCTACCAGGGAAGGAGATTTTGCCGCAAGTAATGTCCTGGATGACGACAGATCAACATACTGGGCAGCTCCGGATGGAGTAAAGACGGCATCAATTGAATTGGATCTGGGCTCAATGAAGTACTTTGACATGATTCAGCTGGAAGAGCCTATTGAGCTGGGACAGCGTATTATAGAATACAATCTTGAGGCCTGGAACGGTTATGAGTGGGTAAGGCTGGCAGACAAACAGTGCATCGGCCACAAAGCAATTGTACAATTCGATCCAATTACAGCATCGAAGGTTCGTTTGAACATTACCCGTTCACTGGCATGCCCGGCAATCAGAACAATGAAAGTACTGCTTGAGCAGGAAGTAAGGTGTAAAGCTCTGGGAGGTACTGTTACCGCAAGTTCCGAGAATCCTCCTAATGAAACCAAGGAGAATGCATTTGATGACAACACCTCAACAAAATGGTTGACACTGAGCAGTACAGGCTGGATAAGATATGATTTTAAAGACGAAAAAGCATATGCAATAAACAGGTACACAATAACGTCAGCCAATGATGTTCCAGGGAGAGACCCCAAAGACTGGAAACTTAAAGGCTCAAACGATGGTGTTAAATGGGATGTATTGGATATCCAAAGGGATGTTACCTTTGACAGCCGTTTCCAAACCAAGACCTTTAACATTTCAAACACTACAGCTTACAAGATGTATGAGCTGGAAATAACTGCCAACCATGGCGAAAGCAATATGCAGTTGGCAGAGATCGAGTTATATGGACCGGAAGGCACTCCTGTTCCCGAGACTGATTTGTGTACAGGAGGAGAAGTCACAACAAGCAGTGAAAATGTCAATCCGGATTGGGGACAGTTCCATTATGCAGCGAATGCATTTGATGACGAACTGGGATGGACAAAATGGATGACCCTTGAGCCTGCGGCATGGATACAGTATGATTTTGCCGGGGACTTAGCTTATGCAGTTAAATGCTATACAATAACTTCAACTCTGGAAGATGAACCTACCAGAGATCCGAGAAGCTGGACTTTCGAGGGTTCAAATGACGGGGTTACATGGGAAGTGCTCGATACCAGGACAGATGAAACCTTTGAAGAACGCTTGCTGAAAAAGACTTACAACTTTGAAAACGACACTGAGTATAAGATGTACAGACTGAACATTACTCAAAATAACGGTGCTGACTATATTCAAATAGCAGAGATAGAAATGTTTGCGGTTCATAAGCTGCCACCTGATATTGAAGCCCCCGCTGCTCCTACAGGACTTACTGCAACGAATGTTACAAGTTCGTCTGTTGAATTAAGATGGAATGCTTCGACAGACAATGTAGCTGTAACGGGGTATGAAATATACCGCAACGGCACAAAAATAGGTACAACGGCTGAAACAAAATATACGGATTTATCGGTAGTGCCGGAAGAAACTTACACATATACAGTAAAAGCGTTTGATGCAGCAGGAAATACTTCAGAAGCCAGTGCAGAGGTGAGAGTGACAACTCCTGTTTTGAGGGTTGATATATGTACAGGAGGAATCGCAACAGCCAGCAGCGAGAACACTATGTGGGGAAATAATCATATTGCAAGCCATGCATTCGATGATGGCAATCAATGGTCAAAGTGGATGACTCTCAACCTTGGTTATCCTATCAGTGAAGCATGGATACAGTATGACTTTGCAGGTGATTTGGCTTACATTGTTGACAGCTACAGCATTACCTCAGCTGATGATTCGCCGCAGAGAGACCCGAAGAACTGGACTTTTGAAGGTTCAAATGACGGAATTACATGGGAAGTGCTTGATACCAGGACGGATGAAACCTTTGAAAGCCGCTTGATGAAGAAGACATACAGCTTTGAAAATACTAAAGATTATAAGATGTACAGGCTGAATATTACCGACAACCATGGACCTGAAGGAGCAAACAATGACGAATACTATATCCAAATATTAGAGATAGAGATGTTTGGCGTTCCAGGTACGATACAGCCAGACAGAATAAAGGTTGCTTGTGTCGGTGACAGCATTACCCATATGGGCATTTATCCTTCATACCTGCAGAAAATGCTTGGTTCAGGCTATGAAGTAAGAAATTATGGAGAAAGTGGAAGCACCCTGTTAAAGAGTGGGGATTATCCATATTGGAATACACAGAAATATGCTGACAGCACCAGCTGGCTTCCCGACATTGTGGTTATTATGCTTGGAACCAACGACTCCAAAGGATACAATTGGGAAGACGGAATTAATGCAGATGAGTTCCTTGCAAACTACAAGGAAATGATCAATCATTTTAAGAATCTGGACTCACACCCGACAGTGTATGTAAATACCTGCCCGACTGTATATCTGGAAGACAGTGGTGATATTAATGAATCGATAATAAATGATGAAATTATACCGCTGATTAATCAAGCAGCAGCAGAAACAGGAGCTATAGTTATTGACGTGCATACTGCTACTGCCGGAATGCCTGAAAACTTCCCGGATGGTGTTCATCCGAATTCGGCAGGATCAAAAGTTATTGCAAACACTGTATATGCCGGAATTAAAGGCTCTGCTGCTCCTGTAATACCTGATGATTTATGTCAGGGCGGAACAGCCGGCGCAAGCGGTGAAACACCTAACCAAGGTGCGGATAAGTTATTTGATGATAATATCTTCTACTCAAAATGGATGGCAATAGGCAACACCGGCTGGGTTCAGTATGACTTTGCAGGTGAGTCAGCTTATGCAGTGAATGCATATGCAATAACTTCTGCTGATGATGAGGCAGGCAGAGACCCGAAGAGTTGGACCCTGGAAGGTTCAAACAATGGTGTAGACTGGACAGTAGTGGATACCAGGACGAACGAGAATTTTAACTACCGCAACGAGACAAAGACATATACATTCACTAATAATACAGGGTACAAGATGTACAGGCTTAACATAAGTGCCAACCATGGCAGCAATGAGATTCAGATAGCAGAGATAGAAATGTTTGGCACTACGGTAACACCGGAACCGGCAAACCAGGCACCGACAGCACCTTCAGGCTTGACGGCAACTGATGTGAAGGAAACAGAACTGACACTTAACTGGCAGGCATCGGAAGATCCTGACGGAGATTCGGTAACATACGCTGTGTATAAAGACGGTGAAATAATAACCGGCTTTGATATAGCGGAAACAAGCTATAAAGTAACCGGATTAAGTGCAGGGACAAGCTATACATTTACAGTAGTGGCAAGGGACGCATTGGGTAATGTATCAGAAGAGAGCGATGCCCTGACTGTTAAGACAAAGAGTTCAACACCTGTACCGACGCCGTCACCGATACCGATACCGGCGCCAGCTCCTAATGTGACTGCTGAAATATCGGAAGATGGCGATACAACAATAGTTTCCGCAGAAATGGAACCAGCCATTGATGCAGCCAACAATACGGCAACGGTTACAGTTTCAGCAAATACAGCAAATGAGTTGATTGCCAAAGCTAAAGAGACAGAAACAGCAGGACAAAGTGCAGTGGTACAGATTAAGATGGAGACTCTGCCGGGTATAGAGAAAGCAATAGTCGAGCTGCCCGGAGACAGCCTTACCAAGATAGCAGATGAAACAAATGCAGATGTTGAGATCAGCACTGGCATAGGAACGATATTACTTGACAACAAGGCAGTTGCTGCAATCAGCAATTCTTCGCCAGAAGGAAATGTCAGCATCGGCATAGAAAAGGTAGATCCATCAACGCTGTCAAAGGAAATGCAGGAAAAGATTGGCGACAGGCCTGTATATGATCTTACCATTAAGGTAGGAAATTCACTGGTAAGTGACTTTGGAGAAGGCAAAGCGGCAATAAGCATTCCATATACTCTTAAGGAAGGCGAAAACAAAAACTCCATTGTAGTATATTATGTCGCTGACGATGGCACTTTAACGACTGTTCGCGGCAGATATAACGAATTGACCGGAATGGTGGAATTTGAAGTGAAACACTTCTCGAAGTATCTGGTAGGTTATAATGACGTTAAATTTAATGATGTCGCAAGCACTGCATGGTATAGTGACGCAGTAGGATTTATCGCAGCAAGGAGCATCACGTTAGGTACAGGAGAAGGCAACTTCAGTCCGGATGCAAAACTTGCCCGCGGAGACTTTATTGTAATGCTGATGAAAGCTTATGGTATAGCACCGGATACCAATTCGACAGATAACTTTGATGATGCCGGCAATACCTATTACACTAACTATTTGTCAGCAGCAAAAAGGTTGGGAATTGCAACAGGAGTGGGTAACAACAAGTATGCTCCGGAACTCGAAATTAGCAGACAGGATATGTTCACCTTACTCTACAGAACGTTGAGAGCGATTGGTGAGCTGCCTGACAGCACAAATGGAAAGGACATCTCAAGCTTTACTGATGCTGATGAGGTATCAGACTATGCAGTTGAAGCTCTGACATATCTTGTCAGGAGCGGAATTGTAAGCGGCAATGCCGGAAAACTTTCACCAAAAGCTACCTCAACGAGAGCTGAAATGGCGCAGGTACTTTATAATCTACTCACCAGATAATCTACTCACCGGTTAGGACATAAAGGGAATATAGGCAAAATGCATCATGAAGACATAATGCATCACGAGGGCGGCAGAATTGCCGCCCTTAAATAAAAAATCAGTTGACATTGACTCTGCTTATAAATCTTCAAATGACATTGTCCCGGCTTATAGACCTTCAACTGACATTGACCCAGCTTGTAAATCTTACCAACTGAAAACATCCATAAAAGCTAAGAAATACTACACGAAGAGTTAAGAAATGCTACATGAAAGGTTAAGAAACGCTACACACGGAAATACACTGTCTCAGAAGTTAAACTAGATAACAATATCCATACTTCTAAATATCTTTAAAAATATTGCGGAGGTTAAGTTATGAGAACAAATTATAAAAAGTATTTTGCAATAGTGCTAATTCTTGCATTGATTCCAATTTGTTTTTCCAGTTCTATTGTAGTGCATGCAGTTGATGCACCTGCACCAATTGGTCCATTGCCGTCAGCCAAGCAAATTGCATGGCAGGAACTTGGACTTACTGCATTTGTCCATTTTGGAATGAATACATTTACCGGGTATGAATGGGGTACTGGTCAGGAAGATCCCAGCTGGTTCAATCCTACAAACTTTGATGCCAATCAGTGGGTGTCGGTACTTAAAGATGCAGGTTTTAAAATGATAGTGCTTACAGCCAAACACCATGATGGATTTTGCCTGTGGCCGAGTGCTTATACTACCCATGATGTAGCATCCAGTCCATGGAAGGGCGGAAACGGAGATGTTGTAAGAGAAGTTGCGGATGCATGCCGTGCGGCAGGTATGAAGTTTGGAATTTATCTTTCACCATGGGACCGCCACGAACCTACATATGGTTCTGGTGAGGCGTACAATACCTATTTTGCGAATCAGCTTCGTGAGTTGTTGACAAATTACGGAGAAATCACAGAAGTTTGGTTTGATGGTGCAAGTGATGGTTCTGTTCATCAGGAATGGGATATTTATAATTGGGCGAATATTGTTTATGAACTTCAACCAAACGCTGTAATATTCCAGGGGAATTTCGACATAAGATGGGCAGGCAACGAGAATGGAGTTGCTGATGATCCCTGCTGGTCAATAGTGGATGGAAACAGGACTCCAACGCCCTTTGGCACAAAATGGATGCCTGCTGAATGTGACGTTCCACTTCGTCCAGGATGGTTTTACAAGCCATGGGAAGACACCAAGCTCAAGAGTCTTAGCCGACTTGCATATATCTACAAAAATTCCGTAGGAATGAACGCAAACCTTCTTTTTAATGTTTCACCCGATACAAGAGGTTTAATCCCAGATGCCGACATATCCAGGCTTAATGAATTCAAAAACTATCTTGAAACTACCTTCGGGAATGACCTTGCGCAAGGTGCTGTAGCAACGGCATCAAACAGCCGCGGTGCAGGATTTGAAGCAAGCAAAGTCCTTGATGACAATAAGTCCACTTACTGGGCAGCATCAGACGGTGTAACAAATGCCACTCTTACTTTGAATTTTGGCACGAATAAGACATTTGATATGGTAGAACTGCAAGAACCGATTGAGTTGGGAGAGCGCATTTTAGAGTACACGATTGATGTCTGGAATGGAAACTCATGGGTAACAGTTGCTTCAAAGCAAGGTGTCGGAATAAAGAAAATCATACAATTCCAGCCTGTTACTGCATCACAAGTGAGGGTTAATATTACAAGCGCACGTGCATGCCCGGCTATTCGGACAATGAAAGTATATAAGGAGATGGAACAGCCCGGATGCGTATTTTATGCAGGTAAAAATTATACAGGTTTATATGAAGCGTGGGACACAGGTTATTATTCCATGGATAAAGTTTGGGAATCTTCATTAAATGATGCTATTTCCTCAATAAAGATTCCAAGCGGTTATAAAGTAACAGTGGGCACAGACGACAACCTTGGAGGCCAGGTTTTCACATTCACGTCAAGCATTGCTGACTTGTCAACCATTACCGGTGCAGATAACAGTATCTCATCCGTTAAGGTGGAAAGAATAGGCGGCACAGAGCTACCACCAGCCGGAGAGGATTTATGTACCGGAGGAGCAGTTTACGCAAGCAGTGAGAATGCACCGCATGAAACAGCGGCAAAAGCTTTTGACGATAATATTAATACGAAATGGTACGCTTTTGGAAGCACTCCATGGATTCAGTACGATTTTGACGGAACTAACGCTTACGCTGTTAACAGATATACCATTACCTCTGCTAACGATGAGCCGGGAAGAGACCCTAAAAGCTGGGTTCTCAAAGGTTCTTCAGATGCTATATACTGGACGGTATTGGATACAAGGACAAATGAGGTATTTGAAAGCCGCGGACAAACAAAGACATACAGTTTCAATAATGACACTCCATATACGATATACATGTTAGAAATTACATCCAACAACGGCGCAAATGATACACAGATAGCTGAGATTGAGATGTTTAGGGACAGTGGTGCCGGACCGGCAGGTGAAGACAGATGTACCGGAGGAGCAGTTTATGCAAGCAGTGAGAATGCACCGAATGAAACTGCAGTAAAAGCTTTTGACGATAATATTAATACGAAATGGTATGCTTTTGGAAGTACTCCATGGATTCAGTATGATTTTGACGGGACTAATGCTTATGCAATTAACTGTTATACCATCACATCTGCTAACGATGAGCCGGGAAGAGACCCCAAAAGCTGGGTTCTTAAGGGTTCTTCAGATGCTATATACTGGACGGTATTGGATACAAGAACAAATGAGGTATTTGAAAGCCGTGGACAAAAGAAGACATACACTTTCAGTAATAACACTCCCTATACTATATACATGCTAGAAATTACAGAAAATAACGGTGCAAATGATACACAGATAGCTGAGATTGAAATGTTCGAGCAAACTTCTCAATAAAAGTGTATATTCAGTAACTCAGCATAAGTGCATATTCAGCAAAGATGTATATTCAGTAAAGGTGTATATTTAATAATAGTTTACATTCAGTAATAGTTTATATTTAGTTTTAGAGGGTACGGAACCAACCGTATCCTTTTTTATTTATATTCCTGGCTGCATAAAAATCAATTTCGCGAGATATAATTCAATACCATTGGCGCAACTTTATAATTTTCACCTACTGTGGTACAATTTTTGTATAATGTTATTCTGAGGTAATTTCAATATTATTAATTATTACTACGGTATTATTAATCATTACTACGGTCGATATGCAAATAAAAAAGGAGCATTAATTTATGAGCCTGAGATTCATATATGGAAGGGCAGGTACGGGAAAAAGCTTTTTCTGTCTCAATGATATAAAGTCCAGATTGGAACAGGGCGACGACAGACGACTTATACTTTTGGTTCCTGAGCAGTTTTCTCTTCAAGCGGAGAGAAATCTCATAAAGACTGTAGGGCCAGAGGGTATTTTACAGGCAGAGGTATTAAGTTTCAGAAGAATGGCATACAGAGTATTTAACGAAGTGGGAGGGCTTACGCGTCCACACATTAATCCTGCAGGGAAATGTATGCTGCTTCACAGGATAATGGATGATATGAAAGACGAGCTTAAGTTCTTTTCCGGGGCAATAAATCAGAAAGGCTTTGCCAGAACCATATCGGATATAATTACGGAGTTCAAGAGATATAATGTCACCCCGGAGCTTTTGAACAGTGCTGTCGGAAACCTGAAAGACGATGATATCCTGAAGACTAAACTTGAAGAGATCGGCAAGATATTTTCAGAGTTCGAAAAAAGGCTGCATGTGAGATATACCGATTTGGATGATGATCTTACTGAGCTTGCAAAAAAACTGGACAAGTCCCATCAATTTGACGGAGCTGAAATATGGATAGATGAGTTTTCCGGATTTACGCCACAGGAGTTCGCTGTTGTTGAGAAGCTCCTGCAAAAGGTCAGACGCATAAATGTGAGCCTTTGTGTTGATTGCATTGATGACTGTGAAAATGCAGACAGTACAAATGTGTTTTCACCGGTATTAAATACTGTTGCAAGACTTAAGAGAATAGCAGCCGGTATAGGCGTGAATATTGAGCCTCCGGTAAAGGTGCCTGTTGATGTGTCCCAGCCAGTGAGGTTCGGTGAAAGCAGGGAATTAAAGCATCTTGAAAGATATTTCTTCTCATTTCCATATAGCAAATATAGTGAAGAGACAAAAGATATAAAGGTTTTTGCCGCTGCAAATATTTATTCGGAAGTAGAGAACACAGCCCGGGATATCATCAGCCTGTGCAGGGACAGAGGCATGAGATACAGGGACATAGCAGTTGTCAGCAGAAACCTTGATGAATATGAAAGTTTTATCAGCGCAATATTTGCAGATTACGGAATACCATTCTTTATAGACAAAAAGAGAGATATAATAAAGCACCCTTTGGTAATGCTTATACTGTCAGTGTTTGAAATATTTTCATCAAATTGGTCCTATGCGGCTGTCTTCAGATACCTGAAAACATCGCTTACAAATGTAGAAAGAAAAAGCGTAGATATTCTGGAGAATTACGCACTTGCTCACGGTATCAGAGGCAGTGCCTGGACAAATAATGAGCGGTGGGATTTTTCCGATAAGTTGGAAAACAGCGGGGAAGAACTGACGGACTATGAAAAGGAAGTACTTGTTAAAGTCAAGGAAGCAAGAGACCTTTTCGTAGAACCACTGGTTAACTTCCGTATGCAGACAAAGGGAAGAAAAAAAGCCCGGGAGATGTGTTCAGCACTGTTTGAGTTTTTATGCAGTACGGGAGTGTCCGAAAAAATCGACAAAATGGTAGAGTCATTCAAACAATCAGGGGAACTGGCCCTTGCAAATGAATACAGCCAGGTGTGGAACATTGTAATGGAGGTGCTGGACCAAACTGTTGAAGTCTTAGGCAATGAGCCGATAACTCTTGAAAAACTGGGTAAAGTTCTGTCCATCGGATTTGCCGAGTACGACACCGGACTCATTCCGCCTGCTCTTGACCAGGTACTGGTAGGAAGTGTGGAACGCTCAAAAAGTCATAATATAAGTGCATTATATATTCTAGGAGTGAATGACGGTGTATTCCCTGCCGCAGCAGAAGATGAGGGAATATTGTCGGACATGGACAGGGGCAGATTACTTGAACAAGGTGTTGAGCTTGCACAGGATACGAGAACCAGAGCTTTTGAAGAGCAGTATCTTATATATACTACCCTCACAACTCCTGAGAAATACCTTAGGTTAAGCTACTCTATTGCAGACCGGGAAGGAAGGACAATGCGCCCATCAGTAATAATGCCCAGGCTAAAGAAGATATTTCCCAAGCTGCATGAAAGCAGCAATATTGTATCTGAAAACACAACCGAAGCAGCTATTTCCCTTATATCGTCACCCGGTCCGACAATGAATGAATTGATTACTGCCGTAAGACAGAGTGCGGAAGGCAAGGAAACAAGTCCTTTGTGGAAGGATGTATGCAGGTGGTACATTTCGAACGATGAATGGAAAAGCAGGTGTATAAAGGCGGTATCAGGTATCACATACTCCAACAACACGGAATATATAAACCGGAAAAAAGCTGTGCAGCTTTATGGGAAAAATATATATACATCGGTATCAAGACTTGAAAAGTTTGCTTCCTGTCCTTTTGCTTACTTTGTCCAGTATGGGCTGAAGGCAAAAGAAAGGAAGGTATTCAAGCTTACTCCGCCTGACATCGGAACTTTCATGCATACAGTGATAGACAGGTTTTCAAGGAGAATGGAAGATACAGATAATAATTGGAGGTCCCTTGAAAGAGATAAATGCAGGGAAATGATATCTGAAATTGTTGATGAAATGCTGGCTGAAATGCCTGGGTCTATTTTGAACAGTTCCAAAAGGTATAAAAGTTTAACCGCAAGGCTGAAGCGTATACTTGAAAGGGCAGTATGGATGATTGCAGAGCATATAAAGAGGGGCAATTTTGAACCACAGGACTATGAAGTTGTTTTTGGGAATGGCGGAAAATTTCCTCCTATTACAATAGAATTGCCTTCGGGAGAAAATCTTAGCCTTACAGGGAGAATTGACAGGATAGATACCATGAAAACTGAAGAAGGCACATATCTAAGGATAATAGATTATAAATCAGGCAATAAGACTTTTAAACTTTCGGATGCGTATTACGGCCTTGAAATACAATTGCTGGCATACCTTGATGCGGCTCTCGACAGTTCACCGGCCAATACCCTTCTGCCCGGAGGTGTATTTTATTTCAAGCTGGACGACCCTATTATAAGGTTAGATGGAAATTCAGACAAGGAAACCATAGAAAAGGCTATCATGAAGGAACTAAAAATGAAGGGGCTGCTCCTTGCTGATGTAAAACTGGTTAAGGCTATGGACAAGCATATTGACGGCGATTCGCTTATAATACCTGCAAGGATAAACAAGGGAGATGTGCTTGGAAGATCTTCCGCAGCTACCCTCGAACAATTTGAGATGCTGCGCAGGCATGTAAGAAGGCTTCTTGTGAGTATTGGTACGGAAATAGTCATGGGCAATGTCTCAGTGAGACCGTACAGGAGAAAAAAAGATACTGCCTGCAAATATTGCAGTTATTTGCCGGTATGCCAGTTTGACCCTTCTTCGGGGTTGAACAGCTACAGGTTTTTAAGAGACATAGATGATGAGAACATATGGGACATTCTCAATGATAAGGATACAAAAACAGCTGATTGGGAATAAGTAATTGGTAACAAGTAATTGATAAGAAGTAGCTGGAAGAAGTAGTTGGCAAGAAGTAACTGGTAAGAAGTAATCGGCAATAACAGTTAAAGGGTGGTTAATTTGAGTGAAACCAAATGGACAAATGAACAGCTTGATGCTATTACCGAAAAAGGATGCAATATCCTTGTGGCGGCAGCGGCAGGCGCAGGAAAAACTGCGGTTCTTGTGGAGAGGATAATAAGGAAGATTACAGATACGGTAAAGCCTATTGATATTGACAAATTGCTCATTGTTACTTTTACAAATGCGGCAGCCGCCGAGATGAGGGAGAGAATAGGAGATGCTGTTACAAAAGCTCTTGACGCCAATCCTGAATCAAAGCAGCTTCAAAGACAGCTTACTCTTTTAAATAAAGCCAGTATTACAACTATGCATTCCTTCTGCCTGGAGGTTGTAAGAAGCAATTTTCACATGGTAGATTTGGATCCGGATTTCAGAATTGCTGACCAGACAGAGGCTGCACTTATGAAGATGGAGGCTCTTGAAGAGCTCTTTGAGGACATGTATACGGAAGAGAATACCGATGAAAATTTCCTGAATCTTGTAGAATGCTACGGGGGCGGAAGGGGCGATCAGGCCCTTATGGATATGGTGCTTCATATTTATGAGTTTGTGCAGAGCTATCCCTGGCCGCAAAAATGGCTTCAACAGCATGTTGAAGATTTTTACATACCGCCGGATTCCCATTTTGCTGAAAGCAAATGGGCAAAGGTGCTTATGGATAATATAAGGATAGAGGTCTCAGACCTTTCAAAACTTCTTAAAAGGGCTGCCAGGATTGCTTCACAATCCGGCGGGCTTGCTCCATACATTACCGCTTTAAATAGTGACATAGCAATGATAGATGCAATTGAAGCCCTGTGCTTTGATGAGTACAGGGAAGGAAAATGGGACGAACTGTACAGGGCTTTTTCAGAAATAGATTTCCAGAGGCTGCCGCGCTGCGGCAAAGATGTGGATAAGATGCGGCAGGAGCAGGTTAAGGGCATAAGGGAGGAAGCTAAAAAGAGAATTAAAAAAATTCAGCAGAATATTTTTTCGATAGACCCGCGGCAAGCGGAAAGGGAAATCAGAGACTTATATCCTTTGATGAAGAGCCTTGCAGACCTTGTCACGAATTTCACTTTGCGATATGCTGCAAAGAAGCGGGAAAGGTCACTTCTTGACTTTAACGACCTCGAGCACTATTGCCTGAAGATTCTGACAAAAGTTGACGAGAATGGTGCGGTAGTTCCATCTGATACAGCCGCCTTGCTAAGGGAACGGTATGAGGAGATATTGGTGGATGAGTACCAGGATAGCAACCTTGTACAGGAAGTTATTATCAATTCAATATCCAGAAAAGAGCCTGAAGCACAGAACGTGTTCATGGTAGGAGATGTAAAGCAGAGTATATACAGGTTCCGTCAGGCACGGCCGGAACTTTTTCTCGAAAAGTATAACACATATCCTGAAGAGAAAGGGTTTAAAAACAGGAAAATTCTCCTTTACAAAAATTTCAGGAGCAGAGAGGAAATAATCAACGGCGTTAACTTTGTTTTCAAACAGATTATGTCCCGGGGTGCCGGTGAATTGGATTATGATGACAATGAGGCTCTCAAACCGGGAGCGGTATATAAGCCTCTTGACGAGACAGAGGGACAGACGGGGGGACCTGTGGAATTCCATCTTATCGACGCTTCTGTTGATGCTTCAGACAGCGGTGACGCGGATAATGGTGCAAGGGATAACGGTGCCACAGATAACGATATTACGAATAACTTTGCCGATGGTGTGCAAATAAACGGTGATACCGACGGTGAAACTGCTGAACCCCTTGACGATATACAGGTTGAAGCGCGTATTGTAATAAACAGAATAAAAGAGTTTTTAGAACCTTCGGAGGAAGGGAAACAATACAAGATTTATGACAAAAGTATTCAGTGTTACAGGAATGTGCAATACAAGGATATTGTAATATTGCTAAGGACTACACAGAATTGGGCTGAAATTTTCGTGGAGGAACTGACTAACCATGGAATACCGGTATATGCAGATACTGCAGCAGGTTTCTTTAAAACAGTAGAGGTCCAGGTGATGCTGTCACTGCTTCAGGTGATAGACAATCCTCTTCAGGATATACCCCTGCTTTCGGTATTGCGCTCTCCAATAGCTAATTTTACGCCGGATGAACTTGTTGATATAAGACTTGCAGATCAGGATGTGCCTTTTTATGAAGCTATGACCAAGCTGGCATCAGAAGGTGATGGCAGCACAGCAGAAAAGGCACGGGATTTTCTTGAATCCCTCGAAAGATGGAGGGATAAATCCCTGTATATGTCAACAGATGAACTCATCTGGTACCTTTATTCAGAAACGGGCTACTACAGCTATGTAGGAGCAATGCCTGGGGGTGCGCAAAGGCAGGCAAATCTGAGGTCGTTGTTTGAAAAAGCCCGGCAATATGAAAATACCAGTTACAGAGGCCTTTTCAACTTTATAAATTTTATAGACAGGCTCAAGGAAAGCAAAGGGGACATGGGAAGTGCAAAAACGGTAGGAGAAAATGAGAACGTCGTCAGGATAATGAGCATACACAAGAGTAAAGGTCTTGAGTTCCCGATAGTATTCGTAAGCGGGTGTGGGAAAAGGCTAAATACACAGGATATAAATGCGAGTATCCTCATCCACCAGGATTTGGGATTTGGCCCTGATTATGTTGACTGTGAAAGAAGAATAGTGCATTCGACAATACCAAAGGAAGCGTTGAGATGCAGATTGCGCCAGGAGACAATATCTGAAGAGCTGAGAATATTATATGTGGCGTTTACCAGAGCCAGGGAGAAACTTATCATAACAGGGCTTGTAAAGGGCGCCAATAAGGCTGCGGCCAGGTGGTGTGAATGTGCGGATACGGATAGCTTCAAACTTTCTGAATATGAGATTTTGAAGGGAACATGCTACCTTGACTGGATAGGCCCTGCTCTTGCAAGGCATAAAGATTGCGAAGAGATCAGAGAGCTGGCAGGAATAGGTGCCGGAGAGCGTAAACTGCTGGATGACGGATCACGTTGGAGTGTAAAACTCTGGAATAAAAGTGATATTACTGCGGACAGATTTGAAGAAAAGCGAACAGAAGTTAATATTTTGGAGCAAATTGAAAATCTGGATACTGAAAAATTTGATACCGAGCATTATGAAGATGTATTGTCAAGGCTTGGATGGAAGTATAAACACCAATTGCTGTCCAGAATTCCTACGAAGGTATCGGTCACAGAGTTGAAGAGGCACTTCGGAATGGAAATTTCTGAAGAACTGTCGATACCTCATATTAATGCTCCTGTTCTTGTCAAAAAACCGTTGTTCCTTGAAGGTGATGTGAGGATAAGTGCTGCTGAAAAAGGAACCCTGTTACACTTTGTAATGCAGCACCTGGAGCTTGGCAGCATTTGCAGGGCTTTGGATATTTGTAATGATGGTATTTGTGACGATATTTACAATAATGATATTTATAATGGTGATATCAGAAACGGTGATATCAGCAATGAGTCAGACAGAAGCACTATATCGGAATATAAGCACAAAAATGACAGGGAGCATATGTACAGGAACGGCGTTTACAAGAGTGATATTGTTAAGAAAGAGATTGAGGCACAGATTGAGAAAATGATCGAGCAGGAGTTTCTCACCAAACAGCAGGCAGTGGAAGTAGACACCGGAATAATAGCGGCATTTTTCTTCTCGCCGATTGGGCGCAGAATGCTAAAGGCCGGGAAGATAAACAGGGAAAAACCCTTCTATCTTGAATTAAGCTGTGACGAGATTTCAGGCTTTGCTTATGCTCCTGATGTTTCCGAACAGTGTGTTGAAAACGGTAAGCTGCCTGACAATGAAACTGTCCTGTTGCAGGGCGTAATAGACTGCTATTTTGAAGATGAGGAGGGGTTGGTACTCCTTGACTATAAGACTGACTATATCCCTTCCGCCGGCAAAGATGTTATTGAAAGAATCATAAAAGACAGATATTTTATGCAGATGGAATATTATTCTAGAGCCCTTGAAAAGATACTGGGCAGAAAAGTAGATGAAAAATACATTTATTTATTCTGGAACGGACAGCTTGTGAGCTTTTAGAGGAGAAGGGGACATACCTTAACGCAAAAGGAATGCCTCTCGTTCAGAAAGGTGTGTCCCCTTTCCTTAATAGTGCACCCTGATAAACCAGAACCTTATACTGCCGTCACTCCAGCCCAGATCCCATGGAACTCTGTAGCGGTCGGTGTTGTGACAGTTCACTAATGTGTAACCTTTTGAATCTGCACCGGTCACTACAGAAATATGTGTTACCTTTCCTTTCTTTTCATAGGCGATAATGTCTCCGGGCAGCAGTTTGTATGAAGATTTAAACACCTTGTTATATGAGCCGTAAGAAATGAGGGAAGCCCTTCCGCTGTAAAGCATGTAGTCTTTAAACGCCTGGGCGTTTACCCATGCCCTGCTTCCGTCCTTATCATAATTCCAGGCACCTGTCTTTCTGAACTTGCCTCCTTCGAACAAAATTTGTGAGGCAAAATTTGCACAATCACCGCCCAGGGGATTATAATTCTTATACTTTTTGTTATATGAAAATCCGTATTTTTCCTCTCCTGCTGCGCCGCAATATCTGTCTGCATATTCTACAGCCTGCAGTCTCCTTTTGTTTAAATTTGAAAAATCCCTCGGGGAATTGTTAAGTATAAACTCCTTGAATTCGCTGATTTTTATATTGTCAGATTCAAGAGAATCGGCAAAGGGGTCTGTGTACCACTCCCTTGTTATGAGCCAGTTGTCTTCAACCGGCATTACATCCATGGAATGATAAGTGCCTATTCTCATGACATTTACTTCTTCGGGGCTGTTTTCATATATATATTTGTATTCATTATTGGCAAGAAAATTTATCGAAAAACCATCACCTTTTTTCTTGGCACTCCGGACTACCACTTTGGTATTAATTTCTTTAAAATTTATACCTTGCTTGTCAGCCCATGTGTGCAGATATTTAACCTTTTTTTGCTGATGCTCAAATGCCCACAGGCCGTATCTGGTATTGGTGTCGTAAAAGGATTTTATTTTTTCTGTATCACCGTCCAATACAGCGGAATTGCGGCTTTCGATAATCTCCTGCACCAGATGCTCGCACCAGCTGTTGTCAACAGAGACAGTTATTGCGGAAGAGGGAGCAAAAAGTAAAGCAACCAAAGCAATAGACAATACTAATATTAAGACTGCTATTAGCATGTTTTTTTTCAATAAAACAAATATATACATGAAACTACCTCTAACCTAATAAATTCTATCTATGAGATTTATAGACCAAATTAAGGTAAATGGGACATAGAAAATGTCCCGGTGAGTTTAAGATCTGATTTTTACCATCTCTTAAACCCGTAATACCTGCTGCCGGATTACCGGTTCAACAGGTTAATTACTTTATTTTAATCATATGATAATGCGCCATAAAGAATACTTAAAATTTAAGAGTGTCGAAAATATAATTAATAAAAAAATACATCTACAAACATCAGATATCTCTGATATTCGCAGATGCATTTTATGGGTTTTTTAATATGGGTATTTTATTCTACTTCAGCTATTTTTCTCCTCTTGTACTTTTTTTCGGTTTTTATAACAGCACCTGCCGATTCTTTGACGGGCAGGTTGCATTTTTTCTTTGAAAGTGAAGGGGAGTTGTCAAATGCAGTGTTGTTCATTTCAGGGTCTTTGTTCCAAAAAGCTATAATACCCATGTCCGCAAGAAATTGTTTTCTATCCGTCCGATCTTGAGCGTCCATATATGTCTCCTCCTTTATTTGAGCAAATCAGGCAACCCCTCCCCAAAAAACTGGCTGAAGTTCCTTACTGCACGAGATAGCTCATCATGTTCCAGCTTGGATATTTTTATTTTATTCTTACTGTCGAAGGATATTATTGCAATAACTTCATTTTTTTTATTTACAACGGGAACACACATCCAGAATCTGATATTTGCAAGCTTATCCCGCTGGAACTCATTCATCTTAAAGTTTTCCTTCGGGCTCTTAATGTCTTCTTCATACACAAAAGCTTTTCTATGATAGCATAAGCCCACAAGTCCCTGTATTTCCGGTTTAACTTCAAAACCCAGACCATTTGTAACTCCGGGTTCAGACAAGCAATCCATGTTCTTTATTACAAATACCTTTTTAAATTTTACTTTATTGCCAAACAGTATTTCAATACCTTTTTTGATATTTTTTAGGATACCCCTTTTGGGGACAAATATTCGGATATTAATTCCGGTGTTTTCTTCACCAAGTTTTGCTTCAAGGGATTCGATAAATATGTTCTTAATATATTGTATGAGAAAATGCCTCTGGCTGGTAACCGTTCTTCTGTCAAATTCAGAAATTGCAAACTGCATGTCAACCAGAATAAGAGATATAAGCATTCCTGTCAGCAAAAAATAATCCTTAAAAACAGTTGGAGTGATGTCAGAAAATACAGGTACAACTTTTTGGATAAAACTCAGGTCAATGTGAGATTTACCTAAAAATGTGAGCAGTGAAGGTAAAACTGACCACAATATTATCCTTAAAATTACTCTGTACTTCTTTTTCATGGCACTCACTTTTTACAAAATATTTTATATTACAAAACTATTATATATTATAAAGACAAAATATGTAAATTATTTCCTTATGTCCATAAATATGCTAGTATAGTTTTAGATTAGTAATAGAGCAGTCTAATATATATTGAAAATTTTAAATAAAATTTTGGGATATTTCCTGTATTTCCGAAAAGTTTATTTTGGGAATTGGCATCAGGAATGGAGTTAGTATAAATGACGGGCAGTATAAGTTGGCTGCAGGGAAAAAAATGCACTCGTACCAATCAATGAATGTGATATAATGATATTGCTTTAAACGGTATTTTCCGTATGTTCGAAGGAGTGGTGGAATTGCGTATATTACATACATCAGACTGGCATCTGGGAAAGATGCTGGAGAATGTAAACAGGCTGGATGAGCAGAGGCAATTTATAGATCAGTTATGTGATATGGCTGAAAGCGAAAAAATTGACGTTGTTCTTGTAGCAGGAGACATTTTTGATACATATAATCCGTCATCTGCAGCGGAGGAATTATTCTACGAGGCGATTGACAGGCTTAGCAACAGAGGTTCAAGAGCAGTAGTGGTGATTGCGGGAAACCATGACAATCCTGAAAGACTATGCGCAGCCAGCCCTCTTGCAAACAAAAACGGAATAATACTGCTTGGTTACCCGGCAAGCGACCCGGGAGTGTGGAAAAGTGAAAGCGGCGGTGTCGCTGTTGTCCAATCAGGCCCGGGATGGTTAGAATTAAATGTACGCGGATGTGAACACAATGCAGTGATTATCACGCTTCCCTATCCTTCTGAAGCAAGACTTGACCAGGTGCTTTCCAATGACCCGGATGAGAAAAAAATTCAAATGGCCTATTCGGATAAAGTCAAGGATATTTTTACAAGGCTTAGCCAAAATTTCAGAGATGATACTGTAAACCTTGTTGTAGGCCACATATTTATGATGGGAGGAAAAGAATCGGAATCTGAAAGGGCAATACAGGTTGGGGGAGCTATGACTGTCAGTCCCGAAGCGCTTCCGCCCAATGCCCATTATACTGCCCTTGGACATCTTCACAGGCCGCAGCAGGTAAAGAATTCACCCTGTCCGGCATATTATTCCGGCTCGCCGCTGGCATACAGTTTTTCCGAGGCGGGCTACAGCAAAGCTTTATACATAGTAGATGCAAAACCGGGTTGTGAAACAAAAATAGAGGAAGTTTATTTAAGCTGCGGAAAACCTCTAAAGAGGTGGGAAGCTAAAAATGGCATAGAACAGGCTATCAGATGGTGCGAGGAAGGAAAAGACTGCAATGCGTGGATTGATCTTGAAATATATACCGACAGGCCAATAATGACGGAAGAGCAGAAACGGCTGCGTGAACTTAATCCTGGCATTATAAACATACGGCCGAGAATAATAGATGAAGCTGAAGAGGTTCTGAGTCTTAAGGACCGGGAAACGAGAAGAATTGATGAACTTTTTATGGATTACTACAAATACAAGACAGGCATGGAGATATCTGAAGAACTGATGAGTGTATTTTTGGAAGTGCTGAACGAAGGAAATGAAGAAGAAGCAGACTTTTCAGCAGAAACATCTGCGTAAGCCGGTGTATCAGAAGCTGGTATATTAGGTGTTGGGTGGTGAACAGGTTTGAGACCGCGGTATCTTGAAATTGAAGGATTACAGAGCTTTAAGGAGAAACAGTGCGTGGACTTTGATGTACTGGGTGAGACGGGGCTTTTTGGCATATTTGGCCCGACAGGGAGCGGAAAGTCCACTGTGCTGGATGCCATTACACTGGCATTGTATGGAAATGTGCAAAGGGCTCTCAGAGGTACCCATGGGATAATAAACGTAGATTCCGACAGTGTCAGGGTATCTTTCACGTTTGATCTTCTTAAAGCCAGCAAAAGAAAGACATACAGGACAGAGAGAGTGTATAAAAGGAAAAAAGGTTCTGAGATGTCTGCTGAGGCGAAAGTGGCAAGGCTGTTTGAAATCAGTGACGGGGAAGAGAAAATACTGGCGGACAAGCCTTCGGAAGTTACAGAGAAAGTTGAGGATTTGATCGGGTTAAAGCTTGATGATTTTGTACATTCAGTAGTTCTGCCCCAGAACAGGTTTCAGGAGTTTCTTCTGATGGATAAGGCCAAGAAGAGAGATATGCTTGAACGCATATTTTATCTTGAAGAGTATGGAAGGCAACTTGCTGACAAAGTTTCAAGGAAGATAGCAGATGTGAAAGGCATTCTTTCATATATAGAGGGTGAGATGTCAGGGCTTGGTGACATATCGGAGAAAGCGCTCATTGAAGCTGAAAGCAGCATGAAGGAAGCAAGGGAGCGTAAAGAAAAGCTGGATATGGAACTGAAGCTGCTTGAGCACAAGTATAACGAGGCAAAGGAAGTATGGGAACTTGTAAACGAATTGAAATTTGTATCTGAAAAGGAAGAAGAGCATTTGAAACTGTCAGAGGACATTGCCTCAAAGAAGAAACTTTACGATGCATCCGTAAGGGCGGAGGGAATTGTAGACCTTGTTGAAAAATACAGAGACACTGCCCAAAAGCTTCAAAAGACCAATACCGAACTTGAATCAGTAGAACTGCAATTAAAGCAGCTTAATGAGCAACTTGCCCTTGCAAAGGAGGCATATGATAAAGTTTGCAATGAACTGGAGGAGGAAAGACCCAGACTTATTGAAAGAAAGACACGATTGAACGAGGCCATGGTGGTCAGAAGAGAATGTGAAGAGCTTGAAAACAGGCTGAAGAAAATTCGCGGAGAATACATCGAAGTAAGGGAAAAGATCAAGCAAAAGGATGAGGAAATAAGACGCAAAAAAGAAGAAATTGTTAATGCAGAAAAGAGTGAAGAGGACTGCAGTAAAAAAATTGAAGAACTTAAAGTTGATGTGGATTATAGAAATGAAGTATTGGCCGGCGCCAGACTGGAAGATGATATCGAAAACATACGGAATGAAATAAACAAGATGATGTCGGCGTACAGCGGTACTGAACTGAAAGTAAAAAGACTTGAGGAAAGCCAGTCAGAGCTGGAACAGCAAAAGAGCAAAACCCGGGAAAGACTTGATCATTTAAAGACCCTGCTCAGTGAACATGAAAAATCAAAACCTTCAGACAGAAAAGAGATACTTGAGGGTATCAGTGTATATCATGCATTAAAGGCCACTTTAGATACTCTGAAGATTAAAAAAACAGAAATAGATATTGCCGAGGAAAGAAAAAGAGATACAGTCAACAGCATTGAGCAGTGCAAACAAAGAAATATGGAGCTTGCCGGACAGAAAAAAGAGCTGGAGAATAAACTGGCTGAAATGAAGCGGCAAGGGGAGGAATTAAGAAAACAGTATGAAGCTAATATGGCATACATATTGTCAAAAAGCCTGGCAGAGAATGAACCATGCCCTGTCTGCGGTTCACTGCACCATCCAAGGCCTGCTTCAATGCAGGATGGCAGCGGGTTCCATTGGATAGAGCAGAAACTTAATGAGCAGCAGAAATTAATTGAAGGAACCCAGTCAGAGTATAATGCCCTTGAGAATAATATTATTAAACTGGAAGAGCAGATAAAAGGCCTGGAAAGCCAGTTGCTGAAGATAGAAGAAGAGATAGGCCTTAAACAGAAAGAGTTTTGCAACAGTCTTGCAGTTTTTCCGGAAGAAATGAGAGCTGCAGAACTTGAGGAAATAAGCCTGAAGCTTGCCGAAATGCAAAGTGAAAACGAAAAGAAACAGGAAATGGCGGACAAGTGGGACAAGGAAACAGAAAAACTGAGAGAAGACATTACTGCCGTTACAGAACAGCTTTCAAAACTTACTGCGGACGAAAACGGTATTAAATCGGAATTAAAAGCTGTTGCTGAAAATCTTAAAGAAGCTGAAAAAGCTATAGAGGAAGCGAAAAGTAAGTTAAGCGAAAAACTTGGACTGTATAATACATATACCCAAAAATATAATATAAGGGATTTCAAAGCTGAAATAAAGAGGCTGGAGGAAAATGAGAGGAAGACGGCAAAGCTTTTAAAGCAAAAAGAAGAACAGCAGTCTGTCATAAAAAACATGAGGGAAGCTCTTGAAAAGATGACAGAGGGCAGACGTATGCTTGCTGAAAGATTTGCGGAGATCGATTCTGACGGAAGGAATTTGCGCGCGCAGCTGGATGAAAAATTAAAGAAAATCAGTGACCTTTCAGAAAACATTGACATCGACACCGGATTGAAAGCTGTTGAAGAACGGCTTAACAGCTTGATGGAAAAGCATAAGCAGGCTTATGAACACTTGAAGAATCTTGAGAACACCTTCAACAGCGCGGAAAGTATGCGCAGGACGCTGGAAAATCAGAGAGAGATTTACAGAGCAGGTCTTGAAAATGAAAACCAGAGATTGCAATCTGCGCTTAATGAAAAAGGTTTCAGCGGAATGGAGGAAGTAGAAAAAGCCCTTTTGTCGAAAGAAGAACAGGAAGTATTGAACAATGATATAAAGAATTATGAGAAAGTACTGGTAAACCTGGAAGCCCACAAAAGCATGATAAAAGGAAAATTAGGAGACCGCAGTATTTCGGAGGAGGAATGGCAGGACATAAATGAGAAATACCAGACGGCATGTGCCAGGAAGGAAGAATACATATCAGATTTTGAAAGGGCTAAAAACAATTATAAGATAGTAAAATGCAACTTTGAGAGATGGATGGAATTAAATAAAAAGTACCAGGAGCAAAAACATAAATATGACTTGCTGGAGCATATACAGAAACTTCTTAAGGGCAACAGTTTTGTTGAATTTGTGTCGGAGGAAAGGCTCAGGTATGTTGCAAGAGAAGCATCTGAAACTCTGGGAACGTTGACCAAATACAGATATGCCATTGAAATAGATACTGAAAACGGATTTATGATACGGGACAATGCCAACGGAGGAGTATTGAGGCCTGTTTCATCATTGTCAGGCGGGGAAACTTTCCTCACATCTCTGTCCCTTGCACTGGCATTGTCAAAGCAGATACAGTTGAAAGGACAAAGTCCTCTGGAGTTTTTCTTCCTCGACGAAGGTTTTGGCACACTTGACGGCAATCTGCTTGATGTTGTTTTAGACTCTTTAGGAAGGCTTAGCTCGAAGGAGAGGGTTATCGGACTTATAACACATGTGCCTGAAATCAGGAACAGAATAACCAGAAGGCTGATAGTGACCCCACATACTGCTGACGGAAAAGGCAGCAGGCTGAAGATGGAAAGAGCCTAGTTTAACTTGTTGTGCCTGCATTAATGCTATCTCATAACCTGGCACAACAAGTTAATGCAACTTCCACTCTTTTCTGGCCTTATAAAATTTGCCGCCGACATCTATGGCTATGGCATCGTCCACACTTACACCTTTAATAGAATAGAGCTTGCTCCCTGCCGGCGCGGAATTGCAATCACCGTTTTTTTCCGGAAAAGAAGTGGTATAGCGGCGTACCTGGCCGATTTCTTTCCCAATCAGGTCAGCAGATACCGTATCAACCGACAGTCCGTACACAATATAATTCCATGCCACTGCTGCGGGGTATAAAGGGCTGTTGGTCGCTTCTGCTGCATGAGAACATCCGGTCATAATTACAGATGCCATACTTATAAATAAAACGAAGAGTATAAACTTTCTCATAATGCCCCCGTACATAATAACCCGTTTGCATACCTCTATATATTATGACGTACGGGAAGAATAATAGTTCATATAAAAATGTTAAAAATTAGTTACAATTTTTACTCTGTTTTTACTTTTTATCTTCCGTTTTTACCTTTTCTTTTTTACTTTAACTTATCCTCCATTTTTACTTTTTTGTCTTTGCGTTCTACCATTCCAGGCGTTCCGAAACTCTCATACTGAGCTTTCTGAGATTTAACTTCCCTTGGCTTGGGTACGCCTTTTGGTCTTGGCAATTCTGTTGCAAATTCCTCCCGCGCAAAGTCTTTTTTGTTTCTGAAAATATCCTTGGTCAATGTATAACACCTCGCGATTTATATTTTTTGATTCACATTTGGCATAGATATAGTTTGCCCCATATTGTATTTTTAGCGTGTTGAAATTTTTATTGTAACTGTCATTTATATCTAAAATGTTTTGTCTGAGTTATGTTAATAATAATACTAATAGTGATTAAGCGGCAGCATCTTCATAAAAGTTCATAAATTTTGAATAATTCACATTTTTTGAAAAAGATGTTTTTAAAAGAGAATTATACTGTGTAATTTTTTTTAAAGTATTTTATGTTGACAGTATGAGTTGTTCTTGATTATACTGACAGGTATAACAATCCTTTATTGTTACAAGAAAATAAACAAAAATTGGAGTTGACACAAATGAAAATAAAGGTTAAAAACAAGTTTAGGGCATTTGTTTCTATTATTGTTGTTTGTTTATTGATTTATTCAGTTTATGCATTGGTTGTGAGGAAAGGTACTGACAAGGATAATCCGGACACAGTGCCTGAAAACTCATCTGCGGGGGATCAATTAAATCCTGAATCCGGTGAGGATACTAAAGATGACAGCAATCCGTCAAATGAGACTGGCTCAGGTGAGTCTTCGGAGAATAAGGCGGATGATTCAAACAATGATTCGAATGATCAAGAGAAGGATAATGAGAGCGCAAACGTGAGGCTAACCGAAGAAGAGCTTGCAAAATACAAGCCTAATGAAGCAGGAAAAATAATGGTAGTAATGTTCCACAATTTTATTGACACCTATAAGTCAGGTGACAAGGAATATACCACAACTTTCAATGATTTCAGGAATTTGCTGCAGGAACTTTACGATAGAGGCTACAGGCTTATAAGCTTGAGTGACTATATTAACAACAATATTAATGTTGAAGCCGGTTGCGTACCTATGGTTTTCACATTTGATGACGGAACTGCAGGACAGTTTAATTTGGTTGAGGAAAATGGCAAACTGGTCGCAAATAGGCAATCAGCCGTAGGAGTTATGGAGGAGTTTAACAAAACCCATCCTGATTTTGGGCTAAAAGGCACGTTTTTCGTAAATCTCGGGTTGAAGACTTTTGACGGAGAGGGTACTCTCGAAGAAAGGCTGAAATACCTTATAGACAGAGGGTTTGAAATCGGCAACCATACATTGGAACATGTTAAGCTGAGCGAGATCACAAGTGCTGAAAAAATACAACAACAAATAGGCGGAAATCAAAAGAAGATGTCTGAGCTGGTACCCGGATATATAATGGACACCTTCTCACTTCCTTATGGTCTTCCCTCGGAAAATTTAGTGAATTATGTTATAGAAGGTGAATTTGAAGGTATAAAATATAAAAACAGAGCAATAATGGAAGTGGGCTGGGATCCAAACCCATCTCCTGTGAATAAGAAATTTAATCCTCTTTCCATACACAGGGTAAGGGCCTCAGGCATAGAACCTGTTCAGGCTGACCTGGCATGGTGGTTGTCAAACCTTAAGAGGGAAAACGAATATGTTAGCGATGGCAACCCGAATACAGTAACCGTACCAAAGGATAAGGAAGAGGAAATAGATAAAGACAAGCTTAACGGTAAAGAATTGATAGTTTACTAGTTGCTCTGTGCCAATTTTGTTTTTTTTGTTATAATAATTATTGGTATTAAAAATAAAAATAAATTATAATATACAAATAAAATTATAATTTTTTAAATGTATTATAATTTACAAATTGATTGTTAATTTACTTACAATTTTACTCACAATAATGATAAATTGTATTCAGGAGGTTTAATTGATGGTAATAAAGGAAATAGAGGTGAAGAATAAAACAGGCCTGCAGTCAAAATCGGCAGCTGTATTTATACAAAAAACTTCAAACTATAAATCCAGCATATGGGTTGAAAAAGACGAGAGAAAGGCAAATGCAAAAAGCCTGTTAGGGCTGCTTTCTCTGGGAATTGGAAACGGTGCGAAAGTTGTTTTAATTGCGGAAGGTGAAGACGAGGAAAAGGCTGTTTCAGAGCTTGAAGAGTTCCTGGGCTCCGAGATAGAAGGAAGCATATAGGATGGAAATAAAAAAGATGTTTGATATACAGGAAGAATTAAGAAAAATGCCCGATAAACCGGGCGTTTATCTTATGAAGGACAAAAAGGGGAAAGTAATATATGTAGGGAAGGCCGTAGTTCTTAAAAACAGGGTAAGGCAATATTTCCAGTCATTATCCGGGCAATCTTCCAAGGTTCGGGCAATGGTTCCCCTTATAGAAGAATTTGAATATATTGTTACGGACTCTGAGCTTGAAGCCCTTATACTCGAGTGTAACCTTATAAAGAAATACAGGCCTAAATTTAACGTACTTCTAAAGGATGATAAAACTTATCCTTACATAAAAGTTACCATGAATGAGGAATATCCCCGTGTGATTATGACACGAAGGATACAAAAAGACGGTGGGAAATATTTTGGCCCCTATACTAACGTAGGGGCTGTTAAGGAAACAATAAAAATATTGAAAAAACTTTTTCCAATGAAGACATGCAATAAAGTTCTGCCCAGGGATATAGGAAAGGAAAGGCCATGCCTGAATTACTATATTTACCAGTGCCTTGGACCTTGCCAGGGAAATGTGGATAAAGAGGAATACAGGATGGTAATGAAGGATATATGCAGCTTTCTTGCCGGCAGACAGGACAGGATTATAAAACGCCTGGAGGAGCAGATGAAGGCAGCATCTGAAAATATGGAATTTGAAAAGGCGGCAAGAATAAGAGATAAAATTAACAGTATAAAACATATATCCGAGAAACAGAAAGTACTTTCAACTTCAGATGTAGACCAGGATGCGATAGCATTTGCCAAGGACGAGACAGATGCCTGTATTCAGGTGTTTTTCATACGCGGAGGCAAACTCATCGGACGGGAACACTTTATTTTTGAAGGGATGGGTGATGTTGAAGACAGCGAGCTTATTGCATCCTTTATGAAACAATTTTATAGCACTGCCGAGTTTGTACCTCATGAGATACTTATACAGACTGAAATAGACGAAGTTGAACTGTTGCAGAAGTGGCTGAGTGAAAAGAGAGGTGCAAAGGTAAATATAAGAGTTCCCAGAAAGGGCGACAAATATCAATTGATTGAAATGGTGTCAGAAAATGCCCAGGTTGCCCTTGAACAGTTCAAAAGAAGGATTAAAGCTGAAGCAGAGACTACAGGGGAGAGTCTGAAAGAGCTTACAGAAATTTTAGGACTTGAAGAAGTGCCTAGGCGAATCGAAGCTTATGATATATCCAACACCGGAAGCTCAGAAATGGTTGCTTCCATGGTAGTATTCGAGGATGGCATTCCGAACAACAAGGAATACAGGAGATTCAGGATAAAGTCCCAGGAGGGGCAGAATGACTATGGCAGCATGCAGGAAGTGATTTACAGGAGGTTCAGAAGGGCCGAGAAGGAAAAAAGTTTGCAAACTGAAAGCGGTATAATTGAGATGGAAAAGGGCTTTTCCAAACTTCCTGATGTAATATTTGTAGATGGCGGGCTTGGTCATTTAAATGCCGCAAATGAAGTGTTAAAGGATCTTGGAATTTACAACATACCTGTTTTTGGTATGGTCAAGGACAGCAAACACCGGACCAGGGGACTTGTAACACCAGATGGAGAAATAGAACTATCAGAAAATATTTCCGTTTTGAGGCTCGTTACTTCTATACAGAACGAGGCACACAGGTTTGCTATCGAGTATAACAAAAAACTGAGAAAGGACCGATATAAATCTTCCGAACTGGATAACATTGAGGGGGTGGGTGAAAAACGGAGGAAAGCTTTATTAAAGCATTTTGGCTCCATATCAAGGATCAAGGCCGCCGAAGTGGATGAACTGGCAGCAGTTGAAGGAATAAGCAAAAGCACTGCCCAAAAGATCTACGATTATTTTCATTAAAGAGAGGATACTATGGCTGTTTATGCAATTTCTGATTTGCACCTTTCGCTGAGTACAGACAAGCCCATGGATGTATTCGGTGACAGATGGGTCGGATATGTAACAAAATTAAAAAATTCATGGGAACAAAATATAGGAAATGAGGATATAGTAGTAATACCCGGGGATATTTCTTGGGCAATGTATCTGGAGGAAGCTCTGGAGGATTTCAGGTTTATTAATGCCCTGCCGGGAAAAAAGATTATATCCAAGGGGAACCATGATTATTGGTGGACAACTGTTAGTAAATTGAACAAATTCCTTGAGAAACATGAATTGCATACAATAGAATTCATGCATAACAATAGCTTTGATTTGGGAGGTGCGTGGCTTTGCGGTACTAGAGGATGGATTTCTCCGGGTGACAGTGAATTCAGCGCCGAGGATAAAAAAATTTATGCCCGGGAAATTCAGAGATTGGAACTTTCTTTGAAGAGTGTGAGTCTATCAGATAAAAATGAGATTATTGTGGCGATACATTACCCGCCTTTTAACTCTAAAGGAGAGCCGTCGGATTTTATCGATATAATGAAAAAATACAACGTCAAGACATGTGTTTATGGGCACTTGCATGGCGGCAGCCAAAAAAATGCGGTAGAAGGTAATGTACACGGAATTGAATTCAGGCTTGTAGCTGCTGACTACCTGAATTTTATACCTTTAAAACTGGAAGTATAGGCATAGAATTGTACTTTTTTTCGACTTTTTATTGGATTTAAAAGGGCAATATGTTATAATGTTAAAGTTAAATTTTAAAGAGTGCGTAAAATGCAAAAAAGATATGATTTATAGGAGGACAAGTTACCAATGAACGTAAAGATAGAAAACGTTGAGAAAAATGTTGTACAGCTGGAAATAGAAGTTGATGCAGCTAAATTTGAGGAAGGAATGCAAAGATCTTTCTTTAAAAATGCAAAGAAATTCAACATACCTGGTTTCAGAAGGGGTAAAGCTCCTAGAAGTATTATTGAAAGATATTATGGAGAACAGGTCTTTTATGAAGATGCGATAAATTACGTATGTCCTGAAGCTTATGACGAGGCTATTAAAGAAAATAATATACATCCTGTTGACAGGCCGGAAATCGACATAAAGCAGATTGGTTCGGGAGAAAACCTTATTTTTACCGCTAAAGTGACTGTTAAGCCTGAAGTTGAATTGGGCGAATATAAAGGCGTTGAAGTTAATAAGGTTGAGGCTGTCGTAACAGATGAAGACGTTGAGAATGAACTTAAAAGAATTGTCGAAAGAAATGCCAGAATGGTAACTGTTGAGGACAGACCGGTACAGTCCGGCGATATTGCTGTTATTGATTTTGAAGGATTTATAGACGGTGTACCTTTTGAAGGCGGAAAAGGTGAAAACTATAATCTTTTAATAGGATCAGGACATTTTATTCCGGGATTTGAAGACCAGTTAATAGGAGCAAATACAGGTGATGATGTTGACGTTAATGTAACTTTCCCTGAAGACTATGGCAACAAGGATCTTGCCGGTAAGCCTACATTATTTAAAGTAAAAGTTAAAGAAATAAAATTTAAGGAACTTCCGGTTGTAGACGATGAATTTGCAAAAGATGTAAGTGAATTTGAAACTCTTGAAGAATACAAGGCCGACCTGAGGAAAAAGCTTACCGAAGCGGCAGAACATAAAGCAAAGCATGAGACAGAAGAAAAAGTAATTGAAAAAGTTGTGGAAAATGCTGTTGTAGACATACCAAGGGTAATGATTGAAAGGCAAATTGACAACATCGTATACGATCTCGATCTCAGGCTGCGCTACCAGGGAATGAACCTCAAGACTTACCTTGAATATCAGGGTATGGATGAGAAATCCTTCAGAGAACAATTCTCTGAGAGAGCAGAACGGGAAGTAAAAACCCAGCTTGTCATCGAGAAGATTAAAGAAGTAGAAAATATTGATGCATCTGAAGAAGAATTGAAAGAAGAAATAAAGAGACTGGCAGAAAACTATAAGGAAGATCCGGAAGCTTTTGAAAAAAGATTAAAAGATGAAGACAAAGATTATATAAAAGATAATCTGATTGTCAGGAAAACCATTGACTTCCTCGTTGACAATGCAAAATTAGTATAGAAATAAGTTTATTATATAAATTATTTGGGAAAGAATAAGTGAAGCATAAACATTTCGGGAGTTAAATCGTAATATATAGTATATACCCGGAATATTTGCTTAATTGTTTGATCATTTAATAAAAATATACAGGAGGGGAAATCATGAGCCTTGTACCAATTGTAGTTGAATCTACAAACCGCGGTGAACGATCTTATGATATCTATTCAAGACTCTTAAAAGATAGAATAATAGTATTGAGTGATGAGGTCAATGACGTTACTGCAAGCCTTGTTGTGGCTCAGATGCTTTTCCTAGAGGCCGAGGATCCTGACAAGGATATACAGCTTTATATTAACAGTCCAGGAGGTTCTATTACTTCAGGGTTTGCTATTTATGATACAATGCAGTATGTGAAGCCTGATGTATCGACCATATGCATAGGCATGGCTGCCAGCATGGGAGCATTTCTTCTTGCTGCCGGTGCAAAAGGTAAAAGGTATGCGCTTCCAAACAGCGAGATTTTGATACACCAGCCTTGGGTCAGAGGTATAGGTGGTCAGGCTACTGACGTTAAAATACACGCTGAATGGTTATTAAAGACAAAAAGTAAACTCAACAGAATATTAAGCGATATAACAGGTCAACCTCTTGAAAGAATAGAAAGAGATGTAGAAAGGGATTTCTTTATGTCGGCGGAGGAAGCTAAGGCTTATGGCATAGTAGATGAAGTAATGACAAGAAGAAAATAAATGGGGTGAAGTAATGTCCAGATACGATGAAAAGAAGCAGCTTAAATGCTCCTTCTGTGGGAAATCCCAGGAACAGGTTAAAAGGCTGGTAGCCGGTCCGGGGGTATATATCTGCGACGAGTGTATTGAACTGTGTTCCGAGATAATAGAAGAGGAATTTGAGGAATCAAAAGCTGATACTGAATTGAATGATATTCCCAAGCCCAAGGAAATAAAAGCAATACTGGATCAGTATGTTATAGGTCAGGAAGATGCTAAGAAGACATTGTCCGTAGCTGTATATAATCATTATAAAAGGATTAGCAGCGACTTCATGAACGGTGATGTTGAGCTTCAGAAAAGCAATATTGTGATGCTTGGACCAACAGGAGCAGGTAAAACACTATTAGCGCAGACACTCGCAAAAATACTGAATGTTCCTTTTGCAATAGCGGATGCTACTTCTCTGACAGAAGCAGGATATGTAGGTGAAGATGTTGAAAATATCCTATTAAAACTTATACAAGCTGCGGATTATGATATTGAAAAAGCTGAAAAGGGAATTATTTATATAGATGAAGTAGATAAGATTGCCCGTAAATCCGAGAATCCTTCTATTACCCGGGATGTAAGCGGAGAAGGAGTACAACAGGCTCTCCTTAAAATACTTGAGGGTACTGTGGCATCAGTTCCTCCGCAGGGCGGCAGAAAACATCCGCATCAGGAATTCATACAGATTGACACTACAAATATACTTTTTATCTGTGGAGGAGCCTTTGACGGTATAGAAAAAATAATCCAGGACAGAATAGGAAAGAAAACCATGGGCTTTGGTGCCAAAATCCAAAGCTCCAGGGAAAAAGACGTGGGGGATGTTCTCAAAAAGATACTTCCTCAGGATTTGCTAAAGTATGGGTTGATTCCTGAATTTGTTGGAAGGCTGCCGATTATTGTAACATTGCACTCGCTGGATAAAAATGCATTAATACGGATATTGACAGAACCGAAAAATGCCCTTGTTAAGCAATACCAGAAGTTGTTTGAAATGGATGACACAATACTCGAATTTGAAGAAGGGGCTCTGGAGGCAATAGCAGAAAAGGCTATATTGAGAAATACAGGTGCAAGAGGTTTGAGGGCAATTATTGAGGAAATAATGTTGGATGTAATGTATGAGATACCGTCGGCAACAAACGTTGAGAAATGCATTATAAAGCGGGAAACTGTTGAAAACAACAGCAAACCTGAACTTATAATAAATGAAAACAAAAAGCCTCTAAGGAAAAACGCTGGGAAAAAATCAAGGATGAAGAGAGAGTCAGTATCATAAGTTTGTTTATATTTGCGGGTTTGTTTATAAATAAATATAAGAAATATAAATAGATAATAAATAACTGATTAGAACAAAGAAAGGTAGAGGTCGCAAAACGGCTTCTGCCTTTTTCATTTTTGATTTTTATGTTAGATAAGAAGTTAAAGGCGCAAATGAGAAATTAGAGAAGTAAATGAGAAATAAAGAGGCAAGACTGAAAGATTAAATATCAAAAATATCAGCGAAAGAATGTGAGTATCTGTAAAACTACTGGGATAAATTAATCAAGACAGTCAATACTATAAATATAAATAAAATGACAGGCTTGAATATGACTTGAATAATCTGTAAGAAAATATGAATCAATGGGACCAAGGAGGTATAAACATTGCTGACAAGCACCCTTTTTATCATACAGTTTTTCTTCTCAGTGATTATAGGTATATATTTTCTTAATCTGTTAAAATCACAGCATATAAATAAAAGTGCAATTGAAAAGGAATCAGGCAAAGAACTTGAAAAGCTTAGAAAACTAAAGGAGATAAAGCTGAGTGAACCACTGTCTGAAAAAACCAGGCCTTCGACGCTGAATGATATTATAGGGCAGGAGCAGGGGTTAAAAGCCCTGAGGGCTGCTTTATGTGGTCCAAATCCCCAGCATGTGATAATTTATGGTCCTCCGGGAGTAGGTAAAACTGCTGCTGCAAGGGTAGTACTCGAAGAGGCAAAGCAAATGCCCATGTCCCCATTTAGACGGGAGGCAAAATTTGTTGAGATTGATGCAACTACTCTCAGGTTTGATGAAAGAGGCATTGCAGATCCGTTGATAGGTTCAGTCCACGACCCGATATATCAAGGTGCGGGGGCGTACGGGGTTGCCGGGATACCACAGCCAAAGCCGGGTGCTGTCACCAAGGCTCACGGTGGAATTCTTTTTATAGATGAAATAGGCGAATTGCACCCTGTGCAGATGAATAAACTTCTGAAAGTGCTTGAAGACAGGAAAGTCTTTCTTGAAAGCGCCTACTACAGTTCAGAAGATACCAATATTCCGGCTCACATTCATGAGATATTCCAAAAAGGCCTGCCGGCAGATTTCAGACTGGTTGGTGCGACAACAAGGAGGCCGGAAGATATTCCTGCAGCTATACGGTCCAGGTGCGTAGAGATTTATTTCAGAGCTCTCAGTCAGCAAGAAATTGAAATTATAGCCAGAAATGCCGCGGCGAAGGGCGGATTCAATATGGAGCAGGGTCTGGAAGCGCTGATAGCCCGTTATGCCCAAAACGGCAGAGATGCGGTTAATATGGTACAAATAGCAGGTGGTATAGCACTGGTGGAAGGACGCAACAAAATAACGCGAAAAGATGTGGAGTGGGTTATAGAATTCGGACATTACAGTCCCAGGATTGACAGAAAAATATCCCCCGGTGAGCAAATTGGCTGTGTAAACGGACTGGCTGTTGTGGGCAACAGCACAGGTATTGTCATTGATATAGAAGTTTCAGCTATAAAGGCGGTAAATGGCAAAGGCACAATTAAAGTCACCGGAATTATTGAAGAAGAGGAAATGGATACAAGGGGACAAAGACTGAGAATGACAAGTTCAGCCAAGGCTTCTGTCGAAAATGTTCTGACAGTACTTAGAAGAATGATAGATGTAGATGCGAGAGAATACGACATACATGTGAATTTCCCCGGCGGTATTCCCATTGACGGTCCATCCGCAGGAATAGCCATTGCAACTGCTGTATATTCAACAATAAAAAATTTGCCTGTAAAAAGTGATATTGCAATGACCGGCGAAATAACTATAAGAGGGAAGGTTAAACCAGTCGGAGGAGTTGTCTCAAAGGTTGAAGCTGCAAAACAGGCTGGTATTAAAACAGTTCTTATACCAAAAGAAAACTGGCAGGAATTGTTTAATGACGCAGGCATAGAGGTTATTCCGGTTGACGACATTAGTGAAGTGTTTGAAATTGTATTCAACAGAAAAAAGGAAAGGAAAGAAGGGATACTTATACAAAAACCTGCCGTCAACGTACTCAGTGCCTCGGGTGTGTAGCCCAGGCAAATTAATTTATCATCAGCAAGTCCAGGTTATCATCAGTGAGACTAAATTGTTATTGGTGAGGTCGGGTTGTCTTGTGAAGGGGGGAGGAGCATTGACAATAATTCAAGCCGTTATCCTGGGCATAATACAGGGTCTTACGGAATTTTTACCCATAAGCAGTTCAGGCCATTTGGTATTGTTTCAGAGATTATTTGGGCTTAAAGAGGGTGTTGTAACCTTTGATATTGCGGTTCATCTTGCCACATTGGCTGCTGTGTTTATAGTAATGAGAAAAGAAATTTGGGAAATACTAAAAAAACCTTTTGGAAAACTGCCGTTGCTTATAATAGCCGGTACTATACCAACACTCATTATTGGGGCTGTGTTCGGCGATTTCATAAAGAATATGTTTAATTCCGCCAAAAGTCTGGGCTTTGAGTTCATACTAACCGGTATTGCGCTGTATTATGCTGAAAAAACAAAAAGCAGGAATAAAGGAATTAACAGTACTACATACGCTGATTCAGTGGTAATAGGGATAGCACAGGGAGTGGCAATATTGCCGGCTGTATCACGTTCCGGGCTGACTATTGCCGCTGCAATTTCACGCGGTTTAAACAGGGAGTTTGCCCTTAAGTTTTCATTTCTTTTGTCCATACCTGCAATACTTGGCGCAGCTGCCAAAGACGGATATGATATTATTTTTTCCGGTAGCGGTTTTGCAAACAGTGTAGAAATTGTACCGCTGATTGCAGGTATGATTGCCGCAGCAATATCCGGATATATTGCTATAAGGTTCATGCTTAAAATTTTTTCAAAAGCAAGTATGAAGATATTTTCTTATTATGTTTTTGCACTGGCGGCATTTGTATTGATTGATCAGATTTTCTTCGGAAAATTTTTTGGCAAGCTTTTTTAATTCCTAATAACATTTATTATGGTCCTATGTTGTTTATTTATGGTCCTATATTTTTATAGTACTAAAGTCCTATATGAAGGGGATAAAAATACTATGTAAAAAATTCAATTTTTCTGTTATTATATAATAGAACATTAGCATTTCTCCTATTAGGGGCATGGAGATTGACTCCATGTTTCTTTTTTTAATACTTTTAATTAATTCACCAATGCCTTTAATTAACCCATGAGCAACTGAAAGACCTTCAATTTAATCCATATCAGGCCTATCGGGTTTCATTGGTATGGCAATTAGTTCAACACCATTCAAAAATTCATATAAACAATGTTGAATGTGGGGCATAATAAGGTTATCATAATAATAAAACTAATGATGTGGAAATAACAAGAACTTAACTTGTTGTGATGCTATCTCATTAACCGGCATAACAAGTTAAAATAGTTTGAGTAGACCAAATTAAAAGAAAACAATTAATTTAAAGAATACAACAAATCTAAAGAATACAATAAAACAAAAGAATACAATAAAAAATGCAATAAAAAAGAATACAATATAATTAGAAGCGGGTGTGTGTTTTGAAAGATATTATCATACTGGGAATAGAGACAAGCTGCGATGAAACGTCGGCGGCTGTGGTAAAAAACGGAAGGCATGTGATATCTAATATTATATCATCACAGGTAGATCTACATAAGAAATACGGTGGCGTAGTACCTGAAATTGCATCACGGAAACATGTTGAGCTTATACTTCCTGTTATTAATCAGGCACTTGAGGAAGCAGGCATTAAAGCAGACCAGGTTGATGCAATTGGAGTAACATACGGCCCGGGGCTTGTGGGAGCTCTTCTCGTAGGACTGTCTGCAGCAAAGGCACTGGCTTTTGCACTGGACAAGCCTCTTGTTGGCGTGCATCATATTGCAGGACATATTTCAGCGAATTATCTTGAAAACAAGGAACTTGAACCGCCATATATCTGCCTTGTTGTTTCCGGCGGACACAGTGAGATTGTGCATGTAAAGGATTACAATACTTTTGAAACCCTGGGACAGACCAGGGATGACGCTGCAGGTGAGGCTTTTGACAAGATTGCGAGGGCGCTTGGACTGGGATATCCGGGAGGGCCATTAATTGATAAAACTGCAAGGACAGGAAACAGCAGTGCAGTTAATTTTCCACGGGTACACTTTAATGACGGAAGTCTTGACTTTAGCTTTAGTGGCCTGAAAACTGCAGTTTTGAATTATCTCAACACTTTGGAACAAAAAAACGAGAGTTTTTCAATTGGGGACGTTGCTGCCAGCTTCCAGCAGGCTGTAGTTGATATTCTTGTGGAAAATACCATTAAAGCTGCAAAAAGTACAGGAATTAAAAATATTGCACTTGCAGGCGGAGTTGCTGCCAATTCACTGCTAAGAGCTCAAATGAAGGCCGCAGCAACAGAAAACGGGTTTAATATGTACTACCCGTCTCCAGTTTTATGTACTGACAATGCGGCAATGATTGCATGTGCTGCATATTATGAATTTATTCGAGGAAAAACATCAGATTTAACGCTTAATGCCATACCCGGTTTAAAACTTGGTGAAAATTAGGTTGTGGATAACTTTAATATAAGTTGCCGAAATGCTGTGCTTTTTGGGGATAATTAGATTGATAAAATGAGAATATATTTTCATCTGTTTTATAATTGTCATAACAATGTCGAAATAAGTAATTATGTGAATATAGGCCAGAAGTCCTATGTTTAACGGACTAGAGAGTATCCCACAGATTATTAACAATGTCAAAATATGTTGAAAGTTTGGGTGTGAATAATGTGGAAATTGTAGACGAAAGCGGCATTCTGAGATATTTTGGACTGTGGATAATGCTGTGGATATTGTGGATTAAAATTTGTACAATTTTGTCCATTTTCAGAGTTGACGGGCAAATTAAAAGGCAAATCAACTAATTTTGTATAGTAGATTTGCCTTTCACTTCATTTATTTGTCTATATTTATGTATATAAAAAACTATATAATCCCAAGATATGATTGGCTACACGTTTATTTACTTACTTGTACCCAAATTAGTAACTGGCATCGCCGGTCTGTGAAAAAAGATTAAGATACTGCATGACTTTAACAACATAGTTTTGTGTCTCGTTATAGGGCGGAATCCCATTATATTTTATAACACTGTTAGGACCGGCATTATATGCCGCAAGAGCAAGTTTATAATCGCCGTTAAATCTGACAAGTTGGTCCTTGAGATAACGAACTCCACCGTCAATATTCTGTGCAATATCCCATGGATCAGTTACACCAAGTCCGTCTGCCGTGTCAGGCATAAGCTGCATCAAACCCTGTGCACCGGTACGTGAAATAACTCTCGGATTAAAATTGGACTCAACACGAATTACTGCTTTGATAAGATTAGGGTCTACACCATATTTCAACGAAGCAGCCTGTATATTCTCTTCAATAGTTCTCATCAGCTCTTCAGTATTTTCAGGTATTACGGCATTGCTATTGGCTCGGGACAGCATAGCTCTCATAACATCATAGCTGCGATCTTTTCCTGTTTTATCGATAGCTTTGCGAACTGCCTTGCCGACAGATTCCATAATTGTACCCATAACAGAAGAATCTGTATTTGAATATATGTTTTTAGAATTATCTAAAGCAGCTGCTTCTAGATATTCATCAAAAGGTATTTCAGCTTCAGCTCTTTTTATATTAACCGGTACTCTGCTTTGTATTTCACTGAGTTTCTGTGCAAAAATTTCCGAAACTTTAAAAGACACGAAAATTCACCTCAGTAATTTTATCGTCACATATGATAAAAAATGTTAGCTTTTTTTCTATGAAGAAGACATTGCGGATATTGATTTTTTTACAAATTTAGAGCAGGCACTTTTTTGAGTTCCATCAAACTGCCTTGCGGAAAACAGCTTACAAACACCTATGGACTCTGGATCTTCGACACTTTTGGTATTCAGTATAAAACTCTCACAATCAATGCATTTATAATTCATTTCTTTAAAAGCAAATGATTCGGGTTCAAACCTATGACCTGAACAAACATAGTCCGGAGATACAATTCCTTTTTTTCTGCAAAGTATATCGCTATTTATACTGATTTTTATACCTTTTATACAGTTGCTGCATGATTTTTTCCGTTTCATGCAAATTTACCTCCTGGCCTTGAATTCCGGAAAATAGAAATGCTCGGGTAACATCACCTTTATATGCTGTTCAATATGCAATAAGCTGGCAAAGTGTCAAAGCAACAATGTAATTTTAATTTAATATATTATAACACTACAACTGGGCATTTGGGATAATATGGGAAATAATTTCCGGCAAATATATATTTGAATATTTTGTTTTTTAAATATATAATAATTAAAATAACTTAACTTTGCATAAGCACGGCGGCGTAAAGTTGTTTATGGAAGACCTAAGTTGTAAATACTCCGGAGGTTGTTATATGAAAAAACCGACTATACTCAGAAAAAGGTTTATACCTTATGAAATAGTAGACATTTCTGGGGATGAACTATTGTACAGAGATGATGACTTGCTAATTACAAAATGGTATTCTATAAAACCAAGAAGCGATTTTAGCAGCGGAGTTTCATATACCTTTTTGAATGAAGGGTACAAGGTGAGAAGATTCTATAGCGCACAGGGTATATTTCTTTACTGGTATTGTGATATTATTGATGTAGAATATGATAAAGAGAATGACAAGTATATTTTGACAGATTTACTTGTTGATATAAAACTTATGCCCGACGGAGCACTGAGAGTGCTTGACACTGATGAACTGGCACAAGCCCTGGAGCAGGGGCTTATTACAGTTCAACAGGGATGTTGTGCATTAAAAAAACTGGATAAAATATTAAAAATGATATACGACGGACAATTTCCCCCCGATATATGCAAAAAGGAGGAATATTGGATAAAGTGAGACTTATAGATTTACACACACATTCTACTGCATCAGACGGGAGTTTAAGCCCTGAAGAGCTGGTAAGGCATGCCCGTGAGAAAGGGCTTTCAGCTATTGCTATTACAGACCATGATACAATTGACGGAGTCGGACAGGCTCTCAAGGAAGGTCAAAGAATTGGTATGGAAGTAATTCCGGGGATAGAAATAAGTGTTGATTTTGATCCGGAAATGCATATGTTAGGTTATTTTTTTGACTCTTCATATATGAATTTGGAAAATACTCTGGAAAGACTGAGGAAAAACAGAGAAGAAAGAAATCCTAAAATGATAAAGAAACTAAATGATTTGGGTTTCGATATCAGTATGGATGAGGTCGTGGAACAGGCCGGGGGAAGAATTGTCGCAAGGCCTCATATAGCAAAGGCAATGGTGAAGAAAGGTTATGTGGAAAGCGTAAGCGAAGCTTTTGACAAATATATTTCTGTGGGAAAACCGGCATATGTGAAAAGGGAAATGCTCTCACCGGAAGAAGGTATAGAGGAGATAACCAAAGCCGGAGGAGTACCTGTACTTGCACATCCAATCTACCTGAATATGGATTTTGAGTCCATTGACAAGCTTCTGGAATACCTTGCGTACAAAGGGCTAAAAGGAATTGAAGCATGCTATGTTGACAATTCGGAGGAGGAAACCCGGAATTTAATTAGGCTGGCAGAAAAGCACAAGCTGTTTATTACAGGCGGAAGTGACTTTCACGGGAGTTTCAAACCAAATATTGAAATAGGTGTTGGTTACGGGAATTTATGTGTACCTTACGAGTTGCTGGAAAGGATGAAAACGCATGCTGTGGTGCATCATTTAGTTTAGCCGTGGTGCATCATTTAGCTTAGTCAGGGTGCATTTGGCTTAATTTAAGAATGATACTCTGCGGACACTTGACACAACTCGTTAAAGCAGATATAATTAGATGTGCGGTAAAGAAAAAGTACAAATGATTATAGCCCTTTTTCAAACAAAAGGGTTATTTTTGTCAGAGCAAAAAGCGGTTTATAAGCTTGAAAGGCGTATGAAAATGGCTAAGTCAAAGGATGATATCAGAGAAGTTGCTCAAAATAAAAAAGCAAGGCATGACTACTTTATAGAGCAGACCTTTGAAGCAGGGATAGTTCTGTCAGGTACTGAGGTAAAATCTGTAAGGCAAGGCATGGTAAATCTGAAGGACAGTTATGCGACCATTGAGAACGGTGAAGTTTTTATCAATGGAATGCATATAAGTCCCTACGAGAAGGGGAATATATTCAACAAAGACCCTATGAGAGCCCGCAAGCTGTTGCTTCACAAGAGTGAGATAAGAAGGCTTATAGGGTATACCCAGCAAAAGGGGTTGACACTGGTTCCTCTCAAGGTGTACTTCAGAGGCAGTCTTGTTAAGGTAGAGCTTGCTGTTGCAAGAGGAAAGAAGCTTTTTGACAAACGTGCTGATATAGCTGAAAGAGATGCGAAAAGGGAAATTGACAGAAAGATGAAAGAACAGCTCAGGTAGACAGCTCAGGCAGACATCTAGGGAGGACATCTAAGGAAGGCATCTCAGGCAGACATCCCAGGAAGACAGCTTAAGAAGACATCCCGGGAAGACAACTTAAGAAGACATCTTAGGAAGACAGCTTTAGCAGACATCCCGGGAAGGCATTTTGTGACTGATAATAGATTGGCTGTGTTATTGGAAAAAATAATTAATAATAATTAATTAAGAAAAGAATTAAGAAAAACTAATTTAGGAAACTAATTAAGTAAAATAATTAAGAAAAGATCATTAAATTTTAATATGGGGGCGTACTGGTTTCGACGGGATCGTTGAGGCAAAAGTAGCGGGTAGAGGATTCTCGTTGGCCTCTTTAAAAAACGAGACATAAAAATAAACGCTAAAAACGATAATTTCGCTTTAGCTGCTGCCTAATATAGGCAGCCCGTCAGTCCCAGGTTGCTGCGCCTGGGGTCACTGGCGCCATTAAGTCAGCCCTTCTGCGTGGGAAGGTTAAACGCCGGAACTGCTGCGGTGGTAGCCTTGAGCCGTAGCGGAACTTAAAGGATACTGAAAGTGAAACCCTGTCTGTAGGGGGTCACCGTAGGGAAAGGCAGGGCTATTGTCCCGCAAGGGAAACGTAGCCTTGCAAAAAATACAGACTGCACCCGGAGAAGCTTTTGTGGATATGATTTCGGACAGGGGTTCAACTCCCCTCGCCTCCACCATGAATTATACGAAAACCCTGATTATATCAGGGTTTTCTGCATTTTAGGCAACATAAGCCAGCATATTTCTAATACTATGTGGCTTATTATATTATACGGATCATTATATATCTCATTTAACTTGAGACTTAATAACTTCGTATCCCAGAGCGGTGATGGCTTTTTCGATATCCTCCACCGACAGCTTTTCTTCATCAAAATCAAGCTTTACCTTGCTTGAATTAAATAATACCTTTACGCTGTCTTTTACCACACCGTCAAGGAACTTTGCCGCGCCTTCAATCTTCAAAGCGCAGGACGGGCAGGCCAATGTCTCTAATTGAATGGTTGCTTTTTTCATGCTAATCCTTCCTTTCTCGTCTTTATTGAATTTATTGTAATTGTTTTGCTCTCCAATTTTTACAAATTTTCTTTGTAAATTTTTATAATTGTTTTCTTATTCAATTTTTTATAATTGTTTAGCAAATTTATTAGTTGTTTAGCAAATTTATTAATTGTTTAACTTATCTATTATTTGAATGGTTTCCATCTTAATTTGTAGCGCAGCAGCCTCATACCATTTAATATTACAACTAAAATACTGCCTTCATGCACCAGCATGCCAATGGACATGTTCATCCATTCACTGAAAATCACACCGGTAAGAAGAAACAACACAACACCGATTGCAATAAAGATGTTTTGCTTCATATTTCTGGCCGTGGCTTTTGCAAGGCCAAGGGCATGGGGCAGGCGTTTGATGTCGGAGTTCATTATCACAACATCAGAGGTCTCAATTGCCACATCTGTTCCACTTCCCATGGCGATACCGATATGTGCCAGAGCTAAAGAAGGGCTGTCATTTACCCCGTCTCCGACGAATGCAACGATTTGTTTTTTCTCCTCAATCAACTTTTTGATATAATCAGCTTTATCCTCCGGCAACATGTTTCCATAAGCTTCGGTTAAACCAAGTTCCCGGCTTACCACATCAACCGTTCCCTGATTGTCGCCGGACAGCATAATAAGATTTTTGACACCCAATTTTTTAAGCCTTGTCAAGACCTCTTTCACTCCGGGACGGATTTGGTCACGGACCCCCATCAAAATTTTAAGCTCCCCATCAACAGAGATCAATACAAGAGAGTTGCCGTTTGCTACAAGGCGGTTGATATCAGCCTTCGCTTGTTCACTTAGCACAATGCCTTCCTTTTCCATTAAAGCTACATTACCCACAGCAACTCTATGCCCGTCTACAGTGGCTGTGATTCCACCGCCTTTTACAACTTCGGTGTTTTCCACAGGCGAAAACCTGGTATTGCCTATATCTGTTAATACCGCTTTTGCCAGAGGATGGTCGGATTCCCGTTCAATGCTTGCCAGATATCCCAATGCTTCCTGGATACCCTCTCCGTAATACACTTTCTCCGAAACTGAAGGATTTCCCAACGTCAAAGTGCCGGTTTTATCGAATACCATGGTGTCCAGCCGGCTAAAATCCCCGATGACTTCGCTGCCTTTGAGAAGTATGCCGTTTCTGGCCCCGTTTCCGATACCGGCAACATTGGATACAGGCACACCAATTACCAAAGCGCCGGGACAGCCGAGAACAAGGATGGTAATGGCAAGTTCAACATCACGGGAAAATACCCAGACAATAAAGCCTATCAGAAGAACGGCAGGTGTGTAATATTTTGAAAACCGGTCGATGAAACGCTCTGTTTTTGATTTTGAATCCTGGGCTTCCTCCACCAGCTCAATAATTTTACCAAAAGTCGTATCTTCACCAACACGGTCAGCTACAATTTGAATGGTTCCATTGTCAAGGATTGTGCCGGCGAAGACGCTTGAACCTTTTTCCTTTGAAACGGGCAGGGATTCTCCTGTAATGCTTGCTTCGTTGACGCTGCCCTCGCCGGATATAACGGTGCCGTCAACCGGTATCTTTGCTCCGGTTTTTACCAGTAAAATGTCACCGACATCCACTTCGTCCACATCAACTTCTTCAAATTCTCCGTATTCCATTTGTTTTAAAGCGCTTTCCGGCGCCATTTCCGTGAGTTCTTTAATGGCTGAGCGGGTTTTATTTAATGTACGCTGCTCCAAAAATGCGCCGAACAGGAACAAAAAGGTAACTACAGCGGATTCCTCGAAGTTTTTGATGAAAAATGCACCGATTACGGCAATGGTAACCAAAACATCTATGCTTACAACCTTTACCTTTAATGCCTGGAACGCTTGAATTGCTATGGGTGTGGCAGCTATGACAGAAGCGGTGACAAATGCCCAGACAGCCACAGTTTCGTTTTTAAATCCCAGCTCGCTTGTAAATCCGGTCATAATTAATATGGCACTGATTAATGCTATGTGGTTTTTCTTGCTGAGTATAAATCTCTGCATATCATCACCTTCTTGCTTTCGAAGCTTGCTTAAAATTAAGCGTGATATGCCTTATCCAGCTCCGCCAGCATATTATAGACTGCCTCATAGCTTTCGCATACGTCATCGGGAACTGTATAGTTCTTAGTAATCTCACGAAGCTTTGCAAATTCCTGATCCAGCTCCAATTCCTGTGACTCTGATTCCTTTAGTTTTTTAGCCAGCACATCAAAGATATTCTTAACTTCATAAAATTCAGGATGACTTTTTCCGTGTACTCTTGCTACGATAGGCACAAACATCTCCAATGTCTTAAAATGCTTTTCCTTCACGCTGTTGAAAGTTTGATTGTTATTCATAACATCTCCCTCTTTCTTATTTTGTAAATTTAGTATACCATGATGTGTCGGAATATACTTTGATTTAGGTCAAAAATGAAAATAAAAATAGAAAAGCAGGACAATAGTTGAATAATAACAAACACCAGCACAAATTACACTATGTACGTTAATGATTTTTCAAGGGGTGAACCCGTTGACTGTTATGCTCTTGCCTATCCAGCCGGGGCTGCTCTTCCGTCGGATATTTTCCTGAGCAACTACTCCTGGAGTGTATCGCTAAATCCCATATACTTTGTACCCTCGGATATAAATTCCGTAAAGGTTATAAATTCCGTATAGATTATAAATTCCGTAAAGGTGACTCTGTGCGGTGGCAGAGACTTATGAGTTTTTAAAGGAAACATCATCCATCGCCGGAAATTACTTCAATGTCTGGATGAGCGACTGTGATGGTATGGAAATAGGCATTTCAGGCGCAAATATGACAAAGGGCACCAATGTCATACTTTGGACAGAAGCATCCGATGAAAGTCAGACGTATATATTTAAAAAGTTTGATTGAATTTGAATTATTTACCGATAGAATATTACTGTTTTTATAAGAAAAATTAATATTCATTTTATTAAGAAAACTTAATAGTAATTTTATAAGAAAACTTAATATCCAGGCTTTAGACGGGGGGTTCATATGGACTTCTTTCATATGCATAAAAGTAGCAATGATTGCCTGGTAAAAGAAAAACCTGCCGGGATAAGTCCGGCAGGCTTTTCAATATAATCGGCACTTTCATCAATAATCGGTGTTTTCACAAAAATCGGCGTTTTCATTAATAATCGGTATTTTCATTAATAATCAGCATTTTCATAAGTGAGCAATATATCCGTTAATATGCGGTATTTTCATTGATATATGAAACTATTTCAGGTTTTGTGAAAGGTTCTCAAGTTTTGAGGGGTCAATACGTTGTCCGTCCAGAGTCACATAGATGTCCTGACCGTTGTGAGTTTCCTTAAGGCGGATGGTATGAACCTCAACAAAAGAATCCATTTTGAGCTTTTTCACTTGCTCAAGGGTAGCTGCATAGAGCTCATGGGCTCCCTTGGCTGAACATGCATCACATGTGCAGAAAGTAATATGCCGTGTCACAAAGGCGGAATTGGCCTTCTTGTGAACGGTACCGCAGCGGGTATCACCATTGACAGCATGATAGTGGGTGTGCAAAAGTTTATGAGCCAAGGGTGAATTAGCCTCTTCGTAGAAATCCTTGTAGAGATTTAAGATGTCAGGGTTTTCCTGGGATTTACGGTAGGTGGAGGTCTTGTCGATGTTAATCAAAACCTGCTGACGTTGTTCAAGGGTACCCACCTTCTCCGGTACTGGATGACCGGCACCGCAAATACAGCCTCCTGGGCAAGCCATAACTTCAATCAAATCATAACCCACATCTACCCCTTGAATTATCTTTTCCACGATGGGTTCCACATTATGAAGACCACTGATGACAGCTACGCGCACGGTTGTACCATTGGCTTCAACTGTTGCTTCCTTCAAACCGGCAAAACCGCGGACTTCTTCGAAATCCAGGTGGTCGGTTATCACTTTGCCTGTCAGCTTCTCAACAGCCATACGAAGAGCAGCTTCTGCCACACCGCCAGAAGCTCCGAAGAGAACGCCGGCTCCGGTGACCTGCCTGTAAGGTTCATCAAATTCCTGGAGTTCAATGGACGATGTATCAATGCGCGTAAGCTCAGCCATTTCTATCATGTCGGTAGAGGTCAGAACCGCATCTACATCACGTATTCCATCGGGTGCAAATTCAGGACGGGCAGCCTCATATTTCTTAGCAATACAAGGAACGATGGAGACCACGTACAGATCTTCCTTATTTAGGCCTGCCAGCTTGGCGTAATGATTTTTCACAGTAGCTCCCATCATCTGCTGTGGTGATTTACAGGTAGAGAGATGGGGGATGAGTTCCGGATAACGCCGCTCAACGAAGTTTACCCATCCGGGGCAGCAGGAGGTAAACTGGGGCATAACACCCTTATTAGCTACACGGTTCAGAAATTCGGTGGTCTCCTCCACAATAGTTAAGTCAGCAGCAAAGGAGAAGTCGAAGACCTTATCAAAGCCTAACTTCTTGAGCAGGCCTGCCATAAAGCCGGAAGCCTTATCAAAGGGAATACCGTAGTGGGAAGAAATAACACTTCGTACAGCAGGTGCGACAAAGGCAACCACAGTCTTGGAAGGATCATTGAGAGCTCTGAAGACTTTGCCTTTTTCACTCTTTGCTTCCAGTGCACCACAAGGACAAGCATTCACACATTGTCCGCAGCTGACACAATCGGTCTCCTGAAGGGGAAGGCCACTTCTGGTTCCAACCAACTGACGGCCATGTTTCATATAAAAGGCAAGGACATCGGGACCTTCAACCTGTGCGCAGGCGGCAATACAACGGCCGCAGGAAATACATTTGTTGTGGTCTCTAATGATAAATGGATGGTCGTCTACAATAGGAATATAAGGTCTGTCATGAATTGGTTTTTCAAATTTAATATCATGAGCAGATGCCTCTTTCCTCAAGTCACAGTCATATCGCTTGTTACATCCGCATCTTAAGCAGCGGTGGGCTTCCTCACGGGCAGCTTCTTCAGAGAGCCCCAATTCAACTTCCTTAAAGTTGCCTTCTCTCTCTTTAAGGCCAATAGAAGGCATCTTAGCACGCTCCAGCTTGGGGAAATGCTCAAAATCCCATTTTGGGAGATCCTCCAGGGAGCCTCTGCTGCAGCTGTAGTCTATATGACTCTCCTGAACATATCCCTTCATGAGAAAACTGTCTATAGCTTCGGCAGCACGACGGCCAGCGGCTACAGCCTGAATGACTGTTGCAGGTCCTGTGACACAATCTCCGCCGGCGAAAATATTGATTTCTGAGGTCTGGGAAGTTTTGCCGTTAATTTCAATGTCGCCCCACTTGTTCAGCTTAACGGGCAGGTCGTTGTAGAGGAATTGAGTGTTTGTGCTTTGGCCAATAGCACCAATTATGGTATCTGCCTCTATTTCAAATTCGCTGCCCTCAATGGGAATAGGACGACGACGGCCGGAGCGGTCGGGCTCGCCCAGCTGCATCCTGATGCATTGCAGCTTCTTCCTGCCATTTTCTGAAATGATACTTGTAGGCGCCATCAGGAAGAGCATTTCAACCCCTTCATGAAGTGCCTCTTCAACTTCATAAGGTTCAGCAGGCATTTCGTCACGAGTTCTGCGGTAGATCAGCTTTACTGACTTGGCGCCTTTCCGCAAAGCTGTGCGTGCACAGTCAATGGCCGTGTTACCTCCGCCTATAACAACAACTGTGTCACCAACCTGAATGTCGGCCTGCTTGGTGACCTGTTCAAGGAATTGGATACCAAGCCATACACCAGGAAGATTTTCACCTTCAATATGCATGGGGGTAGCCCGCCATGAACCAATAGCCAGATAGACGGCATCAAAATCCCTCTGAAGATCTTCCAGACGGATATGAGTACCAAGAGCCTTCTTGGTCATTATTTTGACACCAAGGTTCTTGATGATGTCGATTTCCTTGTCAAGAGTTGCCTTCGGCAGACGATATTCGGGAATCCCATAACGCATCATACCGCCGGCATAGCGTTGACGTTCAAATACTGTAACGTCATGGCCATTGATGGCACTATAATAAGCGCAAGTAAGACCTGACGGTCCTGCACCCACAATGGCGATACGCTTTCCGGTAGGATCTTTCTTTTTGGGCATCCAAGGCTCTTCCTGAGACATATCCCAGTCAGCGATGAAGCGCTTGACGTGATTGATTGCCACCGGCGAATCCACCAGATTACGGCGGCATTGAGCCTCACAGGGATGCGGGCATACACGGCCGCAGGTAACAGGGAAGGGATTACGGTCTTTGATTACCTGAAGAGCCGCACTGAAATTACCGTTTGCTGCATGATGCAAATAAGCCTGGATATCGATATTGGCCGGACAGGTCATGACACAGGGAGCGACACAGTCCGCGTTATGATCCGACAAGATCTGCTCCAGGCGGATCTTACGGTAGCTTTTTAGCCTGGGGCTGTTGGTGGTAATTACCATACCCTCACGGATAGGTGTCTGGCATGCTTTTACATCTCTTTTTTGCTCACCTTCGCCTACCTCTACCAAGCACAACCCGCAGTTTCCATTTGAACGCTCAAGACGGATATCATAGCACAGATGGGGAATATGAATATCCTCTTGGAGCAAGGCCTGGAGGATGGTCAGATTATCATAGACTTCCATTTCCCGGCCGTTAACAATAACTTTAATCCGTTTGTTTTTTGTAATGACTTTCATTGCTAAACTCCTTCTTCTGATGTTTGATAGTTTTTGTGATAAAAATAACAATGTAACCGTATCAATTATATCAGAAAAGTTGTTGTTTACAATTATGTCAAGTTCAAAAAAATCACTTTTTTTGATAAAAATCTTTTATTATATCGGTATTGCCCATATAATTCCTGCTTTAGAAAAGGCAAGCGTATTTTTTTGCACATAATCATCCGGGCAAGAGTGTGAATAAACGGATTTATATGAACTCTTTCAGGTTTTGGATTCGGCTTTGGTTTTGAACTTCCGGAAATCCGATATTGTTCTTAAGTCAGGAGTTGGCATGTTAAAACAACATCCGATGTTTCGAGTACATTCAGTACAAAAAAATAAGGATGGAAAGCTTTCTACGCGTCCGAACAGGACATAAAATGAAAAGGCAGTAAGGTAAAAAAGTACGAGCATTTCTATAGAAGATTGCACGCCAATTACTATTTTTCCGAAGAAAATCTATAATGGTGTTGCATAGGGTAAGCATAGGTTGAATCTCCTTTCGAATGATTTGTCGCGATTTCTTTCTGTAAGAGATTTCGATTTTATGCTCTATTTTTTATGCGTGACAGGAGATATAACAGGGTTTGCAGATATTATGCAAAAGTTTTGTCTGAGTTTATAATTATGGGTTATAATTCCCATAAGGTTATTTAAAATAATTTGCAAAAACTTAATCAAAAACCCTGGCTTTAGCAAGGGGAGCAACATATGCGAAGGTGAAAAAATGTTTCGGATATTGGTTGTAGATGATGATAAAAATACACGCAGGCTGCTGGAAGCAGTTCTGAAGGCTGAAAACTACACTGTTTTTACAGCTGTTAATGGTGAAGACGCGCTTGACGTGATGGACAGGGAGCACATTGACCTTGTGGTTCTTGACATTATGATGCCGAAAATGGATGGATACGAGTTTACCAAAGTGTTGCGGAAAGCGAATAATAATCTGCCCATTTTGATGGTTTCAGCAAAACAATTGCCGGAGGACAGGCACAAGGGTTTTATTGTCGGGACAGATGACTATATTACAAAGCCTATTGACGTGGAAGAAATGCTGTTACGAATCAAGGCACTTCTTCGCCGCGCACAAATAGCCAGCGAAAAGAAGATTGTTATAGGTGATGTAGTACTTGATTATGACAGTTTAACGGTTTCAAAAAACGGTGAGGTTCATGAGCTGCCTCAAAAGGAATTTATGCTTCTTTTCAAATTGCTCTCTTACCCCGGGAAGATTTTTACCCGTATCCAGCTGATGGACGAAATATGGGGCAGTGACAGCGAATCTGGCTGGCAGACGTTAACCGTTCATATTGGAAGATTGCGAAAACGCTTTGAAGGATGGGAAGAATTCGAAATCGTATCTGTAAGGGGGCTGGGCTATAAGGCGGTGAAAAAAGTATGAAACTGAAAGAACGGAAGCACCGTTTGGCTTTGACTTTGCTGTTTTCAGGCGTGGTATTTTTCTTTTTTATTATCACAATGGCCGTAGTTGGCGGGGTTATTATTTTTTTGATTCACCGCGGAGTGCTGGAGCCAAGTGGTGATGTTCCCAAAAGCTATCATCTGATTATCAGAATGATGATAACAAGTGTGCTTCTCGGTGTGATCCTGACTGCTGTTATCAGCCGTTTTCCCCTTAAACCTGTAAATCAGATTATAAATGCAATGAACCGTCTTGCTTCCGGCGACTATAAAACGCGCCTTCATTTCGGGAAAGCTCTCAGCAAGCACCCGACAGCTGTGGAAATATGCAAAAGCTTCAACAATCTGGCGGAGGAACTTGAAAAGACGGAAATACTCCGTTCGGATTTCATTAATAATTTTTCCCATGAGTTCAAAACTCCGATTGTTTCCATCGCAGGATTTGCAAAGCTTCTCAAGCACGGAAATCTAACAGAAGAGCAAAAAGCGGAGTATATAGACATTATTGAGGAAGAATCCCTTCGCCTTTCCGTAATGGCGACAAACGTGCTTAATCTTACGAAGGTGGAGAATCAGACAATTCTGACCGGGGTGTCGGAATACAATCTTTCCGAACAGATCAGAAACTGTGTGCTGCTTCTTGAAAACAAGTGGAGCAAAAAGAATATTACTCCAGAGCTTGATTTCGGAGAATATTACATCAACGCCAACGAGGAAATGCTCAAACAAGTATGGATAAACCTCATAGATAATGCTATCAAATATGGCGATGAAGGCACTGAAGTTCGTATAGACATTACAGAAACTGAAGATAACATATTTGTTTCTGTTTCCGACACTGGCGTAGAGATTCCTCCGGAAGCAAAGGAAAAGATTTTCCGGAAATTTTACCAGGTGGATGAGTCCCATTCAAGTGAAGGCAATGGTCTAGGGCTTGCCGTGGTTAAAAAAATCATCGAATTGCACAGTGGTGATATTACCGTGTCTTCGGGAAATCATAAAACAGTATTTACAGTATCACTGCCTAAATAACCCCTAAATAGCACCGTAGTATTTACCCCGATATATTCATATATGGCGAATAATCAAGGGAAATTGATATCATGAGGAAGCTGCAGAAAATAACCTGTTAGCTTCCTTGTTTATTTTCAGTTTAGAATGAAGCCGTATAATCTGAGTCACAACCTGAACAGAAGGAAGAGTGAGCATGAAAAAGTGGTTTAGCAATTTGGGCTATAAGCTCCGGCATTTTATGCAGGGAAGATACGGATATGACGAATTATCCAGCTTCTTTTTTATTTGCGGATTTGTCCTGTTACTTTTGTCGTATATTCCGTATCTGAAAATTTTATATATAATTTCGTTTATTTTGCTGATGTGGTCATTGCGTCGGGCATTTTCAAAAAACATATACAAGCGGCAGATGGAAAGGCAGAAATACCTGACAAGCAAAAACAAGATCAAGCAGAAATTTTTACTTTTTAAAAATGTCTGGCGGGACAGGAAGACACATAAATATTTTAAATGCCCGTATTGCAAGTCAGTCATACGCATCAGCAAACCGGGAAAGGGCAAAACAATAGCTATTCATTGTCCGAAATGTGGGCAGGAATGTAAAAAAAGGACATAGGGAAAGACATACAAAAAGAGACTTACAAAAAGAGAAATGGAAAAAGATAAATACAAAAAGATAAATACAAAAAGAGAAATACAGAAAGAGAAATACAGAAAGAGTGACAAACTGAAAGAGGCAGGCAAATTTAACATAAAGAAAGGCGGACAGAGCAAAAGAACAAAATGAAAGAGGTAGAGATATGATTGACCCCTACAAAGTTCTAGGTGTATCACCGGGAGCGTCTCAGGATGAAATAAAAAAAGCATACAGGAAAAAAGCAAAGGAATATCATCCCGACCTGCACCCAAATGACCCGGAGGCAGCGCGAAAGATGAATGAGATCAATGAGGCATATGATTTGCTCCAGAACCCGGAGAAATACAAGGCAAGGCAGGAGCAGGAACAGAGAAAGTATCAGTATCGCTCGTATACCGGTGGGTATGGACAGACAGGCCAGCCAGGTGCAAATCAGGGATACGGATGGTATCAGGGTGCCGGCGGTTGGTATAGAAATTTTGAAACCTTTGATTTTGATGACATCTTTGGATTTGACACAAGACAATATAATACGGCACCTCGTCAAAGGAATATTTATTGGCCTTTTGGCTTCATAGGCAGGATAATTTTAGGCATTATCCTGGTGCGTTCAGTATTTTATTTGGCTCAAGTGCTGTTCTACAGCTTATTATTCGGTTTTTAACATATATTATCCGTTTTTAACAGAAAGGAATTGTAATCATGGGGAAAACAATAGGAATAGATTTGGGCACAACAAACAGTTGTGTTTCCGTGGTGGAGGGTGGCAAGCCGGTTATCATCCCAAACGAAAATGGCAACAGGACAACGCCGAGCGTTGTTGCCTTTACAAAAGACGGAGAAAGGCTTGTTGGCGAGCAGGCGGTTCGGCAGGCGGTTATAAACAGCAAACGGACAATCAGCTCGGTCAAACGTTTCATGGGTTCAGACTGGAAAAAGGAAATTGATGGCAAATTATATTCTCCTCAGGAGATCAGTGCAATGATTTTGCGAAAGCTGAAAGCAGATGCGGAAGCCTATCTTGGGGAGGAAGTAACGGATGCCGTTATCACCGTTCCTGCATACTTCAACGATATTCAAAGGCAGGCAACAAAGGATGCCGGAAGGATTGCAGGCTTAAACGTCAAACGTATCATCAATGAGCCGACCAGTGCTGCCCTTGCCTATGGCCTCGACAACGGCACCCCGCAGAAAATAATGGTTTATGACCTGGGTGGAGGTACCTTTGACGTTTCCATTATTGAGATTGGCGAAGGTGTGATCGAAGTTTTGGCAACCAATGGTGACAATCACCTTGGTGGCGACGACTTTGACGAGCGGATTGTAAACTATTTGACCGATATGATTAAAAAGGAACATCACGTTGACGTGAGCCGGGATTTCGCGGCTTTGCAAAGAATAAAGCAAGCTGCGGAACTGGCGAAAAAAGAACTGTCTTATTCTGAAAACAGCTATATTGCGCTGCCTTATCTGACACTGTCCCGCGGCACTCCAATAAATTTCGAATATACACTTACACGTGCCAGGTTCAATGAATTGACACGAGATTTGGTTGAAAAAACTGCTATTCCCGTGAAAAACGCACTGGCTGATGCGGGCATTACTGCTTCAGAGCTGTCAAAAGTGCTGCTGGTGGGCGGCTCTACGAGAATCCCTGCTGTGCAGGAAATGGTCAGGACACTTACGGGAATCCTTCCGTCAAAGAACATCAACCCCGATGAATGTGTGGCACAGGGGGCGGCAGTGCAGGGTGATACGCTTTCCGAAGGCTCGATGACACTCTACGGTAAGAACAGTATTCTCTTGCTTGACGTCACACCATTGAGTCTTTCCATTGAAACAGTGGGTGGCGTTGCCACCCGGCTTATTGAAAGGAATACAACCCTTCCCGTTCGTTATTCGCGAATATTTACTACGGCGGCACCCTTTCAGCGAAGCGTTGAAATCAATGTTTTGCAGGGTGAGCGTCCAATGGCAAGAGACAACAAGTCTATCGGAAAATTCAGACTGAATGGTATCAAACTTGCTCCTGCGGGTGTACCGCAGATTGAAGTAACCTTTGACATTGATGTAAACGGAATTCTGAAGGTTTCTGCAAAGGACCTGGATACCGGCAGGGAACAATCCATTACTATCACCGGCAATGAGCGTATGTCCGATGAAGAGATCCAACAGGCAATCCGTGATGCGGAGAAATACGCATCACAGGACGGCATCCGCCGGCAGGCACTCGAAATAAAGACAGAAGCAAGCAAGTGCCTGACTATCGCAAAAACGGCGCTTGACAAAAGCAAAAAAGAGATTTCAAAAGAAGAAAAAAAACAGATAAAGACCGGTATTGCCAATCTTGAAAAGCTTCTGATGAAGGCAAAACCGGACAAGATGACTAACGATGATATTTCAGCTATCAGGGAAGCCATTGGACATCTAGAACTATGTAGTGCCAATGCTTGCCGGATAGCAGGTATTGACCGGGAATACAAAAAGGAGACGTGACAATGCTTGAACTGAAAAATATCACAAAAATATATTCTTCCGCAGGCGAAGATGTGCATGCGCTGAAAGGAATTGATCTGAAGTTTCGCGAAAGCGAATTTGTAGCAATACTAGGGCCATCCGGTTGTGGAAAAACGACCATGCTGAACATCATAGGCGGTCTTGACAGCTACACCTCCGGTGATCTCATTATCAACGGAAGGTCAACCAAAGAGTATAAAGACAGGGATTGGGACGCTTACCGCAATCATTCCGTAGGATTCGTATTTCAAAGCTATAATCTGATTCCGCATCAGACTGTGTTGTCTAATGTGGAGCTTGCATTAACCCTTACCGGCGTATCCAAAAAGGAACGCCGTAAGCGTGCAAAAGAGGCACTTGAAAAAGTGGGCCTGGCAAGTCAGCTGCGAAAAAAGCCTGCTGAATTATCCGGCGGTCAAATGCAACGTGTTGCCATTGCCCGTGCCATAGTAAACAATCCGGATATCATACTGGCAGATGAACCTACCGGTGCGCTTGACACCGAGACAAGCGTTCAGGTAATGGACATTCTGAAAGAAATAGCCAAGGATCGGCTTGTCATTATGGTTACACATAACCCGGACCTTGCTGAGAAATATTCCACCCGTATTGTCCGGATGCTTGACGGAAAAATTATTGATGACAGCAGGCCGCTTACTGCTGAAGAGGAAAAGAAGGAAATGGAAAAGGCACAGGAAAAGAAAATAGAAGCGCACAAAAAGAAAATGCCTTCCATGTCCTTTGGAACGTCCTTCGGTTTGTCACTAAAAAATCTTATTACAAAGAAAGGCAGGGCTGCGCTGACATCGTTCGCAGGCTCTATTGGTATTATCGGTATTGCGCTTATTTACGCAGTATCCCAGGGAACAACCGCTTTTATCGATTCGGTACAGGAGGATACGCTATCTTCTTATCCATTGACAATTGAAGCACAAAGCGTGGACATGTCAACTCTGATCTCCACATTTATGGGGAAAGCACAGTCGATTTCCGAACACGAGGACGATGCAGTATATCAGAAAGCAATGCTCTACGAGATGATGAATTCAATGAATTCACTCGAAATAAAGCAAAACGATCTGAAGGCTTTTAAAGAATATATTGAAGCACAACGCGCTGACGAAAACAGCAAGCTTCATACCGCGCTGTCAGGAGTGCAATATTCTTATGACTTGGATTTGCTGATATACACCAGGAATGTCGACGGGACCATTATCCGTTCCGACAGGCAAACATTGATGAATGAAATTATGAAAAAATACGCCGGCTTGGATATGTCATCGTTGCTCGCTCTGCGGGAACAAACGGTAATGGGCAGTTCGACATCCATTATGGAGTCGTCAATGTCACTTTGGAAAGAATTGCTGCCTGGAGACGATGGCAAACTTGTCAACAATGTTACCAAAAAACAATATGACATAATATACGGAAGATGGCCGTCCGGTTACAACGAGATTGTTCTTTTTGTGGATGAGAACAATGAGATAGACGACCTGACTCTTTATGCCCTTGGATTGAAATCGGAAAAAGAAATCGATGCATTGATGGAAACAGCACTAAATAAGACAACTGTGGATTATGAAATTCAGAAATGGTCCTTTGAAGAAATATGTAATATGGATTTCCGCACCATTCTGAATTCCGATTGCTACACATACGATGAAAAGACAGGAACCTATACCGATCTGCGGGAATCGGAAGCAGGACTGAAATATTTGTATGACAATGCACTGACACTTCGTGTGGTGGGTATTGCAAAACCAAGCGACGATGCGATTTCCTTAGGTTCAAACGCATCCATAGGTTACACACACAAGCTGACTGAATATGTCATTGAAAAGGCGAAAGAATCCGATGCCGTAAAAGCGCAGCTTGCGGATCCGTCAACCGACATTTTCACCGGATTGCCGTTTAAAGACTCTGACGGAAAACTGACTGATGAAAAGAAAGCTGCCGGTTTCAGAGAATATATTTCATCTCTCGATACTGCCGGAAAAGCAGCGGCTTATGTAAAGATTATGAGCATTCCGCCGGAAGAAGAAGTGAAAGGATTCGTTTCGGGTACCCTTGCGAACATGAAACGTGATGAAATGGAAGCGTTGATTGCTCCCGCATTGGCGGAACAAACGGGGATGGCGGCGGAAACGGCAGCAGAGTATATTTCATCTTTGAGTGATGAAGATATTTCGGGTATGTTATCTCAGGCACTTGAAGAGCAGTTCAAGGCGCAGTATGCAGCCAAAGTTGCCGAGCAGATGGGTTCAATGACAAACGAACAACTTGCGGCAGCACTTGATATGGCAATGGAGCAATTCACAGAAGAACAATGTGCTGTATACTATGACGAGTTGCTGGAATTCTCGGATTCTACCTATGATGATAATTTGATCAGGCTCGGGCTTGTAGATTTCGACAGCCCTTCAGCGATTAATCTCTATGCGTCAACCTTTGCTGATAAGGAAGTGATAGAGGAAGTAATTTCGGAGTACAATGAAAGCGTTGACGATTTAAAAGAAATCAAATATACAGACTATGTAGGGCTGATAATGTCCTCCGTAACCACTATTATAGACGCGATTACATACGTGCTCATTGCATTCGTTGCGGTATCGCTGATCGTATCATCTATTATGATCGGTGTTATCACCCTGATTTCAGTACAGGAGCGCACTAAGGAAATCGGAATTCTTCGCGCCATCGGTGCGTCGAAGAAAAATGTGTCCAGCATGTTCACTGCTGAAACCGTTATTATAGGATTTACTTCAGGCATGCTTGGTGTATTGATTACCTACTTGCTGTGCATACCAATTAACCTGATACTCCACCGCCTGACAGGACTTAACAACCTTTCCGCTTTCCTTCCGCCGCAGGCAGCAGTTGTTCTTGTTGTGATCAGTATGCTCCTGACGCTGATTGCAGGTATCATTCCTTCCCGCAGCGCTGCAAGGAAAGATCCTGTTGTGGCATTGAGAACTGAGTGATTAAGTTAATGGATATGAGTTATTTAGTCAAGCTAACATATTAAGCTATTGAGTCAAGCTAATATTTTTAAATGAAACTATACTCATTTACCCCACTTATCCTCAATTCACCGAAAACCCTGATTTTATCAGGGTTCTTGGTGTTTTTGGCTTTTTATATTTTTGTTGCTGTTAACATTACAGTTATTATTATAGATATTATTGATGGTTATCGGATTTTTTGACATTATTGATGCTTTCTATGTCTATTTATCATTTAATAAAAAGCAAAAAAAATTCGCTGCTAAAGAGCAAGAAACTCATGAAAGATTGGATTCTTTTATCTCATATGGTAATATACAAATATTATTATTTATATTTGGGATATGATAAAACAAAACAAATAATAATATTACACACTAAAGAGTTGCTGTGCGTGCAAGAGCCAAAACAGGTATGAAGGATATAAAATAAGTATGATTGATACTAATGCTATGAAATGTAGCGAAGCCTTTAGATATGCATAAGAGTTGCACTTAGGGGGTAAAAATGATGGGGCAAGAGTTTAATTATTTTCTCGATATAATACCGCCGGACATGTATTCCAGGACTAAAGCGACGATTTGCCGGTACATTGCCATCTTTGAGCCGGAAGAATATACTTTGGGAGAAGTATTATATGTTGATGATTACCACTTTCTTCTGTTTCTTTCAAGCGCTCCCATTACAAGAATAAATAATGTTGAGTACCGCGTAAAAAAAGGCGACATGCTGGTGATTCAACCGTGGGAGGGGATTTATGGCGTTCCCGGCAAAAACAAAGAGTATGGTAAGTTCCTGCACATTGCCGTAAAGAAGGATTTTTTCATGGAAATCGCCTCTGAACTGGCGTGTGAAGGAGAATTTACATTCAAACGAATAAAAGGTCAATACAGCAATGATCTGCTGAACCTAATCGGCGAGTTCCAGCAGGAGATAATGAATTACGGCCAGTCTTATCCGAAAATGCTTCACAGCCTCTCTACGCAAATAGTTTTCCAGCTAATCCGTGATTTGCATGCCGAGCAGGAAAGCAGCAGAGAAGAGACCGACTGCAAAAACCCATATATCAGCAAAGCTATTATGTTTATGCAGGAACACTATCAAGCAAACATCAGCATAAACGATATTTGTAATTCCATTTATTTAAGCCCTTATCACTTTAAGCGGATATTTAAGGGGTACACCGGACGAACACCTCACCAGTACCTAATGAATATCCGGTTGGAAAAGGCAAAGGAACTGTTGGTGGGAAACAGAAGATCTATTGAGGATATCGCCAGAGAGTGTGGTTTTGTAAATGCAGGACATTTTGCAGTGGCGTTTAAGCGTGACACAAAACTGTCACCTTCTGAGTACAGAAAAATAAATGCAAAAAAATGAGCTCAAATTCAGTCATACTGTTCACTGATTCAGTGGACAGTATTTTTTTGTGCAAACAAAAAGACAGCACTTTAAGAAAAAAATAACAGCACTTTTGAAAAATTTTATCTCTATATAGTGTGTTAATATAAATTAAAAATTTGAGGAATTGAATATAAATAAAGTTTTCAGGATTCGAAGTCGATAAACCAAGCTTACGTTTTGAATTATAAAAGTTTACATTTCACATTATTATAAAAGAGGGGAAAAAAGATGAAGTATATTTTGATAATGGTGGTTTGTTTAGTATTATCTTTAGCCGGTTGCAGCGGCAGGCAGGCTTCAGAGCTTAGGAATAATGACACGGCTTCAGGGCTTGAGGCTAATTACAAAGCGGAGGCTGAGCAAAGTGAAAAAGCAGCTGATAACAGCGGCTATGATTTTACACAGGAAGATACACAGGAAATGGTTATTAAGACAGGTATCGGTGAAGATGGCGGGGATGTGACCGTCAAAACCGGAGGCAACATAGCCTGGGATCCGGAAAAGGTGGGTGGTTTGCCTCAGCCGGAAGGCGTGACGGTTTTTATGGAAATGGACATGTCGGAAATATTGGGAAAAAATTTTGCTTACAGCTATTCTGTAACCGGCTTAACCAAAGAAGGTTTTCAGGAATATATCAAGCTTGCCTCAGATACTTTTCCAAAGGTCATTGAAAATACACTCAGCGATGCAGAAGGTACTTTTATAGCGGCTACAGAGGATAATGAGAAACAGCTCCATGTAAGGTTTATTGAGGGGAATCTCTCATACATTCAGTATATTGATTAAACAGTATTTATATGAAAGAAGAATAAATCAGAAAGGAGAATCAACCATGTTGAAAAAATCCTCAAAGAAAAAGACATCATTTAACTTGTGCTGGCAATTATTATGTGCTTTGCCCTGTTACCTGTGACAGCGCTGGCAGATGAGTCTTTTCCGACGACGCTGGAAGCGCCGACTGATGTCATATTGAGCATACCTAAGAGAGACCACGGAAAATATGTTTATGTAACCTTTAACAAGAGTGAAGCTCTGTCGGCTATGATCAACAAGAAAATGGAAATCGTTAAACAATTTGACTTGGATTATATAGATTTTTATATTCAAATTGACTGGTCCCTTGACAGTAAAGACGATTGGAAATATCATCCCAACTGGGATGTGGTGAATTCAAGCGTAGGTGATCCTTATTTTGAAGGTGAGTATGTCAATAAAATGCTGTTACCGGATACAACTGAACGAATACCGATTCTTAATCAGAACTATAAGCCTGACCCTGCAAACTCCAATTGGAGAGAGTTGTCTACACATTTAAAAGAAGGACAATACTCTATCGATGAAAAAGGCGAGTTTTATATAGATTGGACCAAGCATACGGTTTATGTGCGCACCCGCTTTGTAATAAGGTATAAACCTAAAGGCGGTGATTACGCCTACCTGATTTCCGATTGGTCACCGATTGCTGCTTACGGCAAGGATTATAAACCCTTAGAAATTCCTGAAAAACTTGAGGCTCCCGTTATATCCGGTTTGAGGATGACAGACCGGACTTTGAACGGAGGTCCTGTTGTAGCATTTAATCTTAAAAACCCGGAGAGTGTGAAAAAGGCCTCCGCAGGCGCAAAATCGTTGTCGGATTATATTATAGTGGTGGCTGAAGTGAGTATTGGTGGCGGTGAATGGAAAGAGGTAGGTCTTTCCGACCGGGATATTACCGACGGTGAACTTTATGCAGAGCTTGCACACGCTGCCGAAAGCGTATCGGAGGATACCCACGTGAAGCTCCGGGCAAGGTACCAATATCATAAAGGAAACGGTACATTCGTCCTTGCGTCCGACTGGTCGAATGTGATAGAGTTCGGAGCACCCGCCTGGGGAAACGCATCCCAATGGGCTACAGCGGAGCTGAAAAAAGCCGACGAATTGGGCCTGATTCCCGATTCCCTGCGTGGAACCGATCTGACAAAGCCCATTACGCGCTTGGAGTTCGCAGCTGTATGTGTTAAAGTTTACGAGGCGCTCTCAGGAACAAAAGCCATCCCCGCTGTCGTTAATCCGTTTACAGACACAAAGGACATCGAGGTGTTGAAAGCATACAATCTTGGCATTACTACAGGTACTTCCGCCGATAAATTCAGCCCCAATGAGCTGCTCAACCGTGAACAGGCTGCAACCATGCTGACCCGTGTATTCAAGAGGGTAACCATCCCAGGCTGGACGATACAGACTGACAGCCAGTTTAAACTTTCCTACAAAAAGCCCGCACCTTTTGCCGATGATGCAAAGATATCCAGTTGGGCAAAGGATAGCGTTTACTTCATGGCAGCCAATGATATTATCAAAGGTACAGGTAATAACATGTTCAGCCCTCGTGCCACCACACCCGAAGAAGAAGCGAGAAATTATGCAACTGCCACCCGTGAACAGGCTCTTGTGATTGCTGTACGTATGGTGGAGAATTTGGGATGACTGCAACATAAAACAACGCTTATAAATTTTTTAATATAAATTTTTAATGCACATAAAATTCCTTATTTTGGTGCTGTTGGGTAAAGTGATTCATACACTTCATCTGACAGCTTTTTTCTTTTATTAAGAGTTTAAGGCAAAGAACCAGATTAATTTTTTCATAAAGGTATTGCTTTAAGGTATTGTTTTGAAGAACTCAGGAAGGCTTATCCTGAAGGAATTTTGCCGGGAGGAAAAAACTGCAGCCTTTCAGAAAGTTTATTGACGGGCCAACCGCCATGTATTATTATAAAGCAGTATTTAAACTATAAAGTATTTAAATTAAAAAGCAATATTTAAAATAATTGGTCAACAACGATGAAGGCATTGAATACTTAAAAGACTAAAAAACCACTGTGTTAAGAAAGTCTTAAGATTTTCACAAGTAAAAATTTATAGAATGGATTACAGCTTTTCGTTATGATAATTATGAAGATAGATACAAAAGAAAGAAGAGGTTGTTTATGACTGCAAACATTTTAATTGTTGATGATGAGCAGGCTATTGCCGATTTGGTTGAGGTTTATCTCAAAAATGAGAACTATAATGTATTTAAATTTTATAACGGCAAGGATGCTCTTAACTGTATTGAGAATGAAAAACTGGACCTTGCCATTTTGGATATCATGCTTCCTGATACTGACGGTTTTTCAATCTGCCGTAAAATCCGGGAAAGGCATAAATTCCCCGTTATTATGCTGACTGCCAAAGATGAAGAAATCGATAAAATTACCGGACTGACACTCGGTGCAGATGATTACGTGACAAAACCATTTCAGCCTTTGGAGCTTGTTGCCCGTGTTAAAGCACAACTGCGGAGATTTACCAGATATAATTCTTCTGAACCGTTGCGGGAGGAAAATCTGATTGAATTTGCAGGTTTGGTTTTAAACAAGGATACTCATGAATGTACATTGAACGAAAGGCCTCTGTCTCTTACTCCCACAGAGTTTTCCATTCTATGGGTGCTGGCTGCCAACCGGGGGCGGGTGGTCAGTTCTGAAGAGTTGTTCCGCGAGGTGTGGGGCGAAAAATACTATAGCAACAGTAATAATACGGTAATGGTTCATATCAGACATTTAAGAGAAAAAATGCATGACAGCGCGGAGCATCCCAAATATATCAAAACTGTGTGGGGAGTTGGCTATAAAATTGAAAAGTAACAGGAAAAATGATTATTTAAAATTGAAAAGGAAAATATTTCTTCAAATGCTCCTTTCTGTTTATTCCATGGTTGCAGCTGTTATTCTGCTTCGTTTTATAATTCAGGAGCGGTTTAGTTTCAGCGATACTATTGTACGCTTCTTAAGGGATAGATTCCATTTATCTGAAAATTTAGCCATAACCATTACTCATCTTCTGTTTATTAGAAATATCGAAACTATTACTCTAATTGTGATATTTATATTATTAATTATCTTGCTTAAATTTTCAGTTTCCAGATTTACTAAGTATTTCGATGAAGTCATTGGCGGAGTTGATAAACTTTCTGAGGAATCTGATAATGAAATCACATTATCACCGGAACTGGATTTTATGGAATATAAGCTTAATCAGATAAAAAGCAATTTGGAAAAACAAAGAAAAGCTGCACTTGATGCTGAAAAGCGCAAAAATGATTTGGTAGTTTACCTGGCTCATGATATAAAGACACCTTTGACCTCTATTATAGGATACTTAAGTCTTCTGGATGAAGCACCGGACATGCCTGCTGAACAGAAGGCAAAGTATGTGGGCATTACCCTGGAAAAAGCTTACCGGTTAGAGCAGCTTATAAATGAATTTTTTGAGATTACAAGATTTAATCTTCAAACTATTGTTTTGAATAAAGAAAAAATAAATTTACTTTTCATGCTCCAGCAGATGGCGGATGAATTCTATCCAATGCTGGTTCCACAAGGAAAGCAGATTTCGGTCAATGTTCCCGAAGGGCTGACTCTGTGGGGAGATGCAGACAAACTGGCCCGTGTGTTCAATAACATTTTGAAAAATGCGATAGCTTACAGCTATGAAAACAGCATAATTGACATTTCTGCCAGGCAAGAGGACAAAAATATTGTAATAACTTTTACTAACAAGGGAAATCCAATCCCGCAGGCAAAACTTGAAACTATTTTTGAAAAATTTTACCGGCTGGATTCTGCTCGTTCCACAAACACCGGTGGAGCGGGGCTGGGTCTGGCCATAGCCAAAGAAATTGTCAATGCTCATGACGGAACAATCTCAGTGGAAAGCAACACGGAATGTACTACATTTACAGTAAAGCTTCCGTTATAAAAAGGCTTGTTAAGAAAATCTTAAGAAATTTATAAGATGGAATTCCAACATAGCTCCTTATTTTGTGGTTGAATAATGTCATCACAGAACAAGGAGCTGTTTTATTATGGAGCAAAAAGTGAGAAAGAAAAAATTAGGAACAGGCATATTTGTAACAATTCTTATGATGATTGCCATTGCCGCATTTGTTTACAGTTCCGACATTATGCCAAGAGACCGCAGTATATTTGAGATAGAATATGGCGATAAAACAGTGCCATATTCTTCTTTCAAGGTAAAACCTGATTCCCCTGTTTCCTTATCTATAGACAGGCTGTATAGCCGTAATGCGATTCTGGTCCATTTAGAAGACTATACCATCCTGATGGAAAAAAACAGCGAAGAAAAAATCTATCCTGCTTCCTTGACCAAAATGATGACTGCGGTTGTCGCGATAGAAAATTTACCTGACCTGAATGAAAAAATCAGACTTACTATGAATATGTTTCAGGGACTGTACGAAGCAAACGCATCAATGGCAGGTTTTCAACCGGACGAGCAGGTAAGGGCAATGGATCTGTTATACGGAGCAATGCTGCCGAGCGGCGCGGAGTGCTGCATGGCACTTGCTGAACATATAGGAGGATCAGAAGGAAATTTTGTAAAATTGATGAATCAAAAGGCAAAAGAGCTTGGCATTAAAAATACCCATTTTGAAAATACGACCGGGCTTCACAATGAAAACCACTACACAACAGTCAAAGATATGGCTGTTCTCCTAAGCTATGCTTTGAAAAACGATGTCTTCCGGGAGATTTTTACAACATTCCGTCATTCCACGCCACCCACTAACAAGCACCCTGACGGGATAACTTTTTACAGCACCATGTATGAAAAACTCGGTGGTCAAAACATTACCGGCGGGGAAATTCTGGGAGGAAAAACCGGATATACTGACAAAGCCGGCCTTTGTCTTGCCAGTCTTGCCAAAGTTGGCAGTCAGGAATATATCTTAATAACAGCCGGTGCTAGTGGAAATAACAAAACCGAGCAATACAATGTCACCGATGCATTGGCAGTGTACAGCAGTATAAGAAAATAGTGCACGGCAGCATAAGAAAAGAGGAGGGCGAATAATGGCTATTTTAGAAGTCAAAAACCTGATGAAAATATATGGCAAAGGTGACACAACCGTTACGGCTTTAGGCAGTGCGAGCTTCAGCGCGGAAAAATGAGATTCAGCGTGGAAAAAAGAGAATTTGTAGCTATCGTAGGAGCGTCAGGTTCAGGCAAATCAACACTTATGCACATAATTGGCGGAGTAGAACGCCCGACGTCGGGAAGTGTTATCTCTCTAAGAGATTAACATTTACACGCACCGGAACATAAAATAGTATACGAGAAATTAAGAGGAGAAATATACTATGCAAATATTCTATACCGTGCGTCCCGGTGACACGCTTTATAGCATAGCAATGCGCTGGTCCATTCCCCTGCAGGCACTAGTTGCTGCCAACAATCTTACAGCACCCTATACCATTTACCCCGGCCAGCAGCTGTCTGTACCTCCAGGTATAACTACATATGTAGTCAGGCCAGGTGATTCAGTGTATTCCATTTCTCAAAGCTACGGAATACCCATGAGCGTAATCATCGATGCCAACGGCCTGGAACCCCCGTATATAATCACGCCAGGCACTGTTCTGACAGTACCGCCAGGCGTACCTTTTTATGTAGTCAGGCCGGGAGATACCCTTTTCAGGATTGCAGCACAATACAATGTGACAGTGAACGGACAGCCAAGGCCTGACCTGATCATAAAAGCAAATAACGGCCTTACTCTTGACATCATTCCAGGTATGAGGCTGCGGATTCCCTATGCCCCTCCAGTGGGAGAAGGGCCGCTGGCAGTTTTATTTACCGACGGATTTGCCAATTTTATATCAACTGACATTCTGGCTCCGACAGGTACGAATACCATTAAGGTAGACGATACAGGCAGAATGTCCGCGATATTCTGGTCTCCCGACCGGAGCAAGATCGCTTACGTGGCAGATACCGGAGTCATTTCAATAATTACTGTATCGGCAGGAAATATTTCAAAAATCGATCAGATTGGGTTCCCGGCTTTTGTAGATTGGAACCCGGATAACCGCAGGTTGGTTTATTCCACCGGCAGAGTGATCCGTATTTATGATGTTTTAAGCAATACCTATGTGTCCATAAATCGTCCCGGAGTTTCATATGCACAATGGTTCCCAAACGGGACGGAACTGCTCTTTGAGGCCAAGGATGGTGCGGGCATCAGCCAGTTATACAGAATCAATGCTGACGGGAGCAACGAAAGGCAGATAACAAATAACCAAAATGGTCCGTTGAACGAGGTACGGCTCTCACCAAACGGCAATTTTGTTTTATTCACGTCTCCTGGAGCGAGTATTTCAGAAATTTATACACTGGAACTGGCAACAGGAAGGATATTTAAAATTCCAGGAGGGCCTGAAGCTAAAAACTACTACCCAACGTGGTCTCCGGATTCTACACGTATCGCGTATAGTTCAAGCTGGTTCAGAAACGGTAAATACTATTCGCAGATACGCATGTCCGGAGTGAGAGGAGAAGGCGATACCATACTGGCAATTTCCAGCTGTTTTGCCACTCCTGTTACCTGGTCGCCTGACAGCACGAAAATAGCCTATTTGTCCGGGTGCAGGGAGGATGTTCCCCCCGTAGAAGTGTGGAGTATAGACATCAGAAAGCCGGTTCCCGTCAATGTGCAAAGCGGATTTTTGTTCTTCAGCCTTGATTGGTCACCCACCAGGTGAGCGACCAATCAAGGAAGCTCATTTCAGAATATATTCATGTGCCTATTTTTAAATAAAAATAAATCAGAAACTCACTCCTATAAATAAATCAGAAGCTCACTTCATTAACCAGGCTAAAAGCCCGCTTCCATAAATAAAGTCAGAAGCTCAACCCTATAAATAAGCCAGGAGTTTATTACGAAACATCAGGTAAAGACGTATTTCTACAAATTAGGCAGAAATTTATTTTTTTAAGCAAATCATTTTCACAAATAAATATAGGCTTTTCTCGCATATTTTCACAAATAAATATAAGCTTTTCTCGCATAATATCATTTCTCACCAATTTAAACTAAAGAATCTTTTCTCACATAATTTTATCTTGCCTTTTATCTTGCCACAATCGGGCATTAATGACTGGTTTAGCCATCTTTGATTTCGAACAAATGTTCTAAGAGAATATTGTAAATTAAAATATTTTACCCTATAATATTATGTGTAATCAGCAATCAGGTTTGAGACGGGTGATATGTCTTTGCCTGATAGACAAAGAAAAAAACGGTCTTGAAAAACCGTTTTAGAATATAACCCAATCGTACAAACCTGACAGCAACAAGTGTCGCTATCCTTAACCATATTATAACACAGTTGCAAGTGAAGGAAACTGTTAAATTTGAAATAATAGGTAACAGGTTGCAAGAGGCTATTATGTATAAATATAGTTTATTGGAAAATTTACTTTTTCCGCCTGTTTATTTAAATAAAAAGAAGCTTGGAGAAAAACTTCATGGAAAGACAATCCTTATTACGGGCTCAAGCTTTGGAATAGGGGAGGAACTGGCTTATCAGCTGGCAGATATAAATTGTCATTTGATTTTGGTAGCCAGAACAGAAGAAAAGCTTTTAAAAATTAGGCAGGAAATAGAAAAGAAAAAAGCTAAAGTAAGTATTTTCCCTGCTGATCTTAGAGATACTGAAAAAGTGGAGGAATTAATAAATTTTATTCATAACTTGCCTAATGGTTTGGATTTATTTGTCAGCAATGCCGGCATTTCAATAAAAAGATCCATCAGAGATTCTTTATACCGTTTCCACGATTTTACCCGAACAATGGCAATCAACTATTTTGCGCCGGTTCAATTGTTATTATCACTTATTCCTCTTCTTGAGAAAAATAAGGGGCACGTAATTAACATATCTACGGTAAACGCTTTACTGATACCATTCCCATATTGGGCTGCTTATCAGGCGTCAAAATCAGCTTTTGATACCTGGTTTCGGTCTGCAGCTTTGGAATTAAATGCTATGGGCATTGCAACTTCTTCAGTATATCTGCCGTTAGTCAAAACACGCATGATCCTGCCAACGAAAGCTTATCAAAAAGCTCCTGCCATGAGTCCGGAGCATGTTGGGAAAATTATATGCAGGTTAATATACACACGAAGGCGCAAATACAGGCCTTGGTGGCTGTTACCAGGACAGTTTGCATCAATTATGTTCAGAGGAATATGGGAGTTGGCTGTTCCGGCTATTATAAGAAAGAGATATTCCGGCAATTTTAAGAAAGAGAAGAAGGGATAATGGTAATGTTCAGATTAATTTATACGATGTTCAAAATGAGGCTGTTCTCGCCCTTTGGCCTATATTGTCTGGTTTATGCTTTATATAAATATGGGATAAATATAATGGGTTTAATAGCTTTTGCTGAAAAGGCATATGCTGATAAAACAGCGTTGGTGGATGAAAACGAAACATTGACCTATAAAGAATTGTTGTCACAGTCAAAAAAAATTTCCGTTATCCTGAAAGAAAAATATCAGCTTGGAAGAGGACATAAGGTTGGGTTTCTGTGCAAAAACCATTCCTGGCTAATCAAAGCTTTATTTGCCGTTTCCCAATCAGGAGCGGATATATATTTGCTCAATGCTGAGATGAGCAGCAGCCAGCTTAATAATATATTGGAACGGAGCGATTTTCGCCTGATTATATATGATTTTGAGTTAAATTCATTGATCGAAGAATCATCCTATAAAAAAGATAAGATTTTGAGCTATCACGATAATTTACCTGCGATAAACAATCTGCATAATCAATATTTAGATGAAAGCTTGGATGAAAACATAAAAATAAAGCGTTCCTCAGCCGGCAAGCTGGTACTGCTGACAGGAGGGACAACGGGAAATTCCAAAGTAGCGGCGCATAAACCGTCACTGTTCAACTATCTGAATCCATTTGTAGCGTTAATAAACAGATTAAAACTTTTAAAATATAATACAGCTTATATAGCAACTCCAATTTATCATGGTTATGGAATTGCAGTCTTATTGCTGTTTATGGCCCTGGGGAAAAAAGTGATTATCTGCAAAGGATTCAATCTGCAAAAAGCATGCAATCTTATCCGCAAGTATAATGTTGAAGTAGCAACTGTCGTACCATTAATGCTATATAAGATGTTGAAACATAATCCTGAGGATTTGAAATCTCTTGCCTGCATTGTATCAGGTGGGGCAGAGCTCAATCCTAAGATTGTGCAGGAGACATTCAGCAAATTAGGAGACGTCCTGTACAATTTGTATGGTACATCAGAGTCAGGCTTGAATATTATAGCGACACCCCAGGATTTAAGATATTCGGCAAATACTCTCGGTAAAAAAATTAAAGGCGTTCAGCTTAAGATATTGGATGAAAACGGGAATGAAGTCAAAGTTGGTGAGGTAGGGCAATTCTGTATCAAAACCAGGTGGTCAATGAGAAACAAAAGCAACTCATGGGTAAAAACAGGTGATTTAGGTTATCGGGATAAAAAAGGGTATTATTTTTTGTGTGGCAGAGTGGATGATATGATTGTGTCAGCAGGAGAAAATGTATATCCGGCTGATGTTGAACAGGTACTAAGGAATCACACTCAAATAGAAGACGTAGCTGTAATAGGAATAAGTGATGAAGTATTCGGGCAAAGATTGAAGGCATTTGTACTTCCCGTAGAAAATTCCAACTTAACAAAAGAGGAACTTCTGGAATGGTTGCGCACTAGGGTTGCAAGATTTCAAATGCCCAAAGAGATAGTTTTTGTCAGCCATATGCCATATACAGCCTTAGGCAAGCTTGATAGAAAGCAGCTGAAGTAAGACGAGGGACGGTTCTGTGTCAAATAATGCTTTTTGGATTTTAGGCATTCACGACACTATAGTAGAAAAGGGTAGTCAGGCGAAATACGCCGAAAGGGCGCTGCTCATCAATGGACAGATAATAAACCGTTGGAGGTCGGGTATGATAAGTAAACCTAAAAGCAAATTTAAGAGATTAATACCAGCTATGATAATAATCCTAATCATTATATTTACATATATTTTTTTATTTACTGAAGTAGGCCGTAGATTTGCAATTTATCATAATTATGTTGATTTAGTTGTTAGAATAGATAGCATCCAATGTAATATGGAAGGCATTAAAGTAGATTACATATATGAGACAGACGATGTACTAGAAACAAGTTTTTTTGATAACTATAGCAATAATATAGCTTATAAACGACGAAATAGAGTGAAGTTTAGAAAAGGTACTTATGGGGGGAATATTTTTAAATTCGTTATTCCCAAATTATATTTAAAAGATTTTGCAAGGGACATTGAAATAAGCTTTGGACATTTTAATACTAACTGGTGGCATATAAACAAGTATGTTATTGACGTTGAGATAACTCAAATATCTAGTGAAAGCGCAAATGTAACATTGACACAAAAGATTTCATGGGTAACTGATGGATTAAAAAAAGATTCTTTCGAGAAGACTATATCGAAGAAAATTACAGAGAACGACACTAGTGTTAGTATTTATACTGGTCCTTAAAATTCAAAGGTGCTAATTTGAATTGCTGGGGATTTCTGAAAGATAAAAAAACGATGAAATATTTATTTAAAAATGAAATGAGGGGTTAAAATGCCTGGAGAAATTCTTTCCAGATGCGGGTACCGATATGACTTATGTCTGGCTTCCAGAGATAATGTAGAAAAGGATGGCAGGAGAAAGCTTCTGAGCGATGGGTGGTATAAGTATAAAGAAAATCATTTACGGTATTAATTCTTTATGGAAAGAAAGAGCTTGATTGTATTTAAAACAGCAAAGATGAATTATCATCAAAAATGTACGAAATCATAGAAAATACAAAACAATTTCATGATGGTATGTGGGTCCTTGTCAGGATTGACGAAAACTCGGATTTGATTGACTTATATGTTTTGATGAAGTGTAAGAAGCAGCCGGTAATAAAGTAATCAATTTTTAAATCACATGTATAGTAGTTACTTGAAAAGACATGCTAAAACCACAAAATAGTGTCACTACCTTAGCTAGAAATGCTTTGCTAATTATCACAACGTCAAGAACAAATGTTCGATTTTATATTGTAAAATTGTGACATGTAGTGTATAATGAAAAAGTGATATGCGATCAGGTTTTAGAGGGGTGATTTGTGTCTCCAGGCTCCTTTCTTTGGATTCCCACACATGAGGATGGCGACGTTATAGTTGCTGCAGGGAATCTACAAAGGAAGGAGGTGGCCGATATGGATACTGATTTCTACGCAAGCATTGGCTATGCAGTTGTTTGGTGTGTGAAGTACTTATTCATTCCAATTGGAGTAGCTGTGTCTGCAAGAATTATTACAGATAGACTGCTTCGGCCACAGCCTGAAAGACAAAGAAAAAAACGGTCTTAAAAAAACCGTTTTTAATAATTAATTACCCCTTATAATCTGACAGCAACAAACGTCGCCATCCTCACTTATATTATAACACAATTGATTTTGAAGTAAACTGTATATTTAAAATAAAAGGTGCAAGGTCTTAAGAGAGATAAGGTATGATTTTATGTCCATCAATGCTTTTTAAGTGGAACGTTAGGTGAACTATTGCTAAAGTCGTCTATATGATTATTCAAATTTGTATAATAGAATAACGAGGTAAGCGATTTTGAAAAGAAGCTTTTTAGTTCTTATATCTATTATTTTTATATTGATACTATATTCTTGTGGAACTGCTGGTGGCAAAATAGAACCTATAAAAATCGAAGAGGTTGATTTTGATATTAACATTGCTACACAAATGGTTAAAAAAGGAGAGAAAATCATTGCAGATATAGCTACTAAAGACAATGATGTTCTAATAGGAGAGCTTTAATAGTAAACGCAATAGAAAAATAAAAAGTAATTTAAATAAATGGGGGTATTTTCGTGGAAGGAATTAATGAGAAATCAATTATTGTTAAATCCAAACTTGAGTTGGAAGATTTTGTTCATACAAGAAAATCTCTGATACGAGTAAGTATCTTCAAAGGCATTTTCAAAAGCGTAATAATATATATAATTCTTTTTGTAATTATTTTAGCTGTTTTAACATCTTATCAGCCTTCTGATATGAATACCGCACAAGTACCGGATATAACAGAACATAATGCTGTAGATAATCCACCATTTTTTATTGAAATGTTACCTATGATATCATTTGTGTTGTTTATTGTATTTTGCGTGTTTGGGTATAGATGGTTGATTAGATATAGTGCAAAAAAACATTATAACAGCAATAAACTTGCACGAGAGGAAACGACATATATTTTTACTGAAGAAGGAATTGAGCGCAGTTCAGAGTCAGGTACTTACCGGGCAAAATGGAATGAGCTGTATAAAATTATTGAAACTAAAAGGGCAGTAATGCTTTATAGTTCAGACATGACTGCCTGGATCATACCAAAAAGGTTTTTTGAGGGGAATGATTTTGAACGTTTTGTTTCTTTGGCTTATCCCCAATTTCCAAAAAAGAAAATTAAAAAGGTTAAATAGTAAGTGAATACATTAAAATATTGAGTTTACTTTTTCTTTAAAAAAGCCTTAAGAAATACTTTATATAATTAAAGAAAAAATATTAATATCCATTGAAAATAATGATAGCATAATAATATAGATGATTTAATACTACCAGTGATTTAAAGTCAGGGGTATTTATATGGGAAAATGCTTTGGAATAAACCAAAGCGTTAAATTTTGTATATAACAATTTACCAAGGAGCTAATCTTACTATTTGTATGTAAAGTTGCATGCTATATAGATGAAGGACAGGATTTATCAAAAATTCGATTAAAGGAACACAGCTTTATACAAATCTTTCGAAATCTTTAAAATTCTTTAGAATACCTTTTAAAATAGAGAATAACGTGATATGTTTAATGTAATAACACAATAGTTAAAATTTGGTTATGTGTTTTTATATAAATATACCGCTTCTCTTTAAGCCGGAAACGGCTATTCTTACGGGCATTAAGGTGGGATTTAGCTATGAAGGGGAAAAAGATATTCGCTGCTGGCAAATATGGCGGTAGCAAACTGATGGAAGTGACAAAAGCAATACTCAAAAAGAAAGTCAATGTGTGGCAAAAATGGACAGCTGTCGCAGTTTGCATTGTGCTGATACTCGGTGTGGGGTTGCTGGTTTTAAGAGATAGAAATGGAAACTCACACTCAAAACCTATTTTGAAAGTTGTTTATCCTAAGGCTTATGCTTTTGATGACCATGATTCATGGAGAGAGATCATGGAACAAAACCCTGTTGATGAAAGCCTGATTACGGCACTCAACGACTTTTCGTACAAGACAGGTTCCATTATACTTAAGGACGCCGGCAAGAATATCAACTACTCACCCCTTTCGTTGTATTATGCTCTATCCCTTGCAGCTTCCGGCGCAAAAAATGAGACTGAGGCACAATTGCTTGATTTGTTGGGTATTTCCGATGTTAGAACGCTTTCTGAGCAGTGTGGGAATTTGTACAGGACGCTTTACAGAGATAATGAAGTCGGAAAGCTCAAAATTGCAAACTCTATTTGGATGGACAACGATATGAATGGTATACCAATTGTATTTAAAGACGATTTTCTCAAGCAGGCAGTGGAGTATTTCTACGCGAGCTCCCACAGCGTGGACTTTGCCAATCCGGAAACCGCAAAAGCAATGGCAGACTGGGTATCAACAAATACAAACGGTACTTTGTCTCCGGCATTTGAAACAGACCCAGGCCAAATATTATCAATACTCAATACTGTTTATTTCCATGACCAATGGATTAACCGGTTTAACAAGAGCAAAACTGCCGAGGATGTCTTTTATCTTTCAGACGGTAGTGATGTAAAATGTGATTTTATGAACCAGACTTTTAGCTCAGCAGGTTTTGCCAGGGGGGAGGGTTTTATTCGTGCTGGTTTGGGATTGAAAAACGCAGGGCAAATGGTATTCATACTTCCTGATGAGGGTATCTCACCTTATGAGCTGCTTTCTTCTCCTGAGAGAATGAGAGAGGCTTTTGAAGGCGGAGAGGGCTTTTTAGGAGAGGTGGTGTGGAAAATACCCAAGTTCAGCTTTAGTTCAAAGCTTGAAATGACAGATACTCTCAAGAGTCTTGGCGTAAGCTCCGCTTTCACAATGGATGCAGACTTTAGCGGTATTACTGATCAGAAGGCTTTTATTACCGATGTGAGGCAGGAAACACATATCGCTATCGACGAAAACGGTGTGGAAGCGTCTTCATTTACTCAGATTGATTATACCGGTGCGGCGCTTCCGGAAGGGCGTGCAGATATGATTCTCAACCGGCCCTTTATCTACGGTATTACAGCAGATAACGGCAGCCTGCTTTTCGTGGGGGTATGCGAAAATCCTGCAGAATAAAGGCTTTCATTATGAGGCTTGCAACAGCATACTATTGTAATAATAAGTGAGATTTATATATTGTGCCTGGATAGAGTATTCTGACTGTTTTAAGAACTGAGTTTATGGAAGTACTAAGTATATCAAATTACTAAATCTATTGAAGCATTTAGACTATGGGAGCACTAAGCTTGTGGTTAATAAAGGAGAATAAGGATGAGAAAACCATTTGCATTGAGAAAATTATTAACAATGAGAAAACTTTTAACATTTGTATTAATATTGCTTATGACTTTGCAATTTGCTTCTTGTAAAAAGAACAATGATATTCCTGAATCTCCGGAGCCAACATCTTATAATCCAACTGTTGTGGATAATACAAGCACCAGTAAAGGGAAAGCTGAAAATAATTCGGGAAACAATAACGAGACAGCAAATGATTTAATGAGTGATACTGCTGCACAATTAGGGATTACCCATCAAGACTACCCGAGAATTGACGGCTCAACATCAACATTGGCAATTGTACAGGCAATCAATAGGGCTATGTATAAGAGTGATAATAATGAAAATTTCCCTGAGGCAGCATCAAAAACAGTCCCGTCATATAAATTGCTAATAAATGGCGAAGTGGATATGATAATAGTACCTTATGCATCTTCTGATGTTTTGGCTCTGGCAGAGGAGGCAGGTGTTGAACTTGAATTTTACCCAATAGCTGCAGAGGCTCTTGTATTTATCACTCCAAAAGAAAACACGGCTGAAAACATAACGATGGAGCAAGCGCGCAAGATTTATATAGATTACGGAATTACCAACTGGTTGGAGTTGAACGGCCCGGACCGTGAACTTGTACCAATCTGCAGGAATTCAGACAGCGGCAGCCAGTCACAGATGGATAACCTTATTTTAAAGGGTGAAAAAATGCATTCCAGGATACAGGAAAACTATGTAGAGTTAACCATGGAGGGTATGCTGGAACAAGTAGCTTTTTATCATCAGGGCGGATTGTTCGGCAAACCAACAAGAAGCTATGCACTTGGTTATACTTTATATACTTATTTGAAAAGTATGGGGGAAATTACAGGAATAGATAAGGAGCTAAAAATGCTTGCTTTTGAAGGTGTTGTTCCTTCTGAACAAAGCATAGCAGACGGTTCGTATTCTCTTGCAGATGCTTATTATGCCGTGGTTCGAAGCGATTTACCCAAAGAACACAGTGCCAGGAAAATCATTGGCTGGCTGAAATCTTATGATGGTAAGGCTATCATAAAGGAATTGGGTCTTATTCCAAAAGAATAGGATAGTCACATTTCTTTCAAGCTTCTCTTCAAAGACAACTCTATAGTCTAAAAAAGTTACATACATTTATTAAATGTAATACTATCAAATTTTGTAAATTTGGTTGCTTTATAAATATGTAATAAAGAAAGCTTTAAAGATTTCATGGCAAATAGATGAAATAATTCGAAAAAAATGAAAAATAACATACATAAGTATAATAAAAAATGATTGACATCAATGCTTTTATCGCATATAATAGTAAACAGATATGAATAGTAGGTATTGCGATGACAGGAAGAGTAAGTTAAGGTAGATCTACAGAGAGAAATCCTCAGAGGCTGGAAGGGATTTTAGATTGAGATTAACCGAAGTGCATCCTTGAGCACCGGATCGAAATATAGTAGACTCCGGCGGGTACACCCGTTATAGTGTTTAGGTATGTAAGTACCGAAGATGACGAGATGCCGGTTTTTACATCCGGTAATCAGAGTGGAACCGCGGAATTAAACTTCTGCCTCTGAACAGGGCAGGAGTTTTTTTATGTAAAAACAGCATCCGTAGATTTATGAGGATGTTAAGCATGATTGAGGTGACAGAGGAATGGGTCTTAACTGGCAATTTATAACGGACAGCTTGCCCCTTTACCGGGAAGCAGCATGGACCACTTTAAAACTCGGATTTTGGGGCATATTGATTTCTTTAATAATTGGCCTTGTATGCAGCATAATTCTGTACTTCAGGGTTAAAGTGCTAAAAACCATTGTCAAAGTTTACATAGAGTTATCACGAAATACTCCGCTGCTGATACAATTGTTTTTCTTATACTTTGGGCTTACCAAAGTAGGAATATCACTAAGTGAGAATACATGTGCCATTATTGGTTTATCTTTTCTTGGAGGAAGCTATATGGCCGAGGCTTTCAGGAGCGGTTTGGAAGCTGTAAGTAAATCACAGATTGAATCCGGACTAAGCATAGGTCTCTCCAAAACCCAGCTTGTGAGGTATGTGGTTCTTCCCCAGGCATTTTCAGTGGCTGTGCCTTCAATAGGTGCAAATTGCATTTTCTTGCTGAAAGAAACTTCTATTGTAGGAGCAATTGCAGTGGTTGACCTTATGAATGTAACAAAGGATTTAATAGGCATGTACTATCAAACCTTTGAAGCCCTGTTTATGTTGGTGGCTGTATATTTTATCATGATTTTGCCTTTATCATTGCTTCTGACATGGCTGGAAAGGAAGGTGCGGTATGCAGAGTTTGGGAATTAGTGTTCTTTTCAAGGGGATGAACATGCAGCGCCTGCTTGAAGGACTGTTGGTAACAGCAAGAATTGCTTTCTTTTCAATTATAATTGGTTCGTTGCTTGGCATAGCCTTGGGAGTTATCTGGACATCAAAGTCAAAATGGATACGTTTGATTTGCCGCATATACTTGGAGCTGTTTAGAATAATACCTATTCTTGTTTGGTTGTTCATCATGTATTTTGGGGTTACCACTGCTTTGAATATAGATTTAAGCGGTGAGGTTGTTTCTGTTATTGTATTCAGCCTTTGGGGTGCCGCAGAGATGGGGGATATTGTAAGAGGAGCATTGGAATCATTGCCGAAGCATCAGGTAGAGTCCGGAAAAGCTATAGGGCTTGGCTTTTGGGACCTTTACAGGTATGTCCTTATACCTCAGGCCGTGAGAAGAATGCTGCCGGGTGCCATAAATTTAGCTACAAGAATGATTAAGACCACATCATTAGTAGTTTTAATAGGAGTTATAGATGTTATAAAGGTAGGACAGCAAATTATAGAAAATTCTCGCATTGAAGTGCCCACAGCATCTTTTTGGGTATATGGTTCTGTATTTATATTGTACTTCATAATTTGTTATCCTCTTTCGAAGATATCCAGGAAACTGGAAAATAAATGGAATGGTTAGGGGGGTTAACCAATCATATGAAAACAAATGAAGTATTACTTGAAATAAAAGGTTTGCATAAGAGATATGACGAGATAATAGCCCTGGATGATATAAACTTAAATATCAATAAAGGTGAAGTTGTTGTTATTCTGGGGCCTTCAGGCTGCGGGAAAAGCACTCTGTTAAGGTGTCTCAACGGCCTGGAGAAAGTACATGGAGGTGATATAAGATATCGTGGTAAAAGCCTTGTTAATAATGATGTGAACTGGCAGGAAATCAGGCAGCATATAGGAATGGTATTCCAAAACTATGAATTGTTCCCGCACATGACAGTCATTGAAAATATAATTTTAGGCCCTGCCAAGGTACAAAAAAGGGATAAAAGTGAGGTGATGGAGCAGGCAAAACAGTTATTGGAGAGGGTAGGATTGTTTGACAGAAAGGATTCTTATCCCCGTCAGCTTTCCGGGGGACAGAGACAGCGGATAGCAATTGTAAGGGCTTTATGCATGAATCCTGAGATAATGCTGTTCGATGAGGTTACAGCAGCCCTTGACCCTGAAATGGTAAGAGAGGTTCTGGATGTAATACTGGGACTTGCAAAACAGGGCATGACTATGGTTATTGTAACTCATGAGATGTCATTTGCCAGGGCTGTCGCTGATAAGATAGTGTTTTTGGATAAGGGCAGGATTTGTGAAATATCAGAGCCTAATGAGTTTTTTACAAATCCGAAGACAGAACGTGCTCAGCAATTCTTAAACATATTTCAATATTAAATTAGAAAAAAATTATAAAAGAAAGGATGGTTAGAATGATAAAAATCAAAAGGTTTATTCAAGTATTAATTATTACTGTATTAGCGTTGGGGATTTTTGCAGGCTGCAACAATGCAAGTTCAAATTCAAGTTCAACTACAAGTACTAATACAAGTACTAATACAAGTACATCAGAAGCCAAGGGTTCTATTGCTGAAATAAAAGAGCGGGGCAAGATTAGAATTGGTGTGTTCAGTGATAAATATCCATTTGGTTATGTCGATGAAAATGGCGAAAATCAGGGCTTCGATGTGTACATCGCCAGGAGGTTTGCGAAGGACCTTTTAGGAGACGAATCCAAGGTTGAATTTGTTTTGGTGGATGCAGCAAGCAGAGTAGCCTTCCTGGAATCGAACAAGGTTGATATAATAATGGCCAACTTTACGGTTACAGAAGAAAGAAAACAAAAAGTGGATTTTGCCAACCCGTATATGAAGGTTTCTCTTGGAATAGTTTCTCCGGAGAGCGCTCCGATTACCTCGGTTGAACAGTTAAAAGGCAAAAAAGCCATTGTTGCCAAAGGAACTACTGCTGAAACTTATTTGACCAAAAATTACCCTGATATAGAGCAATTAAAGTTCGAACAGTATACAGAAATATTTGAAGCATTAAAGGATGGACGTGGTGCTGCCATAGTTAACGATAATACAGAAGTGATTGCATGGGCGAAACAGAATCCCGGGTTTGTAGTCGGTGTACCTTCATTGGGCGGGCAGGATACAATAGCACCAGCCGTCAAAAAGGGCAATAAGGAGCTCCTCGATTGGATTAACAATGAACTTGCCGCTCTTGGTGAAGAAAAATTTATTAGCAAGGCATATGATGAAACATTGGCGGAGATATACGGAGAAGAGTACAAAGAGAGTATTGTAATTGAAGGTGGAAATTTAGAATAATCAAAAATAATGATTACATGAAATACTATATCATTTTACTCAAATAATCGATCCGGTGACATTATCATATGATAATTACATTTCATTATCATACGATAGTCACCTTTTTTTATGCGTAAAAAATTCTATTGACATATTCACATTAAACATCATATTATAATTATATAAGTATATTATAAAATACTTATATATTATTTATCTAACTGTTTCGTATACCATGTAGAAAATATTGAGCCATATGCCGTAAAGACAGTATTGGGCTGCATACTGTCCAGACAAAAGAATAACATTGTTCAGACAATAATGCTCAGGCAATATGGCAGCTAATAATGTTTAAACAATAATGTTCAGACAACGGTTTTTGACAATATAATTTATCTGATGGCAAAGGGGAGAATAACATGAAAAAAGCAATGATAAATCAAGCAGAATGCGTGGCCTGCGGAGTATGTGAAAAAAACTGTCCACGTAAAGCAATAACCATTTTTCACGGGATTTACGCACAAGTTAACGAAAATTTGTGCATTGGATGCAGAAAGTGTGAGAGAGTGTGTCCCGCTTCGGTAATTCAGGTTGTGCAAAAGGAGGTCGCATCATGAAAAAGTGGTATGAATATTTATGGATATTCTCTGCAGTATATATGATATCAGGTTTTTTTAATATTTTATTTGCCTGGATAGGGATGATTTGCTTTATTACTCCGTTGTTGCTGTCGATAATAGGCAAGGGTAAAATATACTGCAACAGATACTGCGGAAGAGGGCAGTTGTTTGAACTATTGGGAGGCAGGTTGAAACTTTCTTCAAACCGCAACATCCCTGCCTTTATAAGAAGCAAATGGTTCCGTTACGGCTTTTTGGCGTTTTTTATGACTATGTTTGCGATAATGATTTTTTCTACTTATTTAGTGTATAATGGAACTAATAATTTGAAAGAAGTGGTTACGCTTTTATGGACAATAAAACTTCCATGGAACTGGACAAATACCAGTGCAGTGTCACCTTGGGTTGCCCAGTTCGCCTTTGGATTTTATAGTGTTATGCTTACATCCACAATTTTGGGGCTGATAACGATGTTTTTCTTCAAACCCCGCTCATGGTGTGTCTATTGCCCCATGGGTACAATGACTCAGGGCATAAGCATGCTAAAGTACAGAGGAAAGGTGAAATAAAATGGAACAGCAAGCAAAAGAAATAGCAGAATTGCTTAAAGTTTTGGCTAACCAGCACAGATTAATGATATTATGCCACTTAATCGAAAGGCCAATGAATGTCAGTGAAATACACGAAAAAATTCCTGCCATATCTCAATCGGCTTTGTCTCAAAATTTAGCTTTGTTAAAGGCACACGGAATTTTGGACTCTAATAAGCATGGTCTTCAAAATGTTTATCATATTAATGATGACAGGATAAAAACGCTTATTCAAACACTAAGAGAAACTTATTGCAAACCCGATAAGCAGTCTTTTTAGATTCTGTTTAAAAATAATTATTCGTACTATAAAAATTTTGAATTGCTTTAATACAACATCATATACATCGCATATGACCTTACAATTAAGGCACAACAAATGGGACAGGAAACATGGCCATTGGTTTCGACAGCACTCGCCATGAAAAATGGGATAATTCCGGATATTCGGCAGGACTTAAGGAAAAAAAGGCAGGACTAAAGGGAAAAGATATTCCTCAGCTTTATGAATAGGGAAATAAAGTTTATGAATAAGAGAATATAATAAGACTGTGAGAGCTAGGTGTTCAGACACCTGACCCTCACAGCTCTTTAACACAGCTCTTTAACACAGCTCTTTAACACAGCTCCTCAAAGCAGCTCTTTATTTCATATTTTCAAAACCAATGAATTAATTCTTGCTTTTTTGCTTTCCAAAGTTTTGTGTAGCGTAACCGCCTGATGAACCTACTCCCAGTTCGTCGCAACTAGTGGTCAGTAAATTCATTCGATGCCCATATGAATTAACCCAGCTGTTCACTGCACCAGAAGCGTTGTTACCTACACTACTCATGTAGATATTTTCTGCACACGCCATCCAATCATATCCTGCAGCAGCTATTCTATCGGCCGGTCCTTCACCTTCCGGATTAATATGATCAAAAAACTTTCTTTTCTCCATATCCACACTGTGCGAACGGGCTGCAGCTGCAAGCCTATCATTCCATCTGAGTGCAGGCAGACCATGCAAGCCACGGAAGGCATTAGTAAACTCTAAAATGAGCCGTTCTGTGGTGGTATCATCAAAATCAGGAAGGTAACCGGCTGAAGCTGCAAATTGCCTGTTATTGTCGTTTGAATCAGTGTAAACAATTCCGCCTCTTGTATAGATTGTCAAATCGTTAGTGTACAGGTACTTTGCTTTATTATTTTCATAATACACAGCAAGGAATCGTTCATAACTGCCATAGAATTTCCATTCACCGCTGGTAGTTCTAAAGTATCCGAAAATATTTCCTCCAATTCCGGCCTGAGATTCAGTTTGTCCTATCTTGATATTTGTAAATCCTAATGTTGCCGTGCCGACAAAGTTGTAGCCATAAGTATTTGCAATCCATTCTGCCATCGCACCATATTCACCGTAAACAACAACATCTTTATTGGACCCGCTGAGAATATCACCGACTATCACTTTTATACCGGACGGCAGCGCAATTTTTTTCAATTCTTTTATATCGTTAAACGCACACCCGTAAATTGTTGTGACACTTTCCGGAATTACCAGCTCTGAAAAATGACACCCACGGAAAGCATCTACACCAATTACCTTAAGATTTGATCCGAATTCTATTTCCTTTAAATGGCCATTGTATGCAAAAGCACCGGTTGCAATTGTGACTACACTATCAGGAACTTTATATTTGTTATCCTTCTTGCTTCCTGGGTAGGCAATCAGTATGGTTTTGTCTTTATTAAACAGTACCCCGTCTTCTGTGGTAAAATTAGGATTATTGCCTTCTACAGAAAATTTACCTGCATAATTATTGTAGAAAGTGTAATCATCTATTGTTTCAATATTCTGAGTAATAACCAGTTCGTAACCATCAGATACCCTGGTAACTTTGTTTCCTGCAGCATCAAATATTTGGTACCCTTTGCCAAGTTTCTTCACACTTGGGTCAGAAGTAGTATACACTTTATACGGTATAGTTGGTTCCGAAGGTTCAGTAGGTTCTGTTGGCTGTGTTGGTTTTGTTGGTTCTTCCGGTTCCGTTGTTACTGTTGGATCAGGTGGTGCAACCGGTACATTTTCTTTTACCGGAATAAACCTGAATTCAGCATAGTTTGGTGCATCCTCGTTTTCATAAGTCCACAGGCAAATCAAAGAGCCATCAATGGTAGTCTGTCCTGCCGCATTGAACAGCATTTTTAGGTTATCAGCCGGACGTAAACTGAAAGTATCATTGTCCTTTTCCAGGCAGAGCGTCCACAAATATTGTGTGTTTACTAATTTTACCTGTTTGCCGATTTCAGCTTTTCCGGACACACCAAGATATTTGCCATCTGTGTTTTGTATCGTGTATTTATTATCTTCTATATGTTTTACATAATATACGGGGGTGGGAGTATCTTTCATTAATATTGCGCTACCGTTTGACGTGATATGTACATAGTTGTTCATACCGTATAAATTGTACCAACCGTCAGTAATAGCTGCTTTGCCTGTCGGCGCAGTATTCTTCGGTGCTTCACCTGTGTATTCTTCTCCCGGGACAATGACTGCCTGTTTTGCCTTGGAATCCCAATACACATTGAATTGTGAAGCTGTACCATTAAGCTTGCTGGCAAATTCACGCAGCTGCAAGTAGTTGGTATCGCCGTCGATAAGATAAACATTTTCAAATGTGATAACGGTGCCGTCCAATTTGAAGGATGTAGTGCTTTTCCTGACATTTTCCGTGGTTTTTAAAGCAGATGGAGTGGCTGTGCTGTTGTAGGGCTTTCCTGTTTCGATAACCGCATACTTGCCATCCCAGCTCACGTTGAACTGTGCGGCGGTGCCATTAAGCAATTCTGCAATTGCGCGAAGCTGCAAATAGTTTGTATCATTTATGTTGTATGCCTGTTTTATGGATACTGGCTTGCCATTCATCACAAAACTCGTTTTGCTTGGCACAGCAACAAGTTTCCCACCAGCCGCTGTCGCTACAGTGGGGAAAAGACCAAGCACCAGGCACAGTGCCAGAAGCATACTCATAAACCGTTTATTCATACATTTCTTCTCCTTAACTTGTCAAATTATTTTTCGTCCTTACAGAGATGTTTACAGTTTCCCTCTGTTTACAGTTTCCCTCCTATTTCAAAAATTCTATCAAAAGTTATCCAAAATAAATGTTCTCAGCATGAAACATGTCTTTTTCTGCATGAAACACGTTTTTCCCTCATGAAATCTTTTTCTGCATGAATCAAAGTTCAGAACATTCCGTTTTTTATACCGGACTTGCAGTGATTCCACTGTTATTCTACCAATGGTAGATGGACTTATATTGCTGTTCAGGTTAAAATAGGGTTAGCATAAAGATAGTGTTAACATAAAGATAGGGTTAACAAGAAGACAGTGTGAACAAAAAGATAGTTTGAAGATAAGACAGTGTTAAGAAAGAGAGGTAGTAGTTGTATAATGATTAATCAGGCTGCTGTCGGCAAATATATTGCTCAAAAGCGAAAGGAGAAGAATTTAACACAGGAACAGCTTGCTGAAAAAATCGGAGTATCAAATAAAAGCATTTCAAAATGGGAATGTGGCAAATGTATGCCGGATTACAGCATTATTGAATCCTTGTGCCGCGAGCTGGGCATTACCGTATCCGAATTAATTGCCGGGGAAGATAAAGGCCAAAACAACTCTATATATGACGAAAAACAGATGGTTGATATGTTGGAACGAATTCAAAAGCTGGAGAAGCAGAAACAGACGATGTTAGGACTTATTCTTATTATAATGGGTATGGCCTTGTCAGCCATGTCACAAAATTATGGAGGCAATAGCTTCCGTGATTTTATCTCAGGTGTTATGTCGGGCTTATCTGTGGGAGAAATGCTTGCAGGGATCTATGTTGTCGGCCGTTCGCTGGCAGGATAGGTCTGGTGTGATGCAGGCTAGATCCAGGTTTGATGCAGGGCAGGTTCAGATGCGATGTAGGCTGGACCTGGATGTGATTTTGAGTGAAAGGTGGCCGTTATCCATTCCTCGACTGAATTATTCTTTCGAACCAATATTCTATTTGAGATTTATCAAGGGAATCCTTTAAGTATACAAAACTAAAAGGATGACTGATATTAAAATTGCGTATTGGAATTTCTTTAAGATATCCCTGGGATATTTCTTTTTTTACTGCTTCCCGGTACATAAAAGTTATACCGATATTTTGGTGACACAATTCTTTAATAGCGTTCATATTACCAATTTCAATTCTTCTTTTAAAATCTTTAACATTAAGATTTTGATTATACAATGCCTGCTCAAGTATATCACGGGTTCCACTGCCTGGCTCCCGAAGAATGAGAGTTTGTTCAAGCAGTTCTTCCAAATCATTAGTTTTGGATGCAGCTTTGTTGTCAGGAGAACAGACACCGATAAATTTTTCATTGGACATAATTTTATTTTCAAATTCGCTGCGGTTAAAATTGCCCTCCAGCAAGGCGAAGTCTATTTTTCCTTCCCAAAGCATTTCCTGAAGAATTTGGGTATTTTCCACATACATTGTAATATTGATTTCCGGGTTTTCTTTAAATATTTGATATAAAACTGGTGGAAGAGTATATTCACCAATAGTCAATGTTGCTCCGAAGTTCAATGATTTAACTTGATTTTTTATGCGGTGCAGCAAGGGTAAAATTCGTTCAGAATTGGCACTAAGTGTTTTTGCATATTCCTGCAATGCTTTGCCTTCTTCCGTAAGAGAAAAATTTTTTCCTTTCCCGGAAATCAAAGTTACCTGATAATAATCCTCTAAAAACTGGATGTGCTGTGAGACAGCGGGCTGTGTCATATTCAGCTTTTGAGCAGTCTTTGTATAATTACCGGTCTCACAAAGTGTAAGGAATGTCTGTAATCTAAAGTCTAACATTTGAACCTCCATAAATTTAATTTATAGAATTATAAAAAATCATAATTTCATTTTATATAAATAAAGTGTTATATTCAAGTAAGAAATCTATTAACTTTGGAGGTGCATCATGTTAAAGAAATTAAAAAATATAATACCCGGGTTGCTGCTCAGCGCATGTGTTGCAATAGTTGCAATGTTTTTAAGCAGCTTAATTCCAGGTGACATTATAGGGGCTACCGTTATAGCTCTTTTGGTTGGTATGGCCTTAAATCCCATATTAAATAAGTATGAAAAATTCAATGCAGGAGTAAATTATGCAGGAAAGATTGTTCTTCGCATTGGTATCATACTTATGGGCGTCAATTTGAATTTTTCAGAAGTATTAAATGTAGGGAAGTACTCGCTTTTTGTAATGTTTTTCACTATGGCAACTGCATTTGGAGCTGGAAACCTTATAGGAAAATTGTTTGGGATGAATTGGAAACTTACTAATTTATTATCAGTCAGCACTGCAATATGTGGCGGTTCTGCCGTGGCTGCAGTAGCGCCCGTTATAAAAGCGAAAGATGAAGATGTAGCGTATGCAATTTCCTCAACATTTATATTTGATGTTCTTACAGTTGTTGCAATCCCATGGATTGGCATTGCCCTTGGCATGTCCGGCATGGGATATGGTTTGTGGGTAGGTACTGCTGTTAACGATACATCATCAGTTGTAGCAGCAGGATACGCTTTTTCCGAGCTGGCAGGTAATACAGCAGTTATAGTAAAACTCACCAGAACACTGTTTATAATTCCTTATTTATTAATATTCTCCATAATAAATGAAAGGATCGAAGCAAAAACAGAAAGTTCCCATGGACATGCATCTGTTAATTTAAAGAAGATTTTCCCTTACTTTATTATATTATTTCTTGTTGTTGTAATTCTTCGCAGTACAGGTATTATAACTGATGTTATAGCGCCTGTTCTTTCAAAAACCTCGAGGTTTTGCATGATAATGGCCTTATCAGCTATTGGCCTTAAAACAAGTTTTGGAGATGTCAAAAACATTGGGTTTAAGCCAATGATTCTCGGGTTTATTGTAGATACTTTGGTGGTATTTGTATCCATAGGAGTTCAGGTAGTAACAGGAAGATTTTAAATGTCATGTGAAGCTCATAGTGCTAACGTCAGCCAAGTAATATATCATTTATTGCTGATTGAAGCACTTGTGGAGTTTCAGGAGAGACTTTTGTAACAGAAATGATAATATAGATGATGTCCTTCACCAGAATTGGACGGATATTTAGTTTAGTGAAAAAAGTGGGGAAATGAGGCGGACATGAAAGTATTTGATATTGATTTTAAGCATTGGAACAAGTTTGAAAAAGTTTGGCTTATTGTCTTTCTTGCAATTCATTGCGTTGTGTTAACAGAGTAGTTGATATCAAACGCAAAAATTTCCCGGTTTCAGCTTCAACGATCAAGGAAAATCCTTTTATCTACAGAGAATACATACATCCATTGGTTTATTCCGATTTAATCACAAATGTCGTTTTTGCCGGGGCACCTTCAACTGGTAAGACTACCATTGCTGAAAAACTAGCAGCTGAATTCGATATGGTTTGGATGCCGGAGTACGGGAGAGAATACTAGGAAAAACACCAAAAGAACAGAAGATTGGAACCATGGCAGCTGACTGAAATTGCAGAAGGCCATTTGGAAAGAGAACGTAAAAAAATAATAGTGATAATATACCTTATGAAGACACATGGGATAGAAGCGGAGATGTACATCGCCATATATTCCAGCAAAAAATCAAGTCTGATTTGATACAGAGGAAAATTCCATTTATAACGCTTAATGGTTCGATTGATGTGCCCATAAGAACTGTAAAAAACGTGCTGAGCAAATTCAAAAAATGGCCACGGTGGTAATTCAAACAAATTGTCCTTCCCCAATTGATTGACAAAAACTTCATGTATTGATAAAATAGCATTGGTTCTAAAAGGGAGTAGCTTTGGGAAACCAAGATAAGATCAACATACTGGAGGGATCCTGGTCTTATCTCTTTAATATATATTATATTAAAGAAAGCGAGACTTTTAGATTATCAGAATATGCCTGATAATCTGAAAGTCTTTTTTATTTTATGAGTTTAGCAGATGGTGAAAATGTTTATTTTCCTGTTGAACGCTAAACATATCGATTTGAAAAGAGAAAGCAGACCAATTCATTCGATAAAATGTGGAAATAAACGAATAAAGGAGGATTGACATGATTCAAGAGATGATTAGGGCATTTTTACTGATATTTGTTGCAGAAATGGGGGACAAGACCCAGATCTTAGCCATGGCATTTGCCACACGATTCCCGGTAAGAAAAGTATTGATTGGGATAGGATTAGGAGCATTTCTGAATCATGGCCTGGCTGTTGTTTTGGGAAACTATCTATCCAGAATGGTTCCGATAAGCACAGTTCAGATGATTGCCGGAGCTGCGTTTATTGGATTTGCCCTTTGGACACTGAAGCCTGAGAAAGGAGAAGAGGAGAAAGAGCCAGCAATACAATTTGGACCGGTATTAACGGTTACTCTCGCATTCTTTTTAGGTGAGCTTGGTGATAAAACCCAATTGACTGCAATAACTCTGGCATCAGATGCCAATTATCCATTGATGATTCTGGCAGGAACTGTTTCAGGTATGATAGCCACTGGAGCTTTGGGAATTATTATCGGTAAAAAGTTAGGCGATAAGATTCCGGAATTGGGCATTAAAATTATGGCAGCGTCCATTTTTATGTTTTTCGGACTTCAGAAACTCTATCAAACAATGCCTGCCCGATTCTCAAAAGTGTATATTGTGCTTCCATTCATCTGCATATTGGTTTTGACAGTGCTTTGGATGGTACATTCATTAATACGCAGAAGACGTGAAGGAATACAATCTGATTTTATTACCAAATCAAAACTGCTTCATGAATATTATCTACATATGAAAGAAGATTTGAACAATATTTGTTTGGGTTTGGAGTATTGCTGTGCATGCCAGGGAAACCAGTGTAATATAGGACAGTCTAAAGAGATAGTACAGGCGGCTTTGGTCAATCAAGAGTGGCAGGAGGTGCCATGGAACACCGAGACGAATCATATGAATAAGCCTTTCACGGAAGAGGAAGTTTTGGATTGCCTGGTGGATACCATTTGGTTGATCAGCACGATTAAAGACGAAAAGAGATTAACCAATGCTCACTTTATCAGAAATCAAATGGAAGCAATTCTCCTCGGTCAACCGATAAAAAAATTTGAAAATGTTAAATCATACATAGAAGAATTAAGAGAAATGGATACTGCGTTATCCGACAAGATTGAAGGCATGTTCCGAATGAGGAAGCCTATAGAAGAACGGTTGATTAATGTGGGTAACAGGATCAGCAATACCTATCTGATCGAGATGCAGAAAGGCTATCTATTGATTGATACGGGTTATCGGGAACAATTCAGGCGATTCGAGAAAGCATTGAAAAAGAAGCACATAGCACTGGAAGACATTACATATGTATTTATTACCCATGTACATAATGATCATGTAGGTTTCCTGAATCAGTTGCTCGATAAGACGAATGCAAAGGTTATCCTTCATCCCGAATCGGTTGAGCGTCTGAAAACCGGACAAAACTCTTTCGAGGGTGGCTGCAGCAGTATGTTGGCATTGTATTTTTACCGGATGATGGAACTATTTGGTAAGGGAGATCATCTTTTTCAACCGGTTGATGCTCCTGAACGTTATATTCTTGTAACTAAAGAGACACAGCCGGATATAGAAAAAATGCTTTCAGCAAAGATCATTGCCCTTCCTGGTCATACAAAGGATTCTATTGGTCTGTTGTTCGAAAATAGATTGCTGTTTTGCGGCGATGCTGCTATGAATGGTATACCCAGCAGGAATCATGTTATCATTTGGATAGAGGACTTGGATGAGTATAAAGCCTCGTGGAGGAAAATGATGGACCTTGAGTTTCAAAAGATTTATCCTTCCCATGGTAAACCATTTACTAAAGCGCAACTTGTTAAATCTGCAGGAAAACTTCATAAAATACGCCTCTATCCTCTGAAAAATATGAATAAAAATGCTTAAGTGCAATTATTTGATTTAAACATCGGTATAATCGAATTGTAAGCGAGCATATAAGGGACCATGAATGATTTCGTAGTAGAAAGGCACAAACACTCATATTTTCTAAAGAGGGGAGCGAAAAAGTAATAATGCTGTTTGCGAATATTATATTTACCGCTTCATGTTGGCTGTGTTCATTGATTTTTGGGGCAATAGCTCTTTGGGCATTTAAACGTAAAGACCCGATGCATTTTTGGTCAGGAAGTACCGTAAGGCCTGAAGAGATAACGGATATTCCATCATACAACCGTGCCAATGGTTTGATGTGGGGAGTATACACCGCTTGTATGGTTGTAACAGGCATATTGTCACTTTTCAGCATTAAAATTGCTACTGTTATATTGGTAATTTTATGCGTCCCCGGGATTTTTGTCTTAATTATTGTATATAACATGATTTATAACAAATACAAAAGCACATAGGTTGCTTGTGAAACTTATAATTCGGCAACTGATGATTCAACGTCAAAGACCCCGAAAGCGGTTATTATCACAATAATTTCAATTTTTGCGATAGTTATTATTGCGGCAGGCGCGTTATTTGTGGAGAAAAAGACCCTAGTTTTCGCAACAGCAAAAGTACTGAACAATTACACCGTGAACTTATAGCTAGAATTCGTCCCCTGTCATGTGGGAACTGATGATGGAAGTGAGAATATTGACTATAACCTGAAAATATTGTAGTATATTATAAACAAATTTGCCATGTTATTGGGATTTATGCGGGCTTGAATAAGCACCGCCAAAAAGGCCGTAACCGGGCAATTTGCTGGCCTATAGAGTTTTGAAACGCTTTTTTCTAGGGGGTTTTATGCCGGTTAGGATTGCCATTTGTGACGACTCAGTAGAAGATTTAGAATCGTTGACTGATGCTCTTTATAAATATGATCGTTCATTTGACATTATTTCTTACACAGATGGGGTAACCTTTATAGAGGAATTCCAGGATTTTAAATATTCTGTCGATATCCTTTTTTTAGACATTTATATGCCTGGAATAGACGGTATTGAACTTGCCCAGAAGATACGCAGCGAAAGAAAGGACATCAAAATCATATTCATTTCGCTGAGCAAGGAGCATTATCCTCAGGCATATGAGGTGTTTGCCTTCAATTATATACTGAAGCCTTTTGACAGGAAAAGACTGTACGAAGTATTGGATAGAGCCATGGACGAGCACAGGAAGGAAAACAGTCAGAAAATCCATTTTAGCTACAAATCAAGTGTATACAGCGTGAACCCCCGGGAGATTCTTTATGTTGAAAGCAGGGATAAACTCATCATGTTTCATATGTTTCCTGAAGGTACACTGCAGTGCTACAGTAAGCTGGATGAGATTGAAAAACAGCTGCCGGAGCAGTCTTTCATCCGTTGTCACCAGAGTTTTATCGTAAATGCTTCATATATAACTGAAATGGGGCATACTTATTTCCGCCTCGGTCAAGTTGTGATCAACATTTCAAAAAAGTATTTGAAACAAGCAAAAGATCAGTATTATAAATATTTATTTTCTAATATGAACAACCCTTAAAAAACACTGTTCATTAGCTTTTTACTCTGTTAGCCAATAAAATTATTCCAATTTCGACGAAAAGTGTGACAATTTCGCCAACCCAATTATAACAGTCCTTTTTTTTACTATAATGATAAAGATAATGAATAAGGGTGGTTTGGATGCTTTACCAGATCTATCGGAAAAAATGTCACACACAAGTATATACTGAAAAAAACAGCCGGAGTAAGATTCCCTACTGTACATTGAAAAAGATGAAAGAGATTTATCCGGATGAAAATTTTGTTATAATCGGAGAAATCGGTATCTTCGCGGATACTTCCAACTTTCAGGATACACTTCTCACAGATGACGGGAAATTAGTTCCTATATTTCCCAGAGGAAGCTTGACAAAACCTTTTGAGTGGATAGCAGGTTATGTTGCGGTAGGAGAGAACACCTATGTTGCTGTAGTTAAGAGCATATTTCCACCGTTTCTTCGCCGTTTATTTGCTGTTTAAAAGGATAAAGCATTCGATTGACAATTTCGGAATTTTTAGGTACCAATTTCGCCATTTCAAACTGTAATGTTTCATTTTTTATTATAATAATAAAATAAGGCATTTAAGGCATTTATGTTTATTGCATTTTTTGCCAATGAAAATATCCTATATAGATCTACATGCAAACAGGAATTTTGGGGGGATCTTCTACATGAATAACATCAAAAAAAGAATTCTTTCATTTCTTTTTACCTTTGTGCTGCTGCAGTTTATCATACTCATGTTTCCGATGGCTGTATGCGCAGAAGAAGTAAGTACCACCGAAGACGAAGTTATCCAGTTTATCTATGAGCCCATAAAAACGAAATATGGCATATTCAACAAGTACAATTATGAAGATAGTAACTTTCGTGCTTATTACTCCCTCTCTCTTCGTAATGCTTTTAACACAATACCAGAATTTGGGCTTCAGGTTGGAAGATCCTACCACAGATTAACTGGAAAATTTACGTGGGAAAATTTTGCATTTACTAAAGATGAAACGACCGGTGATAAGGTAAAGACGATTTATGGTTATCTGGCGACACCCCAACAGAGACTCATGGGATGCCTGAGTGCATATGTTTTTAATGATTTCCACACTCATGGAGATTGGTGGAAGGGAGTTAAAGAGGCTGTCGGATACCAGGGTGTTCTTGCTCAATGTGATAATTATTATTATTTCGCCAGTATCAGCGGGTTAGATTTTGCCCATAGAAAAGAAGATGCATTTGAACTTCTGGGATGGTCGGCATTTCATGAACTTTATCCCAATCCTTATAAAGGATCATGGGCAACATTTGAAGATGAGTTGCATTATCCAAACCTGGATTTGTTTGCATACATCTCCTCTGATAAAAAGGAAATTGCCTGTCAGGACGGAGATGTCTCCATAATGGACTTAAGTTTGACATTCGCAGACATTAAAGATCCGATAATTAAGAAGATATATGCCGTCGATAAAGACGGGAAGGCTGACAACCTGTTTAAAGCAGGGGAACCAGTTTACCTGAAGGTGGAGTTTGACGAGCCTGTAAGATTTTCTGATAATGTAGCCAATGACCACGGATTGGAGATTATAATGATGGACAGCAACAATAATCAAATATCGGGAAAGATTGTTGCTCTCAAAGATACATATCTGATAATTAAATTTGAAAATACCTCCATTTCCGGGGATTTTGTCTTCACACAGGTGGATCTGACACCCCTGTTTGGAAACGAATTGTGGGATTTGAATGATATATTCGGAGAAAAAGGAAAAAGTGAAGGGATAACTATAAATGCGAGATATTGCAGTGATTTGGAAAAGAATAAAATAAACTATGGCTATGATAAATCTCTGTCCCTGATTACAGATATAGCCGGAAATCCGCTTCAGAAGACTGGTGCACTGGGAAATTCACTTAAAAAACAGGTTTATTCTATTTACAGAAACTGCTATGTTGACGGATTAGCTCCCAAAATAGAAGATATTTATTATACGAAAAATATGTACAACAGTGATGTTAAAGAAAAATTAGGCACTCATGGAAGCACAGATCCCAGCGACCTGAACGCAGGGCCTGGTGATAAAATAACCTATTATGCCGTATTCAATGAACATCTCTTTGCTGACGGAAAGTCCATGGCAGGCTACACCAGTAAAATGAAGGAAGTACTTAATGTAAAAAAGCCGGACAGAAATGGGGATCTGAAAAACGTTGAGCTTGACTCGTGGAATATAACAACGCCGGCTCCTGGTGTAATAGACACCAAATACAAAGAAGCCAAGACTACAGTTCAATTCGAAGAGTTCATTCTCACGGAGGATATGGTTTGCGAGGATCCGGACTCCAAAATAAGAATTAAAGAAATAATTTTTAATAATGCTGTCGTAACAGATATGAGCGGTAATGTATACGATGGTGAAGTTGATATAGACCTCAACGACAACCCTATAGGATTCGATTTGACCAAACCTCAGGTTACAACGGTCGCAGGGCAGTCAGAAAAAGGTTATGTTCCGGTTTATCCTATTGAAGGAAATAAAAAACAATTTTATTTCCCCATAAGAATTTCCGACCAAACCGGTACTAACCTGATTGACGGAACCTTTTCATGGATAAACGGTATACCCGGTGAAAAAGATTACAAGTTCCAGTATGCTGTTACAGAATCAATGGCCAGTCCCGCAGATGATGAATGGAAAACGGGTTACACAGGTCAGGCATATTCATTTACACAGATTGAAACTACCCAATATGTCCATATTCGGCTTTTTGACGATGTACAGTATAATTTGGGTTTCACAAGCCTGAAAATTATGCCGAGGGATTACGCCGGAAATATAGGGGATCAATCCTTCAGCCTGGACTACTCCATTGATACCGGTTTACCTTCCGCATCTGTAGCAAATACTTCAAAGACGTATGATTTGAGTACCGGTGACATAAAGGCAATTATTAATGTAGAAGTAAATGCAACTGATGACAACACCGGAATACAAAAAGTTTATTATTTATGGACCGACACCGGCAGTGACCCGCCTACTGAGGACAGCCCTGAATGGAAAGAGGCAGTGGGCTCCTTTGAACCCGGAAAAAATTCGGTAAATGTTAAAGCCATGACTGATAAAATAACCGGCTCTTATACCGGGGTACTGTATGTAAAGCCCGTGGACATGGCCAATAATGCAAGAGTCATCAGGTTGGGCACTTTCACTCATTCAGACAAGGCTCCTGAATACAGCCTTAAGTATAGCACTGAAATAACAGCAGAAGCGAAACTTGAAATTACAGAGATTACTGATGACAGTGCAGTTGTTGTCATGATAAAGAAACCCGGTACGACTGACAACTATTATGTAAGTGTTATCGATCAGAACGGCTACAGCGGAGATATTTTAAACAACAATTCCTACACCGCCAACCCGATAAATGATGTATATAGCTGAAAAGTATATCAGGTCAATGCTCAGGGTCCAAACAGCTACAAATTTAATTTCCTGAGATCACCTGACGAAGGAGCAATTGATTTTGTTCTGAAACAAATAATTGAAGGAGAATATTATGGCCCAATAGACATAACACTGTTGGCAGGCTCTTCACCCGGGAATCCATTGGATTTTGACATATACGGAGGTCCCGGAAGCTTTATCACCGGAGTTTTCAGTTATAAATATGATAGTAGCTTTTATCTCGTTGAAGCGGGTTCAGAAAGCCTCGGTCCGGTCTATGCACAGACTATCACGTTAAAGGCGGCTGCCGGCGTAAATGATGTATATGAAGTTAACATCACGACTTCGGATGTATTGGATAAATTAATTAAACACAGAGGAGATAGACGGCCATTTATGAGCAGTCTGCCTTTCAATCCCGATGACAGTACAGACCGCATGCTTTCTACCCTGGAAGGAGTAAAAGTCGGTGTTTCGATTAAGAACCTGAAAGTTAATGATTGGGGTATAGATGACATAGATTTCAAAAATTCTTATATTCAAGTCAGAAGGATAACTGATGAAACTTTGACAGGGTATGACGGCAACATCTATGCCATGATTAACCTTGAACAGCAGTCATCTCAGACTATTCCGCTTCCTGCCGCCAGCAACGGTTATTATCCGAGCGGAAGATACCAACTGGAGGTTGTTCTTAAAGCAAAAGCAAGCGGTAATAAATATACGTTCATATTCGACAATATTACCTATGGCGAGAATAATGATTACTTAGATGGAGGTATTTTTGTAGACAATACTCCTGAATCTGACAAATTTGGATTTGCAGGATATGAATATTATTTTGAGAATAATGAGTACAAAATTCTTGAACAGAACGCCCAGTATTACGGACCGGTATATGGTGTGAAGGATGAGGATGGAAATCCGCTTGCGTACTCCGCGACTGGTAATACAATTATTCGTCTCCCTGTCAATATCGGTGGCAGTGTCAAGCTTTACTTTACTGTTGACGATATGCCGCCCAGTAAAAGTGGTGATGAGCCAAGCTATACTGATATCATTGGTGCAAGAGTCATAAAAGTGTGGAATGAGACAGAAGGAGTCGATGCCGCATTATCTAAAGCCAATGCCATATGGTATTATGCTGTGGATGCTACAGATGACGGAAACAGCGGAAACAGCTTATATTACGCAAGATTTGTAGATAAAGCGGAGGATGTGGTGAATGCATATGGTAATGACGGACATTTCGCTTATCTGCCGCTCATAAAAAATACTGTAAATACAATAGCTTTCCAGGTGGTAAATGCCAACGGAAAGGTATCTGAAAAGCGTACGGTACTTATAGAACCAATTGCCGCCTCGATAAAAGGAACTGTATCCATAACTAATACGGATAAGCCTGTGAAGGAAGGCAAGCTTACCTTCAGGCCAGATCCGGATCAGTCCATGGAAGACGTTAATATATATGTATATGAATATGTATCCGACAAAGAGACAGGAATGCTGACAGAAAAAGGTCTTGTGGACATAACAGATAAGTATGACCTTTATGACAACTCTTATTCGCTTACTCTTGCAGAGACCGGCTATCACAAATATTATGTCTATGCCAGGGATAAATACGGCAATTATACTTTGCTTGGAGAATATGAATGGTATCTGACCGATGACGGACCGGCAACTGTTGAGGAACCCTCACCAATTGATGATAATGCTGAATACGGTTATTTTACCGCCAGGTTTGCATTTAAAGAGATTTCCTTTGCGTACGGCATGGAGCAGACTTTAAAGCTGTATTTTGACAAGGATTACATGAATTTGCTGGGCTTTGAAGGCGAAAAAACTGCTGAGGCTTTCACCCTGAAGCTGTCAAAAGACATTATCAATAGGGCAAAAAATGAATTTAGAGCAGTATATGAGGCTGAGACTCCCAATAGTTTCGGCATATACAAGGTGGATGCGGACTGGCAGCAGGTCCAAACCGGTAGAGGGACGGAAGAATGGTTATATGTTACTGTTTATGGAATTAACAAGTACGATGACAGCCTCGAAGATGGCCGAAATGTTACCCGCACCCTTTATGCCACGCTTACGGACCCCTTTGGATATGAATCAGACCCTGAGAAAGGAAAAATATCTTTTGAGGTTGCCAACACCAAGCCTAAATATGTGAAAGGTTATGTCAATGAGTACTCCAGGGACGATAATTTCGAGTGGCCGGTCAATAGTGGTAGAATTTACACTTATTCCTTATGGAGGTTTGATGCTGAATTCAATACCCATGTTAAGCTGGATAAATCCATTGCACAGGATATTCCTTCCAATTACAGCATGATTAAGTATGGAGAATTGCCCATATTCAAAGACGGTACTTACACTGTTTCGTTCTATGATATATTTGGCACTAAATGGACACAGGAAATTGTGGTTGAAAATCAGTTTAATGAATTCGGCCTGCTGATTAGCCTGACTGAAACAGGTCCCACAGCGGAACCTGTGGAAGTCATGATTATTCCGGAATATATGGATAAAGTGTACTGTACGGTGTACGAATTTAACGGTCAGGGAATTGGTGATAGTTTTGAACCTTTTACCGTCGATTCAAGTAAAGGGCTTATTGTTCAAATCAGAAACGAGGAAAAGAGGGCCTTTGTGCAGCAGGAATTTTACATCAATAATATCCTGAAAGGTAAGCCTCAAGCTGAACTTCACTGGTACTATCATGAGTTTAATTCAGATACGCCCCCTGAAGGCGTGACTGAAACTTCAAAGCCGGTTACAGTCTGGTACACGGCGGACCGTAAAGTATTTCCGTCAGGAGATACTGGAGAGTCCTATACCTTCTACCCCGGTGAGGGAATAACAAAATATACCTTTGAATTTGTGGATGAAGCCGGAAATAAGGGCGAAATTACCGCAGAATTGGAAATTGCGATTGTTGAACCCCAAGAGACTGATCCTGATGATACAGCGCCCAAATACGAAATCAAAATATATGCCAGAAACAACGATAAGGACGAGTTCCGAAAAGAGTTTAACCCTGATACATCCACAGCATCTTTAAAAGATACAATCAAAGAGGCAGGATATGTGCAGAGCTATGCACTTGATATACTTGTCACTGAGGATTCGCCTTACAAATTCATACTCCTTTCAGGCGAGGTGACTGATATCGATAATGTTTCATATGATAACAGCGTGTCAGAAGAGATAGACGGGGTTACCCTGAACAGAAACAGGATAACCGTAACCAAGCCTGCTGTATTTACAGTTGTAATCGTTGATAAATTCAATAACAAGAGTTCCTTTACAATGGAACTTGGCGAGTATATTGACACAACCAAGCCTACAGCGAAGGTAACTGAAGAATACAGGGACTTCTACAAGTTGAGATTATATATAGAACTGGAGGATAAGGACAATTACAAGAACCCAACCCCAAAAGTGACTTTGTTGTCACCGAGCGGGCTGTCTTATGTGGATGGGAAATACTATTACGAATTTACTGAAAATAAGACAATAACTCTTTACTTCATTGACATGGCAGGAAACATAGGTTCCGAGTCAATAACAGTAAATTCACTGGACAGGAACCCGCCAAACGATTCAGTTGTATGGTCACCATGTTTCTTATATGAAGATGGAAGCCAGGATCCCGAATATCCTCCATACCATCTGATGAACAAGGATGTTACGGCCATAGTTAAATACGACAAGCCGGTGGTTATTACACCTTCAATTTCATTCAACTTTGGAGACTGGATTCCAGTCCCTGAGGATGAGTATGATGATTATTCAACGTACTTCACTTTGAAGGCTACCTCAGATATTGCGATAGTTACATTCCACCAGGGAGGTATTGGCGTAAGACTTACTGCCACCGCACTTAACGGCAAAACGACAGATACCTACCTGTACCTTGACGACATTATAGTTAAGACAGAACCGAAAATAACGAAACAAGTCACCTATAACTATCGAAATGGATATGAGTCCGGTACGCCGGTTTCAGCAACCATAACTCTGATACCGGAAAGTATTGATGTATATTGCTCTGAAAGTGCAAAGCCCAAGGAAGTTATAAGTAAGGGCCAAAGCATAAGCTTCACGGTTTCTAAAAAAGGTAATTACACTTATCATTTCACCGATATAGCAGGAAATACAAGCGTTGTGACTGTTCCTGTAGATAAAGAGCTTGACCAGGCTCCGCCTGTTATTACTGTTAAAAATGATGAAATTCCTGTGACAAGCGGCAATGTACACGTACCCATCTCTTTGAACGAAGATGGAAAGCTGATCGTAATTGGCGAAAACAATACAACGCTATTCAACGGAAATGTAATAAAGGACGAGTGGATAGAGGTAGAAATAGAGAATAATGGCACATATGAAGTTATCGCCTACGATAAAGCAGGGAACACGGCAAATTCAGTGTTTTCAGTTGGAAGCATTGATAAGATTGCTCCGGTTGTCACTCTTGACCCGGTTACCGTAGACATACGCCAGGACAGCAGTGAGGAAGCTTTGAAGGTATTACTTGGAGTTGGCTGTATAGTTTCGGACAACAAAAGTGAAACAAGCAAGATAGATGTCACCTACAATATTGATAATGTTGATCTTACAGTGCCGGGGGTTTATACCGTTACCTATGAGGCAAAGGACGAAGTAGGAAATACCGGTAGGGCGACGCGCTTTGTGAGGGTTTACTCCAAAGATGAACTTGAAGTTCTGATAAATGACAGGAAAACTTACTATGGAAGCACGACAAATGTTAAATTAAGTGAATTGAAAATAAAGGTAAATAATCCTCTTGGAAATGAGCCTTATACCATATATTTGAGCAGCAGTTTAAGGTCAGAGGGACAAATGAAGTATAGCAACACTATTATCCGTCATGATTCCGAAGGCAGATTTTCGGTACCGTCCCCAGGCTTCTATACCTTGTACATTGTAACTCAGAGCAGACAAACATATCTTATTAGGTTAAATGTTACAAAATAAGGGGGTGCAGGCAAAATGAAAAAAATAATCAAACAGGTTATATCCATAACGATTTTGATAGCGATTATATCAGGGCTTCTGCCTATTACAGAAATAAGAGCGGTGGCAGCTTCTGAGGGTGTCGTTTCCATATCCAACGAGTATATTGCTGTTGATGTATCCGAAAAGAACGGTGGCTTCCTTATAAGAACAGCGAAAGGTGACAAGCTGGTCAAGTCTGATGACAATAAAAGGCTTTTATATCACAACGGAGAGTATGACACATCCTTTACTTCCTTTGAGATAACATATGCTGACGGCAGCAAGAAAACCTTTTTGTTCGGTGGAAGCTACGGTTTCCTCGGAATGCGAAGCTCTGATGCCGAAGTAACAAAAGTAAGTGAAAGCGAGATAAAGGCAGTTTGGGAACTTGATGATCTGGTATTTACCCAGAACCTCACCCTGGTAAGTGCCGGTGCCAATGAACATGGAATGGTAAGTATTTCCTATGATGTGGAAAACAACGGAAGCAGCGCTGTGAGCGTCAGGGCAAGGATTCTCCTGGACACGGCATTTGATGATCAGGGCTACGGTTATTATCAGGTTGTCGATGCGAACGATAAATTCCGGTCAATAAAGAATGAAACAGTCCTTACGGAACTGGATAACATTCCTCAGAACTTCTTTGCATATGACGACCCCTATGACCCTTCTGTGACGGCATATACTGTAAGCAAGCAGGGACAGTTGCCGTACCAGGTAGTTTTTGGTCATTGGAACAGCCTTGCGTCATCCCTCTTTACATTTGCACCGGATGTGACGATAGACTTCTGTAATCCAAACAATAAATACATGACAGCTGACAGCGCTTATGCCCTGTACTATGACATGGGAACAGTGCCAGCATCCGGAGGTAAAAGCAATTTAATTACCTATTACGGAATTTATTCCCATTATGATATACCGATTGATAATACAAAAAATACTATGATTATGGATATAACCGCACCGACTGCTCTTACACTCAATTCAAACAAGGATGCATACGTGCCGCTGGTGAACAAAGGAATTGCCGACTTCTCGGTTCAGATGAATGTGAAAAACGTTTTGGGAGAAAAAGAGGTAGATTACGAAAATGTAACCCTTGCAATCTATACCTCCATAGGGTTAAAGCCGCTTGATGGGAATGGTGAACCTGTAGACGGCATAGATTATGATAATACTGAGCCATATAAAATAGCTTATCCGGATATAAGAGCCGGAGAAGTATTTTCCGATATTCTGTATTTTTCAGCCAGACCGTCTGACAAAGCAGAGTACAGGAGAATAAAGCTTCAGCTTTTCGACACTTCCACCAATTCATCGCTTACCGAGCAAAACATGCTGGCTGAAAGGGAGTTTTACATACTGTGTCCCGGCACAGACGGCGATCTTCCGAAGTTCACATTTACATCACTTACGCCTGATATGATTTATTACAGCGGTACAAGACATTTGTTTCTGACGGGTACCAACATAGATTACCTTTATAGCTCCCTACAGAGCGGTAATTGTACACTTAAAGCCTATACAAAAGGCAAGGAACTGACCATACCCAGAGAAAATATACTGCAGCCTGCACCAGATAAACTTGACATAATTCTGACCGCAGATATGGTGACGGGTGACTGGTACCTGCAGCTTGAATGGTCGGATGAAGCTGTGGAGAATGGAATAGTATCGGAGGAGTACAAGAAACAGACAGCTCCGGCGCTTAACTTTGTAGTAAGTGATGACAAGCGATTAAAAAATGATGTCTACGGAGTAATAGCCGTTGTGCAGATAATAGCCACTGAACCGACTTATAGAATAATGTCATTCAGAGATGAGGATGCGTTTCAGTCTTTCAAGAGAGGCATACCCAGATCTGACGGCACGAGGGTAAAGGAATATGAGGAGATACTTTTGGAGTTCAGAGGGGAATTTGAAATAAAGGAATCTGTCTATGACAGTTATTTCAGTACTCATATGCCGACAAAGGTCAAGGCAACTTCCAATAAACCTTCGGTGGACAGTAAGGCAACAAACTGTATAACCATCAATAACTGCATAGATTTTGAGGCAGGAGTATTGGATATCTATTATTTAGGAACCCCCGCTAAACCATATGGAGACATTATGGTTCTGTTTGACGGCTCTCTTTATACATCGGATTCCAGAACATCCATCTGGAAAGGTGAGGCAGGACTGACAAAGATTGTCCAGGGAGAAGAATTCAGCCTTATTCCATACAATACTGACGGAGAAAGAGATGAAGACTTCAAAGATAAACCAATCACCCTTGTATGGCCCAGTGTACTGGGGACAGCCCAGACTATTGCAGGCATGGCTTTCAATCTCGCTTATGGACGTCTTGGAGTGATGAAAAACGATGACGGCTTAGAAGTGGGCAGGCTTATATCTTTCGGAGCAAAACTTGACTTAGGTTTCCTCATCCCGGGCAAAAAAGACGACGATGACGATAAGAAAGAAGATACATACTGGAGCAGAATCAAGGCGTTCTGGAGATATTATAAGTACGGCGAGAGAGGCGAGTATGCCGACTGGCTCTATTGTAACTATGATAAATTCCCAATTCCTTTCGGGGTTGAGAAAAAGGGGGATGACGATGACGACGATGATGATGACAAAGAAAAATCCCTCTCTGTCATGGTGGAGGATATCCTGTACGGATGCGGAAAAGGCTTTATAGGAGTACATTTTAAAGCAGAAATCGGCCTTCCGAATTATGTTGAAGGTATGCCCAAAATTAAAGGTGAGTTGGAAGTTAATACCATTGGTAACTGGATGTTCGGACTTGAGGGCAAGATGAAAATGCAAACCTTTGAAATAGAGGTTGCCCTTACCATCAAGAGCTATAAGAATATTCCGGTTCCTGATAAAATATATTTCTTTATCACAGGCTTCGAACCGGGTATCAACATTGATACTTTTGGAGTTATATGGATAACCGGCGGAGGCGGCGGAATTGATAATATTTATGACACCATCTTTCTTACGAGTGCAGTTCCACCGTTGAAGATATTAATGTCGGTAACCTTTGACATTATCAAGGTGCTTTCTGCAAGGTGCGATTTCACCGTCGGGCCGCGCGGAATCTCATTTAAAGCTTCGGATATTAAGATAAAGAGTACCAATATAATTGCCCTGAAAAAAGCAGCGGTGCAATTTGACTGGTATCCAAACCTGTATATCATGGGAAGCATTTGGATGAGCCTTGCAGATTTAATAGAAGGCGGAGGCTATATTGTACTTGAAGGAAAGAATTACAGCGAATGGTTCTTTGAAGCTTTCGTCAGAGCAGCTGTAAAGATACCTAAATCTATACCGTTCATTGGGGGAATAACAGTTACCCAAGCTGATTTGGGAATCAACACGGAAAAAATATGGGGCCAGTTGAAGGTGCTGAAGCTAGATGTAGGTATAACCTACTACTGGCATGGGGGCCTGCATATTGGAGCGGGAGAAATATCTACACCAACCTATCCGAATCTTCTCGGCTATGACGACATCCCGGTATACTACGACGAGGAGACAGGAGAGACATTGTATATGAGGGTCGGAACAAACTTCAGCATTGCCGCACAGCCAGAGATCACTGACGACCTTGACAATACTTTCAGGCTTATGGGAGATTCCGCTGCAGTCTATTCCTCTGCTGACAGAAAGCACCATAAGTTTAATCTCGGTATTCGTGGAGATTCAGATGCACTGATCGAAATCAGATTTGCCGCAGATAACCTGGAGGATGCCATAAAAATTGCACAGGAAATAATTGCTGACGGAATTTGGGACAGCGAGGACCGCAAAGGCAAAAAGTATGATCTCACACTATATTACGATGACGGCATAAATACTAATATCGATGAAGCAAATGCCAATGTGACTTATAATGAAGAAACAGGCATAGGTACTCTTTCATTCTCAGTAACGGAAGAAACCTATTATGAAACAGACTGGTATGTCAATACTCCTAAAGCTGCTGAAATCATCCTGTACAATGTCGCAGAAATGCCGGAGATCAAAACTGTGAACGGAACAGTCAACGGTAACGAACTTAGCGTCAGTTGGGATGGTACGCTTCTGGGCGAGCTGGACAGTGTGAAATTCTATCTTGTTTCAGATGTGAACAATACTGAGGAAGGCGTATATCCAATAGGTGAGATCAAAGATACAACGATAATCAGAGATGCAAAAAATACATCCTTTACTATTCCATTGGATATTCCCAAAGGAGATTACTATATTCGTGCAGTTTATTCAAAAGAAGGTATAGTGAATAATGCGGTTGTCAGTACTTCAATAGTTTCTGTCGAGAATGATAAAACGCCGGATCCTGCAGATATTTCTCATGTTGAACCGGCAGGTGATTATAAGTTTAACGTAACCCTGGGTAATACGACCGCTGATGCTTATATTGTGAACGTCTATGAATACGATACTGATAGCAAAAGTTGGGTAATTTCCGATGTCAGCGGTATAGTTGCTGAAAAAGCAAGCATTGTGAACAACACCATAACAGTAGGAGGCAAATATGTCTTCACGGACAACGATACCCAGACGTCAGTAGTGAAAGGACTTGTAGCAGGCAAGGAGTACCGTATTGGTGTCATTGCATGCAACTATGTGGACAGTGACAATGACGGTGAGCCTGATTCCCAGGTCTTCAGTGCTGAGTGTTTTTACTCTGAATCAGACAATAAGACAAGTATTGAATATGCAACTTCTGTAATAATGCCGGAACCGGCTCCTCCAAATGTAAACGTAACAGCAGATATGGTACCGGTGAAGATTTCAAGGGAGGTCGGAAACAGAACTGAAACCTTCGATACGTATGCTTCACCTGATATTACATTTACTGTGTCGGCTGACAAAGAAATGACTGGTACATGGGTACTGGATGGGGAAAGCGGCGTATCAGGTTCTGTTGCAGGTAAAACTGTATCCATCCCATTGAAAGACCTTGAGGACGGAGATCATACCCTTGTAATAACGGGTACCGGTCCTAGTGGAGATAGTTTCAGGCATGAATATTCATTTACGGTTGATACACTGGCACCACGTCTTCTCTTAAGCTCGCCGACCAACGGTAGTTTCTATAATGAAGACGGAACACTCACGGTAACCGGTATCACCGACAGAAATGCTCGTTTTAGCGTGTTCTGCGATAATATAGCTGTTTACTCTGACAAGACTGTTGAGGAACTTGGAGGCACAATCAGCAGTGACGGAGTATTCACATTTGATGTTTTGCTTCCAAACGCACACGACGCTTCGAGACACGAAGTTGTCGTAACGGTATCCGATGAGGTTGGAAATATAACAAGTGTTACATCTGAAGTTGTACACGGAGGACTTTCCAATATAGATCTTCTTGAAATATATGCTGATGGTAAGAAGTGGGAAAATAATAACATCGTAAATGATGAATTAACCACAAAGTCCTACCAGCTTTCATTGCGTGCAAAGACCAAGTCCGGAGTGAGCTTCTACCTCACCGATGAAAAGCTCATATCATGGACCTGCAATACTGTTAAAGGAACAGCTTCGATAGACAGTGACGGTACACTTACAATCGGACCCGGCAGCATAGGTTTTGTAACAGGAGCTCTGCGTGTAGCGGAAACAGGATCGCTTACAGCGAGCATGACATTCGGCGCGGAGATTTTCAGTTCCAATACCACCTACTACTCAGTAGCAACAAGCGCTACCCCGGGAGAAACCGTTACCGGTGGTGGGTCGTATCTCCCAGGCGATACAGTAACACTCACTGCTACTCCTGATTCCGGCTATTATTTCACCGGCTGGACATTGGAAGGTGTGGGTGTCGGTGATACCAAGGCCACTACCATAACCTTTACAATGCCTGAAGGCAATGTAGTCGCTACTGCGAACTTTGCACCCAAATACTCGGTTTCAGCAAATGCAACACAGGGAGGAAGTGTTACCGGCGGTGGAATGTATATACCCGGAACTACAGTAACACTTACTGCAACACCTGACTCCGGCTATCGTTTCACCGGCTGGGCATTGGAAGGTGTTGACGTCAGTGATACCAAGGCTGCTACCATAACCTTTACAATGCCTGAAGGCAATGTAATTGCCACTGCAAACTTCGTGGCCTTGTACCCGGTTGAAACAACTGCTACTGATGGAGGAAACGTTAGCGGCGGTGGAATATATGCTGTTGGTGATAAAGTAACACTCACTGCCACACCGTATTCCGGATATTATTTCAAAGGCTGGACATTGGAAGGTGTGAGTGGCGTTGATACCAAGGCCACAACCATAACCTTTACAATGCCTGCAGGAAAAGTAACAGCCACTGCGAATTTCGCATTTAAACGCTTAGTTACAACAAACGCTACCAACGGAGGAAGTGTCATCGGTGGCGGATCGTATATCCCAGGTGATACAGTAACACTTACTGCAGTCCCTGAATCCGGCTATCGTTTCACCGGCTGGACATTGGAAGGCGTGAGCGTTGATGATACCAAATCTGCTACGATAACCTTTACAATGCCGGAAGGTAATGTAGTTGCTACTGCTAACTTCGAAAAAGAAGAGCTGCCACCTGTCCAATACCAGGTTGAAACAGTTGTAACCGAAGGAGGAAGCGTCAGTGGCGGTGGAATGTATGCTCCTGGTGAGACAGTAACTCTTAAAGCTACTCCATATGACGGTTATTATTTCAAAGGCTGGACATTGGAAGGCGTGAGTGGCGTTGATACCAAGGCTGCCACCATAACCTTCACAATGCCTGATGGTAATGTAAAAGCCACAGCGAATTTCGCACCTAAACGTTCAGTTATAACAAACGCTTCCAGCGGAGGAAGTGTCACCGGTGGTGGATTGTATATCCCAGGCGATACAGTAACGCTTAAAGCAGTTCCTGAATCCGGTTATCGTTTCACCGGCTGGACATTGGAAGGCGTGAGCGTTGATGATACCAAATCTGCTACCATAACCTTTACAATGCCGGATGGTAATGTAGTTGCCACAGCCGGCTTCGAGAAAGAAGAGCTTGAACCCGTTCAATACCAGGTTGAAGTAATTGCTGCCAAAGGAGGAACTGTCACCGGCGGTGGATTGTATACACCGGGTGATACAGTAACACTTAAAGCGGTTCCTAATCCAGGCTATGATTTCGCCGGCTGGACATTGGAAGGTGTGAGCGTCAATGACGCCAAGGCCGCTACTATAACCTTTACAATGCCTGAAGGTAATGTAAAAGCCACTGCGAACTTCGCAGTAAAAAGTCCTAGTGTTCCTGGCGGTGAATCACCCGTTGTTCCTGGTGGTGAATCATCCGGCGATACTACAGAAGAATCACCTGGTGAAGAAGAATCAACTGAAGAAGAGGAGCCAACTGATGACACTACCTACTCATTGGCAGCGATTTCCGGTCAGAAGGTTATCTTCAGAATACCTTCGACGGCTAATGCAGACTGCTTTGTAGCGTACTATCTGGTAGACGGTAAAAAGGTGTATGTTCCGATGAGCATAAATGAAAACGGCAAGCTGACCTTTATAGCACCGGTATCAGGAAAATACTATTTTGAAGAATGTGATATTTCCTTTACGGACATAAAGGGACACTGGGCGGAAAATAACATCAAATCCGCAGCAGCCCGAGGCCTGTTTAAAGGTGTTGGAGGCGGCAAATTCGATCCTAACGGCAAACTGACAAGGGAAATGTTTGTAACCGTGCTGTGGAGGCTTGCAGGAAGCCCGTCGGGAGGAGAATGCTCATTCGAGGATTACGTTCCAAATGCTTATTACAGCGAAGCACTGGCGTGGGCTTCAAACAGCGGCATCGTATCGGGATACGGAAACGGATTCTTCGGTGTCAATGATGAGGTTACAAGAGAACAATTATGCGTAATAATTGTCAACTATTTGAAGCATATGGGCTTTGACCTTTCGAATATAGCTGAAGGAATGCCTTTCAGCGACGATGAGAAAATAAGCTCCTGGGCTAAGCAATCGGTGAACATCTGCCGCAGTCTCGGATTAATCAAAGGCAAGGAAGGAAATATATTTGATCCGAAGGCAACCAGCACGCGTGCAGAGTGCAGTACAGTTTTCTTAAGATTGATTAATTACATTATCAAAAATGCTAAATAATCAAAAATAAAAAATAAATTAAGATACCAAATAAAATAAAATGCCAAAGAAATATCAAATAAAATAAATATTTAATAAAAAAATACCCGATAAAATAAAGCACTAAATATATTAAAAAGGCCACCCCGGGTTTTCCGGGGTGGCTAAAAGGGAAAGGACTATGAGATATAAAAAGACCAGAATAATAATTACTGTACTTGTTTTAATATTTGTTCTGAATCAGCCTGTTTTTGCAAAGGCCGGTGAAAATGTGCGGCCGCTGTCTGGCACAGATGCATCAAGACATGTTGGAAGTGGTGTACGCATTACGCTCATAGACACCGGCATTTCCTGTAAATATTTAGATGACTCAAATGTCATCGAGGGGAAAAACTATGTTTTTCCTGAAATGGGTACCAATGACCTTGTCGGTCATGGTACGGCAGTGGCCGGAATAATTCTTGGGTCTGAAGTTTTTGGCATAGAAGGCGTTGCACCTGATGCAGAAATTGTGCCGCTGGTCTTCTACAGCCGATACGCATCCGGTATGCCGGTAAATGGCGGAATTGAGGCAATCTGCCAGGCAATCTATGATGCTATCGATCTTTACGGCTGCAGGATTATCAACATTAGCGCAGGAATAACATCAGACAGTGATAAGCTAAGAGAAGCCATCGCTTACGCAGGGGAGAAGAATGTTATCGTGGTATCTGCTGTAGGCAATTCCAACCGCAGTTCACCCAAGGTTGTTTATTATCCTGCGGCTTACGAAACAGTCATTGGAGTTGGTGCGGCAAATGAAAAAAATGAAGCGGCATACTTTTCTCAGCGTAATTCCTCAGTGAAGCTGCTGGCTCCCGGTACGAATATTCCCACGGCAACAATTAACAACAGTTCAAAACCGGTAAAGGTAAATGGGAGCTCCTATGCCGCTGCATTTGTAACAGGCGCTGCAGCGCTGCTTCTTGAAGAGAATCCTGAGCTTACTGCTGCCCAGCTGAGGGAACTCCTGTACAATTCCGCCAAAGATCTGGGACCTGAGGGATATGACATAGAAACCGGCTGGGGTATGCTGGACATTTCAAAAGCTCTTTCTGAGCTGAGAAACACAACGATATCATTACATTGATTTTGATGTGCTGTAGTTGCTGCAATATCCGTAATTCTGCATCAGGATGGAGTAAAACGATTTTGGAATGAAACAAAACGAGATAGCCAAGAATTAAAACAATATCGGAATGAAATAAAACGAGCCCGAAACTATTGAAATAGAAAGGTTTTAGGGCTCTTTATTTTTGATGGTATGTAAAAAATTCATTTTCACTTAAGCAGTAGACATAATAAGCATAATGTGATATTGTATTATTAGTTACCAATAAGTAACTGCTATACTATAAATAAACATAGTAGTATACAAGCATGTACAAATAAACATAGCTGCATACAGACAGGGCATCAACGTCGTTCTTTTAATTATAAACAATAAAAGAGATAGTATATTATGGGTGCAAGAAGAGGTTCTTTGATATGAAAGAATCAAAGCATGTGAAAGTTTATCTGATTTTGGGATTGATATATATAATACTGTTTACCCATTTACCGGTTTTTTATACAATATTTTATCATAGCCTTACAGATGCTCCAACAGCGGTTGACGGAAGCATAAATTTAAAGACGCTTTCTCCTGACCGGACAATTATTCTGGACGGAAGTTGGGAATTTTTTTGGAACCGTCTGATTGTCACTGAACCACAGCAGGATGATAAATCAGATTTTTTCATCAAAGTACCGGATTATTGGTCAAAATACAAAATTGATGGGAAATGGCTGACTGCTGAGGGCTTCGCAAGCTATCGGCTCACTTTGCAAGGGTTGAAATATTCACAGCCTGTAACAGTCTACTTGCCGGATTTCGGCTGTGCTTACCGTGTATTTATTGATGGTGTTAGGACTGCTGAGAGCGGCATTGTATCAAAAAACATAAATGAAATACATACAGTTCCTAAAGCAAAACTTTACCCTGTGACATTGTCCCCCAGAGAAACTCACGAAATAGTTATTGAGGTTGCCAGCACGCGTTTTTCAGGACTATATATGGCTCCTGTTTTAAAGGATTATGAACGCACTATACAGGAAAACAACGACAGAGGCAGCATTCGCTTAATTTTGTTTGGAACGGTGCTGTTTTCATTCTTCGTTCTGACTGTCGTGTACATGCTGTCTTCACGCAGGGGATTATATTTAGCCTGGCTTCCGGCTATGTCTTTCTTAGTGCTGATGCGCCTCATGTTGACCACAGAATTCTATAGCTTCTGGCAGAGCAAGGTATTTTTCAATCTTTCCTATGAAGATACCAATGAGCTTATGTTCCTTGCCACCTTTATTCTTAAGTTCCTGATGATCTTTATGATACAGAGGCAATTCGGAGTTGCTTTTTCACGGAAAGAAAAGTATGGCTTTTTCTTATACTATACTGTGATATACCTGGTGTATTATTTTACTCCACATGGATTTTATAACCGTCACCTGACAATAATTCTGCCTGTTTCAACTTTTTTATTGGAGTTTTATTCATTTTTTAAGATATATAATGAGAGACATCAGATGAAAAGGTTGGGTATTCTGGTTTATTGCGGATCTTTACTTGCTCTTTCAGGATTGATTATTGACTGTTATTATATAAACGGTAACATTTACATCAACATGTCATTGGCACTTATAGTTTCGCTCTCGGTACAAATGACGATACTTAGCATTGTTTACGCATTACGCATTGCAGAGCTGTACAATGATTATGCAATATCTTCCATTCAGCTTTCGCAGGCGAAGCAGCAAATTGCTATACAGAAGGAATATTATGATGCTTTAAGCGAACGGGTGAATGAGATTCTGGAAATCAAGCACGATATCCGCCACTTTATCGGTGTAATCAATGGATTATGTGAGAATGGGCGTTATGATGAGCTGAAACATTTCTTAAGCGAATATGAAGATATCATTGAGACTGAGCCGCTTCCCATATTCTGTGAGAATGTTGTAGCTAATTCTATTTTGGGCTATTATTCTCTAATGGCAAAGAAAGCAGGTATTCAGTTTTATTGTACCTGCAGCATTCAAAGGCAGCTGTCTGTAAACGATGCTGACCTTTGCGTTGTATTGGGAAATGCAGTGGAAAATGCTATTGAAGCGTGTACAAAGCTTGACAACCCGGAAGAAAGGTTCATATCTGTGGAAGCGAGAACCAAAAACAGCCAGCTTCTTATAAAGATTGAAAATTCATATAATGGCTGTCTGAATATTCGAAATGGAGATTATATTTCAACAAAAAATGAAAAGTTCCATGGATTGGGCATAAAAAATGTCAAGAGAGTGGTGGAAGCTTACGGAGGATTTATAAAGACTGAGCACAACGAGAGGACTTTTATTCTTATGGTTGCATTTCCTATGCATAAGAAGACAGAAGACAAGCCTGCCAATTACAAAGGAGACGGCTTAATGCAGGGACAACAACAAGACAGGAAGATAGTTATGCTGTCTGACTCAAGACGCAGGAATTCAAGACATAAGGGCGGTTTTGCTGTCTAAGACAGGGGGTCTAAGACAGGGGGGACGGTTCTGCTGTCTAAGGAAGGGGGAAAGTTCTGTTGTCTTAGGTGAAGACATAGTGACGAGAGACGATTCAGCTGCCTGACTTGGAGGACAGCTGCAGCCACCCCTTTCTTAATTAAACCGTACCATCTCTTAACTAACGAGATGCTGTATAAAAGGGGAAAAGCATTATGAAGACTGTCGAAGAAAAACTTGCAAAATCATTGACGGCTGAATCAATAGAGCTGATTCCATATCTGCCATATTTATTGCAGGATTTATGGGAGTTAGGTTCATCACCGAAGGATATATTGAATATGATTACAAAGCATGTTCATGTATCAGTTGAAACCAGGATACTTGATTTAGCGTGCGGCAAAGGAGCGGTAAGTGTTAACTTGGCCAGGGAACTTGGTTGCAGGGTAAAGGGAATTGATATTATTCCGGAGTTTATTGATTTTGCAATAAATAAAGCACAAGAATTCGGTGTTGAGAAATTGTGTGAGTTTAAAGTGGGAGATATTAATGAGTCAGTAAAAACTGAAAAGGATTATGATATTGTAATTTATGGAGCTGTGGGAGATGTCTTGGGTAACTGGGAAGAAACAATAACACTGCTGAAAAACACTGTGAAGAATGGCGGTTACATCATTATAGACGATGCTTATGGAAATGATAATACCAGCGCAAAATATCCTACAAGAGAGCAATGGCTTAAGATATTTAACAGTACGGGAGTAAGACTGATTGACGAAAAGATCATTGAAGATGATGAATTAGCCAGTCTCAATAATAAACAACAGGAACTGATAATAAAAAGGGCTAACGAACTAAAAGAAAAACTGCCACAAAAGGCTCATCTCTTTGACAGCTATATACGCAGCCAGCAGGTTGAATGCGATGAACTGGAAAAGGAAATATCGGGAGTAACCATGCTCTTGCGAAATTTAGCTGAAAGCCTCTGACTTTAGTCATGAGGAGCATCAAATGTTATCAATATATAATAATTTATCTTATTCAAATTTTTCAAAAAATCTGTTGACTCTCACATAATGGTATACTCTAAACTGAAAATGAGTTCAAAAATACACACGTGTGTGAGGTTTGTACTATGTTGAAGATCGGAGATTTTTCAAAACTGTCAAGAATCAGTATTCGCATGCTGCGTCATTATGATGAAATCGGGCTGCTTGTTCCTGAAAGCATTGATGAATTCACAGGCTACAGGTATTACAGTGAAGCACAACTGCCCATTGCAAATCGAATCAATGCTCTCAAGGATATGGGATTCAGCTTGTCTGTTATTTCCGAGATTCTGAAAGTTTACAATGATCCGCAGTCTTTGAAGGAATATCTTTTATTAAAACAGGCGGAGCTTAAAGAGCTGTCTGAAAAAACCAGCAGGCAATTACGGATTCTTGAAACAACCATCAATCGAATCGGAAAGGATGATTATGTTATGGAGTATAGCGTAGTTTTAAAGGAAATGCCGCAGCGATACGTGGCAAGTCTTAGAAAAACAATACCCTCTTATGATAATGAGGGCGTACTTTGGGAGCAGATGATGAATGAATTAGCTTCTTTAAACGTGCAGTATGCCAACCCCTGCAATTCCATCGCCATATATCATGACAAGGAATATAAAGAACATGACCCGGATGTGGAAATACAGATTTCAGTGCAGGGAAGCTATCAAAACACGGAGAATGTGGTATTTAAAACCGTTCCGGCTGTACTTGTTGCTTCCGCAACATTTAAAGGAAGCTATGAGCAGATTACTGCCGTAAATCAGGCAGTAGCAAATTGGATCAGAGATAATGACTACGAATTCAATGGCGCTATGTTCAATATTTACCATGTTAGCCCGGCGCAAACGCAAAACCCTGATGAGTTTGTAACGGAGGTTTGTTTCCCGGTAAAAAAGAAATAAATGGTATTAATATCCAGGTATATAAATTATTGACCAGGGTAAATCCTGCTGATAGTATGAATTAGGAGCATATTATCAACAGGACTTTTTTATGTAAGGCTGTGCCTGATAGCTGTTTATAAATATTTTTGAATTTGAAGGAGTATGTGTGGGTACGTGTTGAATTAATCTATATAAAGTTTATATTAATTTGTATAAATCTTATATTAATTTTTATTTCTTTTTTTTATTAATTTTGAAATGAATTTATATTAACGGATTCCTATAACAATATTGGGGGAATATATGAAACTGGATTTTAACTACTTTATTGAGCTTATACCACGAGATATGTATTCAAGGACCAAATCTTACATTTGTAAGTACATGGCTATTTTTGAACCAGAAGAGTATGTATTGGGAGAAGCAATGTGTGTTGATGATTATCATTTTCTGCTGTTCTTTTCAGATGCTCCGGTAACTAAAATAAATAACTGTGCATATAAACCTCGGAAAGGTAGTTTACTGGTTATTCAGCCTTGGGAAGAGATTTATGGTGTACCCGATGATAACAAAAAAAGGTATGACAAGTACATACACATAGCTGTAGAAAAGAATTTTTTCAGAAGGATAGCGAAAGAAGCAGCAGGAGGAGGCGAATATGAATTTAAACGGATTCAAAATGTATACAGCAAGCAGCTGCTGGATTTGATAGGTAATTTTCAACGGGAAATGATGGACTACGGAGAGTCTTTTCCACTGATGCTTGAAGGCATATGTATACAGATTGTTTTTCAACTGCTTCGGGATTTGAGTGCAGACCCTGCAGCAAATAAAAGTAAGCTTAGCAAGGATAACAAGTATATCAACAAGGCTATCCAATTTATGCATGAATACTACAGTGCCAGTATAAGCATTAACGATATCTGTAATATGATTTACCTGAGTCCCTGTCATTTTAAAAGAGTATTCAAGGATTATACAGGCCAGACACCTTATCAGTATTTGATGAAAATACGCTTGGAGAACGCAAAAGAAATACTTAGGGAAAATGAAAAATCAATAGAAGAAGTTGCAAAGCTATGCGGTTTTGTTAACTCAGGGCATTTTTCCACCGTTTTTAAACGAAATACGGGCATGTCACCAAGTGAATACAGGAAACTGGATATTTGAAATAGGAAACAGAATACTTAAATACTGGTAACTGAATATTTATTTTATATATTGGAAACTGAATATTTAAGCACAGGAAACTGAACATTTAAAAGACTGGCCGATATAACTGTTCGGTATAACTGTTTGGTATAACTGTCCTACATAAATATAACTGTTTTGAAATAACTGTTTAAAAAACTGTTCAAATATACCGAACAGTTTTTTTGCGTGTGCCACGCATGGCACGTAGCTAGGCGGTGAAAGTCCGCTGTGGGGGCAGGCAGTTGCCAACCACTAGCAGACGGCAAGGGTGTCCATCGCGAGGTGGAATCTGAAGGAAGCCGGAAG